>NZ_LGEG01000034.1 GCF_001280125.1 Streptomyces sp. NRRL F-6492
GGGTGGTGGTCGTCGGCGTGGGGGCGGGGGTGGTGGGCGCCGGGGTCGGGGAGGTGGTGGTCGGGGCGGGCGTCGTCGGGGGCGCGGCGACGGGCCGCTCGGGCCGCACGCGCGCCTCCGGCCCGGAGGGCACGAGGAGGGAGACGGCCCCGAGCACGGCGACGGCGGCGACCCCGGCGAGGACCGTCCCGCGCCCGGGGGCCCACCGGCCGGCGGGCCCTCCCCCGCCGCCGGCCGGTACGGCGGAACCGTCCCCGGGCGCGGTGGGGGCCCCGGACGCGTCGAGGGGCGCGCCCGCCCCGTCCCCGTACCCGGCGGGTTCCGTCTCCGGCCCGCCCGCCGTGACGGCGGCGATCCCGAGCGGCGGTACGAGTCCGATCCCGGCCAGCAGGCCCTCGACGGGGACGAGGCCGCGGCGGCCCGTCGCGCGGGACGTGCAGGCGTCGCAGGAGCGCAGGTGGCGGGCTGCCCGTTTGCGCCAGAGCGGGGACGGCCGGCCGTCCCAGGGGGCGAGGACCTCCGTCAGCTCCGGGCACGGCGGCAGGGCGTCCATGGCGCGGACCACCGCCCGGCCGGTCTCCAGGCGCTCCTTCATGCGCTGGACCCGCACGGCGGCGTGCTGCGGGGGGACGCCGAGGCCTTCGGCGAGTTCGGCGCGGGTCAGCTCGCCCGCGGCCTCCAGCCACCACAGGGCGAGGAGTTCGCGGTCGTCCCCGTCGAGCCAGCGGGTGGCGCGGGCCACGTCGCGGCGCTGTCCGGAGAGGCCGAGGCGGAGGATGGTGAGTTCGGTGAAGTCGCCGGCCGGGTCGGCGAGGTCGGCGGCGTGGTCGAGGCCGGGTACGGGGGCCTGCCGGCGTTCGTTCCAGCGGCGCCGTATCCCGTTCATGGCGATGGCGACGAGCCAGGACCGGAACCTGGCGGGGTCGCGGAGGCCGGGCAGCCCGTCGAGGGCGCGGACCATCGTCTCCTGGACGACGTCGTCCGTGTCGGCGTGGCCGTCGAGGGCGCGGCCGACGATGTTGTGGACGAGCGGCAGGTAGGCGCGGACCAGTTCGTCCCTGGCGTGGACGTCACCGGCCCCGGCCGCCTCCACAAGGGCGGTGGTGCGGCGCTCGTCGCTGTGCATGGGTCTGCTCCCTCGTCCCGGGTCCGTGTCCCCCCGTCTTGGGGAGACCCGTGGGCGCGGGAGGGATAACACTTCTCGCGGTACCGGATACGTGTCGTGCTCGGATGCTCGTGGTGCTGGTGGTGCTGGTGGTGCTCGTAGTACGGAGAGTGGTCGTGGTGCCGGACGGCTGCGGGGCCCGGGTGCCGGGCCCTAGACCAGGGGTCCGGGCAGTCTCGGGACCGTGGCCCCGTTTCCCTCCCGGACGGCCTCCACGACGGCGTCGTGGAGATCGCGGCTCTCCTCCTCCGTTGCGCAGGGGACGGGACTGCCCGACATGGTGAACCAGTCGGACGCGCCGCTGTACTGCACGGCCACACGCGCTTCGCGCTCGGTCCAGGTGGTGTGCACGGTCAGATCGCCCGTGACGGTCCCGGCCTCGTCGGTCAGCACCCCACCTCGCCCGGTGTAGACACCGGTGGTCGTCCAAGATGCCCAACTCATCCATCCAGGTTCACACCCGGATGCCGTATCCGCCACCGACGGGACCGCCCCGGCCGGAGGAGTTTCCGGCCGGGGCGGTACGGGGTCCGCGCGCCGGATCAGGCGAGGGACGCGAGGGCCTCGTTGAGGGTGGCGGACGGGCGCATCACGGCCGCGGCCTTGGCCGGGTCGGGCTGGTAGTAGCCGCCGATCTCGGCCGGGGAGCCCTGGACGGCGATCAGCTCGTCGACGATCTTCCCCTCGTTGGCCGCGAGGTTCTCGGCGAACGGGGCGAAGGCCTTGGCGAGCTCCGCGTCCTCGGTCTGGGCGGCCAGCTCCTGGGCCCAGTACAGGGCCAGGTAGAAGTGGCTGCCGCGGTTGTCGATGCCGCCGAGGCGACGGGTCGGCGACTTGTCCTCGTTAAGGAAGGTGCCGGTGGCGCGGTCGAGGGTGTCGGCGAGGACCTGGGCGCGGGTGTTGCCCGTGGTGGTCGCGAGGTGCTCGAAGGAGGCGGCCAGGGCGAAGAACTCGCCGAGGCTGTCCCAGCGGAGGTAGTTCTCCTTGACGAGCTGCTGGACGTGCTTCGGGGCGGAGCCGCCGGCGCCGGTCTCGAAGAGGCCGCCGCCCGCCATCAGCGGGACGACCGACAGCATCTTGGCGCTGGTGCCCAGCTCCAGGATGGGGAAGAGGTCGGTCAGGTAGTCGCGCAGGACGTTGCCGGTGACCGAGATGGTGTCCTCGCCGCGGCGGATGCGCTCCAGGGAGAACGCGGTCGCCTCGACCGGGGACAGGATCTTGATCTCCAGGCCCTCGGTGTCGTGCTGCGGGAGGTACTCGTTGACCTTGGCGATCAGCCGGGCGTCGTGGGCGCGGTTCTCGTCGAGCCAGAAGACGGCCGGGGAGCCGGTGGCGCGGGCGCGGGTGACGGCGAGCTTGACCCAGTCCTGGATGGGCAGGTCCTTGGTCTGGCAGGCGCGGAAGATGTCGCCCTCGGCGACCTCCTGCTCCAGGACGGTGTCGCCCGCGGAGTTCACCAGGCGGACGGTGCCGGCCCCGGCGATCTCGAAGGTCTTGTCGTGGGAGCCGTACTCCTCGGCCTTCTGCGCCATGAGGCCGACGTTCGGTACGGAGCCCATGGTCGACGGGTCGAAGGCGCCGTGGGCGCGGCAGTCCTCGATGACGGCCTGGTAGACGCCGGAGTAGCTGTGGTCCGGCAGGACGGCGAGGGTGTCGGCCTCCTGGCCGTCCGGGCCCCACATGTGGCCGGAGGTGCGGATCATGGCCGGCATCGAGGCGTCGACGATGACGTCGGACGGCACGTGCAGGTTGGTGATGCCCTTGTCGGAGTCGACCATCGCGAGGGCGGGGCCCTCGGCGAGCTCGGCCTCGAAGGAGGCCTTGATCTCGGCACCCAGGTGCGGGACGCCGTCCAGGCCGTTGAGGATGCTGCCGAGGCCGTCGTTCGGGGAGAGGCCGGCGGCGACGAGGGCCTCGCCGTACTTGGCGAAGGTGGCCGGGAAGAAGGCGCGCACGACGTGGCCGAAGACGATGGGGTCGGAGACCTTCATCATGGTGGCCTTGAGGTGCACGGAGAAGAGGACGCCCTCGGCCTTGGCGCGGGCGACCTGCTCGCTCAGGAAGGTGCGCAGGGCGGCGGCGCGCATGACGGCGGCGTCGACGACCTCGCCGGCGACGACCTTCAGCGGCTCGCGGAGCTCGCTGACGGTGCCGTCGGCGGCGGTGAACTCGAAGCGGAGGGTGTCGTCCGCGTCGATGACGACGGACTTCTCCGTGGAGGCGAAGTCGTTCTCGCCCATGGTGGCGACGTTCGTCTTGGACTCGGGGGTCCAGGCGCCCATGCGGTGCGGGTGGGCCTTGGCGTAGTTCTTCACCGAGGCGGGGGCGCGGCGGTCGGAGTTGCCCTCGCGCAGGACCGGGTTGACGGCCGAGCCCTTGATCTTGTCGTAGCGGGCGCGGATCTCGCGCTCCTCGTCCGTCTTCGGGTCGTCCGGGTAGGCCGGGAGGGCGTAGCCCTGGGCCTGGAGCTCGGCGACGGCCGCCTTGAGCTGCGGGATGGACGCCGAGACGTTCGGCAGCTTGATGATGTTGGCCTCGGGCGTCTTGGCCAGCTCGCCCAGCTCGGCGAGGGCGTCGGCGATGCGCTGGCCCTCCTCCAGGTACTCCGGGAAGACGGCGATGATGCGGCCCGCGAGGGAGATGTCCCGCGTCTCGACCGTGACTCCGGCCTGCGAGGCGTACGCCTGGATCACGGGCAGGAACGAGTACGTCGCCAGGGCAGGCGCCTCGTCGGTGTGGGTGTAGATGATGGTCGAGTCAGTCACCAGGGTGCTCCGCTCCACGTCTGCGTATGCGAGATTGCTCGACATCAAGATATCTCGTGATCGAGGTCCTCGGTAAAGGGCCCCACGAGCTCCTCGTCCTCCGGGGCCCCGGCGGCCTCGGCGAAGGGACCGCCGAGCCGGTACGGGGGCGGGGGGCCGTCCACGTCGACGTGGCGGAGCAGGAGGAGCGGGACCAGTCCGGCGGCGGCGGTCACGCCGGCGGCGAGGGCCTGTCCGCAGCGGTGCGCGAGGCGGAGCTCGGCCGGGTCGTAGGGCGCGGTGGCGGGCAGGGCGAGGGTGTCGCCGAGCAGCCAGATCCCGGCGGCGAGGCCGCCGGCGGCGACGAGGACGAGCGGGACGAGCACCGGGAGGGCCGCCGGGGCGGGCAGGCGCCGGGGGCCGGGGCGCACCTCGCCCTTGCGGGCGCGGAGGGCGAGGATCCCGCAGAAGACGGCGAGGACGAGGAGGGCGGCGGCGATGACGTCGCCGGGCCGGTGCCGGCCGTCGGCGAGGGTGTACGCGCCGACGGCGGCGGCCCAGAGGGTGGCGGCGCCGACGGCGGGGGCGCGCAGCCGGTGGGGGACGACGAGGAGCAGGCCGAGGGCGACGCCCAGGGCGAGGGCGGTCTGGGCGCTGGGGAAGCCGCTGGGCAGGAGGGCGCCGCCGGTGTCGGTGAGGCGGGGGCGCGGCGCGTACAGCCGGAGCAGTCCGGTGAGGGCGAGGGCGGTGACGACTCCGCCGGCGGCGAGGCCGGTGAGCGCGTACCGCCTGCGTATGAGGCCGACGGCGAGGAGGAGGACGCAGCCGAGGGCCAGGGAGAGGGTGGTGAGCCCGGCGAGGGAGGGGTGGTCGCGGAGCAGGGTGGCGGCGGCGGTGTCGGCGCGCCGGCCGGTCGTGGCGGCGTCGCCCCAGCGGCGGCCGGTCGCGGTGAGGACGAGTCCCGCGTAGACGACCGTGAGCAGGAGGACGGCTCCGAGGCAGCCGCGCCGGGTCCGGGTGCGGACGCGGGCGGCGAAGGAGTCGGCGGCCTCGCCCGCCACGGCGGCGTACCACCAGGTGTCACCGGCCCTCAGCGGCCTCGGGGAGCCGCCGGTGCGGGGCCTGTCGTAGGAAGCCATGCCCCGATTCGAACCCACGCCCGGCCGCCCCGCCCGCTGGGCTCGTCCGAACGACACGCCGGGCTCCGGATCCCGCGGGGAACCGGGCGGGCGGTCCTCGCGTCTGCCTCAGGGACCGTACGCACACTCCGGGGGGAGACGTCTCACATGTCGATGCCGCGCAAGATCGGGATCGGGCTGCTGGTCCTGATCGCGTTCGGGTTCCTGGCGCCGAACGGCTGGTACGTCCTGGGCGCGATCGTGATCGCCCTGGCGATCGCGGGGTTCGTGGCCTTCGAGGCGATGAGCGAGTCGCACCGCTCCCACCGCCCCGACGGGCGCCGGTTCCGGCCGGGCCGGGGCGGGGACGGCCGCTGGATCGTCCACGACGAGGACCGGGGCCCCCGCCCCTGACCGTTGGGAGGGGCCGTCTCAGCGCTCCGGGCGCGGGCGCCGGGCGAGGACCACGAGGACCACGGCCCGGAGGAAGCCGATGCCGCTCCTCGGGACGGGGCCGTACGGCCGGGGGCGGCGGAGCCGTCAGGAGGAGGCGCGGACCACCAGTTCGGTGGGGAGGATCCGGCGGGGCTGGTCGTCGGGGTCGCCGGGCGAGGCGATCTCCTGGAGGAGCAGGCGGGCCATGGCGCGGCCCATCTCCTCGATCGGCTGGCGGACGCTGGTGAGCGGCGGGTCCATGTGCCGGGCGACGGCCGAGTCGTCGACGCCGACGAGGGCGACGTCCTCGGGGACCCGGCGGCCCGCCTCGCGCAGGACGGCCCGCGCGCCCGCCGCCATCACGTCGGAGGCGGCGAAGACGGCGTCCAGGCCGGGCCGGCGGTCCAGGAGTTCCCGCATGGCGCGGCGGCCGCCCTCCTCGGTGAAGTCGCCGTTGGCGACGAGGCCTTCGTCGGCCGCGAGCCCCGCCTCGGCGAGGCCTTCGCGGTAGCCGTCGAGGCGGCAGCGGGCGACGTACATGTCGAGCGGCCCGGTGACGGTGGCGACGGCGCGCCGGCCGCGCGCGGCGAGGTGGGCGACGGCGGTCCGGCCGGCGCCGGTGTTGTCGGAGTCGACGAAGGCGACGCTCTCGTCCTGGGAGCGGCGGCCGTTGAGGACGGCGGGCAGGCCGAGGGCGCGGACCTGGTCGGGCAGCGGGTCGTCGCCGTGCACGGAGACGAGGAGGACGCCGTCGACGCGCTGCGCGGCGAGGTACTGCTCGAAGCGCTGCCGCTCCTGCTCGCTGCGGATCAGGGTGAGGAGCAACTGCTTGTCGGCGTCGGCGAGTTCGCCGCTGACGCCGCGGATGATGTCGAGGAAGTACGGCTCGGTGAAGAGCCGCGCCTCGGTCTCGGGGATGACCAGGGCGACGGCGTCGGTGCGGCTGCCGGCGAGGGCGCGGGCGGCCCGGTTGGGGACGTAGCCGAGCTCGGCGACGGCCCGCTCGACGGCGGCCTTGGCCTGTTCGCTCACCTTCGGGGAGCCGTTGATGACCCGGGAGACCGTGCCGCGGCCGACTCCGGCCCGCGCGGCGACCTCCTCCAGGGTGGGCCTGCCGGTCTGCCGCCCGCTCAGCGCCATGTGCCGCTCCTCCCCCTCGGGCCGTCGCCCCCGCCTGCGTCGCCCGCGAACCTATCAGGCGGGGCGGGGCGCCCCGGGGCGCGCCGGAGGGCCTCGGACCCCGGCCCGGACCGCGTCGGCGGGACCGGACGGAGAGCCGGGCGCCACGCTGCGCACCCCCTTCGCCGCCCTCCGTATTGCCGCAGGTCAAACCGGTCTTATGTGCATAAGACACTCTTTCGGCGTACCGTCATGGGGTTCCCCTTCCTCCTCGACGCCCCGGGAGAGCGCGTGCTCCGCTCCAGTACCGACCATGCCCCGACGCCCCACGAGGGGCGCCGCCCGCGTCTGCGGACGGCCGCGATCGCGACAGGCGTGGTCGCGGTGGCCGCCGGCGGCCTGTACGGTGCGGGCCTGCTCGCCACCGGGGACGACATATCCGCCGGCACCCGGGTCGCCGGCATCGACATCGGCGGCATGAGCCGCTCCCAGGCCGAGGCGAGACTCGCCGCCGAGGCCCCGGCCGAGTGGAAGGCGCCGATCCCCGTGCGGGTCGGCGACCTCGCGTCCGCCGTGGACCCGGCCTCCGCCGGACTGACCGTGGACGTGGCGAAGACCGCCGAGCAGGCGGCCGACCCCTCCCGCGACCCCGTCACCGTCGTCCGGCGCCTCTTCTCCTCCGGCGAGCGCGACCTCCGGCCGGTCTTCGCGTACGACGAGGCCAAGGCGAAGGCCACCGTGGCCGACCTGGCGAAGCGGAACGACCGCGCGGTCCGCGAGGGCTCCGTCGCCTTCCGCGACGGGAAGGCCGTCGCCACCCAGCCGGTCACCGGCCGGAAGCTGGACGCCGGCCGGGCCGTCGAGTCCCTCCGCGCGGCCTACCCGGCCGCCACGGGCGCGGCGCCGGTCGCCCTCCCCGTCGCCCTGACCCAGCCGAAGCTGCCCGCCACCGAGGTGAACCGCTTCCTCGACACGTACGCGAAGCCCGCGCTCTCCGGCCCCGTGACGCTCACGGCGGGGAGCGAGCGCCTGCGGATCTCCCCGGCCACGCTGAGTGACCACCTCACCGTGAAGAACGACGACGGGCACCTCAGCGGGAACCTGGACGCGGACGCGCTGCTGCGCGACCCGGACGTGGCGCGGCCGCTCGCCTCCCTGACGAACGCGCCGACGCGGTCCACCCTCGGCGTGCGGGACGGCAAGGTCGTCGTGGAGTCGGAGGGCCGGTCGGGCCACGAGGTGACCGCGCGGGCCCTCGGCGACGCCGTCCGCCCGCTGCTCACCAGGACCGGCGAGGCGGCCCGTACGGCCACCGTGGCCACCAAGGTCACCCGGCCCGACCTGACCTCCGACTCGCTGGCCCGCCTGGGCATCACCGAGCAGATGTCGTCGTTCACGGTGAACTTCCCCTCGGCCCCGTACCGGACGACGAACATCGGCCGGGCGGCCCAGCTGATCAACGGCTCGCTGGTGCAGCCCGGCGCGGTGTGGAGCTTCAACAAGACGGTGGGCGAGCGCACCCCGGACAACGGCTTCGTCGACGGCACGATGATCCTCGACGGCCAGTACCGGTCCGCGCCCGGCGGCGGCGTGTCCGCCATGGCCACCACCGTCTTCAACGCCATGTTCTTCGCCGGGGTGAAGCCCGTCGAGTACGGCGCCCACTCCTTCTACATCGAGCGCTACCCGGCCGGCCGCGAGGCGACCGTCGCCTGGGGCAGCCTGGACCTGAGGTTCCGCAACGACACGGGCAAGCCGATCTACATCAAGGCGAGCGCGACGGACTCCTCGGTCACCGTGAGCTTCCTCGGGACGAAGAAGTACGACTCGGTGGAGGCGGTCGCCGGTCCGCGCACCCACCTCACGCAGCCCACGAAGCGCGAGGGCACCGGCAAGGCCTGTGTGCCGCAGCCCCCGCTGGAGGGCTTCGACATCTCGGTGGACCGGGTGTTCAAGAACGGCGGCGCCGAGGTCAAGCGGGAGACCTTCAAGACCCACTACACCCCGCGCGACGAGGTGACCTGCACGGTGGACGGCGGGGAAACGCCGGAGAAGGTCCCGGCGAAGACTCCGCAGGAGATCGCCGACGGGCGCTGACGCACGCCGCCGGAAGGGTGTCTTCCCGTCCGGCCTGGGCATGACTTCGGAGCGCGGCCCGCAGGGGCCCGCCGGGAACGCCCCCGGCACACCACGGGCCGGGCGCGGCCTCCCGGACGGGCCCCGGACCCCCCGACGGGCCGCCCGATCCGTCGGAGGCCCGCCTTGGCACAGCGCACCGACCCCTGCGAGCGGCTGCTCGGCGACGCCGTGCGGGCGGGCGTCGTCCCCGGCGCCGCGTGGGCGGCGGGCGACGCCCGCACCACCCTGTCGGCCGGGGCCGTCGGCGTCCTCGACCCGGCGGACCCCGCCGGACCGACGCGCCCCGACACGCTCTTCGACGTCGCGAGCCTCACCAAGGTCCTCGCCGTCTGGGCCGTGACCGGCACCCTCGTCGACGCCGGCGAACTCGACCCGTCCGCGCCGCTCGGCTCGTACTGGCCGGAGGCGGCCGGCCGGCCGCTCGCCGGGGTCACGGCCCACCACCTCCTCACCCACACGGCGGGCCTGCCGCTGCGCGCCAACCTGCGACACCTCTACGGCTCCGACCCGCGGGACGTACGGGACGGGGTCCTGTCCGAGCCGCTGCGGCACCGGCCCGGAGAGGCCGTCGCGTACACCGACCGGGCGGCCCTGGTCCTCGGCTACCTCGCCGAGCACCTCACGCGCCGGCCGCTCCCCCGGCTCGCCGGGGACCGGGTCTGGGCGCCCCTCGGCATGACGGACACCCGCTACGGGCCGCTGCCGGCCGCCCTCAAGGAGCGGTGCGCGCCGACGGAGCACGACGAGGAGAGCGGCGTCCGGCTCCGGGGCACCGTCCACGACTTCTCGGCACGGCTCCTCGGCGGCGCCTGCGGCATCGCGGGCGTCTTCACCACCGCCGCCGACACCGGCCGCTTCCTGCGCCACCTCCTCGACCCGGTGCCCGGCACCTTCTCCGCCGAGTGGACCGCCGCCTCGCTGCGCGTGCGCACCGGCCGTCTCGACCCGCCGCGCGGGCTCTTCTGGCACCCGGCGCCGGGCACGGGCCCGGCGGACGACGTCTGGGCGCACTTCGGCTTCACCGGCACGGCCCTCTGGGTCTCGCCCGCGCGGGGACGCTGGGCCGTCCTGCTGACCAACCGGCTCTACCTCACCCGCGATCCCGGTCCGCTGGCCCGGGTCAGGGACGCCTTCCGGACCCTGGCCCTCTCCTGACCGGCCGCCGGTCCCGCGGCCCGTCCCGGCGCGGGGGCCCGGAGGGGCCCTCGTCACACCCCGTACCCCTTGATCGATCGAACGGGCCGGGGGTTACCATATGAGCGCCGCCTAGCTCGAAAGATAAACTTGTGACTGTCAATGACGACTCGTTCATCAGTTGGAAGAACCGCGAGGAGATCGCGGAGTCGATGATCCCGATCATCGGGAAGCTGCACCGGGAGCAGGACGTCACCGTCCTCCTCCACAGCCGCTCCCTGGTGAACAAGTCGGTGGTCAGCATCCTCAAGACCCACCGCTTCGCCCGGCAGATAGCCGGCGAGGAGCTGTCGGTCACCGAGACGCTCCCCTTCCTCCAGACGCTCACCACGCTCGACCTCGGCCCCTCCCAGATCGACATCGGCATGCTGGCCGCCGACTACCGGACCGACGACCGCGGTCTGTCGGTGGCGGAGTTCACCGCCGAGGCCGTGGCCGGCGCCACCGGTGAGAACAAGATCGAGCGTCGCGACGGACGCGACGTCGTCCTCTACGGCTTCGGCCGCATCGGACGCCTCGTGGCCCGCCTCCTCATCGAGAAGGCCGGCTCCGGCAACGGCCTGCGGCTGCGCGCGATCGTCGTGCGCGGGGGCGGCGAGCGGGCCGCCGAGGACATCGTGAAGCGCGCCTCGCTGCTGCGCCGCGACTCCATCCACGGCCAGTTCCAGGGCACGATCACGGTCGACGAGGAGAACGGCTCCATCGTCGCCAACGGCAACACGATCAAGGTGATCTACGCCAACGACCCCTCCGAGGTCGACTACACGGCGTACGGCATCGAGAACGCCATCCTGATCGACAACACCGGCAAGTGGCGCGACCGCGCGGGCCTCTCCACCCACCTGCGCCCCGGCATCGACAAGGTCGTCCTGACCGCGCCCGGCAAGGGCGACGTGCCGAACATCGTGCACGGCGTCAACCACGACACGATCAAGCCGGACGAGCGGATCCTGTCCTGCGCCTCCTGCACCACCAACGCGATCGTCCCGCCGCTGAAGGCGATGGACGACGAGTACGGCGTGCTGCGCGGCCACGTGGAGACCGTCCACTCGTTCACCAACGACCAGAACCTCCTGGACAACTACCACAAGGCCGACCGCCGCGGCCGTTCCGCGCCGCTCAACATGGTGATCACCGAGACCGGTGCCGCTTCGGCCGTCGCCAAGGCGCTGCCGGAGCTGAAGGCCCCGATCACCGGCAGCTCGATCCGCGTCCCCGTCCCGGACGTCTCGATCGCGATCCTGAGCCTGCGCCTGGGCCGCGAGACCACCCGCGACGAGGTCCTGGAGTACCTGCGCGACGTCTCGCTGCACTCGCCGCTGAAGCGCCAGATCGACTTCACCACGGCCCCCGACGCCGTCTCGATGGACTTCGTGGGCTCGCGCCACGCGTCGATCGTCGACGCCGGCGCGACCAAGGTCGACGGCGACAACGCGATCCTGTACCTGTGGTACGACAACGAGTTCGGCTACTCGTGCCAGGTCATCCGGGTCGTCCAGCACGTCTCCGGCGTGGAGTACCCGACCTTCCCGTCGCCGGCGGCCTGACCCCCGCGACGCCCGGCGAGCGCGCCGCACCCCCGCCGGGGTGCGGCGCGCTCCCGTTCCCGGGGCGGCGAACCGGACGCGCGGTCAGCGGCGTCCCTCCCGCCATGGAGACGTTCGTCCACGGCGCACGCCAGCTGCTGCGCTTCACGGTCCTGGAGGTGCGCTGCTGCGCCTTCGCCGTCGCGCTCGTCGGCGGGATCGCCGCCTCGACGCTGCTGCCCGGACTGCCGATCGCCCGCTACGACCTGCTCCTGCTGTACGGGGTCGGGCTGGCGTTCCTCGCGTGGCGGGTCGGCTGGGACACCGGCCGGGACGTCGCCGTGATCGCCGGCTGCCACGCCATCGGGCTGCTCTTCGAACTGGTCAAGGTGCGGATGGGCTCGTGGAGCTACCCGGAGGAGGCCCTGACGAAGTTCGGCGGCGTCCCCCTGTACGGCGGTTTCCTGTACGCGGCCGTCGGCAGTTACGTGTGCCGGGCCTGGCACCTGTTCGACCTGCGGCTCACGGGCTACCGGCCCCGGGCGACGGCGGTCCTCGCCGGCGCCGTGTACGTGAACTTCTTCAGCCACCACTGGCTGCCCGACGCGCGCTGGGCGCTGGCCGCGCTGCTGCTCGTCGCGACGGCGGGCACCCGGGTGCGGTTCCGGGTCGGGTCCCGGGACCACCGGATGCCGCTGGCCCTGTCGTTCGTCCTGATCGGCTTCTTCCTGTGGGTCGCGGAGAACGCGGCCACGTACGTCGGCGCCTGGAGCTACCCGCACCAGCTCGGCGGCTGGCAGCCCGTCCCCCTCTCCAAGTTCGGCGCGTGGGCACTGCTGATCAGCGTCACCTTCGTCCTGG
>NZ_LGEG01000035.1 GCF_001280125.1 Streptomyces sp. NRRL F-6492
CGCCCCTTCCGCCCCCGCCGAACAGGCCGCCGAGGATGATGCCGCCGAGCACCGCGCCGCCGAGCCCGCCGCCGGCGTTCCCGCCCGCCCCCGGCATCCCGCCCGGACCGTTCGGGTTCCCGTAGGCGCGGACGTCCCGCTCGGCGAGGTCCTGCGCCCGCCGGGCGAGCGCGTCCGCCCGCCGGGCCTCCGCGAGGGCGGACCGCGGGTCGTCGCCGTCCGCGAGGGCCTGCGCCTTCTCCCAGCGGCGCCCGGCCTCGGCCAGACGCGTGCGGGCCTCGCTGCCCACCGCGCCCCGGTGGGTGGTGACGTAGTCGGAGGCCGCCCCGATCGCCGAACGGGCCGTCAGCATCGCCTGGTCGAGGAGTGCGCGGGCCCGCCGCGCACCCGACTCGCGCTCCCTGGCCCCCTCCAGGGCCTCGTCGAGGGCCGTGTCGGCCTCCTCGACCCGGCGCAGGGCGCCGATCGGGTCGTACCGCCCGGCCTCCGTGCTCCGCCGCACCTCGGCCACCACCGCCTCGGCGCGGGCGATCCGCCCCTGGAGGTCGGCCGTGGGCACCCCGGCGGCGGTCCCCTCCAGCAGGCCCCGGGCGTCCGCGAGGTCCGCGTCCGTCTCCGCGAGCACGCCCGGCAGCCGGCCCACGGCCTCGGCCAGCTCCTGCGCCCGCCGGTCCACCGCCTCGATCAGCCGGGCCGCCTGGTCCACGGCGCCCTCGGCGGCCCGGACGTGCACGGCCGCCGCGCCGTTGTCACCCGCCTCGATCCGCCGCCGGGCCTCTTCGACGTGCGTGGTCACGAAGACCAGCCGGTCCTTCGCCTGCTCGACGTCACCGGCGACCGGCGAGGCCGCCGTCTCCGCGTACCGCTCGCGCATGGCGGTCAGCGCCGCCTCGGCCGTGCCCATCCGGGCCGTCTGCTCCCGCAGCGCGGCCTCGACCGAGGCCAGCGCCTCGGGGGCGGTCCGCTCCAGGGCGCGGAGCCGGTCGAAGGACTCGGTCTCGGCGTCGAGCCGCGCGTCCGCCTCCTCGCAGCGGCGCAGGATCTCCTCCAGCATGGACCGGCGGGTCGCGTCGTCCTCGGGGAAGGCGTCGTCGAGCTTCTGCCGCAGCCGGAACGACGCCGTCAGCTGCTCCCGGGCGAAGGCGAGGGACTCGGTGAAGGGCCGCACCGCCTCCTCGCCGAACTGCGCCGACGCGAAGCCCAGCTCCTCCTGGCTGGTGCGGACGGCGTCGTCGGTGGCGACCAGGGTCCTGCGCGCCTCCCCGTCCAGCTCGTCCAGGGTCGGCGGCGCGGGCTCCCCCGGCGGCCCCCAGCCCTGCCCGTCCCCCGGCGTGGTGCGGGTCCCGGCCCGGCGGCGCCGCCTGGTGTACGCGTAGGCCGCCACCGCCCCGGCGCCGCCGACGAGCACCGCGGGCAGGATCAGGTCGGAGCCGGAGGGGCCGTCGTCGGCCGCGCGGCCCGGGTCGGCGGGCCCGGGGGTGACCGGGGGAGCGGTGACGGGCCGGCCCGAGAGGACGGCGGCGTAGCCGTCCGCCGCGCCGACGGCGGCGCCCGCCCAGTCGTTCTGCCGCAGCGCCGGTTCGATCGCGGTCCGCGCGACCTCGTCGAGCCGGTCCCGCGTGAGGCCGGAGCCGGGGTCGGCGGAGTAGCCGTACCGCCGGTCGTGGGTGGCGACGGCGAGCAGCAGGTCGTCGCCGCCGAACCCGTTGCGCTCGGCGGTGGCGTCGGCCCAGTCCTGGCCCGTGCGCCCGGAGAAGTCCCGTACGTAGACGACGAAGAGCTGGACGCGCTCCGTCTCGTACAGCCGGTCCAGGGCCTGCTCCACGGAGGCGCGGCGGTCGCGCAGCGCGCCCACCCGGTCGGTGATCTGCCCGTCCCGGGACAGCACGACGGGGTCGTCGGCGCGGGCACCGGGTACGGCGGGGACGACGAGCCACCACGCCGCCACCAGGACCGCGAGGAGGGCTCGGGTGGCTTTTCGCGTCACAAGCGTGAGGTTATGTCCGGGTATGTCGGTCCGCGACCGGGCCCGCGGCCGGGCTCGTGCGACCGGACCCGTGCGGCCGGGGCGGGGGTTGGGCCGCCCGAGTGGCATTTTCCGGCCATTTCGCCGTGTCGTCATGGCCGGATCCTTTTCCTCCTTTTCAGTGGATGAGCAGGAGGTGTGATCATCTCCAAATGGAATGAATCTGGACGAAGGGGTACAAGACATGTCCCAGATCGGCGCCCCTCGCGGGGGGACATGCCCCAAGAGCCCCCGCACCCGGACGCTCCGCACCGTCGCCACCCTCACCAGCGCCGTCCTCGCCGTCACCGTCCTCGCCGGATGCAGCGCGGACGACGCGCCCGACGCCGCCCCGGTCGCGGCCCGGGACGACGCGCCCGCCCCGCGCGACCGGGTCGCCGACGGCGGCACCCTGCGCTGGGCCGTCGACGCGGCGCCCGCCACCCTCAACGCCTTCCAGGCCGACGCCGACGCCGCCACCTCCCGCGTCGCCGGAGCCGTGCTCCCCGCCCTCTACACCCTCGACGGGCGCGGCCGGCCCCAGCGGAACCCCGACTACCTGGAGTCCGCGCAGGTCATCGAGACCGAGCCCAAGCAGGTCGTCCTCTACAAGCTCAACCAGCAGGCCGTGTGGAGCGACGGACGCGAGATCGGGGCGCCCGACTTCGTCGCCCAGTGGCGGGCCCTGAGCGGCCGCGACACCGCGTACTGGACCGCCCGGAACTCCGGCTACGAGCGGATCGAGAAGATCGAGCGGGGCAAGAACGACCTGGAGGTGCGGGTCACCTTCGCCAAGCCCTACGCCGACTGGCAGTCCCTCTTCACCCCCCTCTACCCGAAGCAGGTGATGGGGTCCCCGGGCGCCTTCAACGACGGCGCGCGCACCGCCCTCAAGGCCACCGCCGGACCGTTCCTGCTGAAGTCGGTCGGCGCCGAGGGCGGCGACGTCACCCTCACCCGCAACCCCCGCTGGTGGGGACAGGCCGCCAAGCTCGACACCGTCGTCCTCAAGCCCGTCCCCCGCGCCGACCGGGCCGACGCCCTCGCCGCCGGCACCCTCGACCTGGCCGAGATCGACCGCTCCACGGCCGAGCGGATCTCCCTGGCGCTCAAGGACGCCCGCGCCGGCCGCAACGGCGCGCAGGCCGCCCTCGCCCACGGCCCCGGCTCCTCGATCACCCCCTCCAAGGCCCTGGCGTCCTGGGCCCTCGCCCACGGCTCCGACGAGGAGAAGGCGGAGGAGGTGCGGGCCGCCCGCAAGAAGAACCAGGAGGCGATCGCCCGGTACGCGGGCGCGCAGGACACCCTGGCGAAGTACGTCGTCCGCAAGTCCCTGGAGCCCGCCTACACCCAGCTCTCGCTGAACGGCGAGTCCGGACCGCTCTCCGACGAGCGGGTGCGGCGCGCGGTGGCCCGCGCCATCGACCGCCAGGAGCTGGCCGAATCCGTGCTCAAGCCGCTCGGCCTCCCGGCGAAGCCCCCCGGCAGCCACCTGGCCCTCGCCGGCCAGGCGGCGTACAAGGACGGCAGCGACGCCCTCGGCGGCCAGGACACCGAGGAGGCGCGCGCGCTCCTCGCCGACGCCGGCTGGGTCCCCGACGGGGCGGCCGAGCGGCCCGCCGGCACGAAGGCGGGCAGCGAGGCGGAGAAGGAGAAGGCGGAGGCGGAGAAGAAGGCGGAGAAGAAGGCCGGGAAGCCCGCGGAGGGCACCGCCACCGCCACCGCCACCGCCGACGCCAAGAAGAAGAGCGACGACGCCTCCGGGGACGCCCCCTCCGACGAGGGCCTCTACATCGTCGGCGACGACAAGCCGGGCGACCGCCGGGCCGCCCCCGCCCCCGCCCCCGGCTCCGAGAGCGACCCCCGGGCCCTCGCCGCCGCCCGCCAGAGCGCCGCGCTCCAGGCCAGGGCCGGGGTCCTCGGCACCCGGGCCGAAGCCCTCGACACCGGTACGGGCTCCGCCGCCCGGGTCGGCGGCCGGCCGGCAGCCAACCCCGACCAGGGGGTCGCCGGGGCCTACGCCCCCCGGGGCACCGCCGCGCCCGCGGCCGTCCCCGGATCCGGCCAGGCCCTCGGCAAGGACGGCAAGGCCCTCAGCCTCCGCTTCGTCCTGCCGTCCGGGCCGGGCTCCGAGCCGCTGCGGGCGGTGGGGGACCGGATCGTCCGGATGCTCGACGCGGTCGGGATCCGCACCGAGGTCAGCAAGGTCTCCGACGAGAGCTTCTTCAAGGACCACATCGCCTCGGGCGACTACGACCTGGCCCTCTACTCCTGGCCCGCCTCCGCCTTCCCCGCGACCGACGCCCGGCCGATCTTCGCCAAGCCCGAGCCCGCCTCGGACGGCTCGCTCATGGTCGAGCAGAACTACTCCCGGGTCGGCACCGACCGCATCGACCAGCTCTTCGACCAGGCGGCGGGCACCCTCGACGAGGAGGAGGCCCTGGAGCTCGTCCGCCAGGCCGACGCCCGGATCTGGGCCGCGGCCGGCTCCATCCCGCTCTACCAGCGCCCCCAGCTCGTCGCCGCCAGGGCCGATCTGGTGAACGCGGGGGCCTGGGGCTTCGCCGCCCCCCGCTACCAGGACATCGGCTTCCGGAAGGGCGGGTCCACCAAGGGGTCCGAGCGGACCCGGTAGAGGCACGGCACGGAACCGCTGAACCCGACGAAAACGCCGAAAGCTCTGAAAGCGCAGGTCACAACCTCAGAACCAGCTCAACTTCCTTGCCCGCCGGCGTCCCCGGCGGGCAGGATCGCGTCGGCCCCTTGACCCGGCCGCACGACCTCCCCCACACCCTCGAAACCTCCCAGTAGACCCTCTCGGAACCCGGGCGGGGAAGCCTCTTGCGCGGCAGCCCCGTACCATAGGACATAGCCGTGGCGCGTCCGCCCGGCGGGCGTAAGAGGAACTGACGCCGATTCCCACGATCCGAGAGAAGCGCAAGCCACCCATGCCCACGCGCCACGACATCCGTAACGTCGCCATCGTCGCCCACGTCGACCACGGCAAGACGACCATCGTCGACGCCATGCTCAAGCAGGCCGGTGCCTTCGCCGCCCACCAGCAGCTCGACGACCGCATGATGGACTCGAACGACCTGGAACGTGAGAAGGGCATCACGATCCTCGCCAAGAACACGGCGGTGAAGTACCACCCCAAGGACGGCGGGGCCCCGATCACGATCAACATCATCGACACCCCCGGCCACGCCGACTTCGGTGGCGAGGTCGAGCGCGGCCTGTCGATGGTGGACGCGGTCGTCCTCCTCGTGGACGCCTCCGAGGGTCCGCTCCCGCAGACCCGCTTCGTGCTGCGCAAGGCGCTCCAGCAGCGCAAGCCCGTCATCCTCTGCATCAACAAGACGGACCGCCCGGACTCCCGGATCGACGAGGTCGTCAACGAGACCTACGACCTGTTCCTGGACCTGGACGCGGACGAGGACCAGATCGAGTTCCCGATCGTCTACGCCTGCGGCCGTGACGGCATCGCCTCGCTGACCAAGCCGGAGAACGGCACCGTCCCCGCGGACAGCGACAGCCTGGAGCCGTTCTTCTCCACCATCCTGGAGCACGTCCCGGCCCCGTCGTACGACGAGGAGGCGCCGCTCCAGGCGCACGTCACCAACCTCGACGCCGACAACTTCCTCGGCCGCATCGCGCTGCTCCGCGTCGAGCAGGGCGAGCTGCGCAAGGGCCAGACGGTCGCGTGGATCAAGCGGGACGGCACGATCTCCAACGTCCGCATCACCGAGCTGATGATGACCGAGGCGCTCACCCGCAAGCCCGCCGAGGTCGCCGGCCCCGGTGACATCTGCGCCGTCGCCGGCATCCCCGACATCATGATCGGCGAGACCCTGGCCGACCCGGAGAACCCGATCGCGCTGCCGCTGATCACGGTCGACCAGCCGGCCATCTCCATGACCATCGGCACCAACACCTCGCCGCTCGTCGGCCGGGGCGGCACGGGCAAGGGCGCGGACGCGAAGTCCGCGGTCAAGCAGCGCAAGGTCACCGCCCGCCAGGTCAAGGACCGTCTGGACCGCGAGCTCATCGGCAACGTCTCGCTCCGCGTCCTCGACACCGAGCGCCCGGACGCCTGGGAGGTCCAGGGCCGCGGTGAGCTCGCGCTCGCCATCCTGGTCGAGCAGATGCGCCGCGAGGGCTTCGAGCTGACCATCGGCAAGCCGCAGGTCGTCACCAAGCTCGTCGACGGCAAGGTCCACGAGCCCGTCGAGCGCCTCACGGTCGACGTCCCCGAGGAGCACATGGGCGCGGTCACGCAGCTCATGGGCGTCCGCAAGGGCCGCATGGACAACATGTCGAACCACGGCTCCGGCTGGGTCCGCATGGAGTTCGTCGTCCCGTCCCGCGGCCTCATCGGCTTCCGTACGGAGTTCCTCACCAACACCCGCGGCACGGGCATCGCCCACTCGATCCACGAGGGCCACGAGCCGTGGTTCGGCACGCTGACGACCCGTAACAACGGTTCGCTCGTCGCCGACCGCGCCGGTGCCGTCACCGCCTTCGCGATGACCAACCTCCAGGAGCGCGGCGTCCTGTTCACCGACCCCGGCACCGAGGTGTACGAGGGCATGATCGTCGGCGAGAACTCGCGCTCCGACGACATGGACGTGAACATCACCAAGGAGAAGAAGCTCACCAACATGCGCTCCTCCTCGGCCGACTCCTTCGAGGCGATCGTCCCGCCGCGCAAGCTCTCCCTGGAGCAGTCCCTGGAGTTCTGCCGCGACGACGAGTGCGTCGAGGTGACCCCGGAGGCCGTGCGCATCCGCAAGGTGATCCTGGACCAGAACGCGCGTGGCCGCGCGTCCTCCCGCGCCAAGAACGCCTGATCCGCAACCGGTTCGACCGGTCCGCGCGCACGACTGAGCCCCGCCGGCCCCGGCGGGGCTCAGTCGTGCGCCCCGTCGCCGCCGGGCCCGCCCCGGCCCGTCCCGGGCCGTCACCGGGACCACCTGCGAAGATCGGGGCGGGAGGGCGTCGCGAGGGCCTCCGCGGGACCGGTGGAGGAGGGTGGCTCCCGCACCCGCCGTCAAGTCGAATTCAGCGACCCCGCGTCCGGATACCGGTCATCGCTCTCCGGAACGTGTATTAACAGTCCGTTTCGGGGGTGTCTGTCTGGACTCACTTTGTCCGGATTTCGGTACCTCGGGGTGGAGTGATGTTGTCAAAACGAGACCACTTAAGTGTGGTTTACGGCCCGGGCGTACTTAATAGTTGGCTCCATTGAGCTCGGGTCAATGGGTCACGCACTGTGGGGAGTGCCGACTCACGAGCACACTCGGGGCACTTGAGTGCATAGCCGTCAGGGGTGTCGGCGAAACTCGGAGTGCCCCTCTTGTAGTGACAAAGTGGACTCATGAGGAGGAACCCATGCGCGGTGCCAAGAGCGCCAAGTGGGTAACGGGCGCGATCATCGTCGCCCTTGCTGCGACCGCCTGTGGCGGGGGGAAGAGCGACGGCGGCAGCGACGCCAAGGGCGCTGTTGACCCGAACGGGATCTTCTCCATCGAGCTCGGTGAGCCCGAGAAGCCCCTGTACACCGGCGACACGATGGAGTCCAACGGCTCCGCCGTCATGGCCGGCCTGTTCTCGACCCTGGTCGACTACAAGGCCGACGGCTCGCTGGAGATGATCAACGCCGAGTCGGTCACCACGACGGACTCGAAGACGTGGACCGTCAAGCTCAAGCCGGGCTGGACCTTCCACGACGGCACCCCGGTGACCTCGAAGTCCTACGTGGACGCGTGGAACTGGAACGCCAACGTCAAGAACGCCATGGGCCTCAACTCGTGGTTCGCCGACATCAAGGGCTTCGAGAAGCTCAGCCCGGCCGAGGAGGGCGCCAAGCCCACCGCGGACAAGCTGGACGGTCTGAAGGTCGTCGACGAGAACACCTTCACCATCGAGCTCTCGAAGGCCGTTCCGTACTTCGGCCACAAGCTCGCCTACATCGTCTTCGCCCCGCTGCCGGAGGTGTTCTACAAGGACACCAAGGCCGCCGGTCAGAAGCCGGTCGGCAACGGTCCCTACAAGTTCAAGAGCTGGGACCACAAGAAGCAGATCGAGATCGTCCGTTACGACGACTACAAGGGCCCGAACAAGGCGAAGAACGGCGGTGTGGTCTTCAAGAACTACACCACCCTCGAGGCCGCCTACGAGGACCTGAAGTCGGGCAACGTCGACGTCCTGCGTCAGCTCGCCCCGAAGGACCTCCCGGTCTACCGCCAGGACCTCGGCGACCGCGCCGTCGACCAGGCCTACTCCGCGGTCCAGACCATGGCCGTCGCGTTCTACGCCGACCAGTGGAGCAAGCCGAAGCCGGTCGACCCGAAGGTCATCCAGGGCCTCTCGATGGCGATCGACCGCGCCACCATCACCAAGACGGTGCTCCAGGGCACCCGCGAGCCCGCCACCGGCTGGGTCGCCAAGGGTGTGCTCGGCTACCAGCCGAACGCGGTCGACGTCACCAAGTTCGACCCGACCAAGGCCAAGGAGCTCATCAAGGCCGGCGGCGGCGTCCCCGGCAACAAGATCTCCCTGCAGTTCAACGCCGACGGCGGCCACAAGGAGTGGGTGGACGCGGTCTGCAACTCCATCACCCAGTCCACGGGCGTCGCCTGTGTCGGTGACGGCAAGCCGGACTTCCAGGCCGACCTGACCGCTCGCAAGACCAAGCAGGTCAAGTCGTTCTACCGCTCCGGCTGGGTGCTCGACTACCCGGTGAACGCGAACTTCATCTCGGACCTGTTCCGTACGGGTGCGGCGGGTAACCAGGGCGGCTTCTCCAACAAGGAGCTGGACGCCAAGATCGCCAAGGCGGACTCCGCGGCGACGCTGGACGAGTCGGTCAAGCAGTACCAGGCCATCGAGAAGGACCTGGTCAACTACATGCCGTCCATCCCGCTCTGGTACTACAAGGTCAACGCGGGCTACTCCGAGAAGGTTTCGGGCGTGGCTTACGGCCAGGACGGCGACCCGATCCTGACCGGCGTCGAGGTCCACAAGTAAACCCGAAAGCGTAGTCCGCACGCCGTCACGGGACTGACGGACCGTCAGTCCCGTCTCGGTGCCTTACGCAGCGGCTGGGGGGCCCTTCCACGGCATCGTGCTGCCCGAATCCGGGCAGTACGTCGGGGGAGGGCCCTCGGCTGCGGCCGTCACATCTCAACGGAGGCATGATGGGGCGCTATGTCGCACGACGACTGCTCCAGATGATCCCGGTTTTCTTCGGGACAACCCTGCTGATCTTCCTCATGGTCTACAGCCTGCCCGGTGACCCCGTGGCCGGTCTGTTCGGAGACAAGGGGGCGTCCCCCGCGACCATCGCGGAGATCAGACACAAGCTCGGCCTCGACCAGCCGATCCTGAAGCAGTACTGGGACTACATCAGTGGAATCCTCTTCCACTTCGACTTCGGTACGCAGATCCGCAACGACCGGCCTGTGACCGAGGTGCTGGGCGACGCGTTCCCCGTCACGATCCAGCTGGCCGCCCTCGCCTTCGCCTTCGAGCTCGTCTTCGGCCTCGGCCTCGGCATCATCGCCGGCCTCCGCGCCGGCCGCATGGCCGACAACGCGATCCTGATCTTCACGCTGCTGATCATCTCGATCCCGGTCTTCGTGCTCGGCTTCCTGATCAAGATGGTGTTCGCCTTCCAGCTCGAATGGATCGCGCCGAACGTCAGCAACCAGCAACTGCTGTCCGAGATGATCGCCCCCGCCATCGTCCTCGGCGGCCTCTCCCTCGCCTATGTGGCGCGGCTCACCCGCACCTCCATGGCGGAGAACCTGCGCGCCGACTACATGCGCACGGCCGTCGCCAAGGGCCTGCCGAAGCGGCGCATCATCGGCGTCCACCTCATGCGCAACTCGATGATCCCCGTCGTCACCTTCCTCGGCACCGACATCGGCGCCCTGATGGGCGGCGCGGTCGTCACCGAAGGCATCTTCAACGTCAAGGGTGTCGGTGGTCTGATCTACGAGTCGATCAGCCGTCGCGAGGGCAGCACCCTCGTCGGTCTCGTCACCGTCCTGGTGGTCGTCTACCTCATCACCAGCCTGCTCATCGACCTGCTGTACGCGGTCCTGGACCCGAGGATCCGGTATGCCTGACGTGACCAAGACCGCGGCCGCCGCATCGGTGGACGCCGTCACCACCCCTCCGGTGGAGACGTCCGCCCCGCAGCCGCCCAAGGCGGAGAAGCCCCGTTCGCTCTGGGGCGACGCCTGGCGCGACCTGCGCCGCAACCCGTACTTCATCGTGTCGTCGGTGCTCATCTTCTTCCTGCTGCTCATCGCGGCGTTCCCGGGGCTGTTCACCAGCGCCTCGCCCACGGCCGGCGACCTCGTCAAGCACTACGTCGGCAAGCCCGAACTCGGCAACGTCGGCTCCCCGGGCTGGCTCGGCTACGACATCCAGGGCCGCTCCGTCTACGCCCGACTGATCTACGGCACCCGCGCCTCGATCATCGTCGGCGTCTGCGTCACCCTGATCGTCACCGTGGTCGGCGGCGCCATGGGCATGATCGCCGGTTACTTCGGCGGCTGGATCGACGCGGTCCTCTCCCGCCTCACCGACGTCTTCTTCGGCATCCCCTTCCTGCTCGGCGCGATGGTCGTCCTCCAGGCCTTCGTCGAGCGCACCGTCTGGGTCGTCGTCTTCGCCCTCGCCTTCCTCGGCTGGACGCAGATGGCCCGCGTCATGCGCGGCGCCGTGATCACGGTCAAGCAGGCCGACTACGTCCACGCCGCCAAGGCGCTCGGCGCGGGCACCACCCGGATCCTCTTCCGGCACATCCTGCCGAACGCCATGGCTCCGGTGATCGTCGTCGCCACCATCGCCCTCGGCGGCTACATCTCCGCCGAGGCGACCCTGTCCTACCTGGGGCTCGGCCTCGCCGCCCCCACCGTCTCGTGGGGTGTCGACATCTCCGCGGGTGTTCAGGCGATCCGTACGTCGCAGCACATCCTGCTGTACCCGTCGATCATGCTGAGCCTCACCGTTCTGGCGTTCATCATGCTCGGCGAAGCCGTCCGCAACGCCCTCGACCCCAAGCTGCGCTGAGGAGGGCGTAAAAGATGAGCATCATCGACAAGACCGCGGCCGTCCCCGCGCCGCGCGACGGGTCCGGCACCGGCCCCCTGCTCGAAGTCCGCGACCTGCACGTCGAGTTCCACACCCGTGACGGTGTGGCCAAGGCGGTCAACGGCGTCAACTACTCGGTGAACGCCGGCGAGACCCTCGCCGTCCTCGGCGAGTCCGGCTCCGGCAAGTCCGTCACCGCCCAGGCCGTCATGGGCATCCTCGACATGCCCCCCGGCAGGATCCCGCAGGGCGAGATCCTGTTCCGCGGCCAGGACATGCTGAAGATGTCCGAGGAGGAGCGCCGGAAGATCCGCGGCCGCAAGATCGCGATGATCTTCCAGGACGCGCTGTCCTCCCTGAACCCGGTCCTCAACGTCGGCTACCAGCTCGGCGAGATGTTCCGGGTCCACCAGGGCCTGTCCAAGAAGGACGCCAGGACCAAGGCCATCGAGCTGATGGACAAGGTCAAGATCCCGGCCGCCAAGGCCCGGGTCGCCGACTACCCCCACCAGTTCTCCGGCGGCATGCGCCAGCGCATCATGATCGCCATGGCGCTGGCCCTGGAGCCGGACCTGATCATCGCCGACGAGCCCACCACGGCTCTCGACGTGACCGTCCAGGCCCAGGTCATGGACCTCCTCGCGGAGCTCCAGCAGGAATACAACATGGGCCTGATCCTGATCACCCACGACCTCGGCGTCGTCGCCGACGTCGCGGACAAGATCGCCGTGATGTACGCCGGCCGGATCGTCGAGCAGGCGCCCGTGCACGAGCTGTACAAGCGCCCGGCCCACCCGTACACCCGCGGCCTGCTGGACTCGATCCCGCGTCTGGACCAGAAGGGCCAGGAGCTCTACGCGATCAAGGGCCTGCCGCCCAACCTGCTCCGCGTCCCCACCGGCTGCGCCTTCAACCCGCGCTGCCCCAAGGCCGAGGACATCTGCCGTACGGAGATCCCGGCCCTGGTGCCGGTCACCGAGCAGGACGGCACGGACCTTCCGGGCCGCAAGAGCGCCTGCCACTTCTGGAAGGAGACGATCCATGGCTGACATCGGCAAGAACGACGAGGCCGTGGCCGCCGCCAACGAAGAGGCCCTGGTCGCCGCCATCGAGGCCCCCGTGGTCCGCGGCGAGCCGATCCTCCAGGTGCGCGGACTGAAGAAGCACTTCCCGCTGACGCAGGGCGTCCTCTTCAAGAAGCAGGTCGGCGCGGTCAAGGCCGTGGACGGGGTCTCCTTCGACCTCTACCAGGGCGAGACCCTCGGCATCGTGGGCGAGTCCGGCTGCGGCAAGTCCACGGTCGCCAAGCTCCTGATGAACCTGGAGCGGGCCACCGCCGGCGAGGTCTTCTACAAGGGCCAGGACATCACCAAGCTGTCCGGGCGCGCGCTGAAGGCGGTCCGCCGCAACATCCAGATGGTGTTCCAGGACCCGTACACCTCGCTCAACCCGCGCATGACGGTCGGCGACATCATCGGCGAGCCCTTCGACATCCACCCCGAGGTGGCCCCGAAGGGCGACCGGCGCCGCAAGGTGCAGGAGCTCCTGGACGTCGTCGGTCTGAACCCGGAGTACATCAACCGGTATCCGCACCAGTTCTCCGGCGGTCAGCGCCAGCGCATCGGCATCGCCCGCGGCCTCGCGCTCAACCCCGAGATCATCATCTGCGACGAGCCGGTCTCGGCCCTGGACGTCTCCGTCCAGGCCCAGGTCATCAACCTGATGGAGAAGCTCCAGGACGAGTTCAACCTGTCCTACCTCTTCATCGCGCACGACCTGTCGATCGTCCGGCACATCTCGGACCGCGTCGGCGTCATGTACCTCGGCAAGATGGCCGAGATCGGTACGGACACCGAGATCTACGAGCACCCGACGCACCCGTACACCCAGGCGCTGCTCTCCGCGGTGCCGGTGCCGGACCCGGAGGCCCGCGCGCACCGCGAGCGGATCATCCTCACCGGTGACGTCCCCTCGCCGGCGAACCCGCCGTCGGGCTGCAGCTTCCGCACCCGTTGCTGGAAGGCGCAGGAGCGGTGCGCCCAGGAGGTGCCGCTCCTCGCGGTGCCGGCCGCCTTCCAGGGCCAGGACACCCCGGCCGCCCACTTCTCGGCGTGCCACTTCGCCGAGGAGAAGCAGGTCGTTCCGGTGCACTGACACCCCGCGCGGTTCTCCACGGCCGGCTCCCGGCGCCCCACGGCGCCGGGAGCCGGCCGTTTTCCGTGCGCCCCCGCCGTCGCACTGATGGGCGCCGACAACATGCAGGCGTGGAGTTACAGGGTGATATTGGGGCTCTCAGTGTGAATCGGTACATACGGGAGGCACTCCATGCGCGGAGCCACGCACGCCAAGTGGGCCGCTCTGGCCACCGCGGTCGCCCTCGCGGCGACCGCCTGCGGCGGCGGTGACAGCGGCGGCGGCGGAGGGGCCGACGGCGTCGTGTCCTCCTCGTGGGGCGACCCGCAGAACCCGCTGGAGCCCGCCAACACCAACGAGGTCCAGGGCGGCAAGGTCCTCTCCATGATCTTCCGGGGGCTCAAGCAGTACGACCCCAAGACCGGCGAGGCCAAGGACATGCTCGCCGAGAAGATCGACACCACCGACTCGACCAACTTCACCGTCACCGTCAAGGACGGCTGGACCTTCTCCAACGGCGAGAAGGTCACCGCCAAGTCCTTCGTCGACGCCTGGAACTACGGCGCCCACCTGAAGAACAACCAGAAGAACGCCTACTTCTTCGGCCAGATCGAGGGCTACGACCAGGTCCACCCCGAGAAGGGCGAGCCCACCGCCGAGACCATGTCCGGCCTCAAGGTCACCGGCGACCGCACCTTCACGGTCAAGCTCACCCAGAAGTTCTCCACCTGGCCCGTCACCCTCGGCTACGCGGCCTTCGCCCCGCTGCCCCGGACCTTCTTCAGCGACCACGCCGGCTGGCTCTCGAAGCCCGTCGGCAACGGCCCGTACACCATCGACTCCTACTCCAAGGGGTCCCAGATGGTCCTGAAGAAGTGGGACGCCTACCCCGGCACCGACAAGGCGCAGAACGGCGGCGTGACCCTCAAGGTCTACACCGACAACAACACCGCCTACACCGACCTCATCGCCGGCAACCTCGACCTCGTCGACGACGTCCCCGCCGCGCAGCTGAAGAACGTCGAGGCCGACCTCGGCGACCGGTACATCAACGTGCCCGCCGGCATCATCCAGACCCTCTCCTTCCCGTTCTACGACGCGAACTGGAACAAGCCCGGCCAGGAGAAGCTCCGCCAGGGCCTGTCGCGGGCGATCGACCGGAAGCAGATCACCGAGACGATCTTCCAGAAGACCCGCACCCCCGCCGTCGACTGGACCTCGCCCGTCCTCGGCGAGGAGGGCGGCTTCAAGGACGTCTGCGGCGACCTCTGCAAGTACGACGCCGCCGAGGCGAAGAAGCTGGTCGCCGAGGGCGGCGGCATCCCCGGCGGCACCATGAAGATCTCGTACAACGCCGACACCGGCAGCCACAAGGAGTGGGTGGACGCGGTCTGCAACTCCATCAACCGCGCCCTCGGCAACGACCGCGCCTGCGTCGGCAACCCCGTCGGCACCTTCGCCGACTACCGCAACCAGGTCACCACGCAGAAGCTCACCGGCCCGTTCCGCGCCGGCTGGCAGATGGACTACCCGCTCATCCAGAACTTCCTCCAGCCGCTGTACTACACCAACGCCTCGTCCAACGACGGCAAGTGGACGAACCCCGAGTTCGACAAGCTGGTGAACCAGGCCAACGCCGAGGCCGACACCGCCAAGGCCGTCGGGATCTTCCAGCAGGCCGAGGAGGTCCTCCGCGACGACATGGGCGCCCTCCCGCTCTGGTACCAGAACGGCAGCGCCGGCTACTCGGAGCGCGTGGGCAACGTGACCCTGAACCCCTTCAGCGTCCCCGTCTACGACCAGATCAAGGTGAACTGACGAGCCGACAGGCCGACGGCGCACGGCCCGGCCCGCGGACCCCCGCGCCGGGCCGTACGCCTTCCCCGCCTCCGAGCCACGTCCCCACCGGAGCCAACCCCCGGAGTCCCTCATGGGTCGATACGTGATCCGGCGACTGCTGCAGATGATCCCGGTCTTCTTCGGCGCCACGCTGCTGATCTTCCTGATGGTGAACGTGATGGGCGACCCCGTCGCCGGACTGTGCGGCGACCGCCAGTGCGACCCGGCGACCGCCGCCCAGCTCAAGAAGGAGTTCGGCCTCGACAAGCCGGTCTGGCAGCAATACCTGACCTACATGGGCAACGTCTTCACCGGGGACTTCGGCACGGCCTTCAACGGCCAGGAGGTCACCGAGCTGATGGCCAACGCCTTCCCGGTCACCATCCGCCTCACCATCGTCGCGATCCTCTTCGAGATCGTCATCGGCATCAGCCTCGGCGTGCTCACCGGCCTCAAGCGCGGCCACCCCGTCGACACCACCGTGCTGCTGCTGACCCTGGTCGTCATCTCCGTCCCGACCTTCGTCACCGGCCTGCTCGTCCAGCTCCTCTTCGGCGTCAAGTGGAAGTGGATCGACCCCTCGGTCTCCTCCGCCGCCACCTTCGACGAACTGATCGTCCCCGGCCTGGTCCTCGCCTCCGTGTCGCTCGCCTACGTCACCCGGCTCACCCGGACCTCGATCGCCGAGAACAAACGCGCCGACTACGTCCGCACCGCCGTCGCCAAGGGCCTGCCCCGCCGCCGGGTCATCACCCGGCACCTGCTGCGCAACAGCCTCATCCCGGTGGTCACCTTCATCGGCACCGACATCGGCGCGCTCATGGGCGGCGCCATCGTCACCGAGCGGATCTTCAACATCCACGGGGTCGGCTACCAGCTCTACCAGGGCATCCTCCGCCAGAACACCCAGACCGTGGTCGGCTTCGTGACCGTCCTCGTCCTGGTCTTCCTGGTGGCCAACCTGCTCGTCGACCTCCTGTACGCCGTCCTTGACCCGAGGATCCGCTATGCCTGAGATGCCCGAGCGCCACGACGAAGGGTCGGCCATCGCCTCGACCGGGGCCGGGGGCGCCACCGACCTCGCGATGTCCGAGGCCGAGACCCTGGAGAAGGCCCCCGGCGGCCCCGACGGCACGGGCCCCGAGAAGAAGGCCCGCTCGCTCTGGTCCGACGCCTGGCACGACCTGCGCCGGAACCCGGTCTTCATCGTCTCCGGCCTGGTCATCGTCTTCCTGGTGGTCATCGCGATCTGGCCGCAGCTCATCGCGAGCGGCAACCCGCTGGACTGCGACCTCTCCAAGGCCCAGGAGGGCTCCCAGCCCGGCCACCCCTTCGGCTTCAACGGCCAGGGCTGCGACGTCTACACCCGCACGGTCTACGGAGCCAGGGCCTCCATCGAGGTCGGCGTCCTCTCCACCCTCGGCGTGACGCTCCTCGGCTCGGTCCTCGGCGGCCTCGCCGGCTTCTACGGCGGCGCCTGGGACGGCTTCCTCTCCCGGATCACCGACATCTTCTTCGCCATCCCCGTCGTCCTCGGCGGCCTGGTCCTCCTCTCCGTCGTCAGCAACAACAGCGTCTGGCCCGTCATCGGCTTCATGGTGCTGCTCGGCTGGCCGCAGATCTCCCGCATCGCCCGCGGCTCCGTCATCACCGCCAAGCAGAACGACTACGTCCAGGCCGCCCGCGCGCTCGGCGCCTCCAACTCCCGGATGCTGCTCCGGCACATCACGCCCAACGCCGTGGCCCCCGTGATCGTCGTCGCCACCATCGCCCTCGGCACGTACATCTCCCTGGAGGCCACGCTCTCCTTCCTCGGCGTCGGCCTCAAGCCCCCCACCGTCTCCTGGGGCATCGACATCTCCGCGGCCTCCCCGTACATCCGCAACGCCCCGCACATGCTGCTCTGGCCGGCCGGCGCGCTGGCCGTCACGGTGCTCGCCTTCATCATGCTCGGCGACGCCGTCCGCGACGCCCTCGACCCCAAGCTGAGGTAGGGATCCATGCTGCTCGAAGTGCGCGACCTGCACGTGGAGTTCCACACCCGGGACGGGGTGGCCAAGGCGGTCAACGGCGTCGACTACTCCGTCGACGCGGGGGAGGCCCTCGCCGTCCTCGGCGAGTCCGGCTCCGGCAAGTCCGTCACCGCCCAGGCCGTCATGGGCATCCTCGACATCCCCCCGGGGAGGATCACCCGGGGGGAGATCCTCTTCCAGGGCCAGGACCTCCTGAAGCTCAAGGAGGACGAGCGGCGCAAGGTCCGGGGCGCCAAGATGGCGATGGTCTTCCAGGACGCGCTGTCCTCCCTCAACCCCGTCCTCAGCGTCGGCGACCAGCTCGGCGAGATGTTCCAGGTCCACAAGGGCATGTCGCGCAAGGACTCCCGGACCAAGGCCGTCGAGCTGATGGACCGGGTCCGCATCCCCGCCGCCAAGGAGCGCGTCGGCCAGTACCCCCACCAGTTCTCCGGCGGCATGCGCCAGCGCATCATGATCGCCATGGCGCTCGCCCTCGAACCCGAGCTGATCATCGCCGACGAGCCCACCACCGCCCTCGACGTCACCGTCCAGGCCCAGGTCATGGACCTCCTCGCCGAGCTCCAGCGCGAACTCAACATGGGCCTCATCCTCATCACCCACGACCTCGGCGTCGTCGCCGACGTGGCCGACAAGATCGCCGTGATGTACGCCGGCCGGATCGTCGAACGGGCCCCCGTCCACGAGATCTACCAGGCCCCCGCCCACCCCTACACCAAGGGCCTCCTCGAATCGATCCCGCGCCTGGACCAGAAGGGCCAGGAGCTGTACGCCATCAAGGGCCTGCCGCCCAACCTGCTGCACATCCCGCCCGGCTGCGCCTTCAACCCGCGCTGCCCGATGGCCCAGGACGTCTGCCGGACCGACGAGCCCCCGCTGTACGAGGTGACCGAGTCCCCGGTGCCGCGCGCCAGCGCCTGCCACTTCTGGAAGGAGTGCCTCCATGGCTGAGACGACCGGGGCGGCAGGGGCGGGCGAGGCGATCCTCGAAGTCCGGGACCTCCACAAGCACTACCCGCTCACCCAGGGCGTCCTCTTCAAGAAGCAGGTCGGCGCCGTCAAGGCCGTCGACGGCGTCGACTTCGACCTCGTCGCCGGCGAGACCCTCGGCATCGTCGGCGAGTCCGGCTGCGGCAAGTCGACCGTCGCGAAGATGCTGGTCAACCTGGAACGGCCCACCTCCGGCACCATCCGCTACAAGGGCGAGGACATCACCAAGCTGTCCGCGCGCGCCCTGAAGGCCGTCCGGCGCAACATCCAGATGGTCTTCCAGGACCCGTACACCTCGCTCAACCCGCGCATGACGGTCGGCGACATCATCGGCGAACCGTACGAGATCCACCCCGAGGTCGCGCCCAAGGGCGACCGGCGCCGCAAGGTCCAGGACCTCCTGGACGTCGTCGGCCTCAACCCCGAGTACATCAACCGCTACCCGCACCAGTTCTCCGGCGGCCAGCGCCAGCGCATCGGCATCGCCCGCGGCCTCGCCCTCCAGCCCGAGGTCATCGTCGCGGACGAACCGGTCTCGGCCCTCGACGTCTCCGTCCAGGCCCAGGTCGTCAACCTGCTGGAACAGCTCCAGTCCGAGTTCTCCCTGTCGTACGTCTTCATCGCCCACGACCTGTCCATCGTGCGGCACATCTCCGACCGGGTCGGCGTCATGTACCTCGGCCGGATCGTCGAGATCGGCACCGACGCGCAGATCTACGACCACCCCACCCACCCCTACACGCAGGCGCTGCTCTCCGCCGTCCCCGTCCCCGACCCCGAGGCGCGCGCCCACCGCGAGCGGATCATCCTCACCGGCGACGTGCCCTCCCCGGCCAACGTCCCCTCCGGCTGCCGCTTCCGCACCCGCTGCTGGAAGGCGCGGGAGCGCTGCGCCCAGGAGGTCCCCCTCCTGGCGGTCCCGGCCGTCTTCCGGCTCACCGACAGCCCGGCCCGCCACGACTCGGCCTGCCACTTCGCGGAGGAGAAGCACGTGGTCGCGGAGGAGCACCGGGCGGTCCTGGAGAAGCCGGACGACACGCCGGGGGACACGGGGGAGGGCGGTGCTCCGGACCTGGAGAAGAAGCCCGGCACCCCGCCCCCGGGCGGCAGCCACCTCCTCCGTCCGGAGGACGGGACCCCGCCCCCCGACGCCCCTTAACACCGGGGCAACCCGCCCGACTCGGCTCCGATATACGGACACGACAGGCTGCACACCGTACGGCCGTGCGGGTGCCGTGGGCCGGCCGGAGCGCACCAGGCGCTCCGGCCGGCCGCCCCCGCCCCTCCGGATATCCGGAACCGCTTGTTTCGGCCGGTCGCGACCGTGAGTATCGAAGCCGTGACTGTGACACGACCGGCACGACTCACCGGCGCCGCCCTCTGCGGCGCACTCGTCCTCGTCACCGCCGTGTGGATCCTCAAGGACCTCGCCGCGCTCGGCTCGCCCACCGACCTCGCGTGGTACTGGGCCGGGGACCGGTCCTTCCTCGCCCGGGGGCGGGCCGCCACCTCCCTGGTCGACCCGGTGCTCCTCGTCGCCTCCGCGGCCACCGCCGTCGCCGCCCTCCGCTCGCGGCACGCCGCCTCCGCGCTCGCCGCCACCGGCGCCGCCACCCTCGCCCTGCGCCTGCCCGGCCTCTGGACGCCCGACGGTGCGGCCCTCGTCACCGCCCTGCTCGAACTGGCCCTCGGCGCCGGTCTCGTCCTCGTCGCCGCCGTCGGCCGCCGCCCGCCGGGCACCCCGTACGAGCCGCTGCCCGGCCGCCCCCGCACCGGCCCCGCCGTCGCCGCCGGGATCCTCCTCGCGGCCGCCGCCCTCACCGCGGCCGGCTGGGAGCTGTACTGGGCCGTCCGGCTGCCCGCGGAGATCACCGTCGACCGGTTCACCGGCGGCCGGTCCGTCGTCCAGGCGGCCCTCGCGCCCCCGCCCGGCTGGCTGGCGGCCGTCCTCGCCGCGCTGTACGCCACGGCCGCCGTCTCCGCCCTCGCGCGGGCCCGCCCCACCCGTGCCCTCGGGCTGCTCGCCGGCGCGTTCCTGACCGCCCGCGGTCTCGCCGGCACCGCCGGGGCCGTCCGGTACGGAATCCTCGAACGGCTCGCGGACCTCCCCGCCGTGCACCGGGCGGACGTCCTCACCTCCGTCCTCGGACTGCTCGCGGGCACCGCCGTCCTCGTCCTCCTGGCCGGGCGCGGCGCCCCCGCCGCCGCGCCCGCCCCGTACCCGCCGGCGGGGGCGCCGCCGCCCCCGCCGCACCCCCGGCCGCCCGGCTGGTGACCCGTCCCGGCCTCAGTCCCGGTCGAGGCCGAGGGACCGCCTCAGGAAGTCCACCTGGAGCAGGAGCAGGTTCTCCGCCACCTGCTCCTGCGGCGTCATGTGCGTGACCCCCGACAGCGGCAGCACCTCGTGCGGCCGGCCCGCCGCGAGCAGCGCGGAGGAGAGCCGCAGCGCGTGCCCCACCACCACGTTGTCGTCCGCGAGCCCGTGCACGACCATCATCGGCCGGACCGGCACCTCCGGCGACGACAGCCCGTCGTCGGTGAGCAGCGACTGGGCCGCGTACACCTCCGGGTCGTCCTGCGGGGTGCCGAGGTACCGCTCCGTGTAGTGCGTGTCGTAGAGCCGCCAGTCCGTCACCGGCGCCCCGACGACGGCCGCGTGGAAGACGTCCGGCCGCCGGAGCACCGCCCTGGCCGCCAGATAGCCGCCGTACGACCAGCCCCGGACCGCCACCCGCCCCAGGTCGAGGGGGAAGCGCCCGGCGAGCGCGTGCAGCGCCTCCACCTGGTCGTCCAGCGTCGGCGTCAGGTCGCGCAGGATCGCCTTCTCCCAGGCGGGGGAGCGGCCCGGCGTGCCGCGCCCGTCCGCCACGACCACCGCGAAGCCCTGGTCGGCGAACCACTGGGACGTCAGGTGCGGATTGTGCGCGGCCACCACCCGCTGCCCGTGCGGGCCGCCGTACGGATCCATCAGGACCGGCAGCGGCCCGTCGCCCTCCGCGTACCCCGAGGGCAGCAGCACCGCGCACGGGATCCGCCGGGCCCCGGCCTCCGTGAGCCGCGCCCGGGCCGAGACCACCGGCCGCTGCGCGTACGAGGCGACCACCGCCACCTGCGCGCCGTCCCGCAGCACCCGCGCCACGCCGCCCGGCTCCTCCGGGCGCGCCGACACCAGGACGGTCACCGCCCCCGCGCGCACCGCGCCGTGCACGCCGACGCCCTCGGAGAGCCGCTCGGCGCCCTCCCCGGTCACCCGGTAGACGTGGACCTCGCCGGTCTCCGGCGCCCGCGCGGACGCGCCCGCCGAGGCCGACACGAGGACGTCGTCGGGGCCGACGTCGAGCACCGCCCGGACGTGCAGCCGCCCGTCGGTCAGCGCCCGGTCCCCGACGGCCAGGACCCGCGCCCCGCCGTCGCCCGTGTCCACGTCCGCGCCCCCGTCCGCGACGTCCGCGATCCGCACCAGCCGCCCGTCCGCGCTCCACGCCGGCGCCCCCGGGAGCAGCTCCAGCCACGCCGGGTCCTCCTCGGCCCGTACGACCGAGGTCGCCCCGCTCGCCGGGTCCACCGCCAGGTGCAGCTGCTCCCGCTGCTCCCGCGTCTGGACGAGCAGCAGCGGCGCCCCGGCCGCCGACCAGTGCACCCGCGCCAGGTACGGGTACCGCTCCCGGTCCCACTCCACCTCCGTGCGGGACCCGTCGAGGCCCACGACGAACAGCCGCACCTCCGCGTTGTCCGTGCCCGCCGCCGGGTACCCCACCCGCCGCGGCTCCCGCTCCGGGTGCGCCGGGTCCGCGATCCACCAGCTCCGCACCGCCCGGTCGTCCACCCGCGCGACGAGCAGCCGGTCCGAGTCCGGGGACCACCAGTGGCCCCGATACCGCCCCATCTCCTCCGAGGCGATGAATTCGGCCAATCCGTAGGAGACGTGCGGACCCTCCGGACCGGCCAGTTCCCGGTCGTCCGCGCCGTCCGAGCCCACCACCCGCAGCGCGCCCTCCGCCACGTACGCCACGAGCCGCCCGTCCGGCGAGGGACGCGGGTCGATCACCGGGCCCGGCACCGGCAGCTCCCGCGCCGTCCCCGCCCGCAGCTCCGCCGCGAACAGCCGCCCCGAGAGGGCGAACGCCGCCAACTCCACGGCCCCGTCCACCGCGTACGCCACGATCCCGGCCGAGCCCTCCCGGCTCCGCTCCCGGCGCGCCCGCTCCTGCGGGGACAACTCCTCCGCCGCGCCCGCGAGCAGCACCTCCGGGTCGGCGGCCACCCGCTCCGCCGGCGCGCCGCCCGGGGGCAGGTCGAGCACCCAGAGCCGGTGCGAACGGTCCGTGCCGGAGGCGGATCTGACGAACACCACGCGCTCCCCGTCGGGGGAGACCGAGAAACCGCGCGGGACCCCCAGGGTGAAACGCTGGGTCCGGGCGTGCTGGCGGGGGAAGGAGAGCCCGGCCGAGGATGTGGCCGGCTGCTGTCGAGACAGGGTCATGAGGCCGAAACTAGCGCTGTGCGCCCCCCTCGTGCCTCCGTCCGCCGATCGATGCGATGGCACGGATAGTTATGATCCGTAGCGCTGGGTGGGTATGCATCCGTCTGGCACATGCTCCTTGCTCCTTGCCCGAACCGCTCCGGACAAACAGACCGAAGAAGTCCGACCGAAGAAGTGTGGAGGTGAACCGCCGTGGCACTCTCGATCTCCGTGGTGGTGCTGCTGGCGATCGTCGTCTTCCTTCTGATCCGGAAATCCGGGTTGAAGGCGGGACATGCGGCGATCTGTGCGCTCCTGGGCTTCTACCTGGCGAGCTCGTCCATCGCCCCGTCCATCAGCACCCTCACGACGAACGTGGCGGGCATGATCGGCGGTCTCAAGTTCTGAGCACCCGCGCGTGACGGGCCTCCTCCCGGTCCGGCCCCGCGGGCCTTCGACCTCGTAGGGTGGGGGCATGTCCGATCTCCCCGCCCGCCGTCTGCTGCTCGTGCACGCGCATCCGGACGACGAGTCGATCAACAACGGCGTCACCATGGCCAGGTACGCGGCCGAGGGCGCCCTCGTCACCCTCGTCACCTGCACGCGCGGCGAGGAGGGCGAGGTCATCCCGCCCGGCCTCGCCCACCTGGCCCCGGACCGGGAGGACCGGCTCGGCCCGCACCGCGTCGGCGAACTCGCGGCCGCGATGGCCGAGCTGGGCGTCACCGACCACCGCTTCCTCGGCGGCCCGGGGCGCTTCCGCGACTCGGGGATGATGGGCGTCGAGCAGAACGGGCGGGACGGCGCCTTCTGGAACACGGACGTCGACACCGCCGCCCCGTACCTCGTCGAGGTGATCCGCGAGACCCGCCCCCAGGTCCTGGTCACCTACGACCCCGACGGCGGCTACGGCCACCCCGACCACGTCCAGGCCCACCGGGTCGCCACCCGCGCCGCCGAACTGGCCGCCGACCCGGCCTTCCGCCCCGATCTCGGCCCGGCCCACACGATCGCCAAGGTCTACTGGAACCGCGTCCCGCGCCCCGTCGTCGAGGCGGGCTTCGCCCGGCTGCGCGCCGAGGGCTCCGCCTTCCCGGCGGTCGCGGACGTCGCCGACGTCCCCGGCGTCGTCGGCGAGGACCGGATCACCGCCGAGATCGCCGCGACCCCGGAGCAGGCGGCCCGCAAGAGCGCCGCGATGGCCGCGCACGCCACCCAAGTCACGGTCGACGGGCCCTTCTTCGCCCTCTCCAACGACCTCGGGCAGCCGCTCCTCACCACCGAGTACTACGAGCTGGTCCGGGGCGTCCCCGGCGCCCCCGAGGGCGAGCGCGAGACGGACCTCTTCGCGGGGGTGACCGCGTGAGCCCCTCGTCCTCCTCCCCGAATTCCTCCCCGAACCCGCCGTCGCGGGGGCGCGCGGCCTCCCCGGGCCGCCCCGCCGCGGGCGGCCCCCCGCCGGCCGGCTCCGCCCGCTCCGGCCCCGCGTCCGACGGCCTCCCCGTCTCCCGCACCGCCCGGTACGTCTGGTACGGCCTCCTGTTCGTCCTCGGCGCCCTCGTCGGGACCGCCGGGGCCCTCGTCCAGGCCGCCTGGCTCCCCGCCGGCCTGCTCCTCGCGCTGCTCGCCACCGGGGGCCTCTTCTACGGCGGGCTGCGCGCCACCGGCACCCAGGTCGGCGTGGCCGCCGCGGGCGGCGGCTGGCTCGTCGCCGTCGTCCTGCTCAGCTTCGGACGCCCGGAGGGCGACGGGGTGTTCGGCGGGGGCGTCGGCGAGCTGCTCTTCCTCTTCGGGGGCATGGGCATCGCTGTGATGTGCACCACGCTGGCCCGGCTGCCGCGTCCACCCCGGTGAGCAGGAGGACTTGAGGTCGGGGACGTCCCGACTTCGGCCGGATTGCCCGTCGTCGGCGGCCCGGGGGTCGGGTGCGTGACGGCGGCGGCCAGTATGGTGGTGCGCGCCGCCGAACCGCCCGGGACACACGAGCATCAGCAAGAGCGGGCGGTGGAGCCAACCGGGAGATCCTGCTTTGAGTCGTGAAACTGGTCGAGAGACTGACAGTCCGTCCTCCGGCGCCCAGGGGCGCGGTGGAGCCGCATACCCCTCGGGTACCCCGCCGTACGGTTCCCGCCAGTATCCGTCGCTCCACCCCTCGCAGGACGCGCCGGAGGAGACCGCCGCGTCCGCGCCGCCGGAGGAGCCCAAGACCGAGACGACCCTGACGACCCGGATCCGGATCAACATCCCGGGTTCGCGTCCGATTCCGCCGGTCGTGGTCCGCAAGACGGTCAACGAGGCGCCCGCCCCCGAGCCCGAGCCGGAGCCCGCCCCCGCCGTGGAGCCGGAGCCCGAGCCGCTGGCGGCCCCGGAGCCGCCGAGGGCCGAGGAGGCCGCTCCGAAGGCGAAGGAGACGAGCGACTGGTTCGCCCCCCGCAAGTCCTCGGCGCCCGCGCCCGCCCCCGCGCCGTCCCCGGCCCCCGCGCCGGGCCCGAAGCGGACGGCTCCCGGCCCGGACGCCCCGGGCACGGGCTTCGCGGGCTCCGCGACCTCGGGCGTCCCGACGGTCGGCGGCACCCCGTCGAGCCGCCCGGTCGCCCAGCCCGGCCCCGTCCCCGGCCCCGTCCCCGGCAACCCGCTCTACGAGACCGGCACGCCCGCGGGCGGGACGCCGGCGTACGACGGGACCCCGGCGGGCGGCACGCCGAGGTACGACGGGACGCCCGCGGGCGGTGTGCCGCGCTACGACGGCACCCCCGCCGGCGGTGTGCCGCAGTACGACGGCACCCCCGCCGGTGGCACGTCCCTGTACGACGGGACCCCGGCCGGCGGCACGCCCGTCCGGCGCGGTCCGGCGGCCCCGACCGGTCCGACCACCGGCCCGGCCAGTGGCATCGCCTCGTTCGGCGGCCCCGGCGGCCCCGGCGGCCCCGGCGGCACGGGCCAGGGCCCCTTCCGGGGACAGGGCCAGGTACCGGGACCCGCTCAGGGCCAGGGACCGGCCCAGGGCCAGGGCGCGGGCGGTCAGGGCGCGGGCTCCCCGTTCCCCGGCGGCGCCCCGCGCATGTCCGACGACACCGCGATCCTGACGCCCCAGCAGCCCGCCCCGGCCTCCGGCCCCGGCCGTGGCCCCGGCCCGGGCGGCCCGGCGGCCGGGGGCGCCGGCCCCGTCTCCGGCGACACGCTCACCAGCGGCATCCCCGTGGTCCCGCCGGCGGCGGCCCGCCCGAACCTCACCCCGAGGATCGAGGAGCGGCCGGCCCCGGCCCCCGCTCCCGCCCCGGCCGCGCGCCAGGCCCCCGCGGCCGGCCGGGCCCCGGCGAAGAAGGGCCGCTCCAAGCTGGTCCTCCTCGGCGCCGGAGTCGTCGGCCTCCTCGGCCTCGCCTACGGCGCGGGACTGCTCCTCAACCAGTCCGACGTCCCCAAGGGCACCACGGTGCTCGGCGTGGACATCGGCGGCGGCACGAAGGAGGAGGGCGTCAACAAGCTGGAGAAGGCGCTCGGCAAGCGCACCCTCGCCCCGCTCCAGCTCTCCGTCGCGGGCAAGAAGGTCCAGCTGCCCCCGGACAAGGCGGGCCTGTCCCTCGACAGCCAGGAGACCGTCCGGGGCGCCGCGGGCAGCGACTACAACCCCGTCTCGGTCATCGGCTCCCTCTTCGGCGGCGAGCGGATCGCCAAGCCGGTCTTCCCGGTCGACGACGAGAAGCTCGCCGTCGCCCTGACCGACCTGGCGGGCACCTCCGGCTCCGCGACCGAGGGCACGATCCTCTTCGCGCCGAACAAGGTGACCCCGGTCGCGGGCAGGCCCGGCAAGGGCCTGGACGTCCGGCGCGCGATGTTCTCGGTCAAGGACGCCTTCCGCGCCCAGGTCGAGACGGGGCAGACCAGGCTGGTCGAGCTGCCGGTCACGTCCCGCCGGCCGTCGGTCACCCAGGCCGAGCTGGACCGGGCCCTGAAGGAGTTCGCGGAGCCCGCGATGTCCGACCGGATCACGATCAGGGCGGGCGGCAAGGAGATCCAGTTCGGTCCGGCGCGGTCGCTGCCGCAGATCCTCTCCATGAAGGCCGTCGACGGCCGCCTGGTCGAGGTCTACGACAAGAAGGCCATCGAGCGGCTCCTGGACGGCGCCTTCGACGGCGTCATGATCACCAAGGGCGACGGCAGCAAGCACGAGGTCTCCGCCGACGACGTGGCCTTCGTGATGCGCGACGCGCTCCTCGGCAAGACGCCCGCCGAGCGCACGAAGACGATCGACCTGTCCGGCCAGGGCTGACGGGCCCGGACACGAACGGCCGTGGGGGCGAGTGGTGGACCACTCGCCCCCACGGCCGTTCCCGGCCCCGCCGGCGCCCGCTAGTTCAGCCGGGCCCGCGCCGCCAGCGCCCGCCGCCGGATCGTGGTCGCCGCCTCCGGGTCCACCGCGTCCATCACCTGCGCGTACGCCTCCATCTCCACCGCGCCCGTCAGGAAGTCCCCGCGCCGCACCAGCAGCTCGGCGCGCTCGTAGCGGAGCCTCGCCGGGTGGGAGGGGAGGAGCAGGGCGAGCTCCACCGCCCACAGGGCGACGCCGGAGCGCTCGGGGCGGGGGGCCGCCCAGGCGCGGATGTTGTTGAGGACGCGCAGCACGATCGCGCCGGGCTCGGCCGGCCGGAGCATCGAGCGGTCGAGCGCCTCGCCGGTCGCGCTCGTCACCAGGAGTTCGGCGTCCGTGCCCGTCATGGCCCGCCCGCCCGCGAACGGGTCCGCGAGGTCCAGGTCGGCCGGGTCGCCGAAGCCGACGACGAAGTGGCCGGGCAGCCCGAGACCGTACACGGGCGCCCCGGCCCGGCGGGCGACCTCCATCCACACGACCGAGAGCAGGATCGGCAGCCCCCGGCGGCGCCGGAGCACCTCGTGGAGCAGCGAGGACTCCAGGCGCTGGTAGTCGGCGGGCACGCCCTCGAACCCCTCGCGGCGGCCGAGGAGCGCGGCGAGCGCGGCGGCCCAGTCGCCGGTGCGGCGGGTCGTGTACGGGACGAGCCCGGCGAGCCGGTCGAGTTCGATCTCGGCCCCGTCGAGGTCGTGCCGGGTGACGGAGGGGTCGGCCACCGCCCCGATGAGCAGACAGAGCCGCGCGAGGTCGGGCCGCTCGGCCCGTGCCTCCTCCGCGAACTCCCGACGCCAGTCGGGCGGCCCGGGGGCCTCGTCCGCCGGTTCGCCGGCCGGGTCGCCGAGGGGGTCCTCCTCCGTCACGACTCCGCCCGCCGGTAGTGGTGGTAGTGGTGGTGGGACGCGAAGCCCATCCCGTCGTACAGCGCCCGCGCGCCGTCGTTGTCGGCCTCCACCTGGAGCCAGGCCGCCGACGCGCCCTCGTCCAGGGCCCGGCGGGCGAGCGCGGTCATCACGGACGTGGCCAGGCCCCGGCGCCGCCGCGCCGGGTCGACCTCGACGGCCATGAAGCCGGCCCAGCGTCCGTCGACCACGCAGCGGCCGATGGCCGCCGGCGCCTCCTCCGGGCCCGCCACGGACGCGAACCACACGCTCGGGCCGGAGGCGAGGACCGCCCGCACCGCCGGGCCCGGCTCCCCGAAGCGCCGGTAGCGGCGCAGCCACGCCTCGTCGACCGTGCGGGAGAGGCGGACGGCGGAGACGTCGGCGTCCAGGTCCCCGATCGGGGCGAGCGCCGCGATCCGCACCTCTGCGGACACCTCGCGCCGCCAGCCGAGCCGCTCCAGCTCGGCGCAGAGCAGCTCCTGGGTGCCCTCGGCGCCGGTCGCGGCCTGGACGTACGCGGGCAGCTTCCGGTCCGCGTACCACTCCCGCACGCGCGGCAGCGCCTCGGCGACCGGGAGCCCCGGATCACCGAGCGGCAGCACGGAGTTGGCCCGCCGGGTGAATCCGTCGGAGGCCCGCAGCGTCCACCCCCCGAGCGCCTCGCTCTCGACCGGCTGCCACGCGCGCGCGGTGGCCCGCGCCAGCTCCGGGAAGGTGGCCGAAGGGCCGCGCCGGCGGGCCGGTGCGGCGGGCACGACCTTGCCCGCGACCAGTGAGGATTCCGCGATCCGGACGGCCTCGCCGCTCCTTCGTGTGATCAGCAGCACGCCCCCGTCCCATGATGTGAGAACTCCGACCGCGTCGGTGAACATGCCGCCCGCCTCGCCCGAGTCGGTCACGTACCGAACGGAGACACGTTTTCCCACGTCAGCGCTGGTGACACGGATCTCAAGGCGTCCACCGCCGGTGAATTCCACTGCTTCTCCACCCCTCCTGTTCGGATCGCCCCCGAGAACGGAGATACTAGGTGCGGGCATCGACGACGCCGCGCTCCCGCGCAGACCAGCCCTATCGAGGAGGAACGACAGCGTGACCTACGTCATCGCGCAGCCTTGTGTCGACGTCAAGGACAAGGCGTGCATCGAGGAGTGCCCCGTCGACTGCATCTACGAGGGCAAGAGGTCCTTGTACATCCACCCGGACGAATGCGTCGACTGCGGGGCCTGTGAGCCGGTTTGCCCGGTCGAGGCGATCTTCTACGAGGACGACACCCCGGAGGAGTGGAAGGACTACTACAAGGCGAACGTCGAGTTCTTCGACGAGCTCGGTTCGCCCGGTGGTGCCTCCAAGCTCGGCGAGATCGAGCGCGACCACCCCTTCGTCGCCGCCCTGCCGCCGCAGAACGGCTGATCGACCGCATCCGGTCCCGTACGGCGTCGACCGCCGTGCGGGACCGACGCGTTTCCCGAGACGACCGGTCCGGGACAGCCGGTCCGAGACCACCAGTCCGTACGGGCCCGCACGAGCCCCTACGAGGAAGTGAGCCAACCCGTGAGCGCAGTCTCCTCGCGCCTCCCCGTCTTCCCCTGGGACAGGCTGGAGCCGTACAAGAAGACGGCCCTGGCGCACCCGGACGGGATCGTGGACCTGTCCGTCGGCACGCCCGTCGACCCGGTCCCCGCGCTGATCCAGGAGGCCCTGGTGGCGGCGGCGGACTCGCCGGGCTATCCGACGGTGTGGGGGACCCCGGCGCTGCGGGACGCGCTCACCGGCTGGTGCGAGCGGCGCCTCGGCGCGGTCGGGTTCGCCCACGAGAACGTCCTCCCGGTGGTCGGCTCCAAGGAGCTGGTGGCCTGGCTGCCGACCCAGCTGGGGCTCGGCGCGGGGGACGCGGTCGCCTACCCGCGCCTCGCGTACCCGACGTACGAGGTCGGCGCGCGGCTCTGCGGCGCGACCCCCGTCGTCTACGACGACCCGGTCGCCGACCTCGACCCGGCCGCGGTGAGGCTGCTCTGGCTCAACTCCCCGTCCAACCCGACCGGGAAGGTCCTCCCGAAGGAGGAGCTGACCCGGATCGTGGCCTGGGCGCGCGAGCACGGCGTCCTGGTCTTCTCCGACGAGTGCTACCTGGAGCTGGGCTGGGAGGCCGACCCGGTCTCCGTGCTGCACCCTGACGTCAACGGCGGTTCGTACGAGGGGATCGTCGCCGTCCACTCGCTCTCCAAGCGCTCCAACCTGGCCGGTTACCGGGCGGCGTTCGCCGCGGGCGACCCGGCCGTGCTCGGGGAGCTGCTCCAGATCCGCAAGCACGGCGGCATGATGACCGCGGCCCCGGTGCAGGCGGCGACGGTCGCGGCGCTCGGCGACGACGCGCACGTGGCCGAGCAGCGCGCGCGGTACGCGGCCCGGCGGGCGGCGCTGCGGGCGGCCCTGGAGGCGCACGGCTTCCGGATCGAGCACAGCGAGGCGAGCCTGTACCTGTGGGCGACCCGGGACGAGCCGTGCTGGGAGACCGTGGCGCACCTGGCGGAGAAGGGGATCCTGGTGGCGCCGGGCGACTTCTACGGCGAGGCCGGGGAGCGCTTCGTGCGGGTGGCGTTCACGGCGACCGACGAGCGGGTCGAGGCGGCCGTCAAGCGCCTGGGCTGACACCCGGACGCACGAAGGCCCGGACGCGGACGAAGACCCGGGGCACACGGAAGGGCCCGGGGCACACGGAAGGGCCCGGGGCACACGGAAGGGCCGGGGCACACGGAAGGGCCCGGGGAGCGCGACGCTCCCCGGGCCCTTCCGGCGTTCCGCGCGGAGGTCAGCCGCCGAGGGGCAGGCCGCCCAGCGTCTGGCCGGTCGGCAGCCCGCCGAGGCCGCCGCCCAGGGCGCCGCCGGTCGGGCCCTCGGCGCTCTCGGCGGCCGCGCCGGCGGTCTTGCCGACGACCTGGCCCGCGGTGCTGCCGGCGGCGTCGCCGGCGACCTTCTGGGCGACCGGGGCGGCGGTCTCGCCGGCCTGGCCGACGACGCTCGTGGTGGACCGCGAGGCGCCGTCGACGGTGCCGCCCGCCTCGGCGACGTCCAGGGCGGTCAGGCTGCCCAGGGCGCCGGTCGGCGCGAGGCTGTGGTCGAGGGCGCTCGCGGAGCCGGCCGCACCGACCACGGGGGCTGCTCCGGCCGCGAGGAGGAGGGCGGCGCGGGCGATCCGGCGGGTCAGGGGGAGGGACATGGTGCTCCTTCGACGAGGTGCGACGTGTGCGTTCGGACGCAGTGACAACCGGCTCCGGGGAGGGAGAGGTTGCGGAGGTCGAAGGTAAAGAATTGGCAATGCGCCGTAGGGGCGGGCGGGGAGGAAAATGGACGAAGGCGTCATCGCGCGGGCACCTGGCGAACCGTCACTTCCCTTGCCCTGCAAGGGAATTGGGGGTCGGAAATGGTGGCCGGGAAACGCGCTCCGAAGGCGCGCCGAATTCCCCGTCTCCCGGACCGGGGCCGTGCCACGGGCGAGTGAGGGAGGGAACGGCCGTACGGGAGGTTCCGGCGGGTTCCGGCTACCGCGCCAGCCGTATGCGGACGGATTCGCCGCCCGCCGCCGGGGTGCCCGAGGGCTTCGACCAGCCGCCGAGGGCCTCGCCCGCGCGCCAGACCCGGTCCCGGTAGGAGACCTCCGCGATGCGCAGCGACCCCGCCCGCGCCACCGCCCACTGCGCCAGCTCCCAGCCGCGCCGCTCGTCCGCCACCGGCCGCACCGGCACCACGAGCACCGTCGGCTCCGCCGCCGACCGGCCCGCGCTCGGACCGCCGGTCACCGCCGTCGGGGCCGCCTTCTCGCCGAAGGCCCGTATCAGCTCCGCGCGCACCTTCCGCGGATCGCCCGGCCGGCCCTCCTCCGGGTTCGCCGTGCAGGAGAGCCCGGCCGGCGTCCGGCCCGTCAGGGCGGCGGCGAGCAGCGCGGCGTCCGGCTCGTGCTTCGCGTACGCCTGCGGGAAGCCGCTCTTCTGCACCTTCTGCGCCGCCACCGTCAGCGGCAGCCGCGAGTACCCCGGGACCTTCTCCAGGCCCGCGTAGAACCTCCCCGCCGAGTACACCGGGTCCATGATCTGCGCCGGCGTCCCCCAGCCCATCGAGGGACGCTGCTGGAAGAGGCCGAGCGAATCCCGGTCGCCGTGCGCGATGTTCCGCAGCGCCGACTCCTGGAGCGCCGTCGCGAGCGCGATCGTCACCGCCCGCTCCGGCAGCCCCCGGGTGGTGCCCACGGCCGAGATCGTCGCCGCGTTGGACGCCTGCTCCGGAGTGAACTCGTACCGGTGGTCGCCACTGCCCACACTGCACCGGGGGGTGCCCCTGCTGCCGGTCATCTGGTGGAGGCCGACGTACGAGGCAAGGCCGAGGAGCACGGCGAGGGCGGCCGCGGAACGGGCGAGGCGGCCGCGGCGGGCGGGGCGGTTGGGCTCGGACACGGGGCCCACCGTACTGGAGGCCGGGTTAGGGTCGGCATATGGCTGACATCACCCCGCCCGACGCCCCCCTCGACCTCTCCCGGGACGGGGCCGCGCTCACCGCCGCCCTCGTCGACTTCCCGTCCGTCAGCGGGACCGAGCGGCCCCTCGCGGACGCGATCGAGCGGGCCCTGCGCGCCCTGCCGCACCTCACCGTCGACCGGTACGGCAACAACGTCGTCGCCCGCACGACGCTCGGCCGCGGGGAGCGGGTCGTCCTCGCCGGCCACATCGACACCGTGCCGATCGCCGACAACGTGCCCTCCCGGCTCGACGAGGACGGCGTCCTGTGGGGCTGCGGCACCTCCGACATGAAGTCCGGCGTCGCCGTCCAGCTCCGGATCGCCGCCACCGTCCCCGAGCCCAACCGCGACCTCACCTTCGTCTTCTACGACAACGAGGAGGTCGCCGCCGACCTCAACGGCCTCGGGAAGATCGCCGCCGCGCACCCCGACTGGCTGGAGGGCGACTTCGCCGTCCTCCTCGAACCCTCCGACGGCCAGGTCGAGGGCGGCTGCCAGGGCACCCTGCGCGTCATCCTGCACACCGCGGGCGAGCGCGCCCACTCCGCCCGCTCCTGGATGGGCTCCAACGCCGTCCACGCCGCCGCCCCGATCCTCGCCCGCCTCGCCGCGTACGAGCCGCGCAAGCCGGTCATCGACGGCCTGGAGTACCACGAGGGCCTCAACGCCGTGGCGATCGAGGGCGGCGTCGCCACCAACGTCATCCCCGACGCCTGCACCGTCACCGTCAACTACCGGTACGCGCCCGACCGCTCCCCGGCCGAGGCCCTGGCCCACGTCCGCGAGGTCTTCGCCGACTGCGACATCGCCGACCTGGTCGTCGACGACGAGAGCCCCGGCGCCCTGCCCGGCCTCTCCCACCCCGCCGCGGAGGCCTTCATGAAGGCCGTCGGCGGCAGCGCGCACCCCAAGTTCGGCTGGACCGACGTCTCCCGCTTCAGCGCCCTCGGCGTGCCCGCCGTCAACTACGGGCCCGGCGATCCCACGTACGCGCACAAGCGGGACGAGCACGTCGTCGTCGAGCGGATCCACCACTGCGAGGCACGCCTCCGCGACTGGCTGACTGCCCGACTTCCGTAATTTCGCGTTTCGTCACCTGTGTCGTCCTACCCTGACCGGACCAGAAGATCAGTTGGCGGTCCACGGCGGACCGCCGATCGGCGGAGGGAGCAGGCCATGGGCATTCCCGAGGGAGTGGCGAAGCCCGAGGAGCAGCGTCAGGGCCCGGTGCTCAGGCGCAGGGACCAGGTCCAGCCGGGCACGGCGGACCAGCGGCTGCTCGACACCGAGGGCGACTCGGAGTGGGTGCACACCGACCCCTGGCGGGTCATGCGCATCCAGTCCGAGTTCGTCGAGGGCTTCGGCGCCCTCGCCGAACTGCCGAGCGCGATCAGCGTCTTCGGCTCGGCCCGCACCAAGCCGGACTCGCCCGAGTACGAGGCGGGCGTACGGCTCGGCCGGGCGCTCGTCGAGGCGGGCTTCGCGGTCATCACGGGCGGCGGCCCCGGCGCCATGGAGGCGGCCAACAAGGGGGCCAGCGAGGCCGAGGGGGTCTCGGTGGGCCTCGGCATCGAGCTGCCCTTCGAGCAGGGGTTGAACCAGTACGTCGATATCGGTGTGAATTTTCGGTACTTTTTCGCCAGGAAAATGATGTTCGTCAAATACGCCCAGGGATTCGTCGTCCTGCCCGGCGGCCTCGGCACCCTCGACGAGCTCTTCGAGGCGCTCACCCTGGTGCAGACCCGCAAGGTCACCCGCTTCCCGATCGTCCTCTTCGGCACGGAGTACTGGAAGGGCCTCGTCGACTGGCTGCGCGACGCGGTCGTCGCGGGCGGCAAGGCCGCGGAGCAGGACCTGCTGCTCTTCCACGTCACGGACGACGTGGAAGAGGCGGTGGCGCTGGTGACGAAGGAGACGGGCAAGTAGGAGCCCGGGGCGGGGGCGCCGGGTCCAAGCGCCCCCGCCCCGCCGCGCTACGCCAGTCCGCGCCGCGCCACCGCCGGCGGCCGGTGGCCCGCGATGGACGCCACCATGTCCAGGACCTGCCTGGTCTCCGCGACCTCGTGCACCCGGTACACCCGCGCCCCCAGCCACGCGGACACCGCCGTCGTCGCCAGGGTGCCGAGCAGCCGCTCCTGCACCGGGCGGTCCAGCGTCTCGCCCACGAAGTCCTTGTTCGACAGGGACACCAGCACCGGCCAGCCCGTCTCCGCCATCTCGCCGAGCCGCCGGGTCGCCTCCAGGCTGTGCCGGGTGTTCTTCCCGAAGTCGTGGCCCGGGTCGATCATGATCCCGTCCCGGCGCACCCCCAGCGCCGCCGCCCGCTCCGCGAGCCCCACGGTCACCCGCAGGACGTCGGCCATCACGTCCTCGTACGCGACCCGGTGCGGCCGGGTCCGCGGCTCCGCGCCGCCCGCGTGCGTGCAGACGAGCCCCGCCCCGTACTTCCCCGCCACCTCCGCGAGCCGGGGGTCGACCCCGCCCCACGCGTCGTTCAGGACGTCCGCGCCGGCCTCGCAGACCGCCTCGCCGACGTCCGCCCGCCAGGTGTCCACGCTGATCACCACGTCCGGGTGGCGCCTGCGGACCTCGGCGACGAAACCGACCGTGCGCCGCGCCTCCTCCTCGGCCGTCACCTCCTCGCCGGGGCCCGCCTTCACCCCGCCGATGTCGACGATCGCCGCCCCCTCGGCCACGGCCCGCTCGACCCGGGCGAGCGCCGGCTCGTCCAGGAAGGTCGCACCCCGGTCGTAGAAGGAGTCCGGGGTCCGGTTCACGATCGCCATGATCACCGGCTCGTGCGGACCGAATTCACGCCGTCCCAAGCGCAGCATCCCTTTTGTCCTCCCTCGCATCCGTTCGCCTGCGACCCTAACCGTCGGTGACGCATGGCACGATCGGCACCGGACGGTTTCCACTCCGGGAAGAGGCGCGCAGGTGTTCTGGTTTCTGCTCATCACGATGGTCGTGGTCGTGGCCGCGGTGACCCTGGCCGTGGTCGGCGGCGGCGACAGCGAGGTGCTGCCCGACGTGGCGCCCGAGCAGCTCGTCGACCCCCTGCCGGTCAGCCGGCCGGTCGACCGCGCCGACGTCGAGGCGCTCCGCCTCCCCGTCGCCGCCCGGGGCTACCGCATGGCGGACGTGGACGACGTCCTGGTCCGCCTCGGCGCGGAGCTCGCCGAGCGGGACGCCCGGATCGCCGAGCTGGAGGAGGCGCTCACGGGCGCGGGCGACGGCCCCGGTTTCGGCCCGGGTCCCGCCGCCGGCCCCGGGTTCGGCCCCGCCGCCGGCCCCGGGTCCGCCTCCGGCGGCGCGGAGGACGACCGCTCGTGACGGCCGGCGGGACGGCCGTCGGCCCGGACGGCCTCGCGCGCTGTCCCTGGGGCCTGTCGGCCGAGGACTACGTGGCGTACCACGACGAGGAGTGGGGCCGCCCGGTCCACGGCGACGACGCCCTCTTCGAGCGGCTCTGTCTGGAGGCCTTCCAGTCGGGCCTGTCCTGGATCACGATCCTGCGCCGCCGCGAGGGCTTCCGGCGGGCGTTCGCCGGCTTCGGCATCGCCGCCGTCGCCGCCTTCGGCGACGAGGACCGCGAGCGGCTCCTCCTGGACGCGGGCATCATCCGCAACCGGGCCAAGATCGACGCCACCCTCGCCAACGCGAAGCTGCTCGCCGGCTGGGAGCCGGGCGAACTCGACGCCCTGATCTGGTCCCACGCCCCCGACCCGGCGACCCGCCCGGCCCCGCGCACGCTCGCCGACGTCCCGGCGGTCACCGACGGGTCCACGGCCCTGTCCAAGGCCCTCAAGAAGCGCGGCGTCCGCTTCGTCGGCCCGACCACGGCCTACGCCCTGATGCAGGCGTGCGGCCTGGTCGACGACCACCTCGCGGACTGCGTGGCCCGGGGCGGCAACGAGGCCCCGGACCACTGAGCCCGGTGGGCTAGAAGACGTGGACCCGCTCGGCGCTGTCCCAGCCCATGTCCGCCTGCGGACCGCCGATGCCGCCGCGGCCGTTGCCGGCGTAGACGTACAGCTGCTGCCAGTTGATCGGCCGCATCACGTCCGACCTGCCGTCGCCGGTCACGTCGCCGACGGAGAGGACGGGCGCGTCCGACGGCCAGGCGTACGGCAGCTTGGCGCGGGCGCCGAACGCGCCCTTGCCGTTGCCCGGGTAGAGCCAGAGCCCGCGCGAGCCGTCCCGCGCGAGGAGGTCGGACCTGCCGTCGCCGTTCATGTCGCCGGGCGCCACGAGCTGGTTCATGGCGTTCCAGCCGGCGCCGACCTTCTTGCGGGCGCCGAACCGGCCCTTGCCGGTGCCGGGGTAGGTCCAGAGCACGCCCGCCGTGTCGCGCGCGACGAGGTCGCGGCGGCCGTCACCGGTGACGTCGCCGACCGCCTCGATCTCCTTCATGGTGTTCCAGCCGGCGCCGATCTTCACGCGGGGCTTGAAGGACGCCTTGCCGGTGCCGGGGTAGAACCACAGGACGCCGGCCTTGTCGCGGGCGAAGACGTCCTCGTTGCGGTCCCCGTTGTAGTCGCCGTGCCGGACGATCTGGGTCATGGTGTTCCAGCCGCCGCCGATCAGCACGGCCTTGGGCGGGACGTCCCAGCGGGCGCTGTAGCCGTGCAGGTACCACAGCCGGCCGTCGTCGGCCCGCTCCAGGAGGTCGGGCCGGGAGTCGTTGTTCAGGTCGCCGAACTGCGCGGCGGCGGGGAGGCCGGCGGGTCGCTTCTGCTGCGGCCACCAGTCCATCCACGCGACGCCCGAGTTGGCCTCCCAGTGGGTGGTGGCCACGCGGATGGAGCTGATCCGGTTGTCGAGCTGCCCCATGACGGAGCCGTCGAAGTCGACCCCGCCGTTGTGCGGGCTGACGACGAGGGAGTCGTTTCCGCCGTGGTTGCGGTCGCTGCTGAGGACGGCGTGCAGACCGGAGTGGTTGACCAGCGAGGAGATCTTGTTGTCCCAGGTCCCCAGGGAGGCCTGGCTGGACGTGATGATCTTCATCTCGCCCTTGTAGTGCAGGTACTGGAAGACGCACAGCTTGCCCGAGGGGCAGCGCTCCTCGCCCGCGGCGGCGGGGGGAGCGGCGGTCATCAGCGTCGCGAGGGAGGCGGCCGTGGTCACGGCCGCGGCCAGGGCACGGCGGCCCCGGACGGTGCGGATCATGCGCGGGAATCCGTTCGGGAGGAGGGTCAGAAGACGAAGTGCGTGGAACGGACCTGGGCGAGGTCGCGGGGCGCCTGGAGGCGCCCGTCGGCGGTGCCGGGGTAGACGGTGAGGCGGAAGTGGCCCTCCCCGACGTAGGACCCCCAGGCGTGGGCGACCAGGTCGGGGCGGCCGTCGCCGGTCACGTCGCCGAGGCCGGCGAGCTCCTTGTGGCCGTTCCAGCCGCCGGTGCCGATGAGCTTGCGGGCGCCGAACCAGCCCTTGCCGTTGCCGGGGTAGAGCCAGAGCCTGCCCGCCGTGTCGCGGGCGACCAGGTCGGCCTTCTTGTCGGAGTTCATGTCCCCGGCGCCGACGAGCTCGTTGAACGCCTTCCAGCCGCCGCCGACCTTCTTGCGGGCGCCGAACGCTCCCTTGCCGTTGCCCGGGTACGTCCACAGGATCCCGGCGGAGTCGGTGGCGAGCAGGTCGCCCCTGCCGTCGCCGGTCAGGTCGCCGGCCGCGGCCAGGTCGTTCATGGTGTTCCAGCCGGCGCCGATCCTGACGCGGGGCTTGAAGGACCCCTTGCCGTTGCCGGGGTAGAACCACAGGACGCCGGCCCTGTCGCGGGCGAAGACGTCCTCGTTGCGGTCACCGTCGTAGTCCCCGTGGCGGACCAGCTTGGTCATGGCGTCCCAGCCGCCGCCGACCAGCAGGGGCCGGTGGGGGCTGTCGTAGCTGGGGGTCGTCCACAGCTGGCCGACCATGTTGCGGCCGAGGACGTCGGCGTAGCCGTCGCGGTCGACGTCGCCGAACGCGCCGTGCGCGGGAAGCGTCGCGGGCCGGGGCTTGACGGTGTCCCACAGCATCGGGAAGCGGCTCTCGCTGCCGCAGAAGTCGTCGGCCTCGGGGCCGACGTCCACGGAGCTGACCGCCCGGTCGAGCTCCGGGGAGGCGGTCTCGTCGAAGGACGCCGAGGTGTAGAAGTGCGTGGACCCCTCGGGGTCGAGCCCGGCCTTCGGGTAGAAGCACACCGCGTCGGCGGGCCCCGAGAGCTTGTTGACGAAGGACCGGATGCGGTTGTCCCAGGACCCGAGCGAGGCCATCGGCCTGCGGATGACCAGCATGTCGCCCTGGTACAGCGGCTTGCTGAAGCCGCAGACGCTGCCCTGCGGGCAACGGTCCCAGCCGTCGGCCGCCCGAGCGGGCGAGGACAGGGCGGTGGCGGACAGGCCCAGGGCCACGCCTGCCGTGAGCGCGCCGCGAAGAAGGCGCGCGGAAGAACGGGAACGCACGGAACCCCCCAGGTATGTGCGTACGAATGGTGAGCGGATCCTATAGCTCCGCCCACCGTCCGGACGCGGGGGTCCCTTTCCCGCTCGGTCCCTGGTCAGACGCCTGTTCAGCGGCCCAGGTACACCGGCTTCTCCTTGGCGACGAAGGCGCGGACCGCGATGGTGTGGTCCTCCGACGCGCCCGCCAGGCTCTGGAGCTCCTCCTCCTTGCCGAGGGCCTCGGAGAGCGAGTGGTCGGCGCCGTACGCGAGGGACTCCTTCAGGGCCGCGTACGCCACCGTCGGGCCCTCCGCGAGCTTCCGGGCCGTCTTCTCGGCCTCGGCGGCCAGATCGGCGGCCGGGACCAGACGGTTCGCGATCCCCAGCTCGTACGCCTCCTGGGCACCGATCGAGCGCGGGAAGAGCAGCAGGTCGGAGGCGCGGCTCGCGCCGATCAGGCGCGGCAGCGTCCAGGACACGCCCGAGTCGGCGGTGAGCGCCACGCCCGCGAAGGAGGTGTTGAAGGAGGCCGTCTCCGCGACCACCCGGTAGTCCGCCGCGAGGGCGAAGCCGAAGCCGGCCCCGGCCGCCACGCCGTTCACGCCCGCGACCACCGGCTTCCGCATGCCGGCGAACGCCCTGACGATCGGGTTGTAGTGGTCGCGGACCGTGTTCATGGTGTCGCGCGTGCCGGACTCCTGGTCCGCCAGGAGCAGCCCCACGTGCTCCTTCAGGTCCTGCCCGACGCAGAACGCCCGGTCCCCGGCCGCCGTGAGCAGCACCGCCCGTACGGCGGGGTCCGACGCGGCCGTCTCCGCCGCGTCCCGGAGGGCGACCTTGGTCGCCACGTCCAGCGCGTTCATGGCCTCGGGCCGGTTGAGCGTGATGGTGGCGAGCCCGTCGCTCACCTCGTACAGCACCGTGTCGGCCATGGGTTTCCTCCGCCTCGTCGCGTGGTTGACCAGCACAGCATGGCGGAGATCACCCCCGTCGGACATGTGAGCTGCGTCAAAGAACCAGGGGGTCCGGCCGGACGCCGGGCGGCGAAGTATCGCAGGCCGACCGCCGAAATGTGGGGTTATGAGAGAGCGCGTTGCGCAAGCGATGCCAATCGATGTTGGTCATCGGGTCCTGCCATGCGGGATAATGACCTGGAAGCAATGTGTTCGAAGCCGGTGACGCGTGCTCCGCATCAAGGAGCTGCCCGGTTGTCGATGGGCTGGTTTCAGGAAGGGGAACAAGCATGGCGGCCATGAAGCCGCGGACGGGTGACGGCCCGCTCGAGGTGACCAAGGAGGGGCGGGGCATCGTCATGCGCGTTCCGCTCGAAGGCGGCGGTCGGCTCGTCGTCGAGCTGACCCCGGACGAGGCCGAGGCGCTGGGCGACGCACTCAAGAAGGTCGTCGGCTGACCCTCTCTCCATGATTTCCACCGCTGCCCCGGTACGGTCCGCCGTGCCGGGGCAGCGGTGTCTCCGAAGGGCGTACGGCTCCGGGGGCGCCGGTCAGCCGCGGCGCACGGCGCACAGCAGGCCGTCGCCCACCGGCAGCAGCGAGGGCACCAGGTCCTGGCTCTCCCGCACCGTCCGCAGCAGCTCGCGGACCCGCTGGACCTCCGCCGGCTGCGCCGACGAGTCGATCGTGCGCCCGTCCGCGAAGACGCCCTCGAAGCAGACCAGACCCCCGGGCCGCAGCAGGCGCAACGATTCAGCGAGGTAGTCCAGGTACTCCAGGCGGTCGCCGTCGCAGAACACGAGGTCGTACCCGCCGTCCGCGAGCCGGGGCAGCACGTCCAGGGCGCGGCCGGGGATGAACCGGGCCCGGTTGCCCGCGAAGCCCGCCGCCCGGAAGGCCGTCCTGGCCAGCTGCTGCCGCTCCGGCTGGAGGTCCACCGTCGTCAGGACCCCGTCCGGCCGCATCCCGAGCAGCAGGTAGATGCCCGACACGCCCGTACCGGTGCCGATCTCCGCCACCGCCTTGGCGTCCGCCGTCGCGGCGAGCAGGCGCAGCGCCCCGCCGGTGCCCGGCGACACCGAGGGGAAGCCCGACTCCAGGGCCCGCTCGCGGGCCCAGCGCAGCGCTTCGTCCTCGGCGACAAAGGCGTCGGCGAACGCCCAGCTCGTCTGCCGGTTGGCGGTAATGGCCCTCTCCTGTCCCCGTAGTTGACGCAACGGTGACTGTATCCGCTGCCGGCGGGAACCCGCAGATGGGACCGGGCGTTCACCAGGGGAGGGACGCGACGGGGGCAGCCGGGCGAGCCGGTCCCAAATTCGCGTAAAGATTCTTATCCGGAACTAACGGGCGAGGTGGCTATGGTAGGGGCTCCACTGGACACCACCAGAGCCGACAGGGGAGGTGCGGCTGCGCTTGTGGATCGGGGAGGAGTGCTTCGGCGTCTTCTCGGGTCGGCGGGTGAGCCGAAATCCGTGACCGACACCGCTGACCGCTTCCGCACCGCCGACTCCGCACCCACCACCGCGACCTTCGCATCGGACGCGGAATCGCAGGCGTGGACCCCTCCCACGTGGGAGGAGATCGTCAGCACGCACAGTGGCCGGGTCTACCGGCTGGCCTACCGCCTCACGGGCAACCAGCACGACGCGGAGGACCTGACCCAGGAGGTCTTCGTCCGCGTCTTCCGCTCGCTGTCGACGTACACGCCGGGCACCTTCGAGGGCTGGCTCCACCGCATCACCACCAACCTCTTCCTCGACATGGTCCGCCGCAAGCAGCGCATCCGCTTCGACGCGCTCGCCGACGACGCCGCCGAGCGGCTGCCCAGCCGCGAGCCCTCGCCGCAGCAGGCCTTCAACGACACGCACTTCGACGCCGACGTGCAGCAGGCCCTCGACACCCTCGCGCCCGAGTTCCGCGCGGCCGTCGTCCTCTGCGACATCGAAGGACTGTCGTACGAGGAGATCGCCGCGACCCTCGGCGTGAAGCTCGGCACCGTCCGCAGCCGGATCCACCGCGGGCGCTCCCACCTCCGCAAGGCCCTCAAGCACCGCTCGCCCGAGGCCCGGGCGGAGCGTGCGCTCGCCTCCGTGGGATGGGAGGCGGGCACAGCGTGAGCGGCACACTCCCCACGTCACCGACCCCCGCGGAGCACCACCTCGGGGACCGGCTCGCCGCGCTCGTCGACGGCGAGCTGGGCCACGACGCCCGCGAGCGGGTCCTCGCCCACCTGGCGACCTGCGCCCGCTGCAAGGCCGAGGCCGACGCGCAGCGCACCCTGAAGAGCGTCTTCGCCTCCGCCGCGCCCCCGCCGCCCTCCGAGGGCTTCCTCGCACGGCTCCAGGGCCTTCCCGGAGGACCCGGCGGACCGTCGGGAGATCCCGGGGCCCCGGGGGATCCAGGGGGCCTCAGGCGTACGGGGGGTCCGAAAAGCCCCCTCGAAGAACTTCTGGGCGCCCGGGGGGTGAGGTCGGACGGCTTCGCCACGGCGGCGGTCGTCACCCCGCATCCGGGGCGTCCCGTCACCGGCTTCCGCATACACGAGGTCGGTGACCGCGCGCCGGGCTCCGGCGGTCGCGGCCGGCGCTTCGCCTTCGCGGCGGCCAGCGCCGTCTCGTTCGCGGCCATCGCCCTCGGCGGCACCCTGCCGCTGGACGCGTCGGTGAGCGCGGGCGGGCGCGGCGCCCAGGGCACGGGCAGCACGGTCACTCCGCTCCGTACGACCACCACCGGCGGCACCGGCACCGGCACGTCCCCCGGCCGCGGCACGCGCTCCGGCGAGCGCACGGGCGCGCAGGCCGTCGCCGCCGAGCCGCTCGTCGCGATCACCCCGGCGGCGGTCCCGCAGGGGCCCGTGGCGGCCGTGGTCCCGTTGATGTCCGGACGCTCTTTCACCCCGCCCCTGGTGGCCGTGGGCCTCTCGTACCCGCCTTCCCGATCCCTACTCCCCCTCTCGCCGTTCGTCCGGCAGACGGGCCCGGTCCTCCCGCCGGCCTCCGGTCCGGGACCCAGTCCGGCGCCGAGCCCGACGACGGCGCCGCTCGGCTCCCCCCGTTGACCCGCGACCTGGTTGAATCCAGGGACAGTGGCGTCCGTTCCAGGGGCGCGGACGGGTCAGCGGTTGCGGGGAGAGCATGAACAACGGGAAGCCGAACTGGTGGAGCCGTCCTTCGAGCACACCGGAGGCGGCGCGGATACCCTCGCCGTCTCCGTCCGGTGACGGCGAGGGCGACTTCCCCCTGCCCGCGCCACAGCCGTCGGCGGCGCCGCCCGCGCCCCCGGAGACCCCGGCACCGCCCGCCGCGCCCGCCGGGACCGACGTCCAGGCCCCCGAGCCCGCCGGGGCCGACCTTCCGGCCCCCGCGCCTGCCGCGCCCGGCTCCCCGGAGCCCTCGCCCTCCGTCGTCCTGACCAAGGGCGAACCCCCGGCGCAGGCACCGGTCCAGGCGCAGGACCCGGCGCCCGAGCCCACCCCCGCCCCCGTGCCCGCGCCGCCGGCGGACCCGGCTCCCGCGCCGCAGGCACAGGCGCAGGCGCAGCCCCTGCACGCGCCCGACGAGTACCGGACGCCGCCCTACGGCGAGCCCGGACCGTGGGCGCCCGCGCCGCCCGTGCAGCGGCTCCCGGGCCCCGTACCGCCCCAGCAGGGCCCCGTGCACCCCGTACCGCCGCAGCCGCAGCCGCAGGGCCCCGCGCCCTGGGGGCAGTACGACCCCTGGGGCGTCGGCGGTCCCGCGCTTCCGCCCGCGCCCGCGAAGAAGTCCCGCAAGGGGCTCGCCGTCGCGGGGGCGCTCGTCTTCGCGCTGCTCACCGGCGTCATCGGCGGCGGGATCGGCGCGTACGTCGAGCGCAACGGCGGACTCACCACCGTCGAGCTGCCCCAGGCCGGCGCCGAGGACACCGGCCGCGCCCCCGACAGCGTGGCCGGGATCGCCGCCAGCGCCCTGCCCGGCGTGGTCACCCTGCACGTCAAGGGCAGCGGCTCGTCCGGCACCGGCACCGGTTTCGTCCTGAACACCAAGGGCCACATCCTCACCAACAACCACGTCGTGGACGGGGCCCGGTCCTCCGCGGACATCTCGGTGACCTTCTCCAGCGGGGAGACCGCCCGCGCCAAGCTCGTCGGCAAGGACACCGGCTACGACCTGGCCGTCGTCCAGGTCACCGGCGTCTCCGGGCTCAAGCCCCTGCCGCTCGGCAACTCCGACAACGTGCGCGTCGGGGACCCCGTCGTCGCCATCGGCGCCCCCTTCGACCTCTCCAACACGGTCACCTCCGGCATCATCAGCGCCAAGGAGCGCCCGATCACCGCCGGCGGCGAGAAGGGCGACGGCAGCGACATCAGCTACGTCGACGCGCTCCAGACCGACGCCCCCATCAACCCCGGCAACTCCGGCGGGCCCCTCCTCGACTCCAAGGCCCGGGTCGTCGGCATCAACAGCGCGATCCGCGCGGCCGGCGGGTCCGGCGGCGACGGCGAGGGCGACGGCGCGAGCCAGCCCGGCTCCATCGGCCTCGGCTTCGCCATACCGATCAACCAGGGCAAGCGGGTCGCCGAGGAGCTCATCAGGACCGGCAGGGCGACCCACCCGGTCATCGGTGTGAGCCTCGACATGCAGTACAACGGCGACGGCGCCCGCGTCGGCGAGAAGGGCAAGGACGGCACCGCCTCCGTCACGCCCGGCGGCCCGGCCGCCAAGGCGGGGCTCCGGCCCGGCGACGTCATCACCAAGGTCGACGGCCAGCGCGTGCACAACGGCGAGGAGCTCATCGTGAAGATCCGCGCCCACCGCCCCGGCGACCGCTTGGAGCTCACCCTGGACCGCGACGGCAAAGAGCTGACAAAGACGCTGACGCTCGGCTCCTCGCAGGGCACCTGAGCGCCATGCTCCGGACACCACGAGGTACCCGCCGGGTGGTTTCGGCGGGTACCGTGGACCGGGCCCCGGACCGGCGTGAAGGAGCTACCAGGTGTTCAGCGACATAGGCGCACTCGAGCTGGTGACGCTCGTCGTCCTCGCCGTGCTCGTCTTCGGGCCGGACAAGCTCCCGAAGGTGATCCAGGACGTCTCCCGCTTCGTCCGGAAGATCCGCGAGTTCTCCGACAGCGCGAAGAGCGACATCCGCAGCGAGCTGGGACCGGAGTTCAAGGACTTCGAGTTCGAGGACCTCAACCCCAAGACGTTCCTGCGCAAGCAGATGGAGAACAACGAGGACCTCCGGGAGCTGCGCGGCACCTTCGACCTCAAGAAGGAGATCAACGAGGTCGCCGACGCGGTCCACGGCCGCGAGACCCTGCCCGCCGTCAACGGCTCCGCGGGCACCGGAGCACCGGTCGACGGCTCCCCGGCGGGCGGCCCGGACCTCCTCAAGAAGCAGGACAAGCCGGACACCGGCGAGCGCCCCCCGTACGACTCCGACGCGACCTGACGACGGGCTGTCACCGATCCGGCGCGCCCCGGTGGCTATCCTCGCTCTGTTGACGGAACGAGGAGGCGGCCGAGATGGAGACCACGAGCCGGGTGGAGGGCACGCCCGTGGCCCGGCGGATCGACGAGGGCTACCTGCGGGCGCCCTTCGCCTGGTACGGCCTCGACGAGGCGTTCACCGGGCCGCGCCGGCTGATGCAGGTCGGCACGGCGGCCGACGGCAGCGTGCAGCACGGATCGACCGGGCACGGTGACGTGCCGTCGATAAAGTCGGACGCGAGCGGCGCGGAGAAGGAGCGTTTCACCGTCGTCGTGACGGTCGCGGCGAGCCCCGTCCGGCGGACCGGCGACGGGACGGGCGTCCTCGACGCCACCACCGTCTCCTCCGCCGCCTGGCTGGCCGGCTCCGGACTGCTCGTCCACACCTGGCCGGCCACGCTCGACCACGTGACGCGCGACAACTGGCTGGACCAGCAGACCGAGACGGCCTTCGAGCTCGCCGACGACCTCGACGGGCCCGCCTGGACGACGCTCTCGCTGCCCGTGGACGGGGTGCCGGTGCCGTTCCACTACCGCGAGTCCGAGTTCGGCTGGGTCCTGGCCGGCTCGGCGGCGGGCGTGCACCTGGGGGCGTACGGGCGGGGGATGAGCGCGTACGGGCTCGGGTTCTCGCAGATCAAGGACCTCGACGCGTACGCGTAGGACGCGGAGGCGGGAAAGGTGAAGGGGCGCCCCCGCGCGGGGGCGCCCCTTCACCGTGCGTCGGGATCCGCTCAGAACTTGTTCCGCGGCGTGATGCCCAGGCTCATGCCCGACAGGCCGCGCTGGCGGCCGCCCAGCTTGCCCGCGATGGCGCGCAGCGCCGCGCCGGCGGGGGAGTCCGGGTCCGACAGGACGACCGGCCTGCCGTCGTCGCCGCCCTCGCGCAGCCGCACGTCGATCGGGATCGAGCCGAGGACCGGGACCGTCGCGCCCGTGGTCTGCGTCAGGCCGTCCGCGACCTTCTGGCCGCCGCCGGTGCCGAACACGTCCACCATCTCGTCGCAGTGCGGACACGGCAGGCCCGCCATGTTCTCGACGACGCCGACGATCTTCTGGTGCGTCTGGACGGCGATCGAGCCGGCCCGCTCGGCGACCTCGGCCGCCGCCTGCTGCGGGGTCGTGACGACCAGGATCTCCGCGTTCGGCACGAGCTGCGCGACCGAGATCGCGATGTCGCCGGTGCCCGGCGGCAGGTCGAGCAGGAGGACGTCCAGGTCGCCCCAGTACACGTCCGCGAGGAACTGCTGGAGCGCGCGGTGCAGCATCGGGCCGCGCCACACGACCGGCGCGTTGCCCGGGGTGAACATGCCGATCGAGATGACCTTCACGCCGTTCGCCGACGGCGGCATGATCATGTTCTCGACCTGGGTCGGACGCCCGTCCGCGCCCAGCATCCGGGGCACGCTGTGGCCGTAGATGTCGGCGTCGACGACACCGACCTTCAGCCCGTCGGCGGCCATCGCGGCCGCCAGGTTCACGGTCACGGAGGACTTGCCGACGCCGCCCTTGCCGGACGCCACCGCGTACACCCGGGTCAGCGAGCCGGGCTTCGCGAAGGGCACCTCGCGCTCGGCGCCGCCGCCGCGCAGCGCCGCAGCCAGCTCCTTGCGCTGCTCGTCGCCCATCACGTCCAGCGTCACGTCGACGCCGGTGACGCCCTCGACGCGGGACACGGCCTCGGTCACCCGCTGGGTGATGGTGTCGCGCATGGGGCAGCCGGCGACGGTCAGGTAGACCGTGACGGCGACCCTGCCGTCCGGCTCGATCTCCACCGACTTGACCATGCCGAGCTCAGTGATCGGCTTGTTGATCTCAGGGTCGTTCACCGTCGCCAGTGCCGCGAGCACCGCGTCTTCCGTAGCCATACCGACGATGGTACGGCGCGGAGCACCGGCCCATGAAAGGCTGTCAACGGTCGGGTACGTCACTTCCCCGGCCGCCGCCGGACGGGAATAGATCCCGGCGCTCCTCCATCTCCTTGAGGAGGTCCTGGAGCTCGGAGCGGATCCAGTCGCGCGTGGCGACCTCGCCCAGGCCCATGCGCAGCGCCGCGATCTCCCGCGTCAGGTACTCGGTGTCCGCGATCGACCGCTCGTTCTGCTTCCGGTCCTGTTCGAGGTTGACCCGGTCCCGGTCGTCCTGCCGGTTCTGGGCGAGCAGGATCAGCGGCGCCGCGTACGAGGCCTGGAGGGACAGCGCGAGCGTCAGGAAGATGAACGGGTACTCGTCGAACTTCAGCGCCCCCGGCGCGAAGATGTTCCACAGCACCCAGACGACGATCGTCAGCGTCATCCAGACCAGGAACCGCCCGGTCCCCAGGAAGCGGGCGATCCGCTCCGACATCCGCCCGAAGGCCTCGGGGTCGTACTCCGGCAGCAGTCGGGCCCGCCGCTCGCGCGGCAGGTCGAGCCGGATCCGGGGCACGGCCCGTTCCCGCTCCCGCTCCCGGTCCTGCGTGCGTTCAGCGGCCATGCCCCGCCCCCTCCTCGTGGAACTCGGTCTCGCGCCAGTCGTCCGGCAGCAGGTGGTCGAGCACGTCGTCGACGGTGACCGCGCCGAGCAGGGAGCCGCTCTCGTCCACGACGGGCGCGGCGACCATGTTGTACGCGGCGAGGTAGCTGGTGACGGCCGGCAGCGGCGTGTCCGGGCCGAGCGGCGGCAGGTCGCTGTCCACGATCGAGCTGACGAGCGTGAACGGCGGGTCCCGGAGCAGCCGCTGGAAGTGCACCGTGCCCAGGTACTTCCCGGTCGGCGTCTCGTCCGGCGGCCGGCACACGTACACCTGCGCGGCGAGCGCCGGGGACAGGTCCTGCTGGCGGACCCGGGCCAGCGCGTCCGCGACGGTCGCGTCCGGCCGCAGCACGATCGGCTCCGTCGTCATCAGACCGCCCGCCGTGCGCTCCTCGTACGCCAGGAGGCGCCGCACGTCCGCCGCGTCGTCCGGCTGCATCAGGGTCAGCAGCCGCTCCTGGTCCTCCTCGGGCAGCTCGGACAGCAGGTCGGCCGCGTCGTCCGGGTCCATCGCCTCCAGGACGTCGGCCGCGCGCTCCTCCTTCAGCTTGCCGAGGATCTCGATCTGGTCGTCCTCGGGGAGCTCTTCGAGGACGTCCGCGAGCCGGTCGTCGTCGAGGGCCGCGGCCACCTCGGCGCGCCGCTTGGGGGAGAGGTGGTGCAGCGCGTTGGCCAGGTCGGCCGGGCGCAGCTTCTCGAAGGTGGCGAGCAGGCTCTCGGCGCCCTGGCCGTGCTCCTCCAGGGAGAAGCCGGTGACGGCCGACCACTCGACGGTCAGCGTCTCGCCCTTGCGGCGCAGCGCCCCGCCCTTGCCCTTGCGGACGAAGACCTTGTCGATCTCCCAGTCGCGGCGGGCGGGCAGCTGCTGGATGGCGACGTCGAGGACGGTGACCTCCTCGCCCTCCCGCCCGTCGGACCCCACGAGCCGGACCCGTCGGTCGAGGAGCTCGCCGAGGACGAGCCGCTCGGTGGGCCGCTGCTCGAAGCGGCGCATGTTGACCACGCCGGTGGTGATGACCTGCCCGGACTCGACGCCGGTGATCCGGGTCATCGGCACGAAGACCCGGCGGCGGCTCAGCACCTCCACGACCATGCCGAGCAGGCGCGGCGGGCGGCGGCCGACCCGGAGCATGGCCACCAGGTCGCTGACCCGGCCGACCTGGTCGCCGACGGGGTCGAAGACGGGGACCCCCGCCAGGTGGGAGACGAAGATCCGGGGGGCGCCTGCCGCCATGCCACGCGCCTCCTGGGTGTCGCACGATTCGAGTCCTCGCGGCGCCCGGCCGGTGATCGCGGAGCGCTACCGGTTCAGGCTAGCCCGTGCCGTTGCGGCCCGCCCCGGCAGTGCCTCCGTACGGCTGCCTGCGGGGGCCGCCGGCCGGCCCGGGTACGCTGCGGTCTGCTGTTACCCCGGTACCGGAGCCGGAACCCCCGGTACCGCCCGCGGTACCGGACCCCGCCCTTCCGCCCGGCCGGGTCCCGGCGCCCGTACGCCCGCACGACACGAGAGGCAGCGCAGATGACCGTCCGCATCCCGTCATCGCGTATCCGCGGGGCCGCCGTGCCCCTGGCGCTCTGCGCCGGACTGACGGCGGGGCTCACGGCCTGCGCCGCCGACCCGGACGAGGGGACCAACGGGGTCGGGAGGCTCGCCGCCCCCGACATCGAGCGCGAGGCGCGGACGGTGGCGGACGGGGCGAAGGCGGTGCGCCTGGCCGGCACCCTGGTCAGCAAGGGCGGCACCTTCAAGCTGAACATGCGCCTCAAGCAGGGCGGCGCCAGCGGCTCGGTGACGACGAGGAACAGCACCTTCGAGCTGACGCGGGTCGGCGACACGCTCTACCTGAAGGCCGACGCCGGCTTCTGGTCCCACGACAAGGGCGACGACAAGCCGACGGACGCGGACACCGAGGCCGCCGAGAAGCTCGACGGCAAGTACGTGAAGGTGCCGCAGGACGACCCCTCGTACAAGCAGCTGCGCGGCTTCACCGACATGAAGCCGCTGCTCGACGGCCTCATCGGACTGCACGGCGAGAAGGTCAAGGGCGACCGCACGCGGGTCGGCGGGGTGCGCACGATCAAGGTCAAGGGCGGTGCGGACGGCGAGGGCGGCGTCCTCGACGTGTCCCTGGACGGCTCCCCGTACCCCGTGCAGTTCGCGCGGGGCGGCGGCGGGGGCGTGGTGATGCTCTCCGACTGGAACAAGGACTTCCCGCTCGCCGCGCCGACGAAGGACGAGACCGTGGACTACGGCAAGCAGCTGCCCCGCACCTGAGGGGCCCGTTCGGCGGGGCGCACGGGCCTCAGCGGCGCCTGCGGCGCTTCAGGAGCAGGCGCGGGAGCGCGGCCGGCGCGGGACGGCGGGTCGTGGCCGCCGTGGGCAGCGGTACGGCCGCCAGGGAGCCGTCCGGCAGCTCCGCGGCGACCTCCCGCGGGTCGAGCCGCACCACCCGGCACTCGCGCGCCCAGCGGGCGGGCATCGCCTCGCCGTCGGGCGCGTTGAGCCGCTTGCCCTTGAGCTCCGCGACGGCCGCGTCCCACTCCTCCGTACCGGCGGCGAGCTCGCGCACGGCGGCCGTCCAGGCGACGATCCGGCCGCCCTTGTCCTTGCTGCGGACGGTCACCTCGGCCGTGCCGCCGTCCACCAGGCCCGGCAGCGGCTGCTCCCCGGGACCGTCGCCGACGACGAACGCGGCGCCGTCGTGCCAGACGTGCCAGAGCGCGCGGGCGGGCCCGGTGCCGCGCACCCACACCAGGCCGGACTTCTTGGTGGCCTCCTCGACGAGGGCGGGCCCGAGCGGCTGATCGGTCATGGCCGCAGCCTATCCAAGCCGCTCCTACAGCCAGCCGTTGCGCTTGAGGGTGCGGTGGATGGTGAGGCAGACCACGACGATGCCGGTGAGCACCATCGGGTAGCCGTACTTCCAGTGCAGCTCCGGCATGTGGTCGAAGTTCATGCCGTACACGCCGCAGACCGCCGTGGGGACGGCGACGATCGCCGCCCACGAGGTGATCTTGCGCATGTCCTCGTTCTGCGCGACGGTCGCCTGCGCCAGGTTGGCCTGGAGGATCGAGTTGAGCAGCTCGTCGAAGCCGACGACCTGCTCCTGGACGCGGGCGAGGTGGTCCGCGACGTCCCGGAAGTACTTCTGGATGTCCGGGTCCACGAGCCGCATCGGCCGCTCGCTGAGCAGCTGCATCGGCCGCAGCAGCGGCGAGACGGCCCGCTTGAACTCCAGGACCTCGCGCTTGAGCTGGTAGATCCGGCCGGTGTCCGTGCCGCGCGTGGAGCCCTTCGCGGCGGGCGAGAAGACGTCGATCTCCAGCTGGTCGATGTCGAGTTCGACGGAGTCGGCGACCGCGATGTAGCCGTCGACGACGTGGTCCGCGATGGCGTGCAGGACGGCCGAGGGGCCCTTGGAGAGCAGCTCGGGCTCCCCCTGGAGGCGGTGGCGCAGGTTGCGCAGGGAGCCCTGGCCGCCGTGCCGGACGGTGATGACGAAGTCGGGGCCGGTGAAGCACATGACCTCGCCGGTCTCGACGACCTCGCTGGTCGCGGTGAGTTCGGTGTGCTCGACGTAGTGGATCGTCTTGAAGACGGTGAAGAGGGTGTCGTCGTACCGCTCCAGCTTGGGCCGCTGGTGGGCGTGGACGGCGTCCTCGACGGCGAGCGGGTGCAGCCCGAACTCGGCGGCGATACCGGCGAATTCGGCCTCGGTCGGCTCGTGCAGGCCGATCCAGGCGAAGCCGCCCTTCTCCCGTACGCGCCGCATCGCGCCGCGCGGGGTGAGGCACTCGTCGTCCTCGACCCGGCGCCCGTCGCGGTAGACGGCGCAGTCGACGACGGCGGTGGACGCCGAGTGGTCGCGGGTGGGGTCGTACGCGGTGTACGTGGTGGGGGTCTTGCGCAGGGGGTGCCGCAGGCTCGGACGGACGGCGGCGCGCAGGTCACGGATCATCGACATGGGCATGCTCCTTCACGGAGAGGCCGTCGGCGACCGTGGCACAGCCCGGAATGGGGACGTGGAGCTACGTCGTCCACAAAGCGGGCGGCACCGGGGGATCGCGGTGACGGCGTTCGCTACAGACATTCGCTACGGACAGGCAGGAGAAGAAGTGCTCTTCCGTCGTGCGAGATGCCGGAGAACGGGTCGCGCGGTCCGTGCGGATCAGGGAAAAGCACGGATCCGGGGTCGCGTACCCGGAATCACCGGGAGAAAAAGCGCACCGGGCTCGGGTGCGGGGCGGAAGAGCCGCTGGTACTGCCCGATCGACTTCGGTCCATCGCAGCCCCACCTCCTCCGGCCGGTCCCTCGTGAGGGATGACGTGTGACGAGCGGTCGGGGGATCCAGCACTCCCGGCCAGCGCCCAAGACTATCAGCCGACAGATGGTCAATCCCTTATTTTGCCCGTTCCATACGCGCTTTATGCTCAACCCATGGGAGAAGTTCTTGCTCTGGTCGAGGCCCGGTTGCGTACGGCCCTCGGGGAACCGGACGCGCGCGCCGCGGTGACGTTTCTCGGCACGGACCGGATCGAGGTGCTCCGCTTCGTCGACGGGGATCGCGTGCGGTACGCGACCCTCGGGATGTCCGCGCGGCCGATGGCCGATCCGACCGCCGCGCTCGCCGACCCGGTGAAGGGCCCGCGCGCGGAACTCGTCCTCACCGTGCGGGCCGGTCTCGCCGACACCGACAAGGTGCTGCGCCCGCTCGCCGTGCTCGCCGCCACCCCGCAGGTCGAGGGCGTGATCGTGGCCCCCGGCGCCTCGCTCGACGTGGGCGACCCGCTCTGGCCGGGCGCCCCCTTCAGCTCGGTCCTGGTGGCGGAGTCCGGCGGCCTGGTGGAGGACCTCGACCTGGACGAGCCGATGGATCCGGTGCGGTTCCTGCCGCTGCTGCCGATGACCTCGAACGAGGCGGCGTGGAAGCGGGTGCACGGGGCGCAGGCCCTGGAGGAGCGCTGGCTGGCCCGGGGGACGGACCTGCGCGATCCCCTGCGCAGGTCCGTGGAGCTGGACTGAGCCCCCGCTCCGGCCGCGGGCGCCCCTGCCGGCCTTCCGGGCGGGCGCGGAATCCGGTGCGGGCCGGTCTTCGGGACGCGACGCCCGCATGTGCCCGAGTCCGGGCACACGTCCCCCAAGGATGAACGACTCATGCCGGACGGGTGATCGTTCGGGGTCGTCCTTGACGCGGGACGGAAGGGGTAGGACCGTTGGGCCCTATGAGGGGCGAACCCAGTTGCCCGAAGTGCGGTGGCCGGGTCAGAGCGCCCGGTCTCTTCGCCGACTCCTGGCAGTGTGACGCGCACGGCTCGGTGCACCCGCTCCAGCCCGTCGTCCCGCCCAGCGTCGAAGCCCTCGGCGTGGTGGTGCACCGCTCCCGGGTGCCCGTGTGGATGCCGTGGCCCCTGCCCGTCGGCTGGCTCTTCACCGGAGTCGCGTACGCGGGCGACGACCGCAGCGGCGGACGCGCGACCGCCGTCGCCTGCTCGGGCCCCGGCCCGCTCGGCGGGATCGGCGAGCTGCTCCTGGTCGCCGAGGAGCTCGGCGTCGGCCTCGGCGCCCGCTACGCCGGCATCGACGGGCTCGATCCCGGCTCCGGCATGGCCATCGAGAAACCGCCCCAGACGAAGGTGCTCGCCGCCGGGCGCCCCACCCCGCTCTGGCACGTCAGCGGCGCCCCGCACGACCGCGCGGTCTTCGCGGGCGAGGCGCGCGGCCTGTGGCTGTGGGCGATCGTCTGGCCCGAGCAGTCCGGCCTCCTGATGTACGACGAACTGGTCCTGACGGACCTGCGGGACGCCGGCGCCGAGGTCGAACTGCTGCCGTGCGGGGCGCTCACGCCGAGGCTGCTGGGCTAGGGGGCGTCCGGAAGGTCCCGCACGGCGCCCACGGCGCCCGGCACGCACTCCCGCCCCACCGGGCGAAAGCCCGGGTACGTCCCGTACGAGCGCTTCCGCCCGGCGTGCCGACCGCACGCACCGGACACCGCGGACACCGCGGACACCGCACAGGACTTTCCGGACACCCCCTAGGGCCCGTCCGGCGGGTCAGGGCCGAGGACGGGGCCGGAGCCGCTCCCGGGGTCCGGGGGCGCAGGCCGCCCGGGGGAGGGGTGTTCCTTCCGTACGGGCGTGTTCGATTCGCCCGTTATGCTGGAGCGTCCCTCAGTCCGTCCCGAGCCCCCTGGAGTACCGCGTCGTGCGCATCGACCTGCACACCCACTCCACGGCCTCCGACGGCACGGACTCCCCGGCCGAACTCGTCCGGAACGCGGCCGCCGCCGGGCTCGACGTCGTCGCCCTCACGGACCACGACACCACCCGCGGCCACGCCGAGGCGATCGCCGCGCTGCCCGAGGGGCTGACCCTCGTCACCGGGGCCGAGCTGTCCTGCCGGGTCGACGGGATCGGCCTGCACATGCTCGCGTACCTCTTCGACCCGGAGGAGCCCGCGCTCCTCGCCGAGCGCGAACTCGTCCGCGACGACCGCGTGCCCCGCGCCCGCGCCATGGTCGGCAGGCTCCGCGACCTCGGCGTCCCCGTCACCTGGGAGCAGGTCGCCCGGATCGCCGGCGACGGCTCCGTGGGCCGCCCGCACGTCGCCGAGGCGCTCGTCGAGCTCGGGGTCGTACCGGACGTGTCCGGCGCCTTCACGCCCGAGTGGCTCGCCGACGGCGGCCGGGCGTACGTCGGCAAGCACGAGCTGGACCCCGTCGAGGCGATCCGCCTCGTCAAGGCGGCCGGCGGCGTCACCGTCTTCGCGCACCCCCTCGCCGTCAAGCGCGGCCAGGTCCTCCCGGAGGCCTCGATCGCCCGGCTCGCCGAGGCCGGTCTCGACGGCATCGAGGTCGACCACATGGACCACGACGAGGCGACGCGGGCGCGGCTGCGCGGCCTCGCGAAGGAGCTCGGTCTGCTGGCCACGGGCTCCAGCGACTACCACGGCAGCCGCAAGACCTGCCGCCTCGGCGAGTACACCACCGACCCCGAGATCTACGGCGAGATCACCCGCCGCGCGGCGGGGGCCTTCCCGGTCCCCGGCGCGGGGGGACCCGCCACCGCCTAGGCCTCCGGCCGGGCGGCCTTCCGGGCGGCCTTCCGGGCGTACGCTCCCGGGCTCCGGTCCTTTCGGGACCGGTTCCGCCGGGACCGCTTCCCGGTGGCCCGCCGACGGGCTGCCGGGCGACGGGCCGGTCGGGCATCGAGCCGACGGGCCCGGCGACCGACGGACCGACTCGCGACCGACCGGCTGACCGACCGACCGACCACCGGACCGACCGGCCGGCCGGCTGACCGGTCGGCCCACCGGCTGACAGGCGGGCAGGCGGGCAGACGGACCGGCCGACAAACGGCGACCGGACCGACCGGGCCACCGACCGACTGACCGCCCCACCGGCTGACAGGCCCATCGGCCGTCAAGGCCGCCGGTCGGATCACCGGTCGGCAGTCGGCCCGGTCTGGCCCGGTCCGTTCGGGCCCGGCCCGATCCGGTCCGCTCCGTTCGGGCCCGGTCCGTTCCGGCCCGATCCGGTCCGGTCCGTCCGCCCGCCGCCCCCGGAGCCCTCCCCTTCCTGGTCCGCCCCCGCGCCCCGCGCGGGTACGGCACTCCCCGTCCCAGCGCCGGAATCATGGATTCCGCGCCGGGGCGACACCCCACCGTTCCACCTCTCCCGCAAGGCACCCCACCGTGTTCGACGTCGCCGTCTTCGGCTCGCTGTTCCTGACCCTCTTCGTGATCATGGATCCCCCCGGGATCACCCCGATCTTCCTCGCCCTCACCTCCGGCCGCGCGGCCAAGGTGCAGCGCCGGATGGCCTGGCAGGCCGTCGCCGTCGCCTTCGGCGTCATCACCGTCTTCGGCATCCTGGGCCAGCAGATCCTGGCGTACCTGCACGTCTCCGTCCCCGCGCTGATGATCGCGGGCGGACTGCTCCTGCTGCTCATCGCGCTCGACCTGCTCACCGGCAAGACCGACGAGCCCAAGCAGACCAAGGACGTCAACGTCGCCCTGGTCCCGCTCGGCATGCCGCTGCTCGCCGGGCCCGGCGCGATCGTCTCGGTCATCCTCGCCGTGCAGCACGCCGACGGCGCGGCCGCCCAGATCTCCGTCTGGGCCGCCATCGCCGCCATGCACGTCGTCCTCTGGCTGACCATGCGGTACTCGCTCGTGATCATCCGGATCATCAAGGACGGCGGCGTGGTCCTGGTGACCCGGCTCGCCGGCATGATGCTCTCCGCCATCGCGGTGCAGCAGATCATCAACGGCGTCACCCAGGTCATCCGGGGTTCCTGACCTCCCCGGGGCGGCCCCGGACACCACTGCGCCCCCGTACGGATTCCGCTCTTGCGAAGTCCGTGCGGGGGCGCGGTGCGTGGTGTGGACCCTGCCTGTTACGAGGCCGAGGTCTCGGCGGGGCGGATCCAGATGCGCTGGCCGATCGAGGCGGCCTGCTGCACGATCCGGTTGACGGAGGCGGCGTCCACGACCGTCCGGTCGACGGGCGTGCCGTCGACGTCGTCGAGTCGCAGGATTTCGAAGCGCACGGGCTTCTCCCTTCGTCTGAGTTGATCCTCCTGGTGGAGAACTGCGTTACATGCCTGTACAACGACATGCACCCTGCAAACATTCCTTACGCTAAGGAAAATTTTCGGTTGGCTAAATACTGACGAGTAAGGGGGGTGTGGCGGCCGGGCCGACGTCGGCGGACAATGAGCCGCGTATGAACGACGCAGACACCCCACAGGTGACCGAGACCGACACCCGCCTCCGCGCACTCGACGCACGCCTGGAGCGCACCAACGACCTCCTCCGGCGCATGCTGGCCGAGGTCGCCAAGACCCCTTCCACCCACGCCATCTTCGTCGACGCGGGTTACGTCCATGCTGCGGCCGGGTTGCTGGTCGTCGGCACCGAGGACCGGCGCTCCTTCGACCTCGACGCGGAAGGGCTCATCGAGGCCTTCATCGACAAGGCCCGCACGATCTTCGCGGACAGCAGGCTGCTCCGCGTCTACTGGTACGACGGCGCCCGCCGCCGCATCCACACCCCCGAGCAGCAGGCCATCGCCGAGCTCCCCGACGTCAAGATCCGCCTCGGCAACCTCAACGCCAACAACCAGCAGAAGGGCGTCGACTCCCTCATCCGCACGGACCTGGAGTCCCTCGCCCGCCACCGCGCCATCAGCGACGCCGCCCTCGTCGGCGGCGACGAGGACCTGGTCTCGGCCGTCGAGGCCGCCCAGGGCTACGGCGCCCGCGTCCACCTCTGGGGCATCGAGGCCGCCGAGGGCCGCAACCAGGCCGAGGCCCTCCTCTGGGAGGTCGACAGCCAGCGCACCTTCGACCTGGACTTCTGCCGCCCGTACGTCACCCGCCGCCCCGTCACCACGTACGAGAACGAGGGCGAGCCGCCGCCCTCCCGCGAGGAGGTGCGCTTCGTCGGCGCCCAGATCGCGGCGACCTGGCTCGCCGAGCGCGGCCGGGACCGGCTCGCCGAGCTCCTGCCGGGCGCGCCCTACCTGCCCGGATCGGTCGACCAGGACCTGCTCGTCGAGGCGGAGCGCCTGCTCAGCCGCTCCCTGCGCGGCCACGCCTCGCTCCGGCGCTCCCTGCGGGACGGCTTCTGGCAGCACCTCAAGGCGCAGTACTGACCTCCGGGGGCGCGACCACGCGCTCCCAGAAGCCGAGGAGACGGGCCGTCAGCTCCTCTGGGTGCGACACGTTGGGGGAGTGGCCCGCGCCCGCCAGCACCGTGTGGTGCGCGCCGGTCCGGGCCGCCGCCGCGGCGAGGTCCACCGTCGACCAGACCATCTCGTCCGTCCCGTACGCGAAGTGCAGCGGCGTCCGCAGCGCGAGCAGCTCCTCCGTACCGTCCCGGCGGTCGAGCAGCAGCCGCCCGGCGCCCCTCAGCTGGGCGATCCGGGTGCGCGTCCAGCGCCGCAGCAGGAAGTCCGCGAGCCCCGGCACGTCGGACGTGTCCGGCTCCTCGCCCCGGCTGTCCAGCCAGCACATCGCCCGCCACACCCGGTCCTTCGACAGCAGCGCGAGCCCGGCCCGCAGCGCCCGCACCCGGACCCGCTGCGGCCGGGAGACCCGGCCGACGCCCGAGGAGAGCAGGGTGAGGGAGCGGAAGGCGTCCGGCGCGACCGCCACCGCCGCCCGGGCCACCAGACCGCCGAACGAGTGCCCCACCAGGTGCACGGGACCGTCCCCGAGCGCCGCGGCCTGCGCCACCGCGTCCAGCGCGAGCGCCCGGCGGCGGTAGGCGGCCCGGCCCCGGGGACCCGGGCTGTCGTGCTGCCCGCGCCCGTCCACGGCCACGGCCCGGTACCCGGCCTCGGTCAGCGGCCCGAGGAGGGCCAGGAAGTCCTCCTTGCTGCCGGTGTACCCGGGCAGCAGCAGCACCGTCCCCCGCCGCTCCCCGCCGGGCTCCGCGTCGAGCACGGCGAACGGCCCGCGCACGGTGTCGAGACGGCGGACGCGGGTGCGCGGCGGCAGTGCCAGGGACCTGGGCTTGCTCATACCCGGACTGTAATCCCCGGGGCACGGGACGGCGCGGCCCGGGGACACGGCGACGGCCCGGCCCCCGGGAAGGGGGACCGGGCCGTCGCGGTGGTACGGGGCGGGACTCAGCTCTCGGCCGGGGCCGCCGCCGCCTTCTTGGTGGTGCGGCGGCGCGGGGCCTTGGGGGCCTCGACCGCGATCTCCACGGTGACCTCGGCGGCCGGCTCGGCGACGGCCTTCTTCGCCGTGCGACGGCGTGCCGGAGCCTTCGCCTTCTCCGTCTTCTCCGCCGTCTCCGGCTCGGAGGCGGCGGGTGCCTCGGCGGCGACCGTCTTCTTGGCCGCGCGGCGGCGGGGAGCCTTCGGGGCCTCCTCGGCGGCCGGCGCCTCGGCCGCCGGAGCGGTCTCGGCGGCGACCTCGGCGACGGCCTTCTTCGCCGTGCGCCGACGCGGGGCGGCCTTCTTGGGGGCCTCCTCGACGACCGGAGCGGCGGCCTGCTCGGCGGCGGGGGCCTCGGCCGCCGGAGCGGTCTCGGCGGTCACCGGGGAGGCAGTGGCCTTGCGGACGGCACGGCGGCGGCGCGGGGCGGGCTCGGGAGCCTCCTCGACCACCGGCGCCGGCGCCACGGCCGGTACGACGATGATCGTGGCGGCCTCGGCGGACGCCGGGGAACCGGCGGCCCTCGTGGCGGCGCGACGGCGGCGCGGAGCCGGCGTCTCCTCGACGACCGGAGCCGCGACCGGCTCGGCCACCGGCTCGGCGGCCGGGGTCTCGGCGGTCACCGGCGAACCGGCGGGCCTCCGGGCCGTACGGCGGCGGCGCGGGGCCGGAACCTCGGCCGGGGCCTCGGCGACGGGCTCCGCCACCGGGGCGACGGCCTTCTCGGGGGCCGCGACGGCCTCGGGGGCCTCGGCGACCGGCTCCGCGACGGCCTTGACGGCGGTGCGGCGGCGCGGGGCCCTCTTCGGCTCCTCGGCCCTCGGGGCCTCGACGGCGATTGGAGCCTCGGCCTTCGGCGCCTCGACGGCCGTCTGCGCCCGCAGGGCGGCCGCGGCGGTCTCGGGCGTCTGGAAGAAGACGGTCTCCTCGACCGGACGCACCACCCGGGCACGACGGCGGCGCACGGCCGGAGTCTGCTCCTGGACGGCGGGAGCGGCGGGGGTGCGGACCGCCGGAGCGGCCTGGACGGCCTCCGGACGGGCGGCGCGGTTACGGCGACGGGGGGCCTTCGGCTCCTCGGCCTTCCGCTCCACGACCTTCGGCGCCTCGGTCCTCGGCGTCTCGACGGCCCGGGGGGCCTCGGCGACGGGGGCCGGAGCGGCCTCCACCGCGGCGGCCGGAGCGGCCACGGCGGCGGTCAGGACGGCCGGGGCCGTCTGCGCGGCCGGCGCGGAGCCCTGGACGCCGACCCGGGTGCGACGGCGACGGCGCGGGGTGCGCGGACCGGACTCGGTCCGGGCCTCGTCGTCCGCCGTCCCGGCGGCCGGAGCGGTCTGCTCGTTCTGCTGGGTCTGCTCCGACGTCGCCGGGGCGTCGCCGGGCTCGCCGCCGCGGGTGCGCCGGCGCTGGCGCGGGGTCCGGGTGCGCTCGGGGCGCTCCTCGGTCCGCTCCGGCCGCTCCGCCGCCTTCGGGCCTCGGCCACGGCGCCCGCCGGGCTCGCCCAGGTCCTCCAGCTCCTCCGCGCCCAGACCCGCGCGGGTCCGCTCGGCGCGGGGCAGGATGCCCTTGGTGCCCGCCGGGATGTCCAGCTCCTCGTACAGGTGCGGGGAGCTGGAGTACGTCTCGACCGGCTCGTGGAAGTCCAGGCCGAGCGCCTTGTTGATCAGCTGCCAGCGCGGGATGTCGTCCCAGTCGACCAGGGTCACCGCCGTGCCCTTGGCGCCCGCGCGGCCGGTGCGGCCCACGCGGTGGAGGAACGTCTTCTCGTCCTCCGGCGACTGGTAGTTGACGACGTGGGTGACGCCCTCGACGTCGATGCCGCGCGCGGCGACGTCGGTGCAGACGAGCACGTCGACCTTGCCGTTGCGGAAGGCGCGCAGCGCCTGCTCGCGGGCGCCCTGGCCCAGGTCGCCGTGGACGGCGCCGGAGGCGAAGCCGCGGCGCTCCAGCTGCTCGGCGATGTCGGCCGCCGTGCGCTTCGTACGGCAGAAGATCATCGCGAGCCCGCGGCCGTTGGCCTGCAGGATGCGGGAGAGCATCTCCGGCTTGTCCATCGAGTGCGCGCGGTAGACGTGCTGCTTGATGTTGGCGACGGTCACGCCCTCGCCGTCGGACGAGGTGGCGCGGATGTGCGTCGGCTGCGACATGTAGCGGCGGGCCAGGCCGATGACCGCGCCCGGCATGGTGGCCGAGAACAGCATGGTCTGGCGCTTCGCCGGAAGCATGTTCATGATCTTCTCGACGTCGGGCAGGAAGCCCAGGTCGAGCATCTCGTCGGCCTCGTCCAGGACGAGGACCTTGACGTGGGAGAGGTCGAGCTTGCGCTGGCCGGCCAGGTCGAGCAGGCGGCCGGGGGTGCCGACGACCACGTCGACGCCCTTCTGCAGCGCCTCGACCTGCGGCTCGTACGCCCGGCCGCCGTAAATGGCGAGCACGCGGACGTTGCGCACCTTGCCGGCGGTCAGCAGGTCGTTGGTGACCTGCTGGCACAGCTCGCGGGTGGGCACGACGACGAGCGCCTGCGGGGCGTCGGTCAGCTGCTCGGGCTTGGCCCGGCCCGCCTCGACGTCCATGGGGACCGTCACGCGCTCCAGGATCGGCAGGCCGAAGCCGAGGGTCTTGCCCGTGCCGGTCTTGGCCTGGCCGATGACGTCGGTGCCGGTGAGGGCGACCGGGAGGGTCATCTCCTGGATGGGGAAGGGGTTCACGATGCCGACGGCCTCAAGGGCCTCGGCCGTCTCGGGAAGGATTCCGAGCTCTCGGAAAGTCGTAGTCAGGGTGCTGCCTCTTCTGTGAGACGCGGCGCGAGGCGAACGAAGGGGGTCGTACCGTGCCGGATCGCTGTCGGCGCGATCGGGAAGACCGCTGCCGGGTGGCACGGGACCACTGCCGTCGCTCGAGCGTCGTACCGCTGAGGGTGACCCCTCCGCGGGTCCGCCGGAAGGGCTGTCGGGCCGGAGCCGATCGGGCCACCGACCGGGCATCCTCATTCATGAGTCGGCCCACCGGATACGTCCGAACGTGCGAAAGCATGTCCGCATACTCAGCAGGCGCCTTACCACTGTACCCCGGAATCGCGCAGGTGTGTCGGGAGAAAACGTGATGAGGGCACGGTCACACTGACTGACCAGGACCTTACCGGGTCGCGCGGGCGGGCTATTGTGCGCTCCATGGAGACGCCTGACAACGCCACACCCACCGGGATCGCCGCCAAGGACTGGGCGACGGCTTCCGCCGAGCCGCAGTACCGCGCCGCCGTGATCGACCTCCTCGGCGCCCTCGCCTACGGAGAGCTGGCGGCCTTCGAGCGGCTCGCCGAGGACGCCAAGCTGGCGCCGACCTTCGCGGACAAGGCGGAGCTGGCGAAGATGGCCTCGGCCGAGTTCCACCACTTCGAGCAGCTCCGGGGCCGTCTGGCGGCCGTCGACGCGGAGCCGACGGCGGCCATGGAGCCCTTCGCGAAGGCGCTCGACGACTTCCACCGCCAGACCGCGCCGTCGGACTGGCTGGAGGGCCTGGTCAAGGCGTACGTGGGCGACTCGATCGCCAGCGACTTCTACCGGGAGGTCGCGGCCCGGCTCGACTCCGACACCCGCGCCCTGGTGCTCTCCGTGCTCGACGACACCGGCCACGGCAACTTCGCCGTGGAGAAGGTCCGCGCCGCGATCGACGCCGACCCGCGCGTCGGCGGCCGGCTCGCGCTCTGGGCGCGCCGTCTGATGGGCGAGGCGCTCTCCCAGGCCCAGCGCGTGGTCGCCGAGCGGGACGCGCTCTCCACCATGCTGGTCGGCGGCGTCGCGGACGGCTTCGACCTCGCGGAGGTCGGCCGGATGTTCTCCCGGATCACCGAGGCGCACACCAAGCGCATGGCCGCGCTGGGACTCGCCGCCTAGGACCTGTCCGGCGGATCGGGGTCGAGGGGGCCGCGGCGGTCAGACGGTGGCTGATCGGCGCAGCCGGCGCGAGGCCGGGCGGACCAGGAGCGAGAGCAGGACCGCCGCCACCGCCACCGCGCCCACCAGGATGGCGAGGGAGTGGCCGGGGCCGAGCGCCCCGTGGGTGACGAACGCGCCGAACACCCCGCCGAGCGCACCGGCGCCGAGGACGAGCCCCCGGCCGGGCAGACGGTCGGGCAGCCGGTGCAGGGCGGCCCAGGCCAGGACGAGACCGAGCAGGGCGGAGCCGAGGGCTTCCAGGTACATCGGGGGATCACCTCGCGAGGGGTGCGGGGCGGGTGGTGCGGTCGAGGTCCTACCTACCCGTGGCGCTCGGCGCGCAATCCTCCCGTACCGCCCGACGTGGACATACGGGCACGCGAAGGGCCCGGTGGACCGAAGCCGGTCCACCGGGCCCTTCCTTCGGATCCTGGGCTCAGATCGCGCCGAAACCCACGCGGCGGACGGCGGGCTCGCCGAGCTCCACGTACGCGATCCTGTCGGCCGGGACGAGGACCTTGCGGCCCTTCTCGTCCGTGAGGCTGAGCAGCTGCGCCTTGCCGGCCAGCGCGTCGGCAACCGCGCGCTCGACCTCCTCGGCGGACTGCCCGCTCTCCAGAACGATCTCCCGGGGCGCGTGCTGCACGCCGATCTTGACCTCCACGGCTATGTCCCTCCGAACGGTCAGCGTTGCGCGATTCATCCGCGCCGTACGCTGCACACATTAGCCCGGTGAGGCGACGAGCACGGCGCGGTCGCCACACGCCAGGAGCGAACACGCTCCGGGTGTGGACGGTGGCGCGCGGGGTCAGTGGCCCTCGGCGCTCAGCTGGCCGTCGACCGGGTGGAGCGGGAAGCCCGCGATGCCGCGCCAGGCGAGCGAGGTGAGCAGCCCCACCGCCTTGTCGCGCGGGATGGGGGACTCGCTCGACAGCCAGTAGCGGGCGACGACCTGCGAGACCCCGCCGAGGCCCACGGCGAGGAGCATCGACTCGTCCTTGGACAGGCCGGTGTCCTCGGCGATCACCTGCGAGATCGCCTCGGCGCACTGGAGGCTGACCCGGTCCACGCGCTCGCGCACGGCCGGCTCGTTCGTCAGGTCGGACTCGAAGACCAGCCGGAACGCGCCGCCCTCGTCCTCGACGTAGGCGAAGTACGCGTCCATGGTCGCCGCGACCCGGAGCTTGTTGTCCGTGGTGGAGGCGAGGGCGGTGCGCACCGCCAGGAGGAGGGCCTCGCAGTGCTGGTCGAGGAGGGCCAGGTAGAGCTCCAGCTTCCCCGGGAAGTGCTGGTAGAGCACCGGCTTGCTGACGCCCGCCCGTTCGGCGATGTCGTCCATGGCGGCGGAGTGGTACCCCTGGGCGACGAAGACCTCCTGGGCCGCGCCGAGCAGCTGGTTCCGTCGGGCACGTCGCGGCAGGCGCGTGCCCCGAGGGCGTGCTGCCTCTGTCTGCTCGATGGCGCTCACGCGGCCTCCCAAGAATCGATCCATGCGCGCTGTAGCGACGCGCCGCCATCGTACTTTTGGGTAACCCGGCTGTGCGCGGTGCGGACGCAGAATTTCACGGACCGGACACCGGGGTCGACAGGCGATTCAAGATTGAACCGAACGAATCGGTGACGGCGACCGGTCCGACGGCGGTCGCCCGGCGTTCCTCCGCGCGTTCCCCCACGGACGCCCCGCGGCGTTCGTGCCGGTGTTCAGCGGTAGTCGTCCTCGTCCAGGGGGACGACCCGGGCCTGCTCGGACGCGTCGGCCTCGTTCGCCGATTCGCGCTCGACGTGGGTCAGCGGCTCGTCCTCGCGCGGCCGGAGCTCGGCGTGCTGCTCCGCGGCGTCGGCCTCCGGCGTCTCCTCGTCCAGCTCGACGACCTCCTCCTCGGCGAACGTGTCCGGCTCGGTCGGATCGACAGTCATGCGGCTCCCTCCGGTTACGGGGACGAGAGGCCCCTCCCCGACGGCTTCCCTTCGAGCCTAGGAGTACACGCGCCCCGCCGCACACGGACTTGTGACCGCACCCACACACGGGGGCGCGTGATCGTCTCGTAATATTGCGGCCATGCCCTCGACCGAGCTGCCGGAAACCCGGACCGCCGCCGCACCACCCGCGTCGCGGACCCGCGCCGTACGGGTCGCCGACGGCGAGGAGCTCCGCTCCGTCGCCCTGCCCGGCCTCAGCCTGACCGTGCGCTCCCGGCCGGGCACCCGGCCCGGACTGCCGCCCGCCCTGTACGTCCACGGCCTCGGCGGCTCCTCGCAGAACTGGTCCGCCCTGATGCCGCTGCTCGCGGACGTCGTCGACGGCGAGGCCGTCGACCTGCCCGGCTTCGGCGTCTCCCCGCCGCCCGAGGACGGCGACTACTCCGTCACCGGGCACGCCCGCGCCGTCATCCGGCTCCTCGACTCCGAGGGGCGCGGACCGGTCCACCTCTTCGGCAACTCGCTGGGCGGCGCCGTCGCCACCCGCGTCGCCGCCGTCCGGCCCGACCTGGTCCGCACCCTCACCCTGGTCTCGCCGGCGCTGCCCGAGCTGCGCGCCCAGCGCACCGCCTGGCCCACCGCGCTGCTCGCGCTGCCCGGCGTCTCCTCCTTCTTCGCGCGGCTCACCAGGGACTGGACGGCCGAGCAGCGGGTCCGCGGGGTCATGGCGCTCTGTTACGGCGACCCCGGCCGGGTGACCGACGAGGGCTTCCTGCACGCGGTCGAGGAGATGGAGCGGCGCCTGGAGCTGCCGTACTTCTGGCGCGCGATGGCCCGCTCCTCGCGCGGCATCGTCGACGCGTACACCCTCGGCGGGCAGCACGGGCTGTGGCGGCAGGCCGAGCGGGTCCTCGCCCCGACGCTGCTCGTCTACGGGGCGCGCGACCGGCTCGTCTCGTTCCGGATGGCCCGGAGGGCGGCCGCCGCCTTCCGCGGTTCGCGCCTGCTCACCCTGCCCGACGCGGGGCACGTGGCGATGATGGAGTACCCCGAGACGGTCGCCCAGGCCGCCCGGGAACTGATCGCCGATCACGGCGGGAGCTGATCCGGGGCGTGGGACGACACAGTCGCAAGGGCGCCGCGCCCTCGCCGGCCGACACCGGCCGGCCGCCGGCCGCCGGGCAGCAGCGGACCGCCGGACAGCAGCGGACCGCGCCGGAACCGGGCGCGGCCGGACCGGCCCCCGGCACCGGCCGCCGCCGCAGGGACGCGGCCACGGCCGAAGACGACGGGGACCCGACGGGCACACCGGCCCGCGGGACACCGGCGTACGGGAAGCAGCCGCACGGGAAGCCGCCGTACGGCGCTCCCGCGCAGGGAGACCCGGCGTACGGGACGCCCGCCCACGGGACCCCGATGTACGGGACGCCCGCGCACGGGACCCCGATGTACGGGACCCCGGCGCACGGGACCCCGATGTACGGGACGCCCGCCCACGGCACCCCGATGTACGGCGGTCCGGCGCACGGCACTCCCGGCACGCCCGCCCACGGCGTCCCCGTCCACCCGGCGGCCACCGCGCGGGGCGGGCACCCGCAGCACGACGAGGGCGGCGCGCGCCCCGCGCCGTACGGCGGCCGACGCGGCCGGACGCTGCCCGTCGAGCCCGAACAGGCCGACGAGCAGGGGCCGTTCGTCCCCGGCCCCCGCCACGAGGACGAGGACGAGCCCACCGCCGAGACGTCGGCCGGCCGGGGCGGGCTCGGCCGCACCCTCGCCGGGGTCGCGGCCGCCGCCGTCGCCACGGTCCTCGCCGTCGTCGTCGCCGGACAGGTCACCGAGGAGAAGGCCGACCCGCCCGTCACCCGCGCCGCCGGGGAGCGGGCCGAGCGGGCCGTGGACGACTCCTCCGCGTCCCGCTCCGACGACCGGATCACCCCGACGCGCCCCGTGCCCCGCAAGCCCGCGGCCCTCACGTACGAGCAGCTGATGACCCATCGGTTCCCCGTCGATCCCGCGCTGAAGGGGTCCGGCGCCTTCGAGGCCGTCCCGGGCTTCCAGAAGGCGCCCGGGAAGGGGCGGCTCATCCGCTACCGGGTCGACGTCGAGAAGGGTGTCGGGCTCGATCCGAAGCTCTTCGCCGAAGCCGTGCAGAAGACCCTCAACGACCCGCGCAGCTGGGCCGGCGACGGCGCGATGACGTTCGAGCGGATCTCCAGCGGGGAGCCGGAGTTCGTCATCACGCTCGCCAGTCCCGGCACCACCGGCGACTGGTGCCGGAAGTCCGGGCTCGACACGACGATCGACAACGTCTCCTGCGACTCCGCCTCCACCGAACGCGTGATGATCAACGCGTTCCGCTGGGCCCAGGGCTCCAGCACCTTCGGCCCCAAGGCCATGTACGCCTACCGCCAGATGCTCATCAACCACGAGGTGGGTCACCGGCTCGGGCACAACCACGTGTCCTGCCGCACTCCCGGCGCGCTCGCCCCCGTGATGCAGCAGCAGACGAAGTCCCTGAACATCGACGGCATCCGCTGCCGTCCCAACCCCTGGGTGCACCCCGGAAGTTGAGGCGGCATCCGGTCGGCGACCGCCTCGTGGCCGATCGTATGCCGAGACGCTTGTCTCAAAAGTAATGCGCATCGCGTTGACATCGCTCGCGTGTTCGTCCATATTTCTCGGCATGTCGACCCGTCACGCCGTTTCCGAGTGCGCCGCCATCGAGCTGGCGCTCATCGGCGTGTCCGGACATGCCGTGTCCGACGTTCTCTGTCGCTGACCACCGCCCGAGCGCACGTCGGCCCCTCCGCGTCTCCCCGCAACGGCCGATGCCTTTCCGCGCCCGGGTTCCCGTCCCCGTGGGCGCGGCTCCCCCGTGTGTCAGGAATGCTCGGCAATTCCCTGGAAACACCGTCTCTCGCCGCTGCCCGCGAGGAATTCCCCTTCCTTCCGCCGCAGTTCTCCGAGAGGTCTTCTCCGATGCGTCAACCGTCCGTCATTTCCCGCCGCGTGGCAGCGGCCGCCGTCAGTGTCGTCCTGGCCTCGGGCGCCGCCGCCTGCGCGGGACCCGAGGACGCCGGCGCCAAGAGCGGCACCCCCGGCAAGGGCTCGGCCGCCCCGCAGAAGGGCGGCACGCTCACCGTCCTCAACGCCGAGGCCCAGACCGACTTCGACCCCGCCCGCCTCTACACCTCCGGCGGCGGCAACGTCCCCTCCCTCGTCTTCCGCACGCTCACCACCCGCAACCGCGAGGCGGGCGCCGCCGGCACCCAGGTCGTCCCCGACCTCGCCACCGACATCGGCCGTCCCAACAAGGACGCCACCGAGTGGACGTACACCCTCAAGGACGGGCTGAAGTTCGAGGACGGCACGCCCATCACCAGCGCCGACGTCAAGTACGGCATCGAGCGCTCCTTCGCCGCCGAACTCTCCGGCGGCGCCCCCTACCTGCGCGACTGGCTGATCGGCGGCGACACCTACCAGGGCCCCTACAAGGACCCCAAGGGCCTCGCGTCCATCGTCACCCCCGACCCGAAGACCATCGTCTTCAAGCTGAAGAAGCCCGAGGGCGAGTTCCCCTTCGTCGCCACCCAGACGCAGTTCGCCCCCGTCCCCAAGGCCAAGGACAAGGGCGCCAAGTACGAGGAGCACCCCGTCTCCTCCGGCCCGTACAAGGTCGTGAGCAACGAGAACGACGGCGAGCGCCTCGTCCTGGAGCGCAACGAGCACTGGGACCCCAAGACCGACGAGGAGCGCAAGGCCTACCCCGACAAGATCGACGTCAGGTCCGGGCTCGACGAGGCCGTCATCAACCAGCGCCTCGCCACCTCCTCCGGCGCCGACGCCGCCGCCGTCACCACCGACACCAACCTGGGCCCCGCCGAACTCGCCCAGATCGGCTCGGACAAGGCGCTCGCCGACCGCGTCGGCACCGGCCACTTCGGCTTCACCAACTACATCGCCTTCAACCCGAAGGTGAAGCCCTTCGACAACCCCAAGGTCCGCCAGGCCATCTCGTACGCGGTCAACCGCACCAGCGTCGTCAACGCCGCCGGCGGCTCCTCGCTCGCCGAGCCCGCCACCACCTTCCTGCCCGAGCAGAAGGCCTTCGGCTTCACGCCGTACGACCACTTCCCGGCCGGCAAGACGGGCGACCCGGAGAAGGCCAAGCAGCTCCTGAAGGAGGCCGGCTTCCCCGGCGGGCTGACCGTCACCCTGCTGCACTCCACCGCCCAGAACCGGGCCACCAGCCCCGAGATCGCCACCGCCGTCCAGGAGGCCCTCGGCAAGGCCGGCATCACCGTCAAGCTCGACGGCCAGGAGCCCAACTCCTTCAACGAGAAGCGCTGGAGCGTCAAGGACGCGCCCGGCTTCTTCCTCTCCCGCTGGGGCGCCGACTGGCCGGCCGGCGGCCCGTTCCTCGCGCCGATCTTCGACGGACGCCAGATCGTCACCAACGGCTCCAACTACAACCACGCGCAGCTGAACGACCCGGCGGTCAACAAGGAGATCGACGAGATCAACAAGCTGACCGACCTCAAGGCCGCCGCCGCGCGCTGGGGCGCCCTCGACAAGAAGATCGGCGAGCAGGCGCTCGACGTGCCGCTCTTCCACCCGGTCTACAAGCGGCTCGTCGGCAAGAACGTCAAGAACGTCGTCATCAGCGACTGGACCGGCGTCCTCGACGTCTCGCAGGTCGCGGTCAAGTGACCGTTCCGACCGACGCACCGGCGCCCGTGGCGGGGATCCCCGCCACGGGCGCCGCCCGGCAGGTGTGGCGACGGCTGCGCACCAGTCCGGCCGCCCTCGTCTCCTCCGCCGTCCTGCTCCTGCTCGTCCTCCTCGCCCTCGCCGCGCCCCTGCTCGCCGCGCTGGAGGGCCAGGACGCGTACGCGTACCACGACGACCTCGTCGACTCGGCGCGCGGCGGCGTCCCGTACGGCTCCTTCGGCGGCGCGAGCGCCGACCACTGGCTCGGCGTCGAACCGGGCACCGGCCGCGACCTGTTCGTCCGGCTCCTGTACGGCGCCCGGGTCTCGCTGCTCGTCGGCATCGGCGCCACCGCCGTCCAGATCCTCATCGGCGTCCTCGTCGGCCTCGCCGCCGGACTCGGCAACCGCTGGGTCGACACCGTCCTCGGCCGCGCCACCGACGTCCTCGTCGCCCTCCCGATGCTGGTCCTCGCCATCTCGCTGACCGCCGTCGTCCCCCGCGACTTCCCCCGGCCGCTGCTCCTGATCCTCGTCGTCGGACTGCTCGGCTGGGCCGGCACCTCCCGGATCGTGCGCGCCCAGACGCTCACCCTCAAGAGCCTCGACTTCGTCGCCGCCTCCCGCCTCGCCGGCTCCGGGCGGTGGCGGACCGCCCGCCGGGAACTGCTGCCCGCCCTCGCCGCCCCCGTCATCACCTACGCGGCGATCCTCGTCCCCGCCAACATCGTCGTCGAGGCGTCCCTCTCCTTCCTCGGCGTCGGCGTCACCCCGCCCACCCCGTCCTGGGGGCAGATGCTGTCGACCGCGCAGACCTGGTTCCGCGCCGACCCGGCGTACGTCCTGCTGCCCGCCGGACTGCTCTTCGCCACCGTGCTCGCCTTCACCGTCCTCGGTGACGCGGTCCGCACGGCCCTCGACCCGCGCGAGGCGAGCCGGCTGCGCGTGGGCACCCGTAAGGAGTCCTCCCGATGACCCGCTTCGTCCTCAAGCGGCTCGCGGGTGCCGCGCTCGTCCTCCTGGCGCTCTCGGTCCTCGTGTACGCGCTGTTCTACCTGGCCCCCGGCGACCCCGCCCGGCTGGCCTGCGGCGAGCGCTGCAACCCCCAGCAGATCGCCCAGGTCCGCGAGCAACTCGGCCTGAACCAGAGCGTGTTCGCGCAGTACCTGCACTTCCTCCAGGGCGTGTTCACCGGCCGCGACTACTCCACCGGCACCTCCGTCGTGCACTGCGACGCGCCCTGCCTCGGCCTGTCGTACCAGAGCGATCAGCAGGTCACCCGGCTCGTCCTGGAGCGCCTGCCCGCCACCGCCTCCCTCGCCCTCGGCGCCATGGTCGTCTGGCTCCTCGTCGGCGTCGGCACCGGACTGCTCTCGGCGCTGCGCCGGGGCGGGATCACCGAGCGCACCCTGACCGTGCTCACCCTCGCCGGCACCGGCACGCCCGTCTTCATCCTGGGCCTGCTCCTCCTCATGGCCGTCTGCGCCTACCTCCAGTGGCTGCCCTTCCCGAGCTACGTGCCGCTGGGCGAGGACCCCGAGCAGTGGGCCTGGAACATGCTGCTGCCCTGGATCACCCTCGGCTTCTTCGAATCCGCCAAGTACGCCCGGCTCACCCGCAGTTCCACCCTGGAGACGCTCGCCGAGGACCACATCCGCACCTTCCGCGCCTACGGGGTGGGGGAGCGGTCCGTCGTCACCCGCCACGCCCTGCGCGGCGCCGTCCCGCCGGTGATCGCGATCAGCGCCGTCGACCTCGGCTCGATGTTCGGCGGGGCCGTGCTCACCGAGTCCCTCTTCGGCATCCCCGGCCTCGGCAAGACCCTCATCGACGGCGTGCGCGAGATCGACCTGCCCGTGGTGGTCGGCGTGGTCATGGTGATGGGCACCGCCGTCGTCCTCGCCAACGTCCTCGCGGACCTGCTGTACGCGGCCGCCGACCGAAGGGTGGTCCTGACGTGACCGCGTCCGAGACCCCGGCCCCCCTGGTCGACGTGCGGGACCTGTCGGTCTCGTTCGACCGCGACGGCGGTTCCGTACGGGCCGTCGACGGGCTCTCCCTCACCCTCGCCGAGGGCCGCGCGCTCGCCCTCGTCGGGGAGTCCGGCAGCGGCAAGTCCACCGTCGCCGGCGCCCTCCTCGGCCTCCACCGGGGGACCGGCGCGAAGGTCACCGGCACCGTGCGCGTCGGCGGGATCGACGTCGCCACCGCCGGCCCCGCCGACCTGCGGCGGCTGCGCGGCGGGATCGCCGCCATGGTCTTCCAGGACCCGCTGTCCTCCCTCGACCCCTACTACGCCGTCGGCGACCAGATCGCCGAGGTGTACCGGATCCACGCCGGGGGCTCGCGGAAGGCCGCCCGCGCCCGGGCCGTCGACGTCCTCGACCGGGTCGGCATCCCCGACGCGGCCCGCCGCTCCCGCTCCCGCCCGCACGAGTTCAGCGGCGGCATGCGGCAGCGCGCCCTCATCGCGATGGCCCTCGCCTGCGAGCCCCGCCTCCTCGTCGCCGACGAGCCGACCACCGCCCTCGACGTCACCGTCCAGGCCCAGATCCTCGACCTGCTGCACGAGCTGCGGCGCGAGACCGGCACCGCGCTGCTCCTCGTCACCCACGACGTGGGCGTGGCCGCCGAGAGCGTCGACGAGGTACTGGTCATGCGCGACGGGCGCGAGGTCGAACGCGGCTCCGTCGCCGGCGTCCTGGGCGCGCCCTCGGAGCCGTACACCCGGAAGCTCCTCTCCGCCGTGCCCCGGCTCGACGGGCCGGTCAGAGGCGCCTCGGAAGAGGGCGAGGTGCTGCTCGAAGCGGTCGGCCTGCGGCGGGAGTTCGGACGCGGCAAGCGGGCCGTGACCGCCGTCGACGACGTGTCCCTCACCGTCCGCGCCGGCGAGACCCTCGGCGTCGTCGGGGAGTCCGGCAGCGGCAAGACCACCCTCGGCCGCATGCTGGTGCGGCTCCTCGACCCGACCGGCGGCCGGCTCCGCTACGGGGGCGCGGAGATCGGCGCCCTGCCGGATCGGGACCTGCGCCCGTACCGCCGCGAGCTCCAGATGGTCTTCCAGGACCCCGTCGCCTCCCTCAACCCGCGCCGCTCCGTGGGCGAGTCGATCGCCGACCCGCTCCGGGTGGCGGGGGAGCGCGACGAGAGGCGGATCCGGGACCGGGTGCGGGAGCTGCTCGACCGGGTGGGGCTCGACCCCGACCGCTACGAGGCCTATCCGCACGAGTTCAGCGGCGGCCAGCGCCAGCGCGTCGGCATCGCCCGCGCGCTCGCCGCCGAACCCCGGATCGTCGTCTGCGACGAACCCGTCTCCGCGCTCGACGTCACCACCCAGGCCCAGGTGACCGCGCTGCTCGCCGAACTCCAGGCCGAACTCGGCCTCGGGCTCGTCTTCATCGCCCACGACCTCGCCGTCGTCCGCCGGGTCAGCGACCGGGTCGCCGTCATGCGCGGCGGCCGGATCGTCGAACAGGGCACGGTCGAGGAGGTGTACGGGACGCCCCGGGACCCCTACACCCGGCAGCTGCTCGCCGCCGTCCCCTCGCTGGACCCGGTCCTCGCGGCGGCGCGCCGGGAGCGGCGCAGGGAACAGCGCCGGGAGCAGGAGGGCCACCAAGAGCTGGCCGTCGCCTGACCCTCCGTCACCGTCCCGCCGCTTACCGCGACAGAACGCGACCGCGGTGGGAAAGTTACGAGCATTCACCCCTTCCGGTGGTGCGACGGACAACCGTCCGTCGCACCACCGACTTCTTTGTTTACGTTCTTCCCGCTGCGAGTCACCGGACCAACGGTGGCCGCCGTCAAGGGAGATCGGGGGTGCACTCGTGCGGATCGCATTGCTCACGGAGGGTGGCTACCCGTACGCCACCGGTGAGTCCGGGGTCTGGTGCGAGCGGCTCGTGCGCGGACTCGGGCAGCACCGGTTCGACCTGTACGCCGTCGGCCGCCCCTCCTCCACCGGCGCCTCCCCGCCGCTGCCCCCCCACGCCCGCCTCGTCCGCGCGGCCGACCCCGGGAGCGGGTCCGGGAACCTCCTCGAACGCGCCGCCCGCCGCGCCTACGGCCGCCGCGACCGCCGCCGCTTCACCGAGGCGTACGAGCTGCTCGCCGCGGGCCTCTGCGCGGAGGAGGACGCCGGTGCGGACCCCTTCGCCGAAGGGCTCTACGCGCTCGCCGGACTCGCCCGCGAGCGCGGCGGACTGCCCGGCGCGCTCCGCTCCGACGACGCCGTCCGCGCCCTCGAAGCCGCCTGCCGCGCGCCCGGCGCACGCCGGGGCGCGGCCGCCGCCGGACTCCCCGACCACCTCGCCTTCGCCGAGCACCTGGAGGAGGTCCTGCGCCCCCTCTCCCTCGACTGGTACGAGGAGGACGCCCTCGGCGCCGCCGACCTCTGCCACGCCGCCGCCGGAGGCACCACCGCCCTCCCCGGCCTCCTGGCCACCCGCTTCCTCGGGACCCCGCTGCTCGTCACCGAGTACGGCGTCCCGCTCCGCGCCCACTACCTCTCGGCCGACCGCGCCGACCGCTCCGCGCCCCTGCGCACCCTGCTCGCGGCCCTCCACGGGCGGCTCGCCGCCGAGGTCTACCGGCGGGCCGCCCTGCTCACCCCCGGCAACGCCCACACCCGCCGCTGGCAGGAGAGGTGCGGCGCCGACCGGGCCCGCATCCGCACCGTCCACCCCGGCATGGCCGCCGACCGCTTCGACGGGGTCGGCGAGGACGAGGAGAGCGGCGACCCCACCACCCTGCTCTGGGTCGGCCGCGCCGAACCCGCCAAGGACCTGATCGCCCTGCTGCACGCCTTCGCCGAGATCCGCGCCCGGCAGCCCGACGCCCGGCTGCGGATCGTCGCCGTCCCCGCGCGGGACCCCGGCGACGACGCGTACCTCGCCCACTGCAGGGGCTTCGCCGCGCAGCTCTTCCCCGACGAGGCCGCCGGGGCGCACGCCGTCGGCGAGAACCCCGTCTCCTTCGAGGAACTCGGCGGCCCGGAGGCGCCCACCCTGGAGGAGACGTACGCCTCCGGCGCGGTCGTCGTCCTCTCCAGCGTGGTCGAGGGCTTCCCGGCCGGCCTCGTCGAGGCGATGTTCTGCGCGCGGGCCACCGTCTCGACCGACGTCGGCGCGGTCGTCGAGATCATCGGCGGCACCGGACTCGTCGTGCCCCCGCGCAACCCCCGGGCGCTCGCCGACGCGTGCCTCGCGCTGCTGCGCGACCCGGGGCGGCGGCACCGGCTCGGCGCCGCGGCCCGCGCCCGCGCGCTCGAACTCTTCACCGTCGAGCAGAACCTGGCCGCGTTCCGCGGCATCTACCTCGAACTCCTCTCCCGCGCGCCGGTGCGCCACCGCCCCGGGGACGGAGCCCTCTTCGCCCACCCCGCCGAGGCGCACGTGCCGGGCAGCTGGAACCCCGGAGCCGTGACCGCGGGCACAGGAGCCCCCGATGCCTGAAGGAGACGACCCCATGCGCGGCGCCGCCGCCCCGCCGGGACCCGGAGCCCGGGAGGCCCGCTCCGAGGTCCTCCTCGGCGCCCCCGCCCTCACGGCCGGCACCGTCGAGGACTCCCCGTCCGGGATAGCCCAGGCCCCGGGGACGACCACGGCGACGCCCCTGCGGCCCCACCCGACCGCCTCCACGCCGCAGGAGGAACGGTCCGTCGAACCGACGGAGCCTCCGGCGGCACACGAGCGCGCGGACGAGCACGAGTACGAAGACGAGCGCGAGTACGAGCACGAGGACACGGCCGGGGACGAGGACACGGCCGGAGACGAGGACACGGCCGGAGACGAGGACACGGCCGGAGACGAGGACACGGCCGGGTGCGAGCCGCCGGCGGACCGGGACGCACCGGGGACCGCGGGCGCGACGCTCCCGTCCGCCCCGGTCCGGTCCGCCCCGGCTCCGTCCGCCCCGGCTCCGGCCGCTCCGGTCCCGGCCGTCGCGGCCACCTCCACCCACGCCCCCCGTCCCCGTCACGGCACCGCCGACCCCGTCAAAGTGCTCGTGCACCGGCACCGGGAGCTGTGCGAGCGGGCCGTCGACGCCCTCGAAGTCGCCGCGGGCCTCGAAGCCCAGGGGTTCACCGACCGGACCGCCGCGCGGTACCGGCACCGGGACGTCTTCTCGCTCGCCGAGGAGCTGTACGCGCGCGTGCCGCGCGGCCGGGAGCGGACCGGGGCCGTCGCCGCCGTGGTCCGGCCCGCGCCCGTCGCCCCCTGGGCGCTCGCCGTGCTCGCGCCCGGCGCCGTGGCCGCGCTCGCCGGGCTCGGGCTCGCCCTCACCCACGGGCCCGTGCGCACCGCCGTCGGCGCCGCCGGGGCCCTCGGACTCGGCGCGGCGCTGTTCCTCGCCGTCCGGCGCGGCCCCTTCCGCGCGCCCGGCGGCCGGACCGTGCCCGCCGCCCGCCTCTGGACCCTCTGGCTCCTGGCGTACGCGGCCGGCGGCGACGGACTCCTCGCACAGGTGCTCACCGGCGGCCCCGACGGCCCCTGGGAGCCGGCCCCCGGCCCCCTCCTGGGCCTCGCCCTCGCCGTCGCCCCCGCCGCCTGGTGCGCCCACCTCTTCGCCCGCCTGGCCCGCCGCCGGATCGCCGACAGCCGGGGCCTCGCCGACTTCGCCGCCGCCGTCCGGCCGCTGCTCCTCGGCACCGTGACCCTCCAACTCCTCGCCCTCGCCGCCCTCCTCGTCCCCACCGGGGCCGGCCCGGGGGCCCTCGCCCTCGGCGCGCTCCTGCTGCTCGCCCGGCTCCTGACCGCGCACGGCCACCCCGAGACGGCCTCGGCCGCCCTCGCCGCGGCCTGCGCCGCCGAGGCGCTCGCCCTCGCGAGCGTCCTCTCCTCCCGCCTCCCCCTCCCCGGCTTCGACGCGCTCGCCGTCCCGGTGCGCGCCGTCGTCGACACCTGGGGTCCCGGGGCCGTCCCCGCCCTCGTCTGCGGCGCCGCCGCGCTCGGCCTCCTGGCCCACGCGACCGGCTCCCTCACCCGGGCCTCGGCCCACGCCACCCCGTGAACCCCCCGCGCACCCGCGGAGCCGACGCCGCGGGCGTGCTCCGTCACCCCTCTCATCACCCCGCAAGGAGAACGAACACCATGACCCCTCCACCCCAAGGAACGGCCGGTCGGCACGAAGGGGCCGCGCGATGAGGGTGCTACTGCTCGGAGCCAACGGCTTCATCGGCCGCTTCGTCGCCGACCGGCTGCTCGCCGACCCGGCCGTCCACCTCACCGCCCTCGGCCGGGGCGACGACGCGGACGTACGGTTCGACCTCGCGTCCGGCAGCCCCGGCGCCCTGACCCGCTTCCTCGACGCGGTCCACCCCGGAGTCGTCGTCAACTGCGCGGGCGCCACCCGCGGCGGCGCCCGCGACCTGACCCGGCACAACACCGTCGCCGTCGCCACCGTCTGCGAGGCCCTGCGCCGCAGCGGCTGCGGCGCCCGGCTCGTCCAGGTCGGCTGCGCCTCGGAGTACGGGCCGAGCCAGCCCGGCTCCTCCACCGCCGAGGACGCCGTGCCCCGCCCCGGCGGCCCGTACGGCGTGTCCAAGCTGGCCGCGACCGAACTCGTCCTCGGCTCGGGCCTCGACGCCGTCGTCCTGCGGGTCTTCTCGCCCGTCGGCCCCGGCACCCCCGCCGGCTCCCCGCTCGGCCGCCTCGCCGAGGCGATGCGCCGGGCGATGCAGGCCGGGGACGGCGAGCTCAAGCTCAGCGGCCTCGGCGTGCAGCGGGACTTCGTGGACGTGCGGGACGTGGCGCGGGCCGTCCACGCGGCCTCGCTCTCCGCCGCCCAGGGCGTCGTCAACATCGGCACCGGCCGCGCGGTCCGGCTCCGCGACGCCGCCGCCGTCCTGGCCCGGGTCGCCGGCTACTCCGGCAACCTCAACGAGCTGGACGCCCCGCACGGCGTCCCGCAGCGCCCGATGATCGGCGCCCCCCGCACCGAGGGGACCATCGCCGACCAACTGGCCTCCGCCCCCTACCCGTACCCCGACGGCTGCGGCCCCTGGCAGCAGGCCGACGTGCGCACCGCCCGCGACCGGCTCGGCTGGCGGCCCCGGATCAACCTGGAGGAGTCGCTCGCCGACATCTGGATGGAGGCGGCGTGTCGCATCTGACGACCCCCGCGGCCACCGGGGCGGTCCAGGCACTGGGGGTGGGCGTCCCCGGCTACGCCCACCCGCTGCTCGCCCCCGTCGAATGGGCCGAGCTGACCCGCCCCGGCACCCCCCTGCACTGGGCCGTGCTCAACGTCGCGGACGGGCCGGGCAGCCGCCCCGACCCGCACTGCCTGGAGGCGGCCGGGAAGCTCCGCGACGCCGGGGTCAGGATCCTCGGGCACCTGGACGCCGTCCACGGCTCCCGGCCCTTCGGGGAGCTGGTCTCGGACGCCCACCGCTTCCTCGACTGGTACGGGGTGGACGGCTACTACCTGGACCGCTGCCCCGCCGACCGGGCCGACCTGGCCGGGGTGCGGCGGGTCTGCGCGACCCTGGAGACCGTCCTCGGCGGCGAGGCCCACCTCGTCCTCGGCCACGGCACCCACCCCCACCCGGGGTACGCCGAGACCGCCGACCAGCTGGTGACCTTCTCCGGCGCCTGGACGGACTACCGCTGGTCGCAGGTGGCCGAGTGGACCGCCGAGTACGCGGAGGCGAAGTTCGTCCACCTCGTGCACGGCGTCCCGCGGACCCACCTCGACGAGGCGCTGCGGATCGCCCGCTGGCAGGGGGCGGGGACGATCTTCTTCACCGACCGGCCGGGCCGTCCCGGCCATCCGGGACAAACCGACCCGTTCCACTCGCTGCCCGGCTACTGGGACGAAATCGTCTCGCGGATCGGACCGGGTGTCTCGGAATGAGAAGGGGCGTGGCAGTGTTACGGGGAGAACAACCGTACTGACATACCGACCACCGGAGTCCCCGTGTCGCTGCCACCCCTGGTCGAGCCGGCCGCCGAGCTCACCGTAGACGAGGTCCGCAGGTACTCCCGCCACCTGATCATCCCGGACGTCGGGATGGACGGGCAGAAGCGGCTGAAGAACGCCAAGGTGCTGTGCGTCGGCGCCGGCGGCCTCGGCTCGCCGGCGCTGATGTACCTGGCCGCCGCCGGCGTGGGCACGCTCGGCATCGTGGAGTTCGACGAGGTCGACGAGTCGAACCTCCAGCGTCAGATCATCCACAGCCAGGCCGACATCGGCCGCTCCAAGGCCGCTTCGGCCCGGGACAGCGTGCTGGGCATCAACCCGTACGTGAACGTCGTCCTCCACGAGGAGCGCCTCGAGGCCGACAACGTCATGGAGATCTTCGGCCAGTACGACCTGATCGTCGACGGCACGGACAACTTCGCCACCCGCTACCTGGTGAACGACGCCTGCGTGCTGCTGAACAAGCCGTACGTGTGGGGCTCGATCTACCGCTTCGACGGCCAGGCGTCGGTCTTCTGGTCCGAGCACGGCCCCTGCTACCGCTGCCTCTACCCGGAGCCCCCGCCGCCGGGCATGGTCCCGTCCTGCGCCGAGGGCGGCGTCCTGGGCGTGCTGTGCGCGTCCATCGGCTCCATCCAGGTCACCGAGGCCATCAAGGTCCTCGCCGGCGTGGGCGACCCGCTGGTCGGCCGCCTGATGATCTACGACGCCCTGGAGATGCAGTACCGCCAGGTCAAGGTCCGCAAGGACCCGAACTGCGCGGTCTGCGGCGAGAACCCGACCGTCACCGAGCTCATCGACTACGAGGCCTTCTGCGGCGTCGTGTCCGAGGAGGCCCAGGAGGCGGCGCTCGGCTCCACGATCACTCCCAAGCAGCTCAAGGAGTGGATCGACGACGGCGAGAACATCGACATCATCGACGTCCGCGAGCCGAACGAGTACGAGATCGTCTCGATCCCCGGCGCGCGCCTGGTCCCCAAGAACGAGTTCCTGATGGGCGCCGCCCTCCAGGACCTGCCGCAGGACAAGCGGATCGTCCTGCACTGCAAGACGGGTGTCCGCAGTGCGGAAGTCCTCGCCGTGCTCAAGTCCGCGGGCTTCGCGGACGCCGTGCACGTCGGCGGCGGCGTGATCGGCTGGGTCCACCAGATCGAGCCCGAGAAGCCCGTCTACTAGGGCCCGCCCGAGCGCGGACGAACAGCGGCCGGGGGCCGTTGACCACGAGGAATCGTGGTCAACGGCCCCCGGCCTTCGCGCGCTTCGGGAGCGGTGCGGAAATTCCTGGGTTTGATCCTGGGAATCCGAGACAGACGGAGTGCAGGGCCGGTCGGACAACCGGACCCGATGACCACCGGAAATCGTATTCGCTCCAGGAGGATTCTCGTGACCACCCCCGAAAACAACGTGTGGAACTACGGATCCGCCTCCGGCTACGACGCCGGGACGGACATCACGGGCTACCGCGTCGAGGCGACCGACGGCCACATCGGGAAGGTCGACAAGCACTCCAACGACGTCGACTCGCAGTACATCGTGGTCGACACCGGCGTCTGGATCTTCGGCAAGGAGGTCCTGCTGCCGGCGGGCACCGTGAAGCACGTCGACACGGCCAACGAGACCGTGCACGTCGCCCGCACCAAGGACGAGATCAAGAGCGCCCCCGAGTTCGACAAGGACAAGCACCTCGGTGACCGCGGTTACCACGACCAGGTCGGCGGCTACTACCACGGCCACGGTCCGCGGATCTGACCTCCGGGCCGAGGCCCGCATTTCCCCGGAATGCCTGCCGGCCGGAAACCATCACGGTTTCCGGCCGGCAGGCATTCCGCTTTTTCTTTTCCCTTTTCGCCTTTCGCCTTTCGCGATCTTTTCCGAAGCGTTCGGGGGCCGGCCGGTGGGCTCTCCACGCCCGTCCTACTTGCAGACGGTCCCGGACTTCGGCACCTTCCCGTCCAGCAGGTACGCGTCCACCGCCTTCTTCACGCAGGCGCTGCCGCCGTTGTAGGCGCCGTGCCCCTCGCCCTCGTACGTCAGCTCCACGCCGACGCCCTTGCCGAGCGCGTTCACCATGGCCCGGGCCCCCTCGTACGGCGTGGCCGGGTCGCCGGTGTTGCCGACCACCAGGATCGGCGCCGAGCCGGGCGCGGAGACGTCCGGGTGCTCCCAGGTCCCCGGCACCGGCCACTGCGAGCAGCCCGCGAGCGACCAGCCCATGAAGTCCCCGAAGACGGGCGAGGCCTCGCGGAACCCGCCGAGCCGCTCCTTCGCCTGGCCGAGGGTGTAGCGCTCCTTGAAGTCCACGCAGTTGATGGCGGCGTTGGCGGCCTGGATGTTGCTGTACGAGCCGTTCTGGCTGCGCCCGTTCATGGAGTCGGAGAGCGAGAGCAGCAGCGCCCCGTCGCCGCCGTCGGCCGCGTCGAGCCCCTGCTCCAGATAGGTCCAGAACTCCTTCGAGTACAGGGCCTGCGCGATGCCGTTGGTGGCCTGCGTCTGGGTCAGCCTGCGGTCCCCGATGCCGGTGATCGGCTTCTTGTCGAGGGACGCCAGCAGATCGGTGATGAAGGTCTCGATCTCGCTGACGCTGGAGCCGGGCAGCGTGCACTCGTCGCCCCGGTCCACGCAGTCCTGGGCGAAGTTGTCCAGGGCCAGCTGGAAGCCCTTCGCCTGGCCGAGGGCGCCGTCCTCGACGCCCGCCTCCGGGTCGACGACGGCGTCGAAGACGGCCCGGCCGACGTTCTTCGGGAAGAGGTGGGCGTAGACGCCGCCGAGCTCCGTGCCGTACGAGATGCCGAAGTAGTGCAGCTTCTCGTCGCCGAGGACCTGGCGCATCAGGTCCATGTCCCGGGCGGCGTTCTCGGTGCCGACGTGCGGCAGCGAGGGCCCCGAGTCCTTCTCGCAGCCGGCCGCGTACTTCTTCTGCGCGTCGGACAGCGTCCGCTCCTCGGCCGCGTCGTCGGGCGTGAAGTCCAGGGCGTAGTACGCGTCGAGCTCCTTGTCGCCGAGGCACTCGACGGGGTCGCTGCGACCCACCCCGCGCGGGTCGAAGGAGACCAGGTCGTAGCGGCCGCGCAGGGTCTCGTAGTCCTCGGCGAAGCTGGGCAGGCCGGTGATGCCGGAGCCGCCGGGGCCGCCGAAGTTGAAGACGAGCGAGCCGATCCGGCGGGAGGCGTCCCGGGCGCGGGCCCGGATGAGGGCCAGCTCGATGGTCTCGCCCTCCGGCTTCGACCAGTCGAGCGGGGTCTGGAGGAAGGAGCACTCCCAGGAGCCGCCGCCGGGCAGCGCGGACGGCGCGGGCCCGCCGCCCTCGGCCGCGGACGGCGGCGGACAGGGCGCCCAGGAGAGCTTCTGCGCCGTCAGTGCCGGGCGGCCGCTGGGGCCCGACTCCTTCGGCGGCTCCGCGGCGTCGTCCCCGCCGTCCGAGCACCCGGCGGCGAGCAGCACGGCGGTGGCGGCGAGCAGGGCGGCGCGGTGGGCTGCGGAGGTCGGCATGGATCCATGGTGGGCCGTCACCCCCGCGTTCGCGCGGGAGGGAGGCCAAGCGGGTGGCCCGGACGTGCCGGACCACCCGCGACGGCCCCTACAGCGCCTCGCGCTTCGTCAGCCAGTTGAAGCAGAGCCAGCCCGGCAGGACCGGCAGCCACAGGGTGAGCAGGCGGTAGAGGAGCACCGCCGGGGTCGCGACCTCGATCGGGAGGTGCCCCACCGCCACCAGGCCGCCGATCAGCGCGCTCTCGACCGCGCCGATGCCGCCCGGCGTCGGCGCCGCCGAGCCGAGCGCGTTGCCCGCGAGGAAGACGACGGCCACGCTCGCGTAGCTGATCGACTGGTTGTCGTGGCCGAAGGCCCGGATCGAGGCGTCCAGGCAGAGCACGAACATGCCCGTGAGCAGCAGCATCCCGCTGATGCCGGTCACCAGCTTCACCGGCCGCTGGAGCACGTCCAGCATGCGCGGCACCACGCCCGCGAAGAGCGAGCGCAGCCGGGTCGACACGAACTTGCGCAGGAACGGGATCGCCGTCATCACCAGGACGAGCACCGCGACCGTGAGCAGCCCTGCGATGACCGTCCTCGACGGGGTGAAGGACTGCGACTCCTCCGTCCCCGTCAGATAGCCGAAGGCCAGCAGGAGCAGGATGTGCGCCCCGAGCCCGAAGAGCTGCGAGGCGCCGACGCTGGCCACCGCGAGCCCCGGCCGGACCCCCGCCCGCTGGAGGAAACGGGTGTTCAGGGCGACGCCGCCGACCGCCGCCGGGGCGACGATCTTCACGAACGAGCCGGCGACCTGCGCCACCACCGTCCGCCGGAACCCGACCCGCTCGGGCACGAAGCCCAGCAGGCTCATCGCCGCCGCCACGTAGCTCAGCGCCGAGAACAGCACCGCCGCCGCCACCCACCGCCAGTCCGCCTGGCTGATCGTCGACAGCGGGGTGCTGGCGATCTGCGAGAGCAGGAAGTACGCGGCGACCGCACCCGCGATCAGACTGACCAGGGTCCGCGGCTTGATCCGCTCCAGGCGCACCGGCTCCACCGGGGCCTGCGGGCGGATCAGCAGCACCTGCTGCCGGATCTGGGCGAGCAGGTCCTCCTCGCGTGCCTCGTCGAGCGCCGTGTCCAGGGCCCGCTTCTCGGCCTTCTTGTCCGCCTTCTTCTCGGCCTTCTCGGCCTTCGTGTCCGCCTTCGTCCCGGTCTTGGACCCGATCCGTACGGCCGTGTGGCCCGTGGCGGTGGCGTCGGCTGCCTCGGTCTTGGCGAGCTCCCGCTCGCGCTTGGCCTCCTCGGAGGCCGCGAGGACGGCCTCCCGCTCCCGCGCCGACCGCTCCCGCGCCAGCTTCCGCAGCGTCGCGCGCGTGGAGCGGCTCAGCGCGATCGGCTGGAGCAGCGGCAGGCAGTCCGCGACGGTGTCCGGGCCGAGCACCTCGACGGCCGCGGCGACCGTCCGCCGGGCCCCGATCCGCAGGCCGAGGGTGGTGAGCAGCTGTGCGACGTCCATCCGCAGGACCAGGTCGCCGGCCGCGATCTCGCCGCCCCGCAGATCGGTGAGGACCACCCTGCCGGAACGATCCACCAGAATGGCGTCCCCGGTGAGCCTGCGGTGCGCGATCCGGCGCGACTGGAGCGCCTTCACCTGCCGCCAGGCGCTGCGGACCAGGTCGTCGGTGATCTCGTCGTCGTCCAGCGCGTCCAGGCTGCGGCCGCCGATGTGCTCGTACACGAGCATCACGGCGTCCGGGCCGAGCTCCGAGGTCGCGATCAGCTTCGGCGCGTTCGCCCCGGCGGCGATCGCCGCGTACGCGAGGAGCGCCTCCTGCTCCAGGGCCTGGCGCAGCGAGACGATGGAGCGGCGGGTGGTGATCGTCCGCAGGCTGATCCGCCGCCACGCGCGGTAGAAGAAGCCGTGCGCCTGCTGCTCCCGGTCGACGACGGTGACGTCGAGCGGCGGGCCGTCCTCCAGGGTCACGATGTACCGGCGGCCCCGGTCCCCGCTGTCGGCGGAGTCGGGCACGCCCTCCGCGCGCAGCGCCGTCACCGGCCGGAAGCCGACCCGCCGCAGACCGGCGAGGAGGGTCTGCCCGGTGGGCCGGACGTTCGGGGAGCCGACCGCGTACAGCGTGCCGTACGCCACCGTCCAGCCGATGAGGACGGTCAGGGCGATCGAGAGGGCCGTGGTGTACCCGGCGACCAGCATCGTGAACGCGTCGAGCAGCAGCACCACCCAGAGCGACACCCGCCAGCGGGGTCTGCGGGCCATGCCGACGGCGGTCATGTACGCGATCACCGGGGCGAGGTAGTTGTGCACCGGGTCGGTCAGGCCGCCCCCGGACTGCGGCTGGGTCAGCGCGTCCCGGATCGTGCCGGGCGCGGCCTCGGCGACCCAGAGGTCGGTGGCGAGGGTGACGCCGTGCGCGAGGACGGCGGCGAGGACGCCGTCCGCGATCCGCAGGCCGTCGCGTTTGATCAGGCGCTCGATGGCGAAGGCGACCGGGACGAGGAGGACGGCGATGGAGGAGACGAGACCGGCGATCCTGACGAAGACGTCCGAGGCGCCGCCGGCGCTCTCGTTGATGTCCTTCTCCAGGCCGGAGGTGGTGGCGTGGGCGAACGCGGCGACGGCGAGGACGAGCCCGATCGCGAGCAGCCCGCCGAGCAGCCGCATCAGGTCGGAGGGCCGGTGGACACGGGCCGCGAGCAGCGGTTCGTCGCCGGAGACCCGCTCGGGCACGTCGGCCCTGCCCTCCTCGGGAGGCTGCGTGTCCTGCCCCATCACCATGTCCGTCTCTGCCTGCGCGCCGTGTCGTTCTCGTTCTCGTACGCGTTCTCGTACGTGTCGCTCTTGTCGCTCTTGATCTCGTATCACCAGTCACCGCCCGCACGATGGTGGCACGAAGAGCCGCCGGGCGGAGGCATCAGGGCCATGTCGGTGACGTGAGGCAGGATGGGGCGCGGGAGCCCGGAGGGGCCCGTGGGACGGGACGGACGAGGGTGGAGGGGCCCGTGGGGAAGACCGGAGGAGCGCCGGAGGGACCGCCCGGGGACGCGGAGGAGCTGCCCGCGTACGCGGAGCGGGTGCTCGACGTCGCGGACGCGATCCCGCCGGGCCGCGTGATGACCTACGGCGACGTCGCCGAGTGGCTGGACGAGGGCGGACCGCGCCAGGTCGGCCGGGTGATGGCCCTGTACGGCGGGGCGGCGCCGTGGTGGCGGGTGGTCCGCGCGGACGGCACGCTGCTGCCCGGCGCCGAGCTCCGGGCCCTCGCCCACTACCGCGAGGAGGGCACGCCGCTGCGGCAGGCGGGCCCGGCGTCCGAGGGGCACGTGCCCAGGATCGACATGCGGCGGGCCCGGTGGGACGGCGTCACGGGTACGGACGCGGGGACGGGCGCGCGGGCGGGTGCGGACACGGGTGCGGATGCCGCCGGGAGAGCCGGCGGCGCCGCCGTCGGGGGTGCCGGAACTCACACCTGAGGGCATCGGCCCAGGAGGCGCGGGCCGGGCGGGGCGGGCGGACCGGACGCGGTACGGGAAGCGGCGCGGAGTGCGGCTCGCCGCCCTCCGGCTTCGCGTAACGTCGTCGTTCGCGTCTTCCGGGGCGGCCACCGCGCACGGCCGCCTCACCCGCACCACCACACCCACCAGGACCGGCGATCCACGTGAGCTCCTCCTCCACCACCCGGCGTACGCCGCCGCACCAGGGACAGCCGCACCCGGGTCCGGGGCGGCAGCGGACCCCGGGCGCGTACCGACTGGTGCGCACCGCGCCGGCCCCGCTGGATCCCCCCCGACTGGACGCCGCACAGCGCGAAGTGGTTGAGCACGACGGCGGACCGCTCCTCGTCCTCGCCGGACCCGGCACCGGCAAGACGACCACCCTGGTCGAGGCGGTCGCGGCCCGCGTGGAGAAGGGCGCCGACCCCGAGCGCCTCCTCGTCCTCACCTTCAGCCGCAAGGCCGCCGTCGAACTCCGCGACCGCATGGCGGCCCGGCTCGGCGGCCGCCGCCCGCCGCAAGCGACGACCTTCCACTCGTACTGCTACGCCCTGATCCGCGCCCACCAGGACGCCGGGCTCTTCGCGGAACCGCTCCGCCTGCTCTCCGGACCCGAACAGGACCTCGCGGTCCGCGAGCTGCTCGCCGGCCAGATCGACCTGGAGAAGAGCGGCCTCGGCGGGGTCCGCTGGCCCGACGAACTGCGCGCCTGCCTCACCACCCGGGGCTTCGCCGACGAGGTGCGGGCCGTCCTCGCGCGCTCGCGGGAACTGGGCCTCGAACCGGACGCCCTCGCCCGCTTCGCCGACCGGGTCGGCCGCCCCGACTGGAAGGCGGCGGCCGGCTTCCTCGCCGAGTACCTCGACGTCCTCGACCTCCAGGGCGTCCTCGACTACACGGAGCTGGTCCACCGGGCCGTCCTGCTCGCCGGAAGCGTCACCCTGCCCCGGTACGACGCGGTGTACGTCGACGAGTACCAGGACACCGACCCGGCGCAGGTCCGGCTGCTCCACGCGCTCGCGGGCGGCGCCCGGAACACGGTGGTCGCCTTCGGCGACCCGGACCAGTCCATCTACGCGTTCCGGGGCGCCGACGTGAACGGCATCCTCGACTTCCCCGACTCCTTCGGCGGCGCGCCCGTCCGGGTCCTGCGCACCTCCCGGCGCTCCGGCGCGCGGCTCCTCGGCGCGACCCGGCTGCTGGCCCGGCTGATGCCGGTGCCCCGGCTGCCCGCCGACCGGGTCCGCGCCCACCGGGAGCTGACGGCGGTACGGGACGGGGGCCGGGCGGAGGCGTACACCTACCCCACGGCGTCGGCGGAGTCCGAGAACATCGCGGACCTGCTGCGCCGCGCGCACCTGGAGGACGGCGTCCCCTGGCAGGACATGGCCGTCCTCACCCGCGCCGGAGTCTCCCTCCCCTCCCTCCGCCGCGCCCTCACCTCGGCGGGCGTCCCGGTCGAGACGGACGCGGCGGACACCCCCCTCCGCCACGAGCCCGCGGTGGCCCCGCTGCTCCTCGCCCTCCGGGCGGTGTCGGGAGCGGGAGCGGCGCCGGGGCCGGTTGCCGCGGAGGGCGTCGGGGCCGCCGGCCCCGACGCGGATCCGGACGCGGCCGCGCCGGGCGGTTCGGCCCCTGACGCCGGTGGTACCGGAGAGACCACGGCCGACCGGTCGGTCACGGCGGACGGGCCGGTCACGGCGGACGGTCCGGTCACGGCGGACGGTCCGGTCACGGCGGACGGTCCGGCCGATGCCGATGCCGATGCCGATGGCGACGGCGATGGCGACGGCGATGCCGATGGCGACGGGCCGGGGCCGGATCCGGCGACCGGCGACGAGCCGTCCGCACCCGCCGGCACCGACACCGACACCGGCACCGACACCGACACCGGCGCCCGTACCGATACGCGTACCGACACCACCCCCGCCCCCCGTACCGACCGGCACGGTGACGGCGGGTGGCTCGACACCGAGACCGCGCTCGCGCTGCTCGCCTCGCCGCTCGCCGGGGTCGACCCGGCCGACCTGCGGCGGCTCGGGCGGGCGCTGCGGGACGAGGAGCGGGCCGCCGGGAACAAGGTGCCGCCGCCCTCCGACGTGCTGCTCGCCCGCGCGCTCGCCGAGCCCGAGCGGCTCGTCGCGCACGACCCCGCGTACACCCACGGCGTGCAGCGGCTCGGCAGGCTGCTCCGGGACGCCCGGACGCTGCTCGCCGCCGGCGGCACCGCCGAGGAGGCCCTCTGGGAGCTCTGGAAGGGCACCCCCTGGTCCGGCCGGCTGGAGCGCGCGGCCCTGCGCGGCGGCCCCGCCGGACGCAACGCCGACCGCGACCTCGACGCCGTCTGCGCCCTCTTCGAGACCGCCGCCCGCGCCGAGGAGCGCGTCGGCGGCCGGGGCGCCGTCAACTTCCTCGAAGAGCTCGACGCCCAGGACATCGCCGCCGACACCCTCACCCGCCGCCACACCCGCCCGGACGCCGTCCGGCTCATGACCGCGCACCGCTCCAAGGGCCTGGAGTGGAGCCTCGTCGTCGTCGCCGGGGTCCAGGAGGGCCTCTGGCCCGACCTGCGCCGCCGCGGCTCCCTCCTCGAAGCCGACCGCATCGGCCGCGACGGCCTGGCCGAACCCCTCACCCCCGGCGCCCTCCTCGCCGAGGAGCGCCGCCTCTTCTACGTCGCCGCCACGCGCGCGCGTGACCGGCTCGTCGTCACCGCCGTGAAGGCCGCCGCCGAGGACGGCGACCAGCCGTCCCGGTTCCTCACCGAGTTCGGCGAGGAGCCGAAGGACGTGCCCGGCCGCCCCCGCCGCCCCCTCGCCGTCTCCGCCCTGGTCGCGGAGCTGCGCGCCACCACCGTCGACCCGGACGCCTCGCCCGCGCTCCGCGACGCCGCCGCCCACCGCCTCGCCCGGCTCGCCGCCCTCACCGACGACGAGGGCCAGCCGCTGGTCCCGGCCGCCCACCCGGACCGCTGGTGGGGCCTGTTCGAGCCGACGCGCGCCGCGGTCCCGCTCCGTGACCGCGACCGGCCGGTCGCGCTCTCGCCCAGCTCCCTCGACAACCTCGTCAGCACCTGCTCCCTCCAGTGGTTCCTGGGCCGCGAGGTCAGGGCCGCGGAACCCGCCACCGCCGCCCAGGGCTTCGGCAACGTCGTCCACGTCCTCGCCGACGAGGTCGCCTCCGGCCGCACCCCGGCCGACCTCGACGTCCTCATGGCCCGACTGGACTCCGTCTGGGACGCGCTCGCCTTCGACGCGCCCTGGAAGTCGGCCCAGGAGAAGCAGAACGCGCGCGTGGCGCTCGAACGCTTCCTGAGCTGGCACGTCATGGACCGCGCCGGCCGCACCCCCGCCGCCTCCGAGCACGACTTCGACGTGACGCTGGAGGCGGGGGAGTACGAGGTCCGCATCCGGGGCTCCATGGACCGCGTCGAGACCGACGCCCAGGGCCGTGCCTACGTCGTCGACTTCAAGACCGGGAAGGCGGCCCCCACCAAGGACGAGGTCGCCCGCCACCCGCAGCTCGCCGTCTACCAGCTCGCCGTCCGCGAGGGCGCCCTCGACGAGGTCTTCGACGGCCGCCGCCCGGAGCCGGGCGGCGCCGAGCTCGTACAACTGCGGCAGCCCGCGCCGAAGAAGGAGGGCGGCGACGCCCTGCCGAAGGTGCAGGCCCAGGAGGCCCTGTCCGGGGAGTGGGTCGGGGAGCTGCTCGCCGGAGCCGCCGGCCGGGTCCTCGACGAGCGCTTCACCCCCACCACCGGCCAGCACTGCGCGACCTGCTCCTTCCGCGCCTCGTGCAGCGCCCGGCCGGAGGGCCGGCACGTCGTCGAGTGACCGGGGGGCCGGAACGCCGCACCCCGTACAACGCCGCACCCCGTACAACGCCGCACCCCGTACTCGGAGCGTCGCGTTCCACCCCCCCCGGCGCGTTCTCCGCCCCGCGCGCGTGCCACCCTCGGTGCGGTGCCGTGACGGGGGCACGTCGTGAAGCGAAGACGGGGGAACACGCGCGTGAAGGCCGACCGAAAGCTCTGGACGCGGACGACGACGGCGGCGGCCTGCATGGCCGTGGCCGTGACGGTCGGGACCACGGGCTGTTCCGGGGAAGGGAAGGGACAGGCCGACCCCTTCGCGGGGCTCTCCGCGGAGGCCATCGCCGACAAGGCCGAGGAGACCGCCAGGACGGTTACCGCCGTCCGGATGACCGGCCACCAGGAGGGGGACGGGACGAAGGTCGCGATGGACGTCCGCGTCGACGGCAAGGGGCTCTGCGAGGCGGAGCTGACCAACGGGGACGGGGGCAGGGGAACGTTCCTCCGCGTCGACCGCTCCGTCTACACGAAGGGCGACGACGCCTTCTGGGACACCAGCGAGGAGAACCGCACCGTCGGCAGGCTCCTCGCCGGCCGCTGGGCGAAGTCGTCCTACGAGGAGGGCGGCTCCCTCAGCGGGTTCTGCGACCTCCGCAACGTGTTCGAAGGCGGCGACGGGACCACCGGGCTGACCCGGGGCGAGGACACCGAGGTCGGCGGCGTCCCCGCCGTCACCCTGACCGGGAAGGCCGAAGGGGGCGGCACCCGGACCCTGCACATCGCCAAGGACGCGGACAAGCCGTACTTCCTCCGCGTCGTCGACACCGGCGGCAAGGAGACGGGCGAGATCACCTTCGGCGACTTCGGCAGGCCGGTCGCCGTCACCGCCCCGCCCGCCGACAGGACCGTGGACATGGACGAGGTCCTGAAGGCCCTGGACTGAGCGGCCCCAGCCCCGGCCCCGTCCCCACCGGACACCGGCCACGCGCGTGCGTGCGACGCCCCGCCGGTGTCCGAACCCGGCCCCGCGCGCGTGACGACCCGTCGGAAAGAGAGGTCGGTCACGCGCGCGTGCGCCCCGCCCCCGGAACTCCCGGCGGAGGAGGTCCGGGTCGCCCGGCCCGGAGGCCCGCGCCCGGCCGCGCTGTCGGACCGCCCCGCTAGCCTCTTCCGGTGACCGCACGCATCAGCGACCCCGAGGAGCTCAAGGAGCTGCTCGGCATCCCGTTCACCCCGGAGCAGACGGCCTGCATCACCGCGCCGCTCGCCCCGCAGGTCGTCGTGGCCGGAGCCGGCTCCGGCAAGACGACGGTGATGGCCGCCCGCGTGGTCTGGCTCGTCGGCACGGGCCAGGTCGCCCCCGAGCAGGTCCTCGGCCTCACCTTCACCAACAAGGCCGCCGGCGAACTCGCCGAGCGCGTCCGCACCGCCCTCGTCCGCGCCGGCGTCACCGACCCCGACGTCATCGACCCGGACAACCCGCCGGGCGAGCCCCGCATCTCCACCTACCACGCCTTCGCCGGGCAGCTCCTCACCGACCACGGCCTCCGCATCGGCCTGGAGCCCACCTCCCGGCTCCTCGCCGACGCCACCCGCTACCAGCTCGCCGCGCGCGTGCTCCGCGAGGCCCCCGGCCCCTACCCGGCGCTCACCCGGTCCTTCCCGACCCTCATCACCGACCTGCTCGCCCTCGACGCCGAACTGGCCGAGCACCTCGTCCCCCCCGAGCGCCTCCGCGCGTACGACTCCGACCTGCTCACGACCCTCGCGGGCGCCAAGCTGAGCAACGCCGAGCTGCGCAAGGTCCCCGAGGCCGCCACCGCCCGCCGCGAGCTGCTCGACCTCGTCGTCCGCTACCGCGCCGCCAAGCGCTCCCGCGACCTGCTCGACTTCGGCGACCAGATCGCCCGCTCCGCCGAACTCGCCACCACCCGGCCCGAGGTCGGCACGATCCTGCGCGAGGAGTTCCGGGTCGTCCTCCTCGACGAGTACCAGGACACCTCCGTCGCCCAGCGGCTGCTGCTCTCCGGCCTCTTCGGCCAGGGCACCGGACACGCCGTGACCGCCGTCGGCGACCCCTGCCAGGCCATCTACGGCTGGCGCGGCGCCTCCGTCGCCAACCTGGACGACTTCCCCGAGCACTTCCCGCACGGCGACGGCAGCCCCGCGAGCCGCTACGCGCTCTCCGAGAACCGGCGCAGCGGCGGCCGCCTCCTCGACCTCGCCAACGGGCTCGCCACCCCCCTGCGCGCCATGCACGCGGGCGTGGAGGCGCTGCGGCCCGCGCCCGGCGCCGAGAACGACGGCAGCGTGCGGATCGCCCTGCTGCCCACCCACGCCGAGGAGCTCGACTGGCTCGCGGACTCCCTCGCCCACCTCGTCCGCACCGGCCGCGAGCCCGGCGAGATCGCCGTCCTGTGCCGCACCGCCACCGACTTCCCCGCGATCCACGCGGCCCTCGTCGCCCGGGACGTGCCCGTCGAGGTCGTCGGCCTCTCCGGCCTCCTCCACCTGCCCGAGATCGCGGACCTCGTCGCCGTCTGCGAGGTCCTCCAGGACCCGGGCGCCAACGCCTCCCTGGTACGGCTCCTCACCGGCCCCCGCTGGCGGATCGGCCCCCGCGACCTCGCCCTCCTCGGCCGCCGCGCCCGCCTCCTGGTCCACCGGGGGAGCGAGCAGCCCGACCCCGAGCAGCGGCTCGCCGCCGCCGTCGAGGGCGTCGACCCGGCCGAGGTGGTCTCCCTCGCCGACGCGCTCGACACCTTCCTCGACTCCGGCGGCGCCCCCGACGACGGCCTGGCGTTCTCCGCCGAGGCCCGGGTCCGCTTCGCCCGCCTCGCCGCCGAACTGCGCTCCCTGCGCGGCTCGCTCGCGGACCCCCTCATGGACGTGCTGCACCGGGTCCTGAACACCACCGGCCTGGAGGTCGAGCTCTCCGCGTCCCCGCACGCCCTCGCCGCCCGCCGCCGCGAGACCCTCGGCCACTTCCTCGACGTCGCCGCCGGCTTCGCCTCCCTCGACGGCGAGGCCACCCTCCTCGCCTTCCTCGGCTTCCTGCGCACGGCCGTCCAGTTCGAGAAGGGCCTCGACAGCGCCCTCCCCGGCGGCGAGAACACCGTCAAGGTCCTCACCGCCCACAAGTCCAAGGGCCTGGAGTGGGACGTCGTCGCCGTCCCCGGCCTGGTCACCGGCCAGTTCCCCAGCGCACGCGCGCGCGAGGCGTGGACCTCCCAGCCGCAGGTCCTGCCGCACGCCCTGCGCGGCGACGCCGCCACGCTGCCGCCGGTCGACACCTGGGACGCCAAGTCCCTCGCCGCGTTCAAGACCGACATGCGCGAGCACCAGCACACCGAGGAACTGCGCCTGGGGTACGTCACCTTCACCCGCCCCCGCTCCCTCCTCCTCGGCTCCGGCCACTGGTGGGGCCCGAGCCAGAAGAAGCCCCGCGGCCCCTCGGACTTCCTCCTCGCCCTGTACGAGCACTGCGCGGCCGGCCACGGCGAGATCGAGGCCTGGGCGGACGAGCCGGAGGAGGACGCGGAGAACCCGACCCTGGCGGCGGCGGACCGCGACGAGGCGTGGCCCCTGCCGCTGGACCGGGAGTCCTTCGAGCGCCGCCGGGAGGCGGCGGAGCGGGTGATGACCCGGTTGTGGGCAGTCGTTCCGCAGGGCTCCGGGGAGGACGGGCACCACCCCGCGAGCGAGGCGCCCGACCTCCAGGACCCGCACCCCGAGGACCCCTGGGAGGACGAGGAGCCGGTCTGGGACGAGGACGAGCAGTCGCTCCCCGAGGACGCCCACGCGGACGCGGTCCCGGCCCCGAGGACCCCGGAGCCGGAGGCACCCGGGGGAGCGGGGGCCCCGGAGTCCGCAGCCCCGGAGCCGGAGACCCCCGAGGACGTGGGGACCCCGGAGGAGTCCGGGACCCCGGAAGGCGCCGGCGGCCTCACCCCCGAGGACGCCAGGACCATCGCTTCCTGGGACCGCGACCTCACCTCCCTCACCACCGAACTCCGCCGCGCCCGCGCCACCACCCGGGACGTCCTGCTGCCCGCGTACCTCTCCGCCTCCCAGGTGCTGCACCTCGCCGCCGACCCCGACGGCTTCGCGCGGGAGCTGGCCAGGCCCCTGCCGAAGCCGCCGCAGCCCGCCGCCCGCCGGGGCACCCGCTTCCACGCGTGGGTGGAGTCCCGCCACGAGGAGCTGCCGCTGCCGTTCCTCGGCCCGGAGGAGCTGCCCGGGGGCGAGGACTTCGCGGGCGAGCCCGAGATCCTCGACGAACGGGACCTGGACGAGCTGAAGGAGGCCTTCGCCCGCACCCCGTACGCCCGCCGCACCCCGTACCGCGTCGAGGTCCCCGTCCACCTCACCCTCGCGGGCCGGGTCGTCCGGGGCCGGATCGACGCCGTCTACCGGGACCCGGAGAGCGGCGCGTACGAGATCGTCGACTGGAAGACCAGCCGGACGCGCAGCGCCGACCCGCTCCAGCTCGCGATCTACCGGCTCGCCTGGGCCGAGCAGCACGGCCTCGCGCCCGAGGAGGTGGCCGCCGCCTTCGTGTACGTCCGGACGGGCGAGGTCGCCCGCCCCGCCCGGCTGCCCGGCCGGACCGGGCTCGAGGCGATCCTGCTGGGCGGGGCACCCCCGGACGCCGGATAGGCTCATATGTATGAGCGAGACCCCGGACAGCGCCGTCCACGCAGTGCGCACGTACATCGAGCGGCACCGCACCGCCTTCCTCGACGACCTCGCCGAGTGGCTGCGCATCCCGTCCGTCTCGGCGCAGCCGGAGCGGGCCGGTGACGTGCGGCGCAGCGCCGACTGGCTCGCCGCCAAGCTCACGGAGACCGGCTTCACCACGGCCGAGGTCTGGGAGACCGCCGGCGCCCCCGCCGTGTTCGCGGAGTGGCCCTCGGACGACCCCGACGCCCCGACCGTCCTCGTCTACGGCCACCACGACGTGCAGCCCGCCGCCCGCGAGGACGGCTGGCACACGGACCCGTTCGAGCCGGTCGTGGTCGACGGCCGGATGTACGCGCGCGGGGCGGCCGACGACAAGGGCCAGGTCTTCTTCCACACCCTCGGCGTCCGCGCCCACCTGGCCGCCACCGGCCGCACGGCCCCCGCCGTCCACCTCAAGCTGCTCGTCGAGGGCGAGGAGGAGTCCGGCTCCCCGCACTTCCGCGAGCTGGTCGAGGCCCGCGCCGGGCGGCTCGCCGCCGACGCCGTGATCGTCTCCGACACCGGCATGTGGTCCGAGACCACCCCCACCGTGTGCACCGGCATGCGCGGGGTCGCGGACTGCGAGATCGAGCTGTACGGCCCCGACCAGGACATCCACTCCGGCTCCTTCGGCGGCGCCGTGCCGAACCCGGCCACCGTCGCCGGCCGGATCGTCGCCGCCCTCCACGACGACGACGAGCGCGTGGCGATCCCCGGCTTCTACGACGGGGTGACCGAGCTGACCGACACCGAGCGGGCCCTCGTCGCCGAGCTGCCCTTCGACGAGGCGGCCTGGCTGCGCACGGCCAGGTCCCACGGCACCCTGGGCGAGGCCGGCTTCTCCACCCTGGAGCGGGTCTGGGCCCGCCCCACCGCCGAGGTCAACGGCATCGGCGGCGGCTACCAGGGTCCCGGCGGCAAGACCATCGTCCCCGCCTCCGCCCACCTCAAGCTCTCCTTCCGGCTGGTCGCCGGCCAGGACCCGGCCAGGATCGAACCGGCCGTACGGGACTGGCTCGCCGGCCTCGTCCCGGCCGGGATCCGGTACGAGATCGTCTTCGGCGCCCCGACCCGCCCCTGTCTCACCCCCCTCGGCCACCCCGCCCTCAGGGCGGTGGCCGGGGCCATGAGCCGCGCCTTCGACGGCGCCGAGGTCCGCTACACCCGCGAGGGCGGCTCGGGTCCGGCCGCCGACCTCCAGGACGTCCTGGAGGCACCCGTCCTGTTCCTCGGCATCTCCGTCCCGTCCGACGGCTGGCACGCCCCGAACGAGAAGGTCGAGCTCGACCTCCTCATGAAGGGCGTCGAGACGACCGCTCATCTCTGGGGCGACCTGCCCGTCGCCCTCCGGGCCGCCGAGCGCTGAAACCACCACACCGAACCGGGGGAGTTGGAAGCAACCTGTGAGCACCTTGAAGAACGCGCCGGCCCTGAACGACGCGGCGGGCCGGGAGGACGCGCCGGACGTCCCGGTCCCGGCGCCCGCCCCGGCGGACCGCCCGATCTCGCTCACCGCCCCGAGCGGCATCGACCGCGCCGCCCACCACCGCCTCGACGAGGCGTGGCTCGCGGCGGCCTGGAGCCACCCCACGACCCGGGTCTTCGTGGTCTCCGGCGGCCAGGTGCTGATCGACGACCGGGCCGACGGCACCACCGAACTCGTCATGACCCCGGCGTTCGAGGCCCCGGTCACCGAGACCCACCGCTACTTCCTGGGCACGGACGCCGACGGGGTCTCCTACTTCGCGCTCCAGAAGGACTCCCTGCCCGGCCGCATGGACCAGTCAGCCCGCCCCGCCGGGCTGCGCGAGGCCGGGATGCTGCTCTCCGACCGGGACACCGGCCTGATGGTGCACGCCGTGGCCCTGGAGAACTGGCAGCGCCTCCACCGCTTCTGCTCGCGCTGCGGCGAGCGCACGGTCATCGCCGCGGCCGGGCACGTCCGCCGCTGCCAGGCCTGCGGCGCCGAGCACTACCCGCGCACCGACCCCGCGGTGATCATGCTCGTCACGGACGAGCACGACCGGGCCCTGCTCGGCCGCCAGGTCCACTGGCCGGAGGGCCGCTTCTCGACCCTCGCCGGTTTCGTCGAGCCGGGCGAGTCCATCGAGCAGTCGGTGGTCCGCGAGGTCTTCGAGGAGGCGGGCGTCACGATCGGCGAGGTCGAGTACGTCGCCAGCCAGCCCTGGCCCTTCCCCTCCAGCCTGATGCTGGGCTTCTTCGCCCGCGCCACCTCCTCCGAGATCACCGTGGACGGGGAGGAGATCCACGAGGCCCGCTGGTTCTCCCGCGAGGAACTGGCCGCCGCCTTCGAGACCGGCGAGGTCCTCCCCCCGTACGGCATCTCGATCGCCTCCCGCCTGATCGAGCGCTGGTACGGCAGGCCGCTCCCGAAGCCGGGCGACGTGATCTGACCCGCCCGGCCTTCCGCGCACGAGAAGAGCCCCCTCCGGACACACGGTCCGGAGGGGGCTCTTTTCAGCCACCGGGAAGGGGCGGAGCTCAGGCGCCGATCTTCTGCTTGACCTGGGCGAGGCTCGGGTTCGTCAGGGTGGAGCCGTCCGGGAAGAGCACGGTCGGCACGGTCTGGTTGCCGCCGTTGGCCTTCTCGACGAACGCCGCCGAATCCGGGTCCTGCTCGATGTTGATCTCCGTGTACGTGATGCCCTCGCGGTCCATCTGGCTCTTCAGCCGACGGCAGTAGCCGCACCACGTGGTGCTGTACATCGTCACAGTGCCCTGCATGGCCAGGCGCTCCTCTGGTTCTTCGCTCGCGTTCGCTGACGGGTCCGAGAAGGAGAACGCACGGCCCGCCCGTCCCATTCCCAAAACCGGTTCCGGACCGTTTCCGGACCGTTTCCGCACCGCCCGGGGCCCGGCCCGATCCGCCCCGCGATTCGTATGACCGGCGGCTCCCGCCTGTGGACAACCCGCCGCACCGACCTCACGGGACCTGGCAGCATGGCGGGGTGACAGCAGCGACGCACTCCTCTCTCTTCCCCCAGGTGCCGGAGACGGCCGACGCGGTGCTCGACGGGCTCGACCCCGAGCAGCGCGAGGTCGCGCTCGCCCTGAGCGGCCCGGTGTGCGTGCTGGCGGGAGCCGGCACGGGCAAGACGCGGGCCATCACGCACCGGATCGCGTACGGGGTGCGGGCGGGCGTGCTCCAGCCCGCCGGCGTGCTCGCCGTCACCTTCACCAACCGCGCCGCGGGCGAGATGCGCGGCCGGCTCCGGCAGCTCGGCGCGGGCGGCGTCCAGGCCCGCACCTTCCACTCCGCGGCCCTCCGCCAGCTCCAGTTCTTCTGGCCGAAAGCCGTCGGTGGCGAGCTGCCCCGGCTCCTGGAGCGCAAGGTCCAGCTGGTCGCCGAGGCCGCGGCCCGCTGCCGGATCCGGCTCGACCGGAACGAGCTGCGGGACGTCACCGGCGAGATCGAGTGGGCCAAGGTCACCCAGACCGTCCCCGCCGACTACCCGGCCGTCGTCGCCAAGTCCCTCAGGGACGCCCCCCGCGACCCGGCCGAGATCGGCCAGATCTACGCCACGTACGAGCAGCTCAAGCGCGACCGCTCGGTGATCGACTTCGAGGACGTGCTGCTGCTCACCGTCGGCATCCTCCAGGACCGGCACGACATCGCCGACCAGATCCGCCGCCAGTACCAGCACTTCGTCGTGGACGAGTACCAGGACGTCTCCCCGCTCCAGCAGCGGCTGCTCGACCTGTGGCTCGGCGACCGCGACAACCTCTGCGTGGTCGGCGACGCCAGCCAGACGATCTACTCCTTCACCGGCGCCACCCCCGACCACCTGCTGAACTTCCGCGCCCGGCACCCCGGCGCCACCGTGGTCAAACTGGTCCGCGACTACCGCTCCACCCCCCAGGTCGTCCACCTGGCCAACGGGCTGCTCTCCCAGGCCCGCGGCCGGGCCGCCGAGCACCGCCTGGAGCTGATCTCCCAGCGCGACCCGGGCCCCGAGCCGGTCCACACGGAGTACGCCGACGAGCCCGCCGAGGCCGAGGGCACCGCCCGCCGCGTCCGCGACCTGATCGCCGCCGGCGTACCGGCCGGCGAGATCGCCGTCCTCTACCGGATCAACGCCCAGTCCGAGATCTACGAGCAGGCCCTCGCCGACGCCGGGGTGCCCTACCAGCTCCGCGGCGCCGAGCGCTTCTTCGAGCGCCAGGAGGTCCGGGAGGCGGGCATCGCCCTGCGCGGCGCGGCCCGCGCCGGGGGCAACGACTCCCTCCTAGACGCCGCCGAGGACCTGCCCGCTCAGGTCAGGGCGGTCCTCTCCACCAAGGGCTGGACCACCCGGCCGCCCGCCGGCTCCGGCGCCGTCCGCGACCGCTGGGAGTCCCTCGCCGCCCTCGTCCGCCTCGCCGAGGACTTCGTCCGCGCCAGGCCCGGAGCCACCCTCTCCGACCTGGTCGCCGAACTCGACGAGCGGGCCGCCGCCCAGCACGCCCCGACCGTCCAGGGCGTCACCCTCGCCTCGCTGCACGCGGCCAAGGGCCTCGAATGGGACGCCGTCTTCCTGGTCGGCCTCACCGAGGGCATGATGCCGATCACCTACGCCAAGACCGACGAGCAGGTCGAGGAGGAGCGGCGCCTGCTGTACGTGGGCGTCACCCGCGCCCGGATTCACCTCACGCTCTCCTGGGCCCTCTCCCGCTCCCCGGGCGGCCGGGCCTCCCGGCGCCCCACCCGCTTCCTCAAGGGCCTGCGCCCCGGCTCCGGCCCCCTCGGCGCCACGGGGCACGGCGGCGGCCCGGCCTCCTTCGAGCGGGGGACCGCCGCCGCCCGGCGCAGGCAGCGCGGCCCCGTCCTCTGCCGGGTCTGCGGCGCGACCCTCACCGAGGCGGGCGTGATGAAGCTGATGCGCTGCGAGGACTGCCCCTCGGACATGGACGAGGGCCTGTACGAGCGGCTCCGCGACTGGCGCGCCGAGCGGGCGGGCGAGCTCGGCCAGCCCGCCTACTGCGTCTTCACCGACAAGACCCTCATGGCGATCGCCGAACGGGTCCCCGCCACCGGCGGAGAGCTCGCCTCGATCTCCGGCGTCGGAACCCGCAAGCTGAACCGCTTCGGAGCCGACGTCCTGGCCATCTGCGCAGGTGAGGAGGGAGGGACGGGGGTCGGGGAACCCTGAGGAAAACTCGTCGGAAAAATAGTTTGCGCCCGCCCCGTCAAGCCCCATAGGTTCTTAACCACGGAAACGGCGGCTTCTTCGAAGCCCTGTCTTCGTGCTGTACTTGTCCAAATAAACATGAGGGTCCGGCTCGCACCCGAGCCCTCCGAGACGCCGAGAGGAGGCGATTCCAGTGATCAGCTACACGATTCAGACCAGCACCGCCAGCTTCGTCAGCACCGCCAAAATGACCGATCGCTCGGTCGTCTCCGCCTGCACGCTCGGCCTCTCCGCCTCGGCGTTCATCGGCACCGGTCTGCCTACCACCGGTCTCTCCGGTCTCGGCATGCCCGGCGCCCTGGAGCTGCGGTCCTCCGTGGATCTGCGCAATGAGCGACCGACCAAGGCACTGGAAGCAGGAGCAGCGGGCAAGGCCAAGGCCTATGCCTTTGCGGCGGCCAGTGCCGGCACCCAGCAGCAGACGACGCATCACACGATGTGGGCCTTCCGTGGGCTCGAACCCTGGAGTGATCCAGCCTGATCCAGGATCAGGCAGGCGCCTTCAGGGCCGCGGAACCCCACCCGGGATCCGCGGCCCTTCTGTTTGTCCCCGAACGGGGACGAGCGGGAGAAGGGGCCTCGGGCTGAAACACCCGGTACCAGCCGAAACCCCGGCCAACAGGCCGGAACGACCAGACGAGGAAAGAACACCGTGCAACTCGAAGCGCACGCCCCGTCCGTACCGCCTTCCGAATCGCTCCCCCAGCCCGGCCGCCCCACGGAGGACCCCGCTTTGACCCCCCTCACCGCGCTCACCGCGCTCGACGACGCCATCGAGAACCTCGGCGTCCCCGTCCCCTGCCGCTCCTACGACCCCGAGGTCTTCTTCGCCGAGTCCCCGGCGGACGTGGAGTACGCGAAGTCCCTCTGCCGCACCTGCCCGCTCATGGCCGCCTGTCTCGCCGGCGCCAAGGAGCGGCGCGAGCCGTGGGGCGTCTGGGGCGGTGAGCTCTTCGTCCAGGGCGTGGTCGTCGCCCGCAAGCGGCCGCGTGGCCGTCCGCGCAAGAACCCGGTCTCGGCATGAACGCCACCGGAACCATCGACCGCCCCCACACGCACGATCCCCAGAAGCAGGCCCCGATGACCTCTTCCACCAGCGAGCCCGCGGGCTCCGCGACCCCGGCTTTCTCCCCCGCCGCCGCTCCCGTGGCGCGTCAGAACAGGACCCGTGAAATGCAACTCATCCCCGAAGCCCTGGCTCGTGCCCATATGCACGATCGACGGCGTGAGGCCGACGCGGAACGCCAGGCCGTGCGCCTGGTCGCCGCCCGGCGCATGCAGCGCCGCGCCGAGCGCGTCTCGCTGCGCGCCCGCCGCGCGCTCGCCATGGCCGTCATGCACTGAGAACCCGCGCCCTCCGGGGCGCCGTCGCGGGGGCCGGTCCTTCAGGACCGGCCCCCGCGGTGCGTGGTGCGGCACCGCGGGTGCCCCGCCGGGCTATCGTCACAAGGGTGAACGACGCCGGCGCCCCCGAGGAGCCCCTCACCTGCGCGCGCTGCGGCAGAACCGCCGACACCCTGCCGCTGACCTGGACCTGCTCGATGGAGGACGGCCGCCGGGTGTACTTCTGCGAGGACTGCTCTCGGGCCAACCTCCGCGCCATTGAAGGCAGACTCGACTCCTCCTGGTGGTGACGCCCCCGACCCCCGACCCACCGGACGGGCCCTAGCCCGCCTCTCCCTCCGGCTCCGGCTCTCCCTCAGGCTCCGGCTCAGGCTCCGGCTCCGGCTCCGGCTCCGCGAAGCCCGGGAGCCATTCGCTCAGTTCGTCGTGCAGGCGGACCGTCGCGTTCAGCTGGCACAGCACTCCGATGGTGCTCAGCGTCACCCGGTGGATCAGCAGGTACGAGGGCGGCAGGTTCAGCTGCTTGCCCAACTGGTGCGCGGGGGAGCGGGGGTCGGCGATCCGGGCCGCCTGGGTGCGCATCCAGGAACGGGTGAAGACGAAGGACTCCGCCTCGGCCGGTTCGATGATCGGCAGCAGGTACTCCAGGACCGCGTCCGGATCGAGCGAGACGGTCTCCTTGACGAAGCCCTCCTCGCGCAGCAGGTCGTGGACCGCCTCGGCGTCACCGGCGAGCGTCATCCGCAGACAGGTGCCGATCATCTCGGGCAGCCCGCCCGGCAGCCGGTCCACGGTGCCGAAGTCGAGGACGCCGAGCCGCCAGTCCTCCGGGCCCCCGTCCTCCCCGGCCCCGGGCAGCAGCCGGAAGTTCCCCGGGTGCGGATCGGCGTGCAGCAGGCCGGTGCGCGCCGGGCCCGAGAAGAGGAAGCGGGCGAGGAGCTGACCCGCCCGGTCCCGCTGCTCGCGTGTGCCGTCCGCGATCACCTCCGAGAGCGGAAGGCCCTCCATCCACTCGGTCACCAGGACCTGTTCCGACTGGTGCACCACGGCCGGGACCACCACGTGCGGGTCGTCCGCGAACTCCTCCGCGTGCTTCCGCTGGGCCGCCGCCTCCAGGGCGTAGTCCAGCTCCTCGGAGACCCGGTCCCGCATCTCGGCGATCAGCGGCTTGATGTCCATGCCCGGGACCAGCGGGCCGAGCAGCCGGGCGAAGCGGCTCAGCTGGGTCAGGTCCGAGAGCAGTGCCTCCCCGGCGCCCGGGTACTGCACCTTGATCGCGACCTCGCGCCCGTCGTGCCACACGGCCCGGTGCACCTGCCCGATCGAGGCCGCGGCCGCGGGCTTGTCCTCGAACTCCAGGAACAGCTCCCGCCAGTCGGCGCCCAGCCGCTCCTCCAGGACCGCGTGCACCGTCCGCGTCGGCATCGGCGGCGCCGCGTCCTGGAGCTTCGTCAGCGCCGCCCGGTAGGGCCCTGCGACCTCCTCCGGCAGGGCCGACTCGAAGACGGAGAGGGCCTGCCCGAACTTCATGGCCCCTCCCTTCAACTCGCCGAGGACCTTGAAGAGCTGGTCGGCCGTGCGCTGCTGGAGCTCGCGGGCGACGATCTCCGCGGACCTGCCGCCGATCCGCTTGCCCAGGCCCCAGGTGGCCCGGCCCGCGAAGCCCAGGGGCAACGCGGCCAACTTGGCGGTCCGGGTGACCGCCTTCCGGGGAAGATCAGACATGCGCCCCTCCATAACCCAGACTGTCGTGCCGCGCGGGACCGTTACCCCGCCATTGTGTCGTGCGCGTCCAGCGCCGCCGAGGCGCGCTCCCCCTTCCCTCCGCGCGCCGCCCCGCAGGGGCAGGCCGGATGGGGTCTCAGCCGCTCCGTCCGCCACTCCAGGAACGGCAGCGACGCCTCCCAGCGGGTGCCCGTGCTCGCCGGCAGGTTCCCGTCCAGGAAGGCGAGGGCGTGCGCGGCGGCCAGTCCCGCCACCGCCGTGGCCAGCCCCAGGTCGCAGGCGGGCAGCGGGTGCGGGGCGCCGGAGCGCCACTGGGCGAGCAGCCGGGGCCGGACCGGATCCCGGTCCGTCCGCTCCTCCTGGAGGCAGCGGGCGCAGGCCGTGCCGCCCGGCAGCACCAGCGGGCCGACCACACCCGTCGCCTCGACGACCCCGGCGTAGAGGTGGGGGACGCCGGTGGAGACCCACCGCTCGGCCGGGAGCGGATCGGGGACGTACGCGCCGAGACCGTCCCTCGGCGCCACCACCACGAGTGAAAGCCCGGCCCCTGTGCCACCTTCACCCGGGCCCCCGCGCGCCGCGCCCCGTGACCAGTGGCCGACCAGGCGCCGGGCGGCCGTCGCCCGGCGTTCGCCGACGGCCTCGGGCGGCAGGCCGCCCGGCGCCGTCTCCCAGGGCTCGACCCGGCCCGAGTCCAGCACCTCGACCCGGCCCACGCCCGCCGCGGCCAGCAGGGCCGCCACCGTCGCCCCCACCCGCCCCGCGCCCCGGACCTGGACGCGCAGGGCCCGCCGGGCCGCCAGGGCCCCCGCCGCCCGCTCCGGCTCGGGGTGGACCACGGACAGGGAGGCCAGGTCCGCCCGGAGGGGGTCGAGGACCGCGTCCGCCGCCCCGGCGGCCGGGCCCGCCCTCCCGGGCCGTCCCGTCGCGGCGTCCGTGAGGAGCCCGGCCGACTCCAGGCGGCCGAGGAGCGCCTCCAGGCGCCCGTCCGGCAGACCGCGCGTCCGCGCCTCGGCCCGCAGCAGCTCGATCCCGCGCGTCCCGTCGAGCAGTCCGAGCACCGCCTCCGTCTCCGGGCCGACCGGGTCGAGCACCACGGCGTGGGCCGGAGTGACCCCGAACTGGACGCACCGCAGGCTCCGCCAGGCCCGCCGCAGTGCCGGTTTCACCATCGGATGCATTTCCCCGCCTCCATCCCCGCCTCCATCCGCGCCCACGGCCCGCCCCCATGATCCGCACGCGCGATCCACATTCATGATCGACAACGGATTTCCGCCGTCACGGGAGTGAGAATGCCCCGTCTCCCCGACCGGTGCGGAAAGTTGTCCACAGGCCGGGGGGATTAGTCATTCAAATGGGGCGCGGTGCGGCCGGACCGTTCCCGAAACCGCCCCGGCAGCGGGTAACGTCGGGGCCGTGCCCGCCGACCCACGACGCAGCGTGACCAGCAAGCCGCCCCGCGACACGGGGACGGGCGCGGTCGAGGTCCGCAGAAGCGCGCGGCGCAGCAGGACCGTCTCGGCCTACCGCGAGGGCGACCGGACCGTCGTCCTCATCCCCGCCCGCATGTCGGAGGCGGAGGAGCGGCGCTGGGTCGGGGTCATGCTGGACAAGCTCGCCGCCAAGGAGAGCCGGAGCGTCCTCGGCGACCGCGAGCTCACCGAGCGGGCGCTCCGCCTGTCCGACCAGTACTTCGGCGGCCGGGCCCGCCCCGGCTCGGTCCGCTGGGTGACCAACCAGAACACCCGCTGGGGCTCCTGCACCCCCTCCGAGGGCAGCATCCGCCTCTCCCACCGGCTCCAGGGCATGCCCGAGTACGTCGTCGACTACGTCCTCCTGCACGAGCTGGCCCATCTGCTCGTCCCCGGCCACGGCCCCCGTTTCTGGCGGCTCCTGGAGGCCTATCCCCGCACCGAGCGGGCCCGGGGCTACCTGGAGGGCGTGGTCGCCGCGGAGCGCCTCCCGAGCCTCCGGGACCACACGGACCACGAAGACCACGAAGACCACACGGACTAGGCAGACCACGCAGACCACGCGGACCACCCTGACCGTCCCGGTCTCCCGGACGCTCGCGAGGAGTGACGGCGCCGCCACCCGTCGGGACGCGGATTTCCCGATTCCGTACCGAAAACGACCTGGCCTGTCTCAATGTCGCACGCAGCGGTTAGCCTGGCGCGAGCATTCGCCATTCGGGATGGGGGACGGTCGTTACGCATGGCCAGGGAATTCCAACGCGGCCACAAGGCCAAGATCAGTGATCTGACCGCGGGGACCGATCTGTACGTGGGCGTGCAGATCGCGGCGCCCGGACTGACTTTCGACATCAGCTGCTTCGGCCTCGACGCCGACGAGCGGCTCTCGGACGACCGCTACTTCGTCTTCTTCAACCAGCCGAAGTCGCCCGAGGAGTCCATCCAGCAGCTCGGCGCACAGGCCGGTGACACCGAGTCCTTCCGCGTCACCCTCGACCGCGTCCCGGCGCACATCCACAAGCTGTCCTTCACCGCCACCATCGACGGCGCCGGCCAGATGTCCCAGGTCGGCCCCGGCCACCTGCGGATCGTCGCGGGCGGCGAGGAGGTCGCCCGGTACGCGTTCACCGGCGCGGAGTTCTCCACCGAGCGCGCGGTGATGCTCGGCGACTTCTACCTCAAGGACGTCTGGCGGTTCGCCGCCGTCGGCCAGGGCTTCGACGGAGGCCTCGAGGCGCTCCTGCGGAACTTCGGCGGCGAGGTCGCCGAGGAGGAGCCCGCGGCCCCGCAGCAGCAGGCGGCCGCGCCCGGCTTCGCCCCGCCGCCCCGGGCGACGGCGCCCCCGGCCTTCGGCGCCCCCGCTCCGGCACCCGCCCCCGCGCCCGCGTTCGGCGCCCCGGCGGCCCCGCCCGCCCCGGCCCCCGCG
>NZ_LGEG01000036.1 GCF_001280125.1 Streptomyces sp. NRRL F-6492
CCCCGACCCCTTCCAGGAGCCCCTCCATGTCCACCGCCACCACCGAGACGCCGGCGGGCGGCGGCCCCGCGCCCCGCCCCAGCGTGTGGCGCAACGCCGACTTCACCAAGCTCTGGCTCGGCCAGACGGCCTCCCAGTTCGCGGCCCAAATCAGCGACTTCGCCCTGCCGCTGACCGCCGTCCTCGCCCTGGCCGCCAGCTCCGAGCAGGTCGGCCTGCTCGCGTCCTTCATCCGGCTGCCGTACCTGCTGGTGTCGCTGTTCGCCGGGGTGCTCGTGGACCGGCTCTACCGGCGCAACCTGATGGCGGCCGCCGACCTCGGCCGGGCGCTGCTCCTGGGCGCGGTGCCGGTCCTGTACTGGATGCACGAGCTGGGCATCAGCTGGCTGTACCTGCTCGGCTTCCTGGCGGGCTGCTGCACCGTGCTGTTCGACGTGGCCGCGCAGGCCTACCTGCCGCGCCTGGTGGAGCGCGAGGACCTGGCCGCGGGCAACTCGGCCCTCGGCTCCAGCCAGTCGGCCGCGACGATCGGCGGCCCGGCGCTCGGCGGCGTGCTCGTGCAGTGGCTGACCGCCCCCGTCGCGGTGCTCGCGGCCTCCGTCTCGTACCTGGTCTCGGTCGTCAACATCTGGCTGATCCGCCACCGCGAGCACGTCGAACCCGCCGAGAGCACCGGCGCGGCCGGAACGCTGAAGCAGGTCAAGGACGGCCTCGTCCTGGTCTTCCGCAACGAGCAGCTGCGCACCATGACGATCATGGCGTCGGTCTTCAACCTGTCCTTCACCGCGTTCGAGGTCGTCTTCGTCCAGTACATGCCGCACACCCTCGGCCTGTCGGCCGGTGAGATCGGCCTGGTGATGGCGGCGCTCGGGCCCGGCTTCCTGATCGGCGCGCTGTTCGCGGGCAACCTTCCCAAGCGGTTCGGCTACGGCCGCACCATCATCCTCACCGCCTGCGTCGCCAACCTGGTGATGCCGCTGATCGCCCTGGTCCACGGCGGAAGCTGGCCGGCCGTCGGCTCGCTGATGCTCATCAACTTCCTCTTCGCCTCCTTCGGCGTGGCCAACAACGTCACGATGCTGACGATCCGCCAGTCCATCACGCCCGACAGCCTCCAGGGCCGCGTGGCCGCCACCAACCGTTTCGTCGCGATGGGCATCGCCCCGCTCGGCGCCCTCGCCGGCGGCTTCCTCGGCTCCGCCGCCGGACTGCGCGGCGCCGTCCTGGTCACCACGCTCGGCTTCTGCCTCGCGCTGATCCCGCTGGCCACCTCCTCGCTGGTGCGCATCAAGCACACGCTGCCGGACCCGATCGCCGAGTAGCCCGACCCCCTCCCACTCCACCGAAAGGCACCGTTCCGCCATGTCCGAGCAGGAATCCCAGGCCGTGCACACCGTCGTCGTCAACGCCGAGGAGCAGTACTCCCTCTGGCCCGTCGCCACGCCCGTCCCGGCCGGCTGGACCGAGACCGGCCACCGGGGCACCCACGCCGAGTGCCTGGCCCACATCGAGTCCGTCTGGACCGACCTCCGCCCGCTCAGCGTCCGCTGACCCGTCCGCGCCAACCCGAGGCACTCCCATGGACTTCAGCCTGTTCTACTTCGCCGACGGCTCGGCCGGCGGCCCGCGCGGCCGCTACGACCTGCTCCTGGAGGGCGCCCGCTTCGCCGACACCCACGGCTTCTCCGCCGTGTGGACGCCCGAGCGGCACTTCCACGAGTTCGGCGGGCTCTACCCCAACCCGTCGGTCACCGCGGCCGCCGTCGCGGCCGTCACCGAGCACATCGGCATCCGGGCCGGCAGCGTCGTCGCCCCCCTGCACCACCCGGTGCGCATCGCCGAGGAGTGGTCGGTCGTCGACAACCTCTCGAACGGCCGCGCCGGCATCTCCCTGGCCTCCGGCTGGAACGCGGTCGACTTCGCGCTGCGCCCCGAGGGCTACGCGGGCCGCAAGGACGCCGTCGTCGAGACGCTCGACGCCGTGCGCGCGCTGTGGCGCGGCGAGCCGCTGGCCGTCACCGACGGCGCGGGCAAGCCCGCCGAGGTGAAGGTCTTCCCGCCGCCGGTCCAGGCCGAGCTGCCCGCCTGGGTCACCAGCGCGGGCGGCCCGGCGACCTTCGAGGCCGCCGGCCGGGCCGGCGCGGGCGTGCTCACGCACCTGCTCGGCCAGGACTTCGACCAGCTCGCCGAGAAGATCGCCCTGTACCGCAAGGCGCTGGCCGACCGCCCCGGCCACGACGGGCGGCCCGGCCACGTCGCCCTGATGCTGCACACCTGCCTGGGCGAGGACCCGGCCGAGGTCCGCGAGACGGTCCGCGAGCCGTTCACCGCGTACCTCAAGAGCTCCTTCCGGCTGATCGCCCGCTCGGCCGGCAGCATCCTGCAGGGCTTCGACGTCGACAAGCTGCGCGAGTCGGACGTCGACTTCCTGGTACGGCGCTCCTTCGACACGTACTACCACTCCAGCGGTCTGTTCGGCACGGTCGAACAGGCGAAGGCGATCGTCGACCGGGCGCGCGAGGCCGGGGTCGACGAGCTGGCCTGCCTGATCGACTTCGGCGTCCCGCACGAGCGGGTGCTCACCGGCCTGGAGGTCCTCGACGAGCTGAAGCGGTCGGTGGAATGAGCACCGCCGAAGCCGAAGCCGAGCCCGAAACCGGTACCGGGACCGATGCCGGCGCCCGGTCGTTCCGGCGCGCGGACGGCCCGTTCCCCACCGCCACCCGCCCCACCCCGGAGGTGCCCGCATGACCGCCCCGACCGCCCAGGACCCGACCGCCCAGGACCCGACCGCCCAGGACCCGACCCCCCAGGACGTGACCGCCCAGGCCCCGGCCACCGACGACCCGACCGCCCGGACCCCTGAGGTCCCGACCGCCGCCGACGACGTGATCGCCCTCGACCCGGCCGCCTCGCGCGGCCCCGCCCCCGAGCAGCCCGGGGCCCGCCGGGGCGGCACCCTGCGCATCCTGCGCGACGCCGCCTACGACCACCTCGACCCGCAGCGCAGCTACACCCTGCAGTCCCTCGCGATCGGGCACCTGCTGTTCCGCACCCTGACGATGTTCCGCGAGGACGGCCGGGGCGGACGCGTCCTCGTCGGCGACCTGGCCGAGACGCCGGGCCGTGACGTCGACGGCGACGGACGCACCTGGGAGTTCACCCTCAAGCGGGGCGTACGGTTCGAGGACGGCCGCGAGGTCACCGCCGCCGACGTCGCCCACGGCATCGCCCGCAGCTTCGCCCCGGAGATCTCCGACGGCCCCACCCACCTGAGGAACTGGCTGGGCGAGAACGGGAGTTACGAGGGCCCGTACGCCACCGGTTCGTCCGACGCGCCCGGTCTGGAGCTTCCCGACGACCGCACCCTGCGGCTGAGCTTCCGGCAGCCCCGCCCCGACCTGCCGTTCGCCGTCTCCCAGCCGGTCACCGCCCCCGTCCCGCGCGACGCCGACACGGGGGCCGACTACGGCCGCGCGCCCGTCGCCACCGGCCCGTACCGCATCGAGGAGCACGTCCCCGGCGAGCGGCTCGTCCTGGTGCGCAACCCGCACTGGGACGCCGCCACCGACCCGGTGCGCCACGACCACGTGGACCGCGTCGAGGTCGAGATGGGCCCGGAGGCCGGCGAGCAGAACCTGCGGGTGCGGGCGGGCGAGGGCACCGACGCGTGGGCCGTCGCCGAGAACAACGCGCCGCGGTCCGTCGCCGCCGAGCTGATCGCCGACCCGTCCCTCGCCGGCCGGCTGCGCCGCGACCCCACCCCGCTGGTCTGGTACCTGGCGATCAACACCGCCCGGGTCACCGACGTGGACGTGCGCCGCGCGATCGCCCACGCCGTGGACAGGGCCGGATTCCGCGACACCATGGGCGCCGACCAGGGCGTCCTGGTGCACACCCTGCTGCCCGCGGCCACCATCGGACACCGCGACTACCCCGACCCGTACCCGGCGGGCGAGCACGGCGACCCCCGGGCCGCCGCCGCCCTCCTCAAGGGCGCCCGGCCGAAGCTGCGGCTGCTCAGCCGGGAGGGCGAGTACTTCACCGCCCCGGCGAAGGTCCTGGCCGCGAGCCTGGAGAAGGCCGGATTCGAGATCGAGCTCGTCGAGATCGACCGCCCCTCGCACAACGCGGTCCTCAAGACCCGCGGCCACGCCTACGACCTGTACCTGATGGGCATGGCCGCCGACTGGCCGGGCGCCTCCACGCTCCTCGGCATGTTCGACGGCCGCACCATCGGCGAGAGCGGCAACGACAACTTCGTCTATCTGGACGATCCCGGGATCAACGCCGAGATCGACCGCCTCGGCCGGCTGTCCGCCCAGGAGTCCGCCGCCCCGTGGGCCGCGCTCGACGAGCGGCTGCGGCGCGACCACGTACCGCTGGTGCCCCTCTTCTCCTACCTGCACGTCGCGCTCTCCGGCTCCCGGGTGCGCGGGGTGTTCACCTCCTCCTTCCTCGGCACCCCGGTCTACTACAACGCCCACGTCGAGGAGGGTGCGTGATGGCCGACCGGCCCACCCTCTACGAGCGCTTCGCCGACACCGCCGCCCGCCACCCGGACCTCACCGCCCTCGAACTGGGCGACGAGCACCTGACGTACGCCCAGCTCGCCGACCAGGCCGCGCGCACGGCCGGCCGGCTGCTCGCCGCCCTGGACGGCCGGCGCCCGCGCCGCGTCGGCGTCCTCGCCAACCGCTCGCTCGCCGCCTACGCCGGCTACCTCGCCGCCAACCGCCTCGGCAGCGCCGCCGTCCCCCTCAACCCCGGCTTCTCACCCGAGCGCCTGGCGGACACGGCCCGGCTCGCGGAGCTGGACGTGGTGCTCACCGACTCTCCCACCGCCGCGCTCCCGGTGCCCGTGGTGGCCGCCGACGCGCCCCTGGAGGACGCCTGGGCGGACGGCGGCCCGGTGCACCTGCCGGGCCAGGACGACATCGCGTACATCGTCTTCACCTCCGGCTCCACCGGCACGCCCAAGGGCGTCCCCGTGCTGCACCGCAACGTGGCCGCGCTGCTCGACTACGTCATCCCGCGCTACGACCTGGGCCCGGACTGCCGCATCTCGCAGACCTTCGACCTGACCTTCGACCCGACGGTCTGGGACATGTTCTCCGCCTGGGCCTCCGGCGCGGCGCTCGTGGTGCCCACCCGCGGCGAACTGGTGCGCCCGGCCCGCTTCATCGCGCGCAAGGCCGTCACCCACTGGTTCTCCGTGCCCTCGGTGATCTCCTACGCCGACCGGCTGCGGGACCTGTCGCCGTCCGGCATGCCCAGCCTGCGCTGGAGCCTGTTCGGCGGCGAGCAGCTGACCCTGGAGCAGATCCGGCTGTGGCGGGCCGCCGCGCCGCAGAGCGTCCTGGAGAACCTGTACGGGCCCACCGAGGTGACCGTCGCCTGCACCCAGTACCGGCTGCCGACCCGCCCCGAGGACTGGCCGGCGTCCGCCAACGGCACCGTGCCGATCGGCACCCCCTACCCGCACCTGGACTTCCTGGTCCTGGACGAGGACGGACTCCCCGCCCAGGAGGGCGAGCTGTGCGTCCGGGGCCCGCAGCGCTTCCCCGGCTACCTCGAACCCGCCAACAACGCCGGCCGGTTCGTCCGCTTCGAGGACGGCCGCGCCGTGGTCCACGCCTGCTCCGGACTGCCCGGCCCCGAGCTGTACTACCGCACCGGCGACCGCGTCTCGCGCACCGGCGACACCCTGGTCCACCTCGGCCGCCTCGACCAGCAGGTCAAGATCCGCGGCCACCGCATCGAGCTGGGCGAGGTCGAGGCGGGACTGCGCGCCCTGCCGGGAGTGACCGGGGCCGTGGTCCTGGCACTGCCCAACGACCTGGGCGAGGTGGGCCTGGAGGCCTGCTACACCGGCGACCCGCAGGACCCGGTGGCCCTGCGCACCGGCCTGGGCCGCCGGCTCCCCGGCTACATGGTCCCGCGCGGCTTCACCCACCTGGAGAAGCTCCCGCTGAGCCCCAACGGCAAGACCGACCGCCGCGCCCTGGGCGCCCTGCTGACCGACCGGAGACCACGATGACCCGCACGGTGGTACTGATCGGCGCGGCCCCGGTCGCGGCGGGCTACCTGAAGGCCGCCGGCGAACTCGGCCTGCGCGTCGGCCTGGTGGAGACCGCCGAACGCGTCGCCGCCCTCCGGGAGGCGTACCCCTGGGTGGTGGACGCGCAGGAGGTGGACCCGGCGCTCGCGGGCCGGGACGACGCCTGGATCCGCCCCACCGAGGCCCTGGTGGCGCGGCTGGGCCCGGACGGGGTCCTCGCCTCCTCGGAGATCCACGTCCTGGCCGGCGCGATGGCCCAGGAACGCCACCGCCTCCCCGGCCCCGGCCTGGACGCGGCCGCGGTCTCGCGCGACAAGGCCCAGCAGCGCTTCCGCTTCGCCCGGGCGGGCCTCGCCCAGCCCGGCCACGTGAAGACCGCCCGCCTGTCGACGGCCTCGGACTGGGCCCTCGCCCACCTCCCGGTCGTGGTGAAACCGCTGAACCGGGCGGGCAGCGACGGAGTGGAACGCGTCGCCACCCCGGAGCAGTGGGCGGACGCGGTCGCCCGCCGCGACGACGAGGGCCGGCTCCTCGTCGAGGAGTACGTGGAGGGCCAGGAGTACTCCTGGGAGGGCCTGGTCTCCGACGGACGGGTCCGCTTCGGCAGCCTCACCCGCAAACTCACTACCGACGCGCCGCACTTCGTGGAGCTGGCCCACTTCAGCGCCCACGAACGGACCGACCCGCTCCTGGGCAAGGCCGCCGACGCGCTGGGCCAGGCGGTCACGGACGCGATCGGGATGCGCACCGGGATCATGTTCGTGGAGTTCCGCACCCGCGGCGACGACCTGGTCATCATGGAGGTCGCGGTCCGGGCCCCCGGGGACCACTGCATGGACGCCATGTCCCTGGCCTACGGCACGGACCTCTTCGCCCACGCCCTCGCCCTCGCCACGGGCGCCCCCCACGAGCCGCCCTCCGACCCCGCCCCCCGCTACACCGGCAGCGCCTTCGTGGTCGCGGACCGGGAAGGCGTCCTGGAGTCGGCGCACGAGACGCGGTGGTCGACGTGGCCGGGGGTGGTCCGGCACGGCCTGGACGTGGCGCCGGGCACCCCGGTGCGCCCTCCGCGCTCCTCGGCGGACCGCCTGGCCTGGGCCCTGCTCGACTGCGCGACACCGGAGGAACGGGAGGCCCTGGTCACCCGGCTCGGAGCGGTGCGCCCGACCCTCGCCCCGGGGGCGACGGACCGGCCCTGATCCGCCGGACACGCCCCGGCCGGCCGCGCCGGGGCCCTCCGGGCGCGTCGGACCCGGTGGTACGTCGGTAACCGGCCGTACTGAATGGCCGTTCGGTAAATCGGACGCGTCTTCGAGCAGGTCGGCGGCCGGTGGGGGAGGGGAGCGGCCCGGCGCGGGGCACGTACGGGGCCGCGCCACAGGCCCTCCGTACCGCGCCTGAACTGCCACGACACCCCACGGGCCACCGGTAATCGTGCCCCCATGTCCGAATAACGGTCATGAAGGTGCGGTGGCTCTGCGTGTCAGACACACTCCGAAGCGCAAGATGAGCGGCAATCGCAGGAGAAAGACCGCTCATTTCCTTCGATGTGAAAGAGAATCTTCCCGTGCTTCGTCGTTCTGCCGCAACTTTCGCGGCCACCCTCCTCTGTCTCGCCGGCGCCGCCGGTACCGCCGGGACCGCCGGCGCCGCGGAAACCGGAGCCACCAGCCTGTACGCCCCCTCCGCCGTCGTCCTCTCGATCGGCAGGGGCGCCGACGCCGGCCCGGTCACCGTCCTCCGCGCCACCACGCTCAGCTGCATGCCCGGCCCCGGCGGCACGCACCCCGCCCCCGAGGCCGCCTGCGCCGAACTCAAGGCCCAGTTCGCGGGCGACGGGTTCGACGGACTGCTCGCCTCTCCCGATCCCGACCGGGCCTGCCCCCAGCACTTCGACCCCGTCACCGTCACCCTGGACGGCGTCTGGGAGGGGACCCGCACCTCCTGGCAGCACACCTTCTCCAACGCCTGCGTCATGGGAGCCACCCTGAACGGCGGAGAAGCCTTCGCGTTCTGAGCGCGCGTCGGGTCGTGACGCGGGGCCGGCGGCGGGGGCGCCCGGCGCGGAGCCCGGGGGATCTCGGCCGGATGGAGCAGCGGGAAGGCGCGGGGCGGCCGCGCGTCCGATGCTGGGGCGGACCCCCCCTCGCCGGGCGCTCGGCCGCCCCGCGTCACACCGAGAAGGAGCACCCGTGTCGGCACGCTCTGGAGCCCGCCTCCGCTCGCGCGCACGCCTGCGCCTGTCCGCCGCCACCCTCGTCGGCGCCCTGGCGCTGGGCGGCGCCGGCCAGTCCGCCCGGGCGGCCGGAACGCCCCCGTCCCCGGCGCCGCCCCCCTCCCCGGCCTCGGCCAAGGCCCTGCAGAAGCGGCTGGACGACCTCGTCGCGACGTCCGGCGGACCGCCCGGCGCGATCGCCCTGATGCAGGTGGGCGACCGGACGACGGTCCACCGGGCCGGCGTGGCCGACACGAGGACCGGCAGACCGCCCCGGGCGGACGAGTACATGCGCCTCGCGAGCGTCTCCAAGGCGTACAGCGGGGCGGTCGCCCTGCGCCTGGTCGACCGGCACCGCCTAGGCCTGGACGACACGATCGGCCGCCGCCTCCCCGCCCTGCCGAAGGCCTGGCACGAGGTGACCCTCCGGCAGCTGCTCAGCCACACCAGCGGGCTGCCCGACTTCTCGACCGCCCCGGCGTTCCTGGAGATCCTGACCGCGGACCCCAGGCACCGCTTCGACTCGCGCCGGCTGCTCGACTTCGTCGCCGACCGGAACCTGCTCTTCCCGCCGGGATCGCGGTACGCGTACTCGAACTCCGACAACATCGCCGTCGCGCTGATGGCGGAGGCGGTGACCGGCCGGCCGTACGAGCGACTGCTCGAACAGCTCGTGTACCGGCCCCTCGACCTCCGGCAGACCCTCCTCCCACAGGGCTACCGGATGCCGAGGCCGTACCTGCACGGCTACGACGTCACGCCCCCCGCCCCGCCCGAGGACATCAGCGAGGCCCTCGGCGCGTCCGGCGTGTGGGCCTCCGGCGGCATCGTGGCCACGCCCAAGGACCTGAACGCGTTCGTCCGCGCCTGGGCGGGCGGACGCGGCTACCTGTCCGAGGAGGTCCGCGACCAGCAGCGGCGCTTCCTCCCCGGCGCCGCCTCGGAACCCGCCGGACCCGGAGTCAACGCGGGCGGACTGGCGATCTTCCGCTACACCACCCGGTGCGGCACGGTCTACGGCCACACCGGCAACTTCCCCGGCTACACCCAGCTGGCCGCCGCGACGGCGGACGGCGAGCGGTCCCTGACGTTCTCGATCAACACCCAGACCAGCAAGGGCCTCAAGCCGGAACTGCTGGCCAAGGTCCGCGCCGTCCAGGAGGACTTCGTCTGCGCCCTCCTGCGGCGCTGAGCCCCCGCCCCGCCCGGGGCGCGAAACAAACCACTGGGGGCGAGACGGTGCGTCCTGTTGTGGTGGGGTCACGGCTTTCCTCTTCGTCTGAGTCCGGGCACGGCCGACGCCGCCGTCCCTGCCGCCCGTAGACCCTTCGCGCGCCCCGGGAAAGCCCCGTGCGCGACCGCGCCCGCACCGTCCCGCCCGCCACCGCTCCCGCCGCCGTGGCACAGCTGTCCGTCAGGAACGTCACCGAGTCCTGCGGCACCCGCACCGTCCTCGACCAGGTCTCCCTCACCGTCCGGCCGGGCGAGAAGGCCGCCGTCGTCGGCGAGAACGGCTCCGGCAGGTCCACCCTGCTGCGGGCTGCTCGCCGCGGCCGAGACGCCGGACGCCGGGGAGGTCACCGCCGGCTTCCCCGGCGGCACCGGCCACCTCGCCCAGACCCCCGGCCTCGACCCGTCCCGCACCGTGCGGGACGCCGTCGACCTCGCCCTGACCGACCCGCGCGCCATGGAGGGGAGCTCCGCGCGGCGGAGGAGACCCTCGGGGACGCGTCGGACGAGCGGCTCGCCGCCTACGGCGAACCGCTGATCGCCCACCAGGAACGCGGCGGGTACGAGGCCGACGCCCGCGTGGACGCCGCGGCCCACGCCCTCGGCCTCACCCGGATCACCCGCGACCGCCCGCTCGGCCCCCTGTCCGGCGGCGAGCAGGCACGGCTCGCGCTCGCCTGCGTCCTGGCCGCCGCCCCCGAGCCGCTGCTCCTGGACGAACCGACCAACCACCTCGACGCGGCGGCCGCGCACTGGCTGGCGGAACACCTGTGCGCCCATCACGGCACCGTCGTCGCGGTCACCCACGACCACGCGTTCCTGGAGCGCGTCGCCACCACGATCCTGGAGGTCGACCGGGACGAGCGCACCGTGCGCCGCTACGACGCCGGACGGCCCGGCCCCCGGCCCCCTCGCCGAGCTCGACGGCGTACGGGTCGGGGAACGGCTGCGTCTGGACGGCCTCCTGCCCCTCGCACCCGGACAGCGGCTCCTCGTCACGGGCGGGAACGGCGCGGTGGTCGCCGTCTCGCACGACCGCGGCTTCCGCGCACGCTTCGAGGGGGAACGGCTGGAGCCGGGTGCCGGCCCGGTGAACCGACCCCGCCGCCCCCACTCCGCCACGGCGGCTTCCCCGCCCTCCCCGGGGGCGCAGGAATTGCAGCGGCCTGCCGACGGGGCGAGGCTGGGAGCCCGCAGCGTGAAGTGGAGCAGCCAGCTATGAGCGATCTGGTCGTGGTCGGGGTGGACGGCTCGGCGATGAGCCTCACCGCCGTGGAGGCGGCCGCCACGGAGGCGGCACTGCGCGGCGCGAAGCTGCGCGTGGTCCACGTCGAGGTCCCGATCAAGCCCAGGTACGTGGTGCCGGACCCCGCTTCCGCGACCCTGGTCCAGGAAGCGGCGGTCCACGCCCTCGGCACGGCGCCCGACCTCGTGGTGACCGAGGCCGTGGTGACGGGCGACGTGGTACACGTGCTGGAAGCCGAGTCGCGGGCCGCGGACCTGATCGTCGTCGGTTCCAGAGGGCTGGGCGGCATCACGGGCCTGCTGCTGGGATCCACTCCGATCTCCCTGGCCGCCCGCAGCCACTGCCCCGTGATGACCGTCCGCGAGGAACACGCGGCGTCCGGCGGCACGGGGCCCGTCCTCCTGGGGACCGACGGCTCGCCGGACAGCGAGGAGGCCGTCGACGTCGCCTTCGCCGAGGCCGCGCGGCGCCGGGCCGAGCTCGTGGCGGTGCACGCCTGGCAGCCGGACAAGGCCCCGCCCGGCACGACCCGTGAATCCGCGGCGCGCTCACTGGCCCGGGCGGTCGCCGACCGCGCGGACGCCCGTCCGGACGTCACCGTCCGGCACGACCTGGTGGACGGCAAGCCGCACGAGGTCCTGATCGAGGCGAGCGGGACGGCCCAGCTGCTGGTCGTCGGCGCCCGCGGCCGCAGCGGCATCGCCGGACTGCTCCTGGGCTCGGTGAGCCAGGCCGCGATGACGTACGCGCACTGCCCCGTCGTCACCGTCCGGGGGACGGCGGGGCGTTCCCCGGGGCGGCAGGACGAGGACCGAACGCCAGGGTGATTCCTCCACTCCGGTGAAAGGCCGCCGAAAGGCCGCGCTTTCGGTCCTCTTCGCGAAAAACGGCCCGTGACCTGCCCCGTCCATGATCGTTACCCGCTGTGTCGCCGCCTCACGGCGGCGGCGCCTCCGCCCCTCCGGACGACCGGGGGGCGTACGAGAACAGGTCGTAGCGGGAAAGGACTGCCGGTGGGCAGCTGGATCAGTGTCGGTCTGGGAGCCGCGGCGGCGCTGTGCCCGCTGCCCCGGCACGGCGAGGCCGTGGTCTTCATGGAGCACACCCCGACCACCGACCGCCTGGTGGTGTGTGCCCCGGACGTGTGGGTCGACATGGGCCACGGCGACCCGGAACCCCCACGGCCCGCGTCCCCCCTTCCACCCGAGTGCCGGCCCCCGGCGCCGCCGTCGCCGGTACCCCCGCCCCCATCGCCGCCCTCGGCACCACCAGTGTCCACACCCCCTCCCGCGCCGCACCCCTCGGCACCACCAGTGTCCACACCCCCCCCCGCGCCGCACCCCTCGGCGCCGCATCCGTCCGCACCGGGACTCGGGCCGAACGTGACGTCCCCGCCCCGGCCGGTCCCACGGGCCGCCCGTCACGCGGCGCCCCGGGCCACCGCGCCGAAG
>NZ_LGEG01000037.1 GCF_001280125.1 Streptomyces sp. NRRL F-6492
TCGGGGACGGGCCGGGCGGGTGTTCTGACGAGGGCTCATCGGGAGGGGCCGGGCGACACGCCGGGGCGGCGGAGGCGCGGAGGGGGTGCGCCCGGGGCCGGGCCCGCGCACGTTCTACGGTGGGTGGATGCCGTACTTCGACGCCGCGTCCGCCGCCCCGCTGCACCCCGTCGCCCGCCAGGCGCTGCTCGCCTCCCTGGACGAGGGCTGGGCGGATCCGGCCCGGCTGTACCGGGAGGGGCGGCGGGCCCGGCTGCTGCTCGACGCGGCGCGGGAGGCCGCGGCGGAGGCGGTGGGCTGTCGCCCCGACGAGCTCGTGTTCACTCCTTCGGGGACGCGCGCGGTTCACGCGGGGGTCGCCGGAGCGCTCGCGGGCCGCCGGCGCGTCGGGGGCCGGCTCGTGGTGTCGGCGGTCGAGCACTCCTCCGTCCTGTACGCGGCCGGGACGCACGCGGCGGCCGGCGGGACGGTGACCGAGGTGCCGGTGGACCGGGCGGGGGCGGTGGACGCGGCGGCCTTCGCGGCGGCCCTCGACGGGGGGACGGCCCTGGCGTGCCTCCAGTCGGCCAACCACGAGGTGGGGACCGCGCAGCCGGTGGCCGAGGTCGCCGAGGCCTGCCGGGGGATCGGCGTGCCGCTGCTCGTGGACGCGGCCCAGTCGCTCGGCTGGGGTCCGGTGGAGGGCGGCTGGTCGCTGCTGACGGCGAGCGCGCACAAGTGGGGCGGCCCGGCGGGGGTGGGGCTGCTCGCCGTGCGGAAGGGGGTGCGGTTCGCCCCGCAAGGGCCTTCGGACGAGCGGGAGTCGGGCCGGGCGCCGGGCTTCGAGAACCTGCCGGCGATCGTGGCGGCGGCGGCCTCGCTGCGGGCGGTCCGGGCGGAGGCGGCGGCCGAGGGGGCGCGGCTGCGGGGTCTGGTGGACCGGATCCGGGCGCGGGTGCCGGAGCTGGTGCCGGACGTGGAGGTGGTGGGCGACCCGGTGCGCCGGCTCCCCCATCTCGTCACCTTCTCCTGTCTCTATGTCGACGGGGAGACGCTGCTGCACGAGCTGGACCGGGAGGGTTTCTCCGTTTCGTCCGGTTCGTCGTGTACGAGTTCGACGCTGACGCCCAGCCACGTGCTGCGCGCGATGGGGGTGCTGAGCGAGGGGAACGTCCGGGTGTCCCTGCCGGCCGGCACCGCGGCGGAGGACGTGGACCGCTTCCTCGACGTGCTGCCGGGGGTGGTGGCGGGGGTGCGGGAGCGGCTCGGCGTCCCGGCCGCGCCGGCCGCGGCCCCGGCGGCCGGCCCCGGCTCCCTGGTCGTGGACGCGCTGGGGCGGCGCTGCCCGATCCCGGTGATCGAGCTGGCGAAGGTGATCGGCGACGTCCCGGTGGGCGGCACGGTGACGGTCCTGGCGGACGACGAGGCGGCGCGCCTGGACATCCCGGCGTGGTGCGAGATGCGGGGCCAGGAGTACCTGGGCGAGGAGCCGTCCGGGCGGGGCGGGGTCGCGTACCTGGTGCGGCGGGCGTCCTGAGCGCATCCGGTGCGGTGGAGGTCCCCACCGCGCGGGCCCGGGGCGTCCCGGGCCCGGCGGGGGCGGGCGTCAGACCAGGTGGGCGTGGACCTCGGCGGCGGCCTCGTCGCCGTACGCCTTGGTGAAGCGCTCCATGAAGTTGACCCGGCCCAGGGTGTACTCCTGGGTGCCCAGGGTCTCGATGACGAGCGTGGCCAGCATGCAGCCGACCTGCGCGGCGCGCTCGTGGCCGACGCCCCAGGCCAGACCGGTGAGGAAGCCGGCCCGGAAGGCGTCGCCGACGCCGGTCGGGTCGACCTTGGCCGTCTCCTCGGGGCAGCCGACCTCGATCGGGTCCTCGCCGGCCCGCTCGATGCGCACGCCGCGCGAGCCGAGCGTGGTGACGCGGTGGCCGACGCGGGAGAGGATCTCCGCCTCGGTCCAGCCCGTCTTGGACTCGATGAGGCCCTTCTCGTACTCGTTGGAGAAGAGGTAGGTGGCGCCGTCCAGGAGGGTGCGGATCTCCTGGCCGTCCATGCGCGCGATCTGCTGCGAGAAGTCCGCGGCGAAGGGGATGGACCGGGTCCGGCACTCCTCGGTGTGGCGGAGCATCGCCTCGGGGTCGTCGGCGCCGATCAGGACCAGGTCGAGGCCGCCCACGCGGTCGGCGACGGCCTTGAGCTCGATCAGCCGGGCCTCGCTCATGGCGCCCGTGTAGAAGGAGCCGATCTGGTTGTGGTCCCGGTCCGTGGTGCAGACGAAGCGGGCGGTGTGCAGGACCTCGGAGATGCGGACCGAGGCGGTGTCGACGCCGTGCCGGTCGAGCCAGGCCCGGTACTCGTCGAAGTCGAAGCCCGCGGCGCCCACCAGGACCGGACGGCTGCCGAGCTGCCCCATGCCGAAGCAGATGTTGGCGGCGACGCCTCCCCGGCGCACGTCCAGGTTGTCCACGAGGAAGGAGAGGGAGACCGTGTGCAGCTGGTCGGCCACCAGCTGGTCGGCGAACCGGCCGGGGAAGGTCATGAGGTGGTCGGTGGCGATGGAGCCGGTGACTGCGATACGCACGGCGGGCGCTCCTGCGGGAAGGCGGTGATGACAGTTCACGCTACCCGCTGGGGGCGGCCCTGCCGAACAGTGGAAACTACCCCAGAGTAGGCCTTTTCTCCGCGGGCCGGTGGTGCGTACGGTGCGCCCATGAGTCTCTACCCCGCTCCCCGTGAGCGACACGAGTCCGAGCTGAGCCTCGCGCAGCTGCGCGGCGACGGCGCCCGGATGGCCCCGCACTGGGTGGCCCCGGTGAACCCGGAGCCCGCTCCGGTCTCCCCCGCCCTGATCAACGGGGTGGTCGTGCCGGCCGCCTCGGCCCGGCTGATCGCCGCCACCGCCGAGTACGGCGGCTGACGGAACCGTCCGGGCGTCCGCTCCGTCCCACCGGTGTCTTCCACGGAGATGACCCAGGGCCGAAGGAGCTGAGCCGTGAGCGGTACGGAGAACGGTCGGAGGCGGCGGACGCTGCTCACCGCCTCGGTGGCGGCGGGCGTGCTGCTCGCCGGGGGCGGCGGGGTGTACCTCGCCACCGCGGCGTCCGGCGACGGTGGCGGCGCGGACGGCGCGACCCGGTCGGCCGACGCGGCCGGCCCGCCGCCTTCCCTGCGCCTGGGGAGCGACGGCGGTACGGACGGGGGTCCCGGGATCGCGCCCGGCGAACCCGACCCGGGCGGCGGTCCCCGCGGGACCGTCTACAAAGCCAAGGGCCCACTCCCCCAGGGGCCCTCCTCGGCCGCGGTCCACCGGCCGGAGGGCCTGGTCACCTCGGCGGAGGTGACCAGGCTGGCCGATGCGCTCGGCATCTCCGGACGCCCGGTCCTGGCGGGCGAGGTCTGGTCGGTCAAGCCCGAGGAGGACGGCTCCGGGCCGCGCCTCGACGTGGCGCGGCGGGCGCCGGGGAACTGGACGTACTCCTGGTACGACGGCGGTCCGGTCGGCGACACCTGCCTCAAGGGCAAGGCGTGTCCCCCGCCGGGAGAGGTGAAGCCCCCGAGCGGCGGCTCGCCGGTGAGCGAGGCGGCGGCGAAGGCCGCGGCGGCCCCCGTCCTGAAGGCGATCGGCCAGGACGACGCGAAGGTGACCGCCGGCCAGGTGATGAACGGGTCCGTCCGGGTGGTCAACGCCGAGCCGGTGGTGGGCGGTCTGCCGACCTACGGCTGGTCGACGGGGCTGCACGTCGAGCCGGACGGCCGGGTGTCCGGCGGGAGCGGGATGCTCAAGGAGCCGGCCGAGGGCGCCTCGTACCCCGTGGTGGGGGCGGCGAAGGCGCTGGCGGAGCTGAACGAGGACTCGAAGGGCACCGGCCCGATCGGCATCGGCGGCTGCGCCACGCCCGTCCCGAACGGGGAGCGGCCGGGCGCCGGGAAGCCGGGGACGGCGGACGTGCCGGGCGCCGGGAAGCCGGGGACGGCGGACGTGCCGGGCGCGGGGAAGCCGGGGACCGAGGAGGTTCCGAGCGCGGGAAAGCCGGGGACCGAGGAGGTTCCGGGCGCCGGGAAGCCGACGGGCGAGGCGGTGCCGCCCTGCCACGCGATCGCCGATCCGGCCGTGCCGGTCGAGGTGCCGGTGACGGGCGCGGTCTTCGGGCTCGCCGCGCGGGACGTGGACGGCGAGCGGCTGCTCGTACCGGCGTGGCTGTTCACGGCGGACCCGATGGACGCGGCGCCGCACACGGTGGTGCGCACGGCGGTCGAGGAGCGGTACCTGGCGCCGCCGGTGACGCCCCCGCCGTCGTCCGGCGAGGGCACGGCGCCGTCCCGGCAGGTCCAGTCGTACGAGGCCGGGGACGACGGCCGGAAGCTGACGGTCGCCTTCTGGGGCGGGGTGTGCAGCACGTACGAGGTCACGGCGGAGGAGACCCCGGAGCGGGTCGTCCTCCGGATCGAGGAGTCCCCGGCCGACCCGGACCGGATGTGCGTCGCCATGGCCGTGGAGATCGTCAAGACGGTGGCCCTGGACGCCCCGCTCGGCTCGCGGCCGGTGGTGGACGCGGCGAGCGGCGAGGCGGTGCCGGGCCGCTGACGTCCCCGTACACGCGCGAGGGCGGGCCCCGGAGGGAAACTCCGGGGCCCGCCCTCATTCACGCGTACGACTTAGCTGAACGAGTCGCCGCAGGCGCAGGAGCCCGTGGCGTTCGGGTTGTCGATGGTGAAGCCCTGCTTCTCGATGGTGTCCACGAAGTCGATCGAGGCACCGCCGAGGTACGGGGCGCTCATGCGGTCGGTGACGACCTTGACCCCGTCGAAGTCCTTCACGACGTCGCCGTCGAGCGAACGCTCGTCGAAGAAGAGCTGGTAACGCAGGCCGGAGCAGCCACCGGGCTGAACGGCGACGCGCAGGGCCAGGTCTTCGCGGCCTTCCTGGTCGAGGAGGGCCTTGACCTTGGCCGCGGCGGCGTCGGACAGGAGGATGCCGTCGCTGACAGTGGTCTTCTCGTCCGATACGGACATCTGCTTCTCTCCCGGTGTGTACGGAGACTGCTTGCCGACGGTTGCAACCGGCGGTGCCCCGGATTCATTCCGGGCCGAGTGGGGTTTTCCTTCTTTCATGCTCGCACACCCTGTCCAGCCGCGCGGAAGGCGAATTCGTCACATCGACACTATGGACATCGTCAACGTGACGTGAAGGGGTTATGATAGATAGCGTCATTTAGACGAAAAGGTTCCCCGAAGAAAGGGTGCGTGACGTGACCACGGCCCAAACCCGTCATGAGCTCGACGTTCAGCCGACGCCGCTCGCCCTCCTCCTGCTCGGCCGCGAGGCGGACCCGAAGAGCGAGCGCGGCGTGGAGTGCCCCGGCGATCTGCCGTCGCCCTCCGACCCCGACCTCGTGGAACGCGCCCGCGCGGCCAAGGAGAAGCTCGGGGACAAGGTCTTCGTGCTCGGCCACCACTACCAGCGCGACGAGGTCATCCAGTTCGCCGACGTCACCGGCGACTCCTTCAAGCTCGCGCGCGACGCGGCCGCCAAGCCGGAGGCGGAGTACATCGTCTTCTGCGGCGTGCACTTCATGGCGGAGTCGGCCGACATCCTCACCGGCGACGACCAGAAGGTCGTCCTGCCCGACCTCGCGGCCGGCTGCTCGATGGCCGACATGGCCACCGCCGAGCAGGTCGCCGAGTGCTGGGACGTGCTGACCGAGGCCGGGATCGCCGAGCAGGTCGTGCCCGTCTCGTACATGAACTCCTCGGCCGACATCAAGGCCTTCACCGGCAAGCACGGGGGCACCATCTGCACCTCGTCCAACGCGGAGCGGGCCCTGGACTGGGCGTTCGAGCAGGGCGAGAAGGTGCTCTTCCTGCCCGACCAGCACCTCGGCCGCAACACCGCCGTCCGCGACATGGGCATGTCCCTGGACGACTGCGTGCTCTACAACCCGCACAAGCCCAACGGCGGGCTCACCGTCGAGCAGCTGCGCGCCGCCAAGATGATCCTGTGGCGGGGTCACTGCTCGGTGCACGGCCGGTTCTCGCTGGAGTCGGTCGAGGACGTGCGGGCCCGCATCCCCGGGGTGAACGTGCTCGTCCACCCCGAGTGCCGGCACGAGGTCGTCGCCGCCGCCGACCACGTGGGCTCGACCGAGTACATCATCAACACCCTGGAGGCGGCCCCGGCCGGCTCCAAGTGGGCGATCGGCACGGAGCTGAACCTCGTCCGCCGCCTGGCGAACCGGTACGCCGACCAGGACAAGGAGATCGTCTTCCTCGACAAGACGGTCTGCTTCTGCTCGACCATGAACCGCATCGACCTGCCGCACCTGGTGTGGACCCTGGAGTCCCTGGCCGAGGGCAACCTCGTCAACCGGATCCAGGTCGACAAGGAGACGGAGAGCTTCGCGAAGCTGGCGCTCGAACGGATGCTGGCGCTGCCGTAACGATTCACCCCGTACGCATGGGCGTACGCACGCCGAAGGGCGCTCCGCGACACGCGCGGGGCGCCCTTCGGTGCGTGCCGGGCCGGGCTCAGTCCAGGAGGTCCAGCAGGCTCGCGTCCAGCGGGGAGACGTCCGGCTGCTCCGCGTTGTGGTTCATGTCGTCGTCCTTCGCCTTCTTCTTCGCGGCCTTCTTCTCCGCCTTCTTCTTCGCGCGGCGCTCCTTGCGGAGCTCCACCATCGCGTAGAGCGTCGGGACGAGGAGCAGGGTCAGCAGCGTCGAGGTGATCAGACCGCCGATCACGACCACGGCCAGCGGCTGGGCGATGAAGCCGCCCTCGCCGGTGATGCCGAGGGCCATCGGCAGCAGGGCGAAGATCGTCGCCAGGGCGGTCATCAGGATCGGGCGGAGCCGGTGCCGGCCGCCCTCGACCACCGCTTCGACGACGCCGAGGCCCCGCTCCCGGTACTGGTTGATCAGGTCGATCAGGACGATCGCGTTGGTGACGACGATGCCGATGAGCATCAGCATGCCGATCATCGCCGGGACGCCCATCGCGGTGTCGGTGACCACCAGGAGGCCGATCGCGCCGGTCGCCGCGAACGGGATCGAGACGAGCAGGATCAGCGGCTGGACCAGCGACCGGAAGGTCGCGACCAGCAGCATGAAGACGATCGCGACGGCCGCGAGCATCGCGAGGAACAGGTTGAGGAAGGCCTCGTTCTGGTCCTCGGAGACGCCGCCGATGGTGGCGGTGGCGCCCGCGGGCAGGTCGAGCGCGTCGATCTCCGACTGGAGGGAGGCGCTCACGGCGCCGGTGTTGTCGCCGACCGGCTTGGCCGTGATCGTCGCGGCGCGGGCGCCGTCGATCCGGGTCATGGAGACCGGGCCGGGGACCAGCTCGACGGTGGCGACGTCACCGAGCCTCACCGGGCCGAGGGGCAGCGCCTTCAGCCCGGCCAGGGTGGTGGCGGGCCTCGCCGAGGTGATGAGGACCTCCCGCTCGCCGCCGTCCAGGGTCGCCTTCGCGGCCGGGGTGCCCCGGACGGCCTGGGCGACGACCATGCCGAGCGAGGCGGAGTCGAAGCCGGCGTCGGCCGCGGCGGGCTTCGCCGTGACGGAGACGCGCGGGACGGACTGCGAGAGGTCGCTCTGGACGTCGGTGACGTCCTTCATCCCGGCGATCGCCGCCCGGACCTGCTCGGAGGCCTTCTTCAGGACCTCGGCGTCGGCGGCCTTGACGACCACGCTCAGGTTCTGGCTGCCGAAGCCGTCACCGGCCGCGAGGGTGGTGTCGCCGATCCCGTCGAGGCCGGCGAGCCCCTTCTCGATGGCGTCCCGCGTCCTCTCGTACGAGGCGGACTCCTCCAGGCTGACCTGGTAAGAGGCCTGGTTCGCGCCGGTGCCGCCGCCGAAGGCCGCCATGAAGCCGGACGAGCCGACGGTGACCTGGTAGTCCTTGACGCCCTCGGTCTCCGCGAGGACCTTCTCGACCTTCTTCGCGGCCTCGTCGGAGGCGCTCAGGCCGGTGCCGGGCGCCAGCTCCTGCTTGATGCTGAGGACCTCCTGGTCGCCCTGGTCGAAGAAGTTCGTCTTCAGGAGCGGGGTCATGCCGAAGGTGACGACCAGGACGGCGAACGCGATGCCCAGGCTCGCGAGCCGCCGCCGGGTCGCGAACCGCAGGACCGGCACGTACAGGCGCTGGAGGCGGCTCTTCTCCTCCCGCTCCTCGGCGAGCCTGCGGGCCTCGGCCAGGTCCTCCGGCGTGCCCTCGGGGGCGCGCAGGAACCAGTACGAGAGGACCGGGACGACGGTCAGGGAGACGAGCAGCGAGGCGAGCAGGGCCGCCGTGATCGTCAGCGAGAACGAGGCGAACAGCTCGCCGACCATGCCGCCGGTCAGACCGATCGGCAGGAAGACGGCGACGGTGGTGAGGGTGGAGGAGGTGACGGCGCCCGCCACCTCGCGGACCGCGGTGAGGATCGCCTCCCGGCGCTCCTCGCCGTAGCCGAGGTGGCGCTTGACGTTCTCCAGGACCACGATCGAGTCGTCGACGACCCGGCCGATGGCGATGGTGAGCGCGCCGAGCGTCAGCATGTTGAGCGAGAGGTCGCGGGTCCACAGCACGATGAGGGCGAGGACGACCGAGAGCGGGATGGAGACCGCGGTCACCAGGGTCGAGCGGATCGACGTGAGGAAGACCAGGATCACCAGGACGGCCATGACGAGGCCGAGGGCGCCCTCGGTGGTGAGGCCGGAGACGGCCTTGGCGACGGCCGGGCCCTGGTCGGAGACGACGGTCAGCTCGGCGCCGGCGCCGAGGTCGCGGCGCAGCCCGGGCAGCTTCTCCTTCACGGCGTCGGAGATCGCGACGGCGCTGCCGTCCTTGTCCATGGTGGCCATGACGGCGAGGCTGGGCCTGCCGTTGGTGCGGGTCAGGGAGGTGCGCGGGGACTCCTCCTGGCGGACGGCGGCCACGTCGCCGAGGCGGACGGCCCCGCCCTTGCCGGGGGCGGCCGCCGGGATGCGCAGGTCCTCGATCTGCCGCAGGGAGGTGTAGCCGCCGCCGACCTGGATCGTGCGGCTCTTGCCGTCCTCGGTGAAGGAGCCGGCCGGCACGGTGCCGCCGCCGGCGCGCAGGGCCTCGGCGAGCTTCATGGTGCTGATCCCGGCCGCGGCGAGCTTCCGCTCGTCGGGGGTGACGGAGACCTGGAGGTCCTGGACGCCGCTGACGGAGACCTGGCCGACGCCCTCGACGTCCTGGAGGGCGGGCACGACGGTCCGGTCGAGGAGGGCCGCGAGGGCCTGCGGGTCCTTGTCGGAGGAGGCGGCGAGGACGACGGTCGGGATGTCGTCCGTGGAACCGGCCACGACCTGCGGGTCGACCGTGTCGGGGAGCTGGGCGCGGGCGCGGTTCACGGCCTGCTGGACGTCGGCGACGAGCTGCTTCGTCGACTCGTCGCCGTAGTCGAAGGAGGCCATGACGAGGGCCATGCCCTCGGAGGCGGTGGAGGTGACCGACTTCAGGCCGTCGACGGCCTTGAGGTTGTTCTCCAGGGGCTCGACGACCTGCTTCTCGACCACGTCGGGGGAGGCGCCCTGGTAGGGGGCGAGGACCGAGACCATGGGCAGCTCGATCGAGGGGAACAGCTGCTGCTTGAGCTGCGGGATCGCGATCGCCCCGAACACGATCGCGACGAGCGACGTCAGCCCGATCAGGGCCCGTTGCGCGAGGCTGAATCTGGACAGCCAGGACATGGGATGGGGTCTCTCTTCCGTGGCGTACGCGTCGGCGGTCGGGAGCGGCCGGAACCCCGGCCTTCGACCGACCCGAGACGCCCCCGCCCCTACGATCGGCCATGCGCCGCCGGAAGTCCTCGGCCCCCGGGCGCACTTCTTTACGCCGCGCGTACCGCGTCTGGAGTACGTCCGCGGCCCCGGTCACTCCACCCTCGGACGTACCAGTCCCGACTCGTAGGCCGTGACCACCAGCTGGGCCCGGTCGCGGGCGCCGAGCTTGGCCATGGTCCGGTTGACGTGGGTCTTCACGGTGAGCGGGCTGACGTCGAGCCGCCGACCGATCTCGTCGTTGGACAGGCCGCCCGCGACGAGGACGAGGACCTCGCGCTCGCGGGCGGTGAGCGCGGCGAGGCGCTCGGAGCGGGCCCTGCGGGCGTCCTCGCCGGCGGCGCCCGCGCCGTCGTCCCGGGGGCCCTGGGCGAGGAAGGTGGCGATCAGGCCCTTGGTGGCGGCCGGGGAGAGCAGCGCCTCGCCGGCGTGGGCGATCCGGATCGCGCCGAGCAGCTCCTCCGGTTCGGCGCCCTTGCCGAGGAAGCCGGAGGCCCCGGCGCGCAGCGACTGCACGACGTACTCGTCGACCTCGAAGGTGGTCAGCATGACGATCCGTACGCCGGAGAGGCCGGGGTCGGCGGTGATCGCGCGGGTGGCGGCGAGGCCGTCCGTGCCCGGCATACGGATGTCCATCAGGACGACGTCGGGCCGCTCGGCGCGGGCCAGCTCGACGGCCCGGGCGCCGTCGGCCGCCTCGCCGACGACCTCCATGTCGGCCTCGGAGTCGACCAGGATCCGGAAGGCGCTGCGCAGCAGGGCCTGGTCGTCGGCGAGCAGCACCCGGATCGTCACGCGTCCTCCCCCGTGTCCTGCGCCGTGTCCTCCGCCGTGCGGGAGGTCACCGGCAGTATCGCCTGTACACGAAATCCGCCGCCGTAGCGGGGTGCGGTGGTCAGGCTGCCGCCGAGGGCGCCGACCCGCTCGCGCATGCCGAGCAGCCCGTGGCCGCCGGCCGGGGCCGGGGCGGGGAGGGGCGCGGGCGGGCCGTTGTCGAGGACGGTGATCTCGACCGTACGGCCCACCCGCACGACGCTGACCTCGGCCTCGGCGTCCGGTCCCGCGTGCTTGCGCACGTTGGTCAGGGCCTCCTGCACGATCCTGTACGCGGCCAGGTCGACGGCGGCGGGCAGCGGCTTCTCGCCGTCGGCGCGGGCCAGGGCGACCGGGAGGCCGGCCTTGCGGAAGCTGTCGAGCAGCCCGTCGAGGACGGCGAGTCCGGGCGCGGGCTCGGTGGGGGCCTCCGGGTCGCCGGACTGGCGCAGCAGGCCGACGGTGGCGCGCAGTTCGTCGAGGGCGGAGCGGCTGGCCTCGCGGACGTGCGCGAGGGCCTCCTTGGCCTGGTCGGGGCGCTTCTCCATGAGGTGGGCGGCGACTCCGGCCTGGACGTTCACCAGGGCGATGTGGTGGGCGACGACGTCGTGGAGGTCGCGGGCGATCCGCAGCCGCTCCTCCGCGACCCGGCGCCCGGCCTCCTCCTCGCGGGTGCGTTCGGCGCGTTCGGCGCGCTCCCGGATCGCGTCGACGAAGGCCCGCCGGCTGCGGACGGCGTCCCCGGCGGCGGCCGCCATGCCGGTCCAGGCGAAGACGCCGAGGTTCTCCTGCGCGTACCAGGGGGTCGGGCCGAAGACCATGGCCGCGGCGGTGAGCACCGTCATGGTGGCGAGGCCGACCCGCCAGGTGGTGGGCCGGTCGGTGCGCGCGGCGACCGTGCAGAGCGCGACGACGACGCTCATGGCGATGGGCGCGGGCCTGCTGTCGTCGACCAGCTCGACCAGGGCGACCGCCACGGTGAGGCAGAGCACGGCGAAGGGGCTGCGGCGGCGCCACACCAGCGCGACGGCCCCGGCGACCATGAGCAGCACGCTCCACACGTCGGGCACGCGGTCGCCGAAGGTGGGCCCGCTCGGGCTGCCGTGCGGGTCGGTGAAGGACCCGGCGACCATGCAGCCGAGCACGCCGAACGCCAGCACCGCGTCGAAGGCGAGCGGATGCGCCCGGAACCAGTCGAGGAGCCGCCGGGCGGGAAGGGCGCCGGCGGCGGATCCGGTGGGAGTCACGGGAGGCAACGGTACGGGTCGGGGACGGGCACCCGGGACCGGGCCGCCCGATCGGGGGGCGGATACGGGGCGGGCGCGACCGCGCGCCGAGGCGGGGACGGACGTCGGACCGGGCGGGGACGGACGTCGGACCGGGCGCGACCGTGCGCCGGGGGCGGGGTCGGGCACGGACGGGTGTCGGGTCGGCCCCGGGCCGGTAGGGGCGGTGCGGACCGGCGGGGGGGGCGGTTACGGAGTGGGGCGGGGGCGGTACGGAGCGGGTCGGGGGGGTACGGACCCGCCGGGCGTCCGGGACGGGCGCGGGGGCCGTCGGGGTGGGCCTCTCGCCGC
>NZ_LGEG01000038.1 GCF_001280125.1 Streptomyces sp. NRRL F-6492
CCCCCGGGCCCTTTTCCCCCCCCGCCCCCCGGCCCCCCCCCCGCGGGCCCCCCGGGCCCCGCCGCGCCTCCCCCGCTCCCCCGCCAGGCCCGTGAGCGCCCCGGCCAGGACCAGGAGGCCGGCCGTGAGGTCGGTGGCGCGGAAGAGGCCGCCGAGGGGCTGGTCGGCGGCGGCCAGTTCGGAGACGTAGGTCCGGACCGGGTCGAGGCCGGTCCGGACGAGGACTTCGAGGACCCAGGCGGTGTACGCGAGCGCACCGAGGGCCAACAGGGCAGCGGCCGTGCGCGCGACACTCCTGGACATATCGGTTCGAACGCCGGGGCGCGGCCGGAGGTTCCCGGCGGCGGGCCCGAACGGGACGGGTGGGGCGGGTGGGGCGGGGCCCGGAGTACCCCGTACCCCAGGACATAGCGTCGGTCTGACGATTACACTGGGCGGGTGCCTCAACTACGCCTCGCCCTGAATCAGATCGACTCGACCGTCGGAGACATCGCCGGGAACGCCGAGGCGATCGTGCACTGGACCCGGCACGCCGCCGGGCAGGGCGCGCATCTCGTCGCGTTCCCCGAGATGGCGCTGACCGGATATCCCGTCGAGGACCTCGCGCTGCGCTCCTCCTTCGTGGAGGCGTCCCGGACGGCGCTGCGCGGGCTCGCCCGGCGCCTCGCCGAGGAGGGGTTCGGGGAGGTCCCGGTGGTCGTCGGCTACCTGGACCGCTCGGAGCGGGCGGAGCCCCGGCTCGGCCGGCCGGCCGGGTCGCCGGAGAACGCCGCCGCCGTCCTGTACGGCGGCGAGGTGGCGCTGCGGTTCGCCAAGCACCACCTGCCCAACTACGGCGTCTTCGACGAGTACCGCTACTTCGTCCGGGGCGACACCCTGCCCGTCGTCCGGGTCCACGGCGTGGACGTGGCCCTGGCGATCTGCGAGGACCTCTGGCAGGACGGCGGCCGGGTCCCGGCGGCGCGCGCCGCGCGGGCCGGGCTGCTCCTGTCGGTGAACGCCTCGCCGTACGAGCGGGACAAGGACGACACGCGCCTCGAACTGGTCCGGGCGCGGGCCCGGGAGGCCGGGTGCGTCACCGCGTACCTGGCGACGACCGGCGGCCAGGACGAGCTGGTCTTCGACGGCGACTCGATCGTGGTGGACGCGGAGGGCGAAGTCGTCGCGCGGGCCCCGCAGTTCGTCGAGGGCAGTGTGGTCCTGGACCTGGAGCTGCCCGCGTACGCCCCGGACGCCCCGGAGGGGCCCGTGGGGGACGACGGGCTGCGGATCGACCGGGTGGTGCTCTCCGAGAAGCCGCTGCCCGCCTACGAGCCGGAGCTGACGGGCGGTTACGCGCACCGGCTCGACGACGACGAGGAGGTGTACTCGGCGCTCGTCATCGGTCTGCGCGCCTATCTCGCGAAGAACGGTTTCCGCTCGGTCCTGGTCGGCCTGTCCGGCGGCATCGACTCCTCGCTCGTCGCGGCGATCGCCTGCGACGCGCTCGGCGCGGAGAACGTGTACGGGGTGTCGATGCCGTCGAAGTACTCCTCCGGGCACTCGCGCGGCGACGCGGCCGAGCTGGCCCGCAGGACCGGGCTGAACCACCGCACGGTGTCGATCGAGCCGATGTTCGACGCGTACATGGGGGCGCTCGGCCTCACCGGGCTCGCGGAGGAGAATCTTCAGGCCCGGCTGCGCGGCACCGCCCTGATGGCGCTCTCCAACCAGGAGGGGCACCTGGTCCTCGCACCGGGCAACAAGTCCGAACTGGCGGTGGGGTACTCGACGCTGTACGGCGACGCGGTCGGCGCCTTCGGGCCGATCAAGGACGTGTACAAGTCGGACGTCTTCCGGCTGGCGCGCTGGCGGAACCGGGCGGCCGAGGAGCGCGGCCAGACCCCGCCGATCCCGGAGAACTCGATCGCCAAGCCGCCCAGCGCCGAGCTGCGCCCGGGACAGGTCGACACGGACTCGCTGCCGGACTACGAGGTCCTGGACGGCATCCTCGCGCTGTACGTGGACCGGGACCGGGGGCGGGACGAGATCGTGGCCGCCGGGTACGACGAGGAGCTGGTGACGCGGACGCTGCGGATGGTGGACGCGGCGGAGTACAAGCGGCGCCAGTACCCGCCGGGCACCAAGATCTCGGCGAAGGGCTTCGGCAAGGACCGGCGGCTGCCGATCACGAACCGCTGGCGGGAGTCCCCGGCCGGCTGACCTCCGGCTCGGCGTCCGCTCCGGCGTTCTTTCCGGTGCCCTTCTCCGTGCCCTTGAGGGGGCTTCCCGCGACCACGCGGGAGGCTCCCTCCGGCGTGCGGCGGTCGAGCAGGCCCGCCACCGCCGCGACCGCCAGGCCGACAGCGGTGAGGCCCGCGCCGACCACGGCCGGGGAGGTCCAGCCCCAGCCGGCGGCGACGGCCGCGCCGCCCGCCCAGGCGCCGCCCGCGTTGGCGAGGTTGAAGGCCGAGTGGTTGGAGGCGGAGGCGAGGGTGGGGGCGTCCTCGGCCTTGTTCATGACCAGCATCTGGAGCGGGGTGGTGGTCATGAAGCCGACCGCGCCGAGGACGACGACCGTGACCAGGGCCAGCCAGGGCACGTGGACGGTGAAGCGGAAGGCGACCAGGGCGAGGGCGAGGGCGGCGAGCGAGCCGTACAGGGTGGGGCGCAGCGCCCGGTCGGTCAGCGGTCCGGCGGCGAGCGCGCCGCCGGTCATCCCGAGGCCGAAGAGGGCGAGGACGAGCGTGACGGTGGAGTCGCCGAAGCCCATCACCTCGGTGGTCATCGAGGCGAGGTACGAGTACACGGCGAAGACGCCCGCGAAGCCGAAGACGGCGGTGAGCAGGCCGAGCAGCACCTGCGGGCGGCCGAGGGCGCGCACCTCGCGGCCCAGGCCCTGGCGTCCGTCGGCGGGGATCGGCGGGACCAGGCGGGCGAGCGCGGCCATGGCGAGCAGGCCGATCGCGGAGACCACGAGGAAGGTGGCCCGCCAGCCGAGGTGCTGGCCGAGGAGGGTCGCGGCCGGTACGCCGAGGATGTTGGCGACGGTGAGGCCGAGGAACATGGTGGCCACCGCCCGCGCCTGCCGTCCCTCGCGGACGAGCCGGGCGGCGACGACCGCGCCGAGACCGAAGAACGCGCCGTGCGGGAGGCCGGCGAGGACCCGGCCCGCGACGAGCCAGCCGAAGCCGGGGGCGAGCGCGGAGGCGAGGTTGCCGACCGTGAAGAGCGCCATGAGCAGCAGCAGCATCCGCTTGCGGGGGACGCGGGAGCCGAGGGCGGTGAGCAGCGGGGCGCCGACGACGACCCCGATCGCGTACGCCGAGACGAGGTGCCCGGCGGTGGGGACGGAGGTGCCGAGGTCCTCGGCGACCTGGGGCAGGAGGCCCATCATCACGAATTCGGTGGTGCCTATGCCGAAGGCGGAGACGGCCAGGGCGAACAGCGCCAGGGGCATGGGGGGAGGGCCTTCCGGAAGCGGGGGGAACGCGGAGGGGAACGAGGATTAGTTCTCCGTCTGAACAAATTGTCTCAGGCGACGTGTTCCCGGTGGCTTCCGGAGGGTGAAGGGGAGGTTTCCGTACGGGACGAGGGGCTCAGAGCTTCACGCGGGCCGCGACCGGGAGGTGGTCGCTCCGCGTGGCGGGCAGCGTCCAGGAGGAGACGGGCTCGACGTTCTTCACCATGATCTGGTCGATGCGGGCCATCGGGAACGAGGCCGGCCAGCTGAACCCGAAGCCGTCGCCGGCCGCGCCCTGGGTGGAGCGCAGCTGCGAGGTGACGGCGTTGAGGGCGCGGTCGTTCATGGTGCCGTTGAGGTCGCCGAGGAGGACGATCCGCTCGTGCGGGTCGCGGGAGATGGCCTCGCCGAGCGCGTCGGCGCTGTTGTCGCGCTGGTTGGCGGTGAAGCCGGCGTTCATCCTGACCCGCACGGAGGGCAGGTGGGCGACGTACACGGCCACCTCGCCCCGCGGGGTCACGACGGAGGCGCGCATGGCGCGGGTCCAGCCCATGTGGATGTCGACGGGCTGCGCCGCCCGCAGCGGGAACCTGCTCCAGAGGCCGACGGTGCCCTGCACGGAGTGGTACGGGTAGGCCTCGGCGAGGCCCTCCTCGTAGACCGGGACCATGTCGCCCTTGAGCTCCTCCAGGGCGAGCACGTCGACGCCGGAGGCGGCGAGCTGCCGGGCGGCGCCCTCGGGGTCCGGGTTCTCGGCGTTCACGTTGTGGGTGGCGACGGTCAGGTCGCCGCCGGCGGCCGACTTGTCGGCGACGAGCCCGCCGAAGAGGTTGAGCCACACCACGGCCGGCAGCAGCAGGGCGATCACCGCGGTGGCGGACCGGCGCAGCAGGGCGAGGACGAGCAGGAGCGGCACGAAGAGGCCGAACCAGGGCAGGAAGGTCTCCGTGAGGCTGCCCAGGTTGCCGATCCGGTTGGGGACGTCGGCGTGGAGGACCATCAGGAGGGTGAGCGCGACGGCGGCCAGGGCGATCAGGATGCCCCGGCGCCAGATCCCCCGGTCGCGGCGGAGCCGGTCGAGGGCGGTCCGGAACCGGGAACGGGGGCGCTCGCCGTTCGCGTCGCCGTATCCGGTCCCCGTCATGTCCACCCGCGTCATCGCTGCCCTCACTGCCTTGCCGCCGTGCCGTCTCGCCTGTCCGCCGTGCCCCGACCTCGACACTAGGCGATGAGGGGACGGCCGTACTCCCCCAGGGACGACACCGCACGCGTGGCGGGTTCCTCCGGGGGCGCGGAGGCGGGGCGGCTGTGACAGAACGCTCACATTCGGGCCGGTCCGCACCCTGTGTCAGGTACGGGGGCCCAGACCGTCCAGGAGGGTGTCGACGACCCGCTCGGCGAGGCCGGGATCCAGGTCGGAGGAGCCCGGGCGGACGACGGTGCGCAGCAGCAGGGGGCCGACGAGGAGGTCGTTGACGAACTCGACGTCGAGGTCGGCGCGGATCTCGCCCCGCGCCATGCCGCGCCGCACCACGTCCAGGCCGAGGCGGCGGCGCGGTTCGATGACGGTGAGCTGGTAGGCGTCCCACAGCTTGGGATAGAGCTGCATCTGCGAGAAGACGGTGTGGAGCAGGGCGGAGGACCGCTTGGCGAGGCCGCGCTGCCGCAGCGCCTCCAGGAGCGCCACGAGGTCGTCCCGGACCGAGGTGCCGGGCAGCACCGGGTCCGGGGGCTCCAGAGAGCGCAGGAGGTCGACGAAGAGGTCCTCCTTGCCGGACCAGCGGCGGTAGATGGTGGCCTTGCCGACCCCGGCGGTGCGGGCGATCCGCTCGACGGACAGCTCGGTCAGCGGCACCCCGTCGTCCAGGAGCCCCCCGACCGCCTCGAAGATCGCCTGCTCGACGGCCTCGGACCGGGGACGGCCCCGGCGGGGGGCGGAGGCGGGGGTGGGGACGGGGATGGTGGGGCTCCCGGGGCCCGGGGGCGTCGCACCGGGGCCCGGGGATGCCGCCCCGGACTTCGGAGGTGCCGCACCGGGGCCCCGGGATGTCGCACCGCGCTCCGGAGGTGCCGCACCGGCCCCCGGGGGTGTCGAGCGGGCCCCCGGCGGTGTCGTCCCGGCGCCCGGCTCCCCGTCCCCGGGGCCGTCGGGGCCGTCCCCGTCGGCGTGGGGGGCCGGGGTCTCGCCGTTCTGGAGCGACACGTGCGTTCCGCCTCTCGTCCGGGGGCTGCGGGCTACCGTCGGGCCGATTCTCCCGCCCCGGCGCCGGGTGCCGGTACCGAGGACCGGGGGGTGTCGCCTCGGGGGCGGCCGGCGGGCGCCGTGAGGGCGGGGTCGGGCGCGCCGGCGCCCGCGCCCGCCTGCGGCGCGTCCGGGCCCGCCGGGGTGCGGCCCGGCAGGAACGCGGCGACGACCACCGCGCCGGCCAGGGCGATCGCGGCCGAGGCGATCGCCGTGACGTGCATGGCGTCCAGGAAGGCCTGGTACGCGGGGGCGACCAGGTCCCGGCCCGCCGGGCCGAGCTTCTCCGCGACCGCGAGCGTGGCCTCGACGGACTCGCCCGCCGTGGCCCGCAGCGCCGCCGGCACCCCGTCCAGGTGCCCCTCGATCCCGCCCCGGTACACGGAGGAGAGGACCGAGCCGAGGACGGCCACGCCGAGCGCGCCGCCGACCTGCCGGAAGGTGTTGTTGATCGCCGAGCCGGAGCCCGCCTTCTCGCGGGGCAGCGCCTGCATGATCGCGACCGTGACCGGCGGCATGATGTGCGCCATGCCCGCGCCCTGGAGGAAGAAGACGACTTCGAGGACCCAGACCGGGGTCGAGGCGTCGAAGAGGGCGAAGGCGGCGAGGCCGAGGGCGACGAGCAGCATGCCGGCGGCGCACACGACCCGGGCGCCGAAGCGCTCGACGACGAGCCGGGCCCGGGGCGCGAACGCCATCTGCGCGACGGCCAGCGGCAGCAGGAGCAGGCCCGACTGCAGGGCGCTGTAGCCGCGCACGCTCTGGAGGTAGAAGGCCGAGAAGAAGGTCACGCCCATGAGGGCGAAGAAGACGAGCGCGATCGCGGCGACGGCGGCCGAGAACGCGGGCTTCTTGAAGTACGACATGTCGATGGCCGGGTGGTCGCTGCGCCGCTCGTGCAGGACGAAGCCGACGAGGACCGCGAGGCCGCCGAGGACCGGGGCGAGGACGGTGACGTCGGTGAAGTCGGCCAGCTCGCCGCCGCGGATGATCCCGTACACGAGGAGGACGAGGCCGACGACGGAGAGCAGGACGCCGGGCACGTCGACGCGGCCGGGCCTGGGGTCCCGGGAGTCGGGCACGAGCCGGACCATCAGGACGAGGGCGAGGAGTACGACGGGCACGTTGACGAGGAAGATCGATCCCCACCAGAAGTGTTCGAGCAGGAGGCCGCCGGTGATGGGGCCGATCGCGATGGCGAGGCCGACGCCGCCGGCCCAGATGCCGATGGCCTTGGGCTGCTCGTCGCGCTCGAAGACGTTCATGAGGACGGCGAGGGTCGCGGGCATCACGAAGGCGGCGCCGAAGCCCATGACGGCCCGGAAGGCGATCAGCTCGCCCGGGGAGCCGGAGAAGGCGGCGAGGGCGGAGCCGATGCCGAAGACGGTGATGCCGAAGAGCAGCACCTTCTTGCGGCCGAGGCGGTCGCCGAGCAGGCCGGAGGTGAAGAGGAGCCCGGCGAAGACGAGCGTGTAGGAGTTGATGGCCCACTCCAGCTCGCCCTGGGTGGCGCCGATGCCGGTGGGGGCGGGGGCGGCGATCGTCCTGACCGCCACGTTCAGGATCGAGTTGTCGAGGACGACGATCAGCAGGCTGAGCATCAGGACGCCGAGGATCGCCCAGCGTCGCCGGTGGACGGCCTCGGGGACGCGGGGCCCGGCGGGTACGGCGGGTGCGGTGGGTGCGGTGGACGGCTGTGACATACCGACCAGCGTAGGCCCATTTCGATACGAGACCGTCTCGTATCGAAAAACCTGGAAGAGTCTTTGCACGGGCCGCGTCACGGGCCGCGTCGCGGGCCGCGTCGCGGGCCGCGTCACGGGCCGCGTCACGGGCCGCGTCACGGGCCGCGTCGCGGGCCGCGTCACGGGCCGCGTCACGCGCCTCGTCGCGGGCCCCGTCGCACTCCCCCGGCGCTTCACACATTGCGGGGGTGTGAACAGCGCCACTCCGGCCCACTTTCCCGTCCGCCCGCCGAAGTGCCACCATGGATGTGGTCCGGGGACGCCGTGAGGGCGCCTCGAGATGACAACAAGGAGCCGTTCACCATGACGCTTCAGGCTGCCCAGAAGCCGCCCGCCGGAAGGGGCGACAGCGACAAGTCGCTCTACGGGGGGAAGGGCACCCGCCGCATCACCGTCCACGACATCGCCGCCGCCAAGGCCCGCGGCGAGAAGTGGCCCATGCTCACCGCCTACGACGCGATGACCGCCTCCGTCTTCGACGAGGCCGGGATCCCCGTCATCCTCGTCGGCGACTCGATGGGCAACTGTCACCTCGGCTACGACACCACCGTGCCCGTCACGATGGACGAGATGACCCTGCTCTCCGCCGCCGTCGTGCGCGGGACCAAGCGGGCCCTCGTCGTCGGCGACCTCCCCTTCGGCTCGTACCAGGAGGGGCCCGTCCAGGCCCTGCGCAACGCCACCCGGCTCGTCAAGGACGCCGGCGTCGGCGCGATCAAGCTGGAGGGCGGCGAGCGCTCGCTGCCGCAGACCGAGCTGCTCGTCCAGGCCGGCATCCCCGTCATGTCCCACCTGGGCCTGACCCCGCAGTCCGTCAACACCATGGGCTACCGGGTGCAGGGCCGCTCCGACGAGGCCGCGCACCGGCTGCTCCGTGACGCCAAGGCCGCGCAGGACGCGGGCGCGTTCGCGGTCGTCCTGGAGCTCGTGCCGGCCGAGCTGGCCGCCGAGGTCACCCGCTCGCTGCACATCCCGACCATCGGCATCGGCGCCGGCGCCGGGACCGACGCCCAGGTCCTCGTCTGGACCGACATGGCCGGTCTGACCGGCGGCAAGGTGCCGCGCTTCACCAAGCAGTACGCCAACCTCCGCGAGACGCTCGGCGACGCCGCGCGCGCCTTCGCCGAGGACGTCTCCGGCGGGGCGTTCCCCGCCGAGGAGCACACCTTCCACTGATCCCGGAAGGCCCTCGTCAAGGGCCCCGGGAAAGGCCCCGAGAAGCCACTGCGGCACCTCCGACAGCCCGCCGACATCCCCCATCGGCGGGCTGTCGGCCGTCTGTCGGGGCGTTGTCGGTGGCGGCTGGTCTAGTGGGGGCCATGACGCGATCACACACCAACGCCGTCGAGGTACGGGGCCTCGTGAAGCACTTCGGCGAGACGAAGGCCCTCGACGGGGTCGACCTGGACGTCCGGGAGGGCACGGTCCTCGGGGTCCTCGGTCCCAACGGCGCCGGGAAGACCACCCTCGTCCGCTGTCTGTCCACCCTGATCGTCCCGGACGCCGGGACCGCCACCGTCGCCGGTTACGACGTGGTGCGCCAGCCCCGGCAGCTGCGCCGCACCATCGGCCTCACCGGCCAGTACGCCTCGGTCGACGAGAAGCTGTCCGGCTGGGAGAACCTCTACATGATCGGGCGGCTGCTCGACCTCTCCCGCAAGGACTCCCGGACCCGCGCCGACGAGCTCCTGGAGCGCTTCTCGCTCACCGAGGCCGCCAAGCGGCCCGCGATGAACTACTCGGGCGGCATGCGCCGGCGGCTCGACCTGGCCGCCTCGATGATCGGGAACCCGGCCGTCCTCTACCTGGACGAGCCGACGACCGGACTCGACCCCCGCACCCGCAACGAGGTCTGGGACGAGGTCAAGCGGATGGTCTCCGAGGGCGCCACCGTCCTGCTCACCACCCAGTACATGGAGGAGGCGGAGCAGCTCGCGAGCGAGCTGACCGTCATCGACCGCGGCAAGGTCATCGCCAACGGCAAGGTCGACGACCTCAAGGCCCGGGTCGGCGGCCGCACCCTGAAGGTGCGCCCGGTGGACCCGGCCGACCTGCCCGCCATGGCCGCCGCGCTCCGCGAGACCGGTCTCGACGGCGTCGCCGGCGCGACCGTCGTCCCCGACGAGGGCGCGCTGTACGTGCCGATCCTCGCCGACGAGCAGCTGACCGCCGTCGTGGCCCTGCTGGGCGCGCGCGGCTTCGGCATCGCCCACATCGGCACCCACCTGCCCAGCCTGGACGAGGTGTTCCTGGCGATCACCGGCCAGAAGACGACCGTGTCCGACGCGCTTCCCGAGGAGGTCGCCGCATGAGCACCGCCACCACGACCACACCGCTCTCCAAGACCCCCGCGAACGCCCCGGACGAGGGCACGGGCCCGGCGCGGGCGCTGCCCGGCGAGGGCCGGATCGGCCTGCGGGCCAACCTGCGCCACATCGGCGCCCTGGCCCGGCGCAACGCCCTCCAGATCAAGCAGGACCCGGAGTCGATGTTCGACGCCGTCCTGATGCCGATCATCTTCATCCTGCTGTTCGTGTACGTCTTCGGCGGCGCGATCGCCGGCAAGGGCAACAACGACGCGTACGTGAACTACGTGACGCCCGGCCTGATGGCGATGATGGGCATGAACATCGCCATGGCCGTCGGAACCGGCATGAACGAGGACTTCAAGAAGGGGGTCATGGACCGGTTCCGGACGATGCCGATCGCCCGGTCCTCCGTCCTGATCGCCAAGATCGTCGTCGAGGTCGGCCGGATGCTGATCGCCACCGCGATCCTGCTCGGCATGGGCTTCCTGCTCGGCATGGAGATCAAGACCTCGGTCCTCGACCTCTTCGCCGCGATCGGCCTGTCGGTGGTCTTCGGCGCCTCGCTGATGTGGATCTTCATCCTGCTCGGCCTCACCATGAAGACGAGCCAGGCGGTCCAGGGCGTCGCGATGCTGGTCCTGATGCCGCTCCAGTTCGGCTCCTCGATCTTCGCCCCGCCGACCTCGATGCCCGGCTGGCTGGAGACCTTCACCGACTACAACCCGCTCTCCAACCTCGCCGACGCCGCGCGCAACCTCGTCAACGGCGGTCCGGTCGCCCACTCGGTGTGGATGACCCTCGGCTGGTCGGTGCTGATCACGGTCGTCACGGCGCCGATCGCGGTCGCCAAGTTCCGCAAGAAGACCTGAGTCGCGGGACACCCCCAGGGGGTTCAGGACTCGGCGCGCTCTCTGATCGCGTCGGCGGCGCGACCGAGCAGGGCGGCGGCCTCTTCCAGCGAGAGGCCGCCGCCCTCGGCGCGTGCCGCCCCGAACTCCGCGTCGCCGAGCACGGACCGGGCGAGCGCGGTGGCCCGCTCCAGCTGTTCCCGTTCGGTCGGCGGCGGCAGGTGCTCCGCCGGGAGCAGTCCGTCCCTGGCCCCGAGCAGGACCGCGCCGGTCCGCGCCTCCGGTCCGCCGAGTCCGGCCAGCGCCCAGGCGGCGATGATCAGGTGCATCGCCGGCATCTGCGGGCCGATCATCATGGACAGCGGGCCGAGGGAGCTCTCGTACGCCTCCCTGGCGAGGGCGAGTCCGGAGTCGTACCGCCCGTCCAGGACGTCCAGCCAGCCGAGGACGCCGAGGGTGAAGCCCTTGAAGAGGGCGAGGGTGTCCGAGTCGAACTCCCCGAGGAGCGCGTGGAGGTGCTCGCGGGCCTCGTCGGTGCGTCCCGCGCGGCCGAGCGCCACGCCGAGGAACATGCGGGCGCCGACGCGGGGTTCGTGGCCCAGGCCGTGGTCGTCGGCCAGGATCTCGCGCAGGATCGCCTCGCCCTCGGCGGGCCGTCCGGACTCGATGAGCGTGCCGGCGTACCGGGCCCGCAGGAGCAGCACCTGCGCCTGGGCGCCGATCCGTTCGGCGTGGCCGATGGCGGCGGTGAAGTCCGCGGCCGCCCCCTCGAAGTCGAGGAGCCGCTCCTTGGCCTCCGCGCGGGAGGAGAGCGCCTCGGCCGCGCCCCAGGCGTCGCCGAACCGTTCGAAGATCTCCAGGCTCTCGTCGGCGTCGGCGATCGCCGCGGCGGCCCGGTCGCCCCGGTTGGCGAGCATGTTGGCGCGCAGCTGGAGGATGTTGGCGAGGTCCCAGTCGTAGCCGTGGCGGCGGCAGGCGTCGACGGTGGTGTCGAGCCGCTCGCCGAGCCGGCCGGCCTCCCCGATCAGGAGGACCGCGAAGACGGCGAAGGAGCCGGGCAGCCGGCAGGACTGGGGCAGGCCGGGTTCGTAGTCGGCGGTCATCTCGCGCAGCCGCCGCACCCCCTCGGGGGTGGTCCAGCGGCCGGTGTCGTGGCTCATGTTGATCAGTTCGACGAGCCGCACCCCGCGCCGGGCCTCCCGGCGCTGCTCCTCGGAGAGCGGCGGCGGCGCGGCCGTGCACGGCTCGTACAGGGGGACGACGGGGGCGGCGGGCGCCGCGAACGGGTCGGGTCCGAGCGCGGCGGCGGCCGCGGCCCAGTACAGGGCGTCGGTGCGCAGGTCGCGCAGCTGCCAGTACCAGAGCAGGGAGTGGACGAGGACGAGCGCCTCGTCCTCGTCGCGGGCGTCGACGGCCCGGCGCAGGGCGGTGCGGAGGTTGCCGTACTCGGTTCCGAAGCGGGCGATGGCGGCGACCTGCCCCGGCCCCCGCAGCTCCGGATCGGTCCGGCGCGCCAGCTCCCGGTAGTACGCCAGGTGCCGCCGCTCCACCT
>NZ_LGEG01000039.1 GCF_001280125.1 Streptomyces sp. NRRL F-6492
GCTGCTGGTACGGCGGGGGCTGCTGCCGCTGCTGGTTCTGGTTCTGCGGGGGGTGCGGGGGCTGCTGCGGCTGGCGCTGCGGGCGACGGCGCAGGGGGTCCTGGCTCGGGTCCAGGTACTGCACCTGCGTCTGCTCGTTGCGGTCGCGGGCGGCGCGCAGCTGGTTCTGCCAGGGGTGCGGCTCCTCGCCCTGACCGCCCTGGCCGGCCTGCCCGGCCTGCGGCGGGCCCGGCGGCACGGGGGGCATGACGGTCGTCGGGTCGGCGCCGCCGCCCGGGCCGCCGGTCGGCATGACGCTGGTCGCGCCCGCGGGGTCGTACCGCGGGGGCGCCCCGGCCCCGGCGGGCAGCACCTGGGTGGGGTCGGCGGACCCGGGGGCGCCGTGGGACAGCACCTGGGTCGGGTCGGCGGCCCCGGGGGCGCCGGGGACCGGCGCGGGCGCCGGGTCGGGGGCGAGGAGCGCCCCGACGCCGTCCGCCGCCTCGATCTGGGCGGGCGTGGCGTGCACGCCGATGCCGGCGGCGACCGCGCGCAGGCCGCGGGCGAGGTTCACGGCGCTCGGGCGCCGGTCGGGGTCCTTGCTGAGGCAGCGCTCTATGACCGTCCACAGCGGGCCGGGGACGGTCGAGGGACGGCGCGGCTCCTCGCTGAGGTGGCGGTGGAGGACCTCCAGGGCGGTGCCGCCCGCGAACGGGGGCCGGCCGGTGACCAGCTCGTAGAGGAGGATGCCCGCGCCGTAGATGTCGACGGCGGAGGTCTGCGGGCGGCCCTCGGCGGACTCGGGCGCCACGTACGCGGGCGTGCCGACGAACTCGTGGGTGCGGGTCAGGCCCGGGGAGTCGGCCAGGCGCGCGATGCCGAAGTCGGTGAGCATCGGGTGCATCGCGCCGTCGCGCTCGGCGAGCAGGACGTTGGCCGGCTTCAGGTCGCGGTGGACGACGCCGTCGGCGTGGCTGGCGGCGAGCGCGTCGGCGATCTGGGCGGTGAGGAGCGCCGCGGCGACCGGGGTGAGCGGTCCGCTCTCCCGGATGTACCGGTGCAGGTCGGGGCCCTCGACGAGGTCCATGACGAGGGCGAGGACGTCGCCCTCGACGACAAGGTCGCGGGTGCGCACGATGTTCGGGTGGGTGAGCCGGAGCAGCACGGACCGCTCGCGCAGGAAGCGCATCACGATGTCCGCGTCGTTGGCCAGCTCCTCCTTGAGGACCTTGATCGCGACGGTCTCGCCCGGCTGGCCGGGCACGGCCGCCTCGGCGCCCGCCGTCTCACGCTGGCGGGCTCGCCAGACGGTGCCCGTGGCGCCGCGGCCGAGCGGCTCCTCGAGCAGGTACTTGCTGCCGATAGGCCGCACGTCACGCGCTCCCTGCTGATCGTGGTCTGGGGTGGTTCCCGAGGTGTCCCCGCGGTCCCCGTCCTCTGTTGTGACCCGTCCGGGTGTCCGACCCACTTTAGTGCCGCCGAACGGGTCGCAGGCCGGTCGTCCACAGGGCGTTTCCGGAGGGGCTCCTGACCGAAGATGTCCGAAACGTACCCCGACCCTGTCCGGAAGAAGACGCTTCTGCGCGCGGGACGGTTGCCGGGCATGTTCCGAAGGCATGCCCAACCAGGCACTTTTACGTCCACAGCCGACCATTCAAGATCACTTGCGGCCGACCGGCGGGCGCGCTGTCGGTGGCAGGTGCGAGGATGCCCCCAGCACGTCGCACCGATGGGGTCGGGAGCCCCGCGCCGTGCCGACCTGTACCGGGCGACGCGTCCGTGCCGGGTGGGGGGAGACACGGGCGGTTCCCCTGCCGGGTACGTCGCGCAGAAGGGACCGCTGACGGCGATGCAGATCCGGTTGACCGTCCTCGCGCCGCACGCCGGCCACGGCGCCGGGCGCGCCTGCGACGTGCTCGTCACCGCCCCCGCCGGGACGGCGCTCTCCGCCGTGGCCTCCCAGCTGGCCGCCGCCGTCACGGGCCCCGAGACCTCCGCCTCGGGCACGACCGTGCTCCACGCGGGCGCGGAGCGGCTGGACGGCCGGCGCTGCGTGCTCGGCGAGCCCCCGCTGGTCGACGGCGCCGTCCTCTCCCTCCAGGTCCCGGGACCGGACGACCGGGTCGGGGAGGGCGCGGCCGCCCGGCTGCACGTGGTGGCGGGGCCGGACGCGGGCGGGGTGCACCTGCTGCACGGCGGAGCGATCAGGATCGGCCGTTCCGTCGACGCCGACGTCCCGCTCGACGACCCGGACGTCTCCCGCGCGCACTGCACGGTGACGGTCGGCGGGGACGGCCGCGTCACGGTCGCCGACCACGGCTCGACGAACGGCACGACCCTCGACGGCGCCCCCGTCGGCGAGCGCCCGGTCCGGCTCCGCCCGGGCGCGCTGCTGCGCCTCGGCGAGTCCGCCCTCCGCCTGACGGGCGCCGGCGACGACCCCGGCGGTATGGACGCGGTGGCGACGGCCCCGGACGGCGAGGGCCACCTGCGGCTCACGCGCGGCGCGCCGGACCCGACGGGCCGTACCGGCCGGACGGGCCCGGCGGGCGGCTCCGGGACGACCCCGGGCGGCCCGGCGGACGACGACACGACCCACGGCGGCGGGCACGCGCTCGCGTGGGGCGGCGGCACGGCCGACGGCGGCCACGGTGACCCGTACGCCGGCGGCTACGCCCCTTACGACGGCCACCACGCGCGCGACGGGCACGGTCACGCGCCTGACGGCGGCCACCACGACCCGTACGGCTCGGCCGGAAGCGGCGACGGGGGCCCGGCCGCTCGGTCCCAGGCCCAGGCTGAGCCCGCGACCGCGCCGCGGTCGGGCGGCAGGCGCGGGCTCGGCGCGTGGGCCCGGCGCCTCGCCGGGGGCCGCGAGGAGCTTCCGGCCCCCGCGGCCGAGGCCCGTCCGGCCCCCGACACGCACGCGGCCGCCCGGCAGGACCCCGGCGCCCGGGACGGCGCCCGCGGGCCCGTACCGGGCGCCGACACCTGGCCCGACCCGGCCACCGTCCTGCTCACCGCCCTCGGCCCCGGCCCCCGGCTCTGGGAGCGGGACCCCGACCACCCCGAGTCCCTGGCGGTCCGGCTCGGCACCACGGACCGCGCCGAGCTCTCCGGGGTGCCGGTCACGGTCGGGCTGCGCGAGGCCGGTTCGCTGGGTCTCGCGGGTCCCGGCGACCGGCTCGCCGGGTTCGCCCGCTCGGTGGTGGCCCAGCTCGCCGCCCTGCACTCCCCCTCCGACCTGGAGATCGTCCTCGTCAGCGCCGACCGGAACCGCTCCCTGGAGGAGCGGCGCCGCGCCTGGGGCTGGCTCGGCTGGCTCCCGCACGTCCGCCCGGCCCACGGCCAGGACTGCCGGCTGCTCCTGGCGTACGACCGCGAGCAGGCCCACGCGCGTACGTCCGAACTGACCCGGCGGCTCGACGACGGCCCGCTCGGACCCGGCTGGCCCAGCGCCGACCGCGCGTCCGTCGCGGAGGCCGCCGCGCGCTACGAGGGGCCCCGGACGGTCGTCGTCGTGGACGGCGACCCCGGCACGGCGGCGCTGCGCGAGACCGTGGCGCGGCTCGCGGGGGCCGGGGCGGCGGCCGGCATCCACCTCCTCTGTCTCGCCGAGGCGCCCTCCGCCTCCCCGGTCTCGCCGGTGGCCGCGACCTACGAGGCCGCGTGCGCCGCGTCCCTCGCGTTCCGCGAGTGCGGGGCCGCCGCGCTCCTGAGCGGGGACGTGGCGACGGCGCTGCGGCTGCTGCGCACCGCGGGCGGGCGCGTCGCGGGCCACGGCACCGTCGGCGTGGTCGACGCGGTCTCCGTCGCCTGGGCCGAGCGGTTCGGGCGGGCCCTCGCCCCGCTGCGGCCGGAGACCTCGGCGGCGCCGCACGGGCGGGCCGCCGCGCTGCCCCCGTCCTCCCGGCTGCTCGACGAGCTGGGTCTCGCCCGGGCCACCCCCGCCTCCCTGATGGCCCGCTGGGCCTCCGCCGGGGACGGCACGGCCGTCCTGGGCACGGGCCCGCACGGCCCGCTGGCCGTGGACCTCACCCAGGAGGGGCCGCACCTGCTGATCGAGGGCCCGGCGGGCAGCGGGCGCACGGAGCTGCTCCGCTCGATCGCCGCCTCGCTCGCGGCGGGCGGCCGGCCCGACCGGCTCGGCCTGCTCCTCGTGGACGGGGCCGGCGGCGAGCGCGGCGAGGGCCTCGCGGCCTGTACGGAGCTGCCGCACGTCACCGAGCACCTGGTCGCCTCGGACCCGGTCCGGATGCGGGAGTTCGCGCAGGCGCTCGGCGCCGAGCTGAAGCGGCGGGCCGAGCTCCTGGGCGACACCCCCTTCGCCGAGCGCCGGGGCGCCCGCGCCCCGCAGGTGGCCGAGCGGCTGATCGGCCAGCGCGCCCCGAGCGCGGCGGAGTCCGTCCCCCGGGGCGCCCGCGCGACCGTCCGCCTCCCGGACACCGGCGATCACCCGAGCGGCCGCACCCTCCGCACGGGCGACGGCACGATCGGCGCCCTCCCGAGCAGCCGCACGGCGGCCCGGACGCCGTACCCGGGCGCGGACGACGCGACCGGCCGGAGCGCGCACCCCGGCGGGGACGACCCCGGCGGCCGTCCGAGCGGCCGGAGCCCGTACCCGGGGGCGGACGACGTGACCGGCCGGTCGAGCGGACGGGTCCCGTACCCCGGCACGGGCGACCTCGACGGCCGCGCGAGCGGGCGCGTGTCCCGGGTCGGCGACGGTGACCGGCCGAGCGGGCGCGTGTCCCGTCCCGGAAGCGGTTCGGCCCGGTCCGGGGCGGACGCGTTCCTGGCCGACACGCCCAGCGGGCGACTGCCGCGCCGGGAGGGCGGAGACCCGGACGACCGCCCGAGCGGCAGGACCCTCCGCACCGGGGACGTCGACCTGGACAGCAGGTCGAGCAGGCGCGTACCCCGCACCGGAGACGGCGACCTCGCCGACCGCCCCAGCGGACGCGTGCCCCGCACCGGAGACGGCGACCTGGGTGGGCGTCCGAGCAGTCGGAGCCCGTACCCGGACGCGGGGGACGGGAGCGAGCGCTCCGGCGGGCGGGCGGGCCGTACCGAGGGGGCCGGGATCCGGATCCCCCGGCCCGCCTCGGGCGAGGCGGCCGGGGTCAGGGCGGCGGGGGCCGGGGCGCTGCCCCGGCTGGTCGTCCTGGTCGACGACTTCGACGCCCTGGTCGCGCCCGCGCTCGGCGCCCCCGGCCGGCCGGCCGCCGGGTCCGTCGTGCGGGCCCTGGAGGCCGTCGCCCGGCACGGCGAGCGGCTCGGCGTGCACCTCGTCGTGACCTCGGCCCGTCCGGACCGCACGGCCGACACCGAGCCGGCCCACAGCGCCCGGCTGCGGATCGTGCTCGACGCGCCCCCGGTGACGGCGGGGCCGGACGTCCCGGCGGCCGGGCGGGGCCGGCTCGGGCACCCGGACGGCCGGGTGACCCCCTTCCAGGCGGGCCGCGTCACCGGCCGGATCCCCCGGACGGCGACGCTCCGGCCGACGGTCGTCCCGCTGGAGTGGGAGCGGATGGGCGATCCGCCCACCCGCCGCCCGGTCCGCGAGCTGGGCAACGGACCGACGGACCTGGCCCTCCTCGCGAGCGCGCTCGACCGGGCGGCCCGCTCGGTGGAGGCGACTCCCGTGCCACCCCTCTCCCCCATCGCCCACACCTGAAACACCCCCGGGGCAATTCCTGACGTCACGTCACGAGGCAATCACGATCGCCCACTTGACACGGAAGGCGGTATTGCGGCCCCCGCGTCACCGGGCGTAGACCTGTCGGCACGGGACAGCTCAGCGCACGAAAGAGACGGGGCAGCGATGCGTACAACTCTTCGTCCACGCAAGGCCGCCGTGACCTTCACGGCACTCACGGCGCTCGCCGCGCTCGCCCTCGCGGGCTGCGGCGACGACGGCGGTGGCGGTGGCGGGGACCCGAAGACGACACCCAGCGGCGGCCTCTCCCTGAAGGGCGAGAAGATCGAGGTCGCGGCCGTCTGGACGGGCCCGGAGCAGGAGAACTTCACCAAGGTCCTGAAGGAGTTCGAGAGGCGGACCGGCGCGACCGTGACGTTCGTGCCCGCCCAGGACCCGATCGTGAACTTCCTCGGCACGAAGATCGCGGGCGGCTCCCCGCCCGACGTGGCGATGCTCCCGCAGGTGGGGGCGATCCAGCAGGCCGCCGCCCAGAAGTGGCTCAAGCCGGCCGGCCCGGAGGCCAAGGCCCAGCTGGCCGCGAACTACTCGCGCGGCTGGCAGGAGCTGGGCGCGGTGGACGGCACCCAGTACGGGGTCTACTTCAAGGCCGCCAACAAGTCGCTGGTCTGGTACAACACGGCCGTCTTCGAGAACGCGGGCGCCGCCGAGCCGAAGACCTGGAAGGAGTTCCTGACCACCGCCGAGACGATATCGGCGTCCGGCGTCACGCCGGTCTCGGTCGGCGGCGCGGACGGCTGGACCCTCACCGACTGGTTCGAGAACGTCTACCTCTCCCAGGCGGGCCCGGAGAAGTACGACCGACTGGCGAAGCACGAGATCAAGTGGACGGACCCGTCCGTCACCGCCGCCCTGACCACGCTCGCCGAGCTGTTCGGCAAGCCGTCGCTGCTCGCGGGCGGGACGAGCGGCGCGCTGCAGACGGAGTACCCGGCCTCGGTGACGCAGACCTTCACCGGCGGGGCCGAGCCGAAGGGCGCGATGGTCTTCGAGGGCGACTTCGCCGCCGTCAACATCGCCCAGACCGAGGCGAAGATCGGCACGGACGCCAAGGTCTTCCCCTTCCCGAAGGTCGGGGACGCCGGGACCGTGCCCGTGGTGACGGCCGGCGACGCGGCCGTGGCCCTCAAGGACACCAAGGGCGCGCAGGCGCTCCTCGCCTTCCTCGCCTCCCCGGACGCGGCGAAGATCTGGGCGGGCGCGGGCGGCTTCCTCTCGCCGAACAAGAACCTGGACCCGGCGGCGTATCCGAACGACGTCCAGCGCGAGATCGCCAAGGCCCTGATCGGCGCCGGTGACGACTTCCGCTTCGACATGTCGGACCAGATGCCGCAGTCGTTCGGCGGGACGCCCGGCAAGGGCGAGTGGAAGGCGCTCCAGGACTTCCTGAAGAACCCGAAGGACGTCGCCGGGGCCCAGGCGCGTCTGGAGGCGGACGCGGCGAAGGCGTACCGGGCCGCCGCGAAGGGCTGAGGTCCCCGCCATGGCGTCCACCACCGCGTCCACGCGCGCGAGGAGCACGACCGGGACGGACAAGAACGGAAGGAGCGGGGACAGGGGCGGGGGGCGGAGCCGGGCCGTGGCGGCGGGGTTCCTCCTCCCCGCCCTGCTCCTGCTCGGCGCGCTCGTCGTCTACCCGATCGGGTACTCCGTCCAGCGCTCGTTCTTCGACCGCTCCGGCTCCTCCTTCGTCGGCCTCGACAACTACCTGGCCCTGTTCACCGACGACTCCCTCCGCACCGCCGTCAGGAACAACCTGGTCTGGCTGGTGGTGGCCCCGGCGGTCGCCACCGCCCTCGGTCTGGTCTTCGCGGTCCTGACCGAACGCGTCCGCTGGGGAACGGCGTTCAAGCTGCTCGTCTTCATGCCGATGGCGATCTCGATGCTGGCCGCCGGGATCATCTTCCGGCTGGTGTACGAGCAGGACCCGGACCGGGGGGTCGCGAACGCCGTCTGGGTCGGCGTGCACGACACCTTCGCCGAGTCCTCGGTCTTCCCGAAGGCCAGACCGCTGCCCGTGCACCCGCTGGAGGCGGCCGGGGACGGCGCGTTCGTGACGAAGGAACCCGTGCGGGCCGGCCGGCCCGTACGGCTCCCGCTGGTCGGGGTGGCGCCGGCGCAGATGCCGGAGGGCGCGCGCCCGGCCGCGCCGCCCGCCGGCACGGACCCGGGCACGGTCACCGGCACGGCCTGGCTGGACTTCACCCGGGGCGGCGGCGGGCGGCCGAACGAGGTCGACCCGGCCGAACGGGGCCTCGCGGGGCTGCGGATCGAGGCCGTACGGGACGGGAAGGTGGTCGCCACGGCGACGGCGGCGGCCGACGGCACGTTCGCCCTGCCCGCCGACCGCGCGGACGGAGCCGTGCTGCGGCTGCCCGCGAGCAACTTCCGGGAGCAGTACGCCGGCGTCGAGTGGCTGGGCCCCTCGCTCGTCACGCCCGCGATCATCGGGGCGTACGTGTGGATGTGGGCCGGGTTCGCGATGGTCCTGATCGGGGCCGGGCTCGCGGCCGTGCCGCGCGAACTGCTCGAAGCGGCGCGGGTGGACGGGGCGAACGAGTGGCAGGTGTTCCGCCGGATCACGGTGCCGCTCCTGGCCCCGGTCCTCGCGGTCGTCCTCGTCACCCTGATGATCAACGTGCTGAAGATCTTCGACCTGGTCTTCGTGATCGCGCCGGGCTCGGCGCAGGACGACGCGAACGTGCTCGCGCTCCAGCTGTACCGCTCGTCCTTCGGTACGGACGCGGACCTCGGGGTCGGCTCGGCCATCGCCGTCCTGCTGCTCCTGCTCGTGGTCCCGGTGATGGTCCTCAACATCCGCCGCATGCGCAGGGAGGCCCGCCGATGAGTACGACCGACGTCCGGCCGACCCGTTCCGCCGCCTCCGCCCGGCCCGCCCGCCCGGCCCGCTCCCCGGCGGCGCGGATCGCGTCCGTGGCCGCGTCCGGCGCGGTGCGGGTCTTCCTCGTCCTGGCGGGCCTGTTCTGGCTGATGCCGACGGTCGGGCTGCTGCTCTCCTCGCTCCGCTCGCCGTCCGACATCGCGGCGAGCGGCTGGTGGGAGGCGTTCACCGCCCCGGCCCGGCTGACCACGGAGAACTACGCCCAGCTGCTCGCGAACGACACGATCACCGGCTCCCTGCTCAACACCGTCCTGATCACCGTCCCGGCCACGCTGCTCGTCCTGGTGATCGGCTCGTTCGCCGGGTACGCGTTCGCGTGGCTGGAGTTCCCGGGCCGGGACTGGTGGTTCCTGGGCGTGGTCGCCCTGCTCGTGGTGCCGGTGCAGGTCGCCCTGGTGCCGGTGTCGAAGCTGTTCGGGGTGGTCGGGCTCTTCGAGACGACCGCCGGGGTGGTCCTCTTCCACACGGCCTTCGGCCTGCCGTTCGCGATCTTCCTGCTGCGGAACTTCTTCGCGGAGATCCCGCGCGAGCTCCTGGAGGCGGCGCGGCTCGACGGGGCGGGCGAGATCCGGCTGTTCACCCGGGTGGTGCTGCCGCTCGGCGGCCCGGCGATCGCCTCGCTCGGCATCTTCCAGTTCCTGTGGGTCTGGAACGACATGCTGATCGCCCTGATCTTCGCGGACTCGCAGTCGCCGCCGATCACGGTGGCGCTCCAGCAGCAGGTGCGGCAGTTCGGCAACAACGTGGACGTGCTCGCGCCGGGCGCGTTCCTGTCGATGGTGGTGCCGCTCGTGGTGTTCTTCGCGTTCCAGCGCCAGTTCGCGTCGGGGGTGATGGCGGGCGCGGTGAAGTGACCCCCCGCGGGGTCAGCCCTTGAGCGCCGCCACCGCCGCGCGCGCGAGGTCGTCGACGTACCCCGGGGGCGGCGGGGTGCGGACGACGACGAGGCGCCAGTACAGCGGCCCGGCGACCAGGTCGAGGGCCCGGTCCGGGTCGGCGCCCTCGGGGAGTTCGCCGCGCGCGACGGCCTCGCGGACGATCCGGGCGACGACGCCCTGCTGTCCGTCGAGCAGCGCGGCCTTGACCGCGTCGGCGATCTCGGGATGCCGGGCCGCCTCGACGAGGAGGTCGGGCACGACCCGCGAGGCGACCGGGTGGCTCAGGGCCTGCGAGGCCACGTGGAGGAGGGCGCGCACGTCCTCGTACAGGGAGCCGGTGGCGGGCGCCGGCAGGCCCTGGGCGGCGAAGGCGCCGACGAGGTCGAGGACGAGGGAGAGCTTGGACTTCCAGCGCCGGTAGACGGCGGTCTTGCCGACGCCCGCGCGGCGGGCGATCCCCTCGATGGACATCCGGGCGAAGCCGACGGCCGCGAGTTCCTCGAAGACGGCGGCGCGGATGGCCTCGGTCACGTCCTCGCGGAGCACGGCGGCTCCGGCGGGTGTGCGGCGGGGGGTCGGTTCGGTCATGGACGGCATCCTAACCAACGGCTACGTGACGACGATACGGTTGCGTTCCGTCGTGGAGCGTCCTACTGTCCCCGTAGCGACGATACGGACCCGTCCCGTCGTGGTCATCATCCACGCGTCCGCACCGGCCGACCGCGCCCGGAGCCGCGACGACGCCCCGCACCCCGCACCGAAGGCCCGCCCATGACCACCACCCTCGCGCCGCCCCCGCCACGGACCGCCCCTCCTCCCTCCGAGGACCTCGGCGCGCTCGCCCTCCGGCACGGACTGACCGTCAGCGGGGCCCGCCCCCCGCTGCGCGAGTACGTCCGGCAGCTCTGGTCCCGCCGCGACTTCGTCGCCGCCTTCGCGACCGCCCGCCTGACCTCCCAGTACAGCCAGGCGCGCCTCGGCCAGCTCTGGCAGGTGGCGACCCCGCTCCTCAACGCGGCCGTCTACTACCTGATCTTCGGCGTCCTGATGAACGCCAAGCACGGCGTGCCCGACTACGTGCCCTTCCTGATCACCGGCGTCTTCGTGTGGACCTTCACCGCCAACACGCTCCTGGCCGGCACCCGCGCGATCAGCGGCAACCTCGGCCTGGTGCGCGCCCTGCACTTCCCGCGCGCGAGCCTGCCGCTCTCGCTCGCCCTCCAGCAGCTCCAGCAGTTCCTGCTCTCGCTCGCCGCGCTCGTCGTGATCCTCCTCTGCTGCGGTCAGTTCCCCGCGTGGAGCTGGCTGCTCGCCGTCCCCGCGCTCGGCTGCCAGACCCTGTTCAACACGGGCGTGGCGCTCGCCCTGGCCCGGATCGCGGCCCGCACCCCGGACGTCGCCCAGCTGATGCCGTTCGCGCTGCGCACCTGGATGTACGCCTCGGGCGCCATGTGGTCGATCCAGAACCTGGCGAGCGCCGGGCGCTTCCCCGAGGGCGTGGTCCTCGCCCTCCGGTGCAACCCGGCGGCGGTCTACATCGACCTCATGCGCTTCGCCCTGATCGGGAGCCACACCCAGGACCGGCTGCCGCCGCACGTCTGGGCGCTCGCCGCCGGCTGGGCCCTGCTGTCCTTCGCGGGCGGCTTCGTCTGGTTCTGGAAGGCGGAGGAGGCGTACGGCCGTGGCTGAGACGCGCGAGCACGAGAGGATCCCGACCGTCGTGGTCGACGGCGTCCACATCACGTACACCGTGCACGGACACGGGCAGGAGCACGGGCGCGGCGGCCGGTGGAGGCGGCGCCCGGCCGCGCAGCGGGTCCACGCCGTCAAGGGAGTCTGCTTCGTCGCGTACCGGGGCGAGTCGATCGGCCTGATCGGTTCGAACGGATCGGGGAAGTCCACCCTCCTGAAGGCCGTCGCGGGGCTGCTGCCCGTCGACCGGGGCCGGATTCACACCCACGGCCGCCCCGCCCTCCTCGGCGTCGACGCGGCCCTGATGAACGACCTGACGGGCGAGCGGAACGTGGTCCTCGGCGGCCTGGCCATGGGCATGAGCCGTGCGGAGGTCCGCGAGCGCTACGCCGGGATCGTCGACTTCTCGGGCGTCAACGAGAAGGACGACGCGATCTCCCGCCCGATGCGGACGTACTCCTCCGGGATGGGCGCCCGGCTGCGCTTCTCCATCGCCGCCGCGCGGAGCCACGACGTCCTGCTGATCGACGAGGCCCTGGCCACCGGCGACGCGCGCTTCCGCCACCGGAGCAGGCGGCGGATCGAGGAGCTGCGGGCGGCGGCGGGGACGGTCCTCCTGGTCAGCCACTCGCACTCGACCGTCGCGGAGACCTGCGAGCGCGCCCTGTGGCTGGAGGCGGGGACGCTCCGGATGGACGGCCCGGCGCGGGAGGTGGTGGCCGCGTACGAGGAGTTCACCGCGTCAGGGGCGTAGACCACCGGCAAACAAGACATTACGGTCTAAAGTGCGGTGGGGTGACGAACGATCAGCCGCAGACCCCCCACCCGGCCGGCACCGCACCCCCGGGCTCCCCCGCGTCCGGACCCCCCACCGACACC
>NZ_LGEG01000040.1 GCF_001280125.1 Streptomyces sp. NRRL F-6492
GCCCCGGCCCGCGCCCCCGCACCGACCCCGCGCGACCTCCCCCGTGACCCCGTGCGCCCCCTCCGTAGGCCGGATCACACCCCCGCCCGGTCCTTGGTGATCATCGGGGCCGCTACGGTGCTTCCATGCCCGCACTCGATCCCGGCCGCACCGCGCTCGTCCTCGTCGACCTGATGGAGCGCATCGTCGCGCTGCCCCTCGCCCCCCGCCCCGGCACCGACGTCCTCGCCGCCTCCGCCCGGCTCGCCGACACCTTCCGGGACGCCGGCGCCCCCGTCGTCCACCTCCGCGTCGAGCGCCCGAACACCGACACCCAGCCGCCCGGCAGCGAGCTGGTCCCCGACCTCGTCCGGGACGGCGACCGGGTCGTCGTCAAGCGGACCATCGGCGGCTTCCAGGACACCGGCCTCCACGAGCTGCTCTCCGGCCTCGGCGCCGACACCCTCGTCCTCGGCGGCATCGCCACCAACCTCGGCGTCGAGTCCACCGCCCGCGCCGCCTGCGACCTCGGCTACGGGCTCGTCTTCGCCGAGGACGCCATGGCCGCCCTCACCGCCGACGAGCACCGCGCCTCCGTCGCCCTCGACTTCCCCCGCCTGGGCACGGTCGCCCCCGTCTCCGCGATCACCCTGGACGGCCCGGAGTGACCCCGGCGCCGATACGGTACGGGGCCCGCCCCTGCTCCCTCGTCGTCTGCCGGGGCTGCTGCTGCGGCGACGCCCGCAAGAACCCCGGCACCGACCACGACGCCCAGCTCGCCCGGCTCCGCGAGGCCGCCGCGGCCTCCGGCGGCCGGCTGATCGTCCGTACCAGCGACTGCCTCGGGCCCTGCGCCCAGGCCAACATCGTCGTGGTGCAGCCCTCCACCGAGGGCCGTCGGCGCGGCGGACGGGCCGCGTGGGTCGGGTTCACCCTGGACGACGACTGCCTCGACGAGATCCTCGCCTGGACGGAGGCCGGCGGCCCCGGCATCGCCCCGCCCCCGGCGACCCTGGCCCTCCAGCTGGTCGACCCGCCGAAGAACTGAGCCCGTACGGCTCGCACGGAACCCGTGGGAGGCGGACCCGGGCGGGAGCCGTGCCCCGCCCGGGTCCTTGTCACGGTCGGCCAAGCGGTACGGGTGAATATTGGTGGTTTACGTCACCGGTTACCCATCAGTCGCTGGCAAGACTGGGTGGTCCTGCCGGACGACCAATCACCTAGGGGGACCCTGAGCATGACGGGCACTCGCATTGCCGCGCTCGGGCACTACCAGCCCGCCAAGGTGCTGACCAACCACGACCTCGCCGCACTCGTCGACACCGACGACGCGTGGATCACCAGCCGGGTCGGCATCCGCACCCGGCACGTCGCGGGGCCCGACGAGCCCGTGGACGAGCTCGCCGCGCACGCCGCCGGCAAGGCCCTGGCCGCCGCCGGCCTCGTCCCCGACGACGTCGACATGGTCCTCGTCGCCACCTCCACCGCGATCGACCGCTCGCCGAACACGGCCGCCCGCGTCGCCGCCCGCCTCGGCATGACCTCGCCCGCCACCCTCGACCTCAACGTGGTCTGCGCCGGCTTCACCCACGCCCTGGCCACCGCCGACCACGCCGTCCGGGCCGGCGGGGCCCGCCGCGTCCTGGTGATCGGCGCCGACAAGATGACCGACGTGACCGACTGGACGGACCGCACCACCTGCGTCCTCGTCGGCGACGGCGCGGGCGCCGCGATCGTCGAGGCCGTCGAGTCCACCGGCGACGGGGACGGGGACGGGCCCGCGGGCATCGGCCCCGTCCTGTGGGGCTCGGTCCCGGAGATGGGCCACGCCGTCCGCATCGAGGGCACCCCGCCCCGCTTCGCCCAGGAGGGCCAGAGCGTCTACCGCTGGGCGACCCAGCAGCTCCCCGCCCTCGCCCGCAAGGCCTGCGAGCGCTCCGGCGTCACCCCCGAGGAGCTCGCGGGCGTGGTCCTCCACCAGGCCAACCTGCGCATCATCGAGCCGCTCGCCGCGAAGATCGGCGCCGTCAACGCGGTCGTGGCCCGCGACGTCGTCGACTCCGGCAACACCTCCGCCGCCTCGATCCCGATGGCCCTGGCCAAGCTGGTCGAGCGCGGCGAACTGCCCTCCGGCGCCCCGGTTCTCCTCTTCGGCTTCGGCGGCAACCTCTCGTACGCCGGTCAGGTGATCCGCGTTCCGTGACGGATCCCGCGGCGGCCCGGACGGGGCCCGGGGGCCCGTGCCCCGTTCGGCGGAGCCCGGTGGCGGCGTGCCGGGGGCGGACCTAACTTCGAACGCGGTGAGGGTCGTCCTTTCCCGACGGCGGAACCGCTTCGCGTCCGGGCCCTCGCGCGATCTGGAGGAACGCCATGCGTGCGATACGTGCCGCCGCTTCCGCCGCCCTGCTCGGCGCCGCCGCCGTGATGGCGGCGGGCCCGGCGGCCCTGGCGGCCGAGGGCGACGGCGCCGTCACGTCGTTCGGCTTCTCCGTCACCCCGGCGACGGCCGCCCCCGGCGCCACCGTCACCCTCACGTCCGAGGGCTGCGAGGTGCCGTCCGTGACGGTCACCTCCGGCGTGTTCGACACCGTGACCCTCGAAGAGGGCCGTCCGGGGACCGCGACCGTGGACTCCGACGCCAGGGCCGGCGCCCAGTACGAGATCACCTTCGACTGCGAGGGCGAACGCGGCACCGCCACCCTGACCGTCATCGGGGACGAGCCCCGGGAGCACGACGGCGCCGGCGACACCGTGGAAGACACCACCGACCCCGCCGATCTCACCGCGCCCGTAGTCCCCGTAACCCCCGTAGCCCCCGTCGAACCGACCGACGCCGAAAGCGTCGGCGGGCACGACGCCGGCACCGGGCCCGGCACCCACACCGGCGCCCAGAAGGGCGTGAAGGCCGGTTACGGGACCGCCGCCTCCGGAGCGGACGCCGACGGGCTCGGCACGGCCGAGGTGGTGACGGGCGCCCTGCTCATCGTCGGCGCGCTCGGCTCCGCCGTCGTCCTGACCCGCCGCCGCACCGCCGACGGCCGCGCCTGACGGCCGGGACCCGGGGACCGAAACGGCCCCTCCGCCCCGGTGTGACGAGGTCCGGGACGGAGGGGCGCCATACGGAGGACCACACGACCGCGCGGTCGTCGCGGAGGAGGGCGGACGTGGGACGAACGGACGGCACGGGACGGCACGGCGCCTGGGGCGCCGTCGCCGTCGTCCTCCTCGTGGGAGTGCACCTCGTGCGCGGCGGTGCGGAGGAGCTGCGGGCGGCGGGACCGCCGCGGCCCCTCGCCGCGGCCGCCCCCGGCGGGGCCCGCGCCGGCGCCGCCGTCCTCGCCCCCGCGTCCGCCCCCGGCCCGCTGCCCGCCTCGCCCCCGTCCCGCGTCCGCGTCCCGGCCGTCCGGGTCGACGCGCCGGTCACGGGGGTCGGGCTCGACGCCGACGGCTGGATCGAGGCCCCGCCGCCGGAGGCCGACCGGCTCGCGGGTTGGTTCACCGGCGCGGTCACCCCCGGCGAGCGGGGCACCGCCGTCGTCGTCGGCCACGTCGACACCCCGGACGGCCCGGCCGTCTTCTACGACCTCGGCGCCGTCGGCAGGGGCAGCCGCGTCGAGGTCCTCCGCCGCGACGGCAGGACCGCCGTCTTCACCGTGTACGGGGTCGAACTCGTCCCCAAGGAGGGCTTCCCCGCCGAGCGGGTCTACGCCGACTCCGGCCGGCCCGAGCTGCGTCTGATCACCTGCGGCGGCGCGTTCACGCAGGAGAGCGGCTACCAGGGCAACGTGGTGGTCTCGGCCCGTCTGACCGCGGTGCGCTGACCCTCCGCGAGCGGCGCCCGGACCGACCTGACGGACTCCCCCCGAAGCATTGGCCCGGACCGCACGACGGTCGCCAAGGTGGCTCCCACGGAGCCGGCGTCGGGGGGCGTCGAGCTCCCACCGGGCCGCCCGGGGCCCGCACCACTCTCCGTACGGGAGTAACCACCCGTCGTGCGCACGTCCGGGCGATTCGGTCCTGACCGGTCCCGGCGGGGCCGCCGCACCCCACTGACCACGGAAAACGCTGGTGAAAGGCGCCTCGAACCCCTGGTAGAGTTATCTCTGTCGCCGCGGGGGAAACCCCGAAACGACGAAAACACCTGGTCCGGGTGGCGGAATGGCAGACGCGCTAGCTTGAGGTGCTAGTGCCCTTTATCGGGCGTGGGGGTTCAAGTCCCCCCTCGGACACACGGAAGAAGTGCCGGTCGATCTCGCATCGACCGGCACTTCTCGTATGCGGTCAGGCCTTTCGCGCCACCACCAGCCTGCACACCGGGCCGCCGTCCTCGCGGCGGCCCAGGGACTCGACCGGGACGAGGGAGACGTCGAAGCCGGCCGCCTCCAGGCGGGTGCGGACGTCCGCGAGCCGGAAGGTGCGGTAGTACATGACGAAGGGCGGGCGCCGGAGCGCGTTCCTGACCCGCATCACCGCGTCGAAGCCCCACAGGGTCCAGTAGGCGCGCGAGCCGACGCGGGGCGGGGCCGGGAGCGGGAAGGCGAACGTGCCGCCGGGGCGCAGGGAGGCGTGGACCTGTGTGAAGAGGGTGCGCTGTCCGTCCGGCAGGAAGTGGCCGAAGGCGCCGAAGCTGACCGCCAGGTCGAAGACGGGGCCGAAGGGCAGGGCCAGGGCGTCGGCGCGGACCAGGTCGGCGTCGGGGTGGGCGCGGCGGGCCTCGGCCAGCATCCCCGCACTGAAGTCGACCCCCGTGACCCGGCCCGCGCAGACCGCGCGCAGGACGCCGAGTCCGGCGCCGGTGCCGCAGCAGACGTCGAGGCCCGGGCCGAACGGGCCGAGGTCCTCCAGGGTGCGGGTCACCGCCCCCAGGAGGCGGTCGGAGGTGCGGAAGGGGGTCGCGTCGAACTTCTCCGCGAGCAGGTCGTAGCCGTGCTCGACCGAGGAGAGTGCCTGGGCGGTCAGTTCGCGGAGGCCGGGGCCCTGCGGTGTGAACATGGGCCCGACCCTATGCCGTGACGGCCCGTGCGCGTCAGAGCGCGCTGCGCACCGAGGGCGCCGACCAGGCCGGGGCGATGCCCGTCAGCTGGCAGGTCAGCAGGTAGAGGGGGATCGGCGGCGTGTAGGGCGAGGCGCCGTCGGGGTGGTGGATCAGCCGGGGCCGGCGGTCCGGGATCTTCGCGCCGGGCGCGTAGCAGGCGGGCAGCGGCCAGGTCAGGTCCAGGTCGGAGCCGGCCGGGACGAGCCACCACCACCAGTCGGAGTCGGCGTAGACGCAGCCGTTGGCGGGGAGCCGGGAGAGGATCTTGAAGCCGAAGCGGGCGGGGACGCCGACGGCGTCGCGGCCGAGGCCGGTGTGCAGTCCGGCGGGGACGGCGAGGCGGGTGGTGGCGTCCGGCTGCCGGACGCGCGCGGCGGGGAAGGGGCCGCCGGGGGCGTCGACGGAGCGGTGGCCGTCCCGTTCGAGGCGGAGTTCCAGGGGGCGGCCGGCGGCCGGGACCAGGCCGAGCCCGGAGTGGCGGCGGGCCCGCGGCAGCATGCGGGTCGCCATCGACCTCAGCACGGTTCCCCCGTGCCGTGGGCCAGCTCGGCCCAGACGGTCTGCGACGTGCCGTGCCCGGTGCGCTCGGCGCCCCACGCGCTGCACAGCGCGTCGACGATGATCAGCCCACGGCCGCGCTCGTCCTCGCCGCAGTCGCGGATCCGCGGCCCCGCCGGGCCGCCCTCGTCCCGCACGGCTATCCGCAGCTTCTCCTCGCCCTCGCGCAGCTCGCAGACGAAGCGGCCGCTGGCGGTGTGCACGACGGCGTTGGTGACCAGCTCCGAGACGATCAGGGAGACGGTGTCGCGTATCTCGGGGCCGCAGCCCCAGAGGATGAGCCGTTCCTCCGCGAGACGACGGGCCCGCGAGACCGACGCGGTGAGGGCCGGGAGTTCGAAGGCGAAGCGCCGCACGGCGCCGGTATCGGTCTGGGGCTGTGGGCGCTGGGCCATGACGCGGGGACTCATGAGACCTGAAGGCTGCGCGTTACCAGAAGCCACGACCGGTTCCTCACAACAGTGGGCAGGACTTGCCGTACGGCGCCGGCGCCGGGGCGCGGAGACGCACGACGGCAGCGTGTACTGGTTCACCGGAACACTGTCCTCCTGAGTCGGACACTTGGCAAGTGGCACTCTGAAAATTGCAGAGTGCCGTGTTCTCTCTGGCCCGGCTTCGTGGCACACTCGTCCAAAACAGCGCGTCGGGGAGGTCTGGGAGTGAGCGAGCCGCGGTCCGCCCCCACGGTGGGACAGGTCGTCCTCGGAAAGCGGTTGCAGGACCTGCGCGAGCGGGCCGGCATGAAGCGGGAAGAGGCCGCGAAGATCCTCCGGGTGGCCCCGGCCACCGTCCGGCGGATGGAGACCGCCGAGGTCGCGCTGAAGATCCCGTACGTCCAGCTCCTGCTCAAGGAGTACGGGATCACGGACTCCGAGGCCGAGGGCTTCGTCGCCCTCGCGGAGGAGGCCAACCTCCCCGGCTGGTGGCAGCGGTTCCACGACGTGCTGCCCGGCTGGTTCTCCATGTACGTCAGCCTGGAGGGGGCCGCGAGCCTCATCCGGGCCTATGAACCCCAGTTCGTACCCGGTCTGCTCCAGACCGCCGAGTACGCCCGTGCCATTCTGCGCAGCGGGGCGGTCGGAGGCGGCAGCGACGCCGCCAGGGACGAGGACACCGAGCGGCATGTAGCCCTGCGGATGGAGCGCCAGTCCCTGCTGCTCAGGGACGACGCCCCCAAGTTCTGGGTGATCATGGACGAGACGGTGTTCCGCCGACCGGTCGGTGACGGGCCCGAAGTGATGCGCGACCAGCTCGACCGGCTGCTCGAAGCGTCCGAGCTGCCGAACGTCACCCTGCAGATCGCGGAGTTCGCGTCCGGCCACCACCCCGGCACCTACGGACCGTTCGTCCTCTTCCGCTTCGCCATGCCCGAACTCCCGGACATGGTCTACAGCGAGTACCTGACCGGCGCCGTCTATCTCGACGCGCGTCCCGAGGTGGCATCCCACCTGGAGGTCATGGACCGCATGGCGGCTCAGGCCGCGACTGCACAACGCACGAAGGAGATTCTCCGGAATCTCCGCAAGGAGCTGTGAATGGATCGCATATACAACGGCATGCCCGCCGCGGAGCTCGGTGCCGAGGGTTGGCACAAGCCCTGGAGCGGCGGGAACGGGGGCAACTGCGTGGAGGCCATGAAACTGGCCGACGGCAGAGTCGCCGTGCGACAGTCCGCAGACCCTGAAGGACCCGCGCTCATCTACACCCACGGGGAGATGGAGGCCTTCATCCGGGGGGCTAAATCCGGTCAGGCCGACTTTCTGCTCACCTAGCCCTTCCGTCCCGCCCCCGCCGTCGCGTAACTCTTGCTGTAGCGCCACCCGTTCGTCCCGACCAGGAGAGCCGATGACCCAGGACCCCGCAGCCCCGCGGACCGAGATACGCATCGACACCAGCAAGCCGCATCCGGCACGCATGTACGACTGGTTCCTGGGCGGCAAGGACAACTACCCGGTCGACGAGGCGATGGCCCGTCAGCTGCTCACCGTCGACGCCCGGGGCCGGGACATGGCCCGCGTCAACCGGGCCTTCATGCACCGCGCCATCCGCTGGCTCAGCGCCCACGGCGTCCGCCAGTACCTGGACATCGGCACCGGCATCCCGACCGAGCCCAACCTGCACCAGATCGCGCAGGAGGCCGCGCCGGAGGCCCGCATCGTCTACTGCGACAACGACCCGATCGTGCTCGCGCACGCGGCCGCCCTGCTGCGCTCGACCCCCGAGGGGGCCACCGAGTACATCCAGGCGGACGCCCGCGAGCCCGAGGCCATCCTCGAAAGGGCCGGAAAGGTCCTTGATTTCGACCGGCCCATCGCGCTCTCGATGCTCGCCCTGCTGCACTTCGTCGGGGACGAGGACGGCGCGTACGACCTGGTCTCCAAGCTCGTCGACAAGCTCGCGCCGGGCAGCTACCTCGTCCTCTCCCACGTCACCGGGGACTTCAACCCCGAGGGAGCGGCGCAGGCGGCCGCCCTGTACAAGGCGCGCGGGCTGACCCTGCGGCCCCGCTCGCGCGACGAGCTGGCCGCGTTCTTCGACGGCCTGGAGTTCGTCGAGCCGGGCGTCTCGCTCACCGCCGAATGGCACCCGGAGCTGGGCGAGCCCGTCCCGGTCCCGGGCGACGAGCCCATCCCGGGCTGGGCCGCCGTGGCCCGCAAGCCCTGACCCGGCCCTTCTCGAACGGCGCGACCGGCCCCGTGGACCTCCCGGCCCACGGGGCCGACCCGCGTCAGCTCCCCGGCGGCACCAGCGTGACCAGGAAGCTCCGCGCCGGGCCCACGTTCCCGGCCGCGTCGACCGTGCGGTACTCGACGGTGTGGGTGCCGTAGTCGGGAGTGGCGTCGTCCCACGGCACCGCCCGGCTCCGGCCCAGCTTCCCGTACACGAGACCGTCGATCACCGTGCCGCCCGGCGAGAAGCGGAACGGCGCGTCCGCGTCCGTCGGCCAGCCGTAGTACGTGTACCAGCCGTCGCCGTCGACCCGGAACCGGCTCACCACCGCGCCCTCCCGGTCGTCCCGCGCGGTCAGCCGCATCGTGAACGCGCCGTCGTAGACGTACTCCACAGGCCGTCCCGGCCGCCGCACCGTCCGCAGCGGTTCCGACAGCCCGTACGCGGCCGTGGCCGGGCGGGCGTCGACCGTCCAGCGCAACTCCTCGCCCGTGCCCGCGATCCTGGCCGTGAGCGTGTGGGTGCCGGGGGAGAGCCGCATCGCCCCCAGGTCCAGGTCGCGGTCGTTGCGGTCGCCCGTCGCGACGGGACGCCCGTCGAGCCGCCAGCGCACGGCCGGGGAGCCGTCCACCGAGTGGGTGGTGTCCGCGTGCACGACGCTCCGGGCGCCGACGGGGGAGCCGGTCGGGGTGTGCCCGGTGAACGCGGCCCGGAACGGCGCCCGCGCGGTGACGAGCGAGGGGTCCACCGTCCAGCGGACGGTCCGGGTGAGCGCCTCGGAGGCGCGGACCGCCGGGTCGCGGACGAACGGCGTCGGATCGGTGACCGTCGCCGTCAGCGCGTGCGGGCCGGAGGAGAGACGGAGTTTCCGCAGGTCGACGGCGCGGGCGCCGCGCGTGTCCAGGACCCGCCCGTCGAGCCGCCAGGTCACGGCGAGTTCGCCGCCCACCGGGTGCAGGACGTCCACCCGCACCGACCGGTCCGCCCCGATCGGCTCCGCGTTCGGCGTGTGGTCCTGGAGCAGGTTCACCTTCGCCGAGATCGCCCGGACCATCACCTCGCGCTCCACCTGGTCGAAGGCGTAGCCGAGGGTCTTCATCAGGGAGTGCCGGCTCGGCCGCCAGACCCCCGCCGTGCCGTACAGGCCGCCCTCGTACCGGCCGACGACCCCGCCCGCCTCGCTCTCCTCGCCCAGCCAGCGCCACCACTTGGCCCGCTGCTCCCGCATCTGACGTGTCGTCAGGAGCGTGTGGTGGGCGGAGGCGGGCTCGGGGCCGGAGTACGCGCCGCCCGGCACCCCGCGCGCGTAGTAGTCGTACTCGTCCTGGAGGCCGCCGAGGGAGTGCCCGATCTCGTGCGGGGTGATGAGGGCGGAGAGCGCGTTGCCGCCGGACGCGGTCGCGTAACCGCCGCCCGCGCCGCCGTAGGTGGAGCTGTGGGCGAGGGCGACGACCTGCCGGTTGGCGCCGTTCGTGCCGGGGACGAGGTCCGCGAGCGCGGCGGCCTTCCGGCCGTCGACGGTCAGCAGCCGCTGCACGCCGCCCGGATCGCAGCCGCCCCAGAAGCCCATGTCGAGCACGGTGTCCCGGGCGGGCGCGTCGAGCCCCGGGTCGCAGTCCACCCCCGACTGCGCCGAAGGGGCCTCCACCGCCCACACGTTGACGTACGAGCGGTAGGAGGCGAAGGGCTCGATGCTCCACAGGGTGTTCAGGTGCCGTTCGAGGTCCGCCCGGAACTCCGGCATCTCCTGCGCGGTGTAGCCGTCGCCCAGGAACACCAGGTTGAACCGCCGGTCCGCGGGCCCGGTGGTCTGCACGGGGACGACGAGCGGCTCCCCGCCGGAGGTCCCCGTGCCCGCCGCGGCCGGCGCCGTTCCCGTCAGGCCGGCGGCCAGCAGACAGGCCGCGACGAGCCGGGCCGCGACCCGCCGGACTCCCTTGCTGCGTAAGGTCATGGGGCGCGAGCCTAGGCCGCGCCCCCGCGCCGGTGGAAGACGTCCGTCGGCCGTATCGGCCGGCCGTAGGGGGACATCGGTGGCTCGGTACCGACGACCCGGCGCGGTCGGCTCAGTACCGCAGGTGCGCGAGCCCCGGGTGCTCCGCCGCGTACCCCTCCACGAGCCGGCGGGCCACCGCGACCGAGTCCACCAGCGGGTGCAGCGCGAAGGCCTTGACCGCCGTCTCCCGCGACCCGCTCTCCGCCGCCGCGAGCACCTCCCGCTCCACCGCCTTCACGGCCGTCACCAGACCGACGGCGTGGTACGGCAGCGGGGCCACCGCCACCGGCCGGGCGCCGTTCGCGTCGACCAGGCAGGGCACCTCGATCACCGCGTCCGCGTCGAGCACGGACAGCGTCGTGCCGTTGCGCACGTTCAGGATCAGCGTGGTCCGCTCGTCGCGCGCGACCGCCCGCATGAGGGCGAGCGCCACCTTCTCGTAGCCGCCCGACTCCAGGTCCTCCTCGTCGCGCTCCCCGACCCCGGCGGCCTCCCGGTTGGCGGCCATGTAGGTGGCCTCCCGGTCCGCGAGCGTGCGGTGCCAGGCGGCCAGGGCGGGGGTGTCGGGCTTTCCCATCTCCTCGTAGAAGGCGCCCTGCTGGTCGCGCAGGTACGCGCCGCGGGTCCGCTCGGCGGTCCGGTAGGCGTGCACGGCCTCCCGGTTGAAGTAGTAGTAGTGCAGGTACTCGTTGGGGACCGCGCCGAGCGAGCGCAGCCACTCCGGGCCGAAGAGCCGGCCCTCCTCGAAGGAGCCGAGCGCCTCCTCGTCGGCGAGCAGCCGGGGCAGCTCGTCCCGGCCGCCGATCCGCAGTCCCCGCAGCCAGCCCAGGTGGTTGAGGCCCACGTAGTCGATCCAGGCCTCGTCCGGGTCCGCGCCCAGGATCCGGGCGACCCGGCGGCCCAGGCCCACGGGGGAGTCGCAGATGCCGACGACCCGGTCGCCGAGGACCCGGGACATCGCCTCCGTGACCAGGCCCGCCGGGTTGGTGAAGTTGATGACCCAGGCGTCCGGGGCGAGCTCCGCGACCCGCCGGGCGATGTGCGTCGCGACGGGCACGGTCCGTAGGCCGTACGCGATCCCGCCCGCCCCCACCGTCTCCTGCCCGAGCACCCCTTCGGCGAGCGCGATCCGCTCGTCCGCCGCCCTGCCCTCCAGACCGCCGACCCGGATCGCCGAGAACACGAAGTCCGCCCCGCGCAGCGCCTCGTCCAGATCCGTCGTCGCCGTCACCTCCGGCGCGTCCGGCACCCCCTCGGCCTGGTCCGCGAGGACCCGGGCGACGGCGGAGAGCCGCCCCTCGTCGAGGTCGTGCAGGGTGACCCGGGTGACCCGCCCCTCGGCGTGGTCGCCGAGCAGCGCGCCGTACACCAGCGGCACCCGGAATCCGCCGCCTCCGAGAATCGTCAGTTTCATGCCCGTACGCTACTCGGGCGCCCCCGCCGGAAGGCCCCGCACACGGGCCGGGGCCGGACGGGGGCGGCGACCGGGGGACAATGGCCCCATGTCCCGACGCAAGACCCGCCCCCGCACCTCCCCGGCCCCCGCCGCTCCCGCCG
>NZ_LGEG01000041.1 GCF_001280125.1 Streptomyces sp. NRRL F-6492
AAGTCGCTCTCTACCGCCTGATCGAGTCCTGGGGCGTGAAGCCCGAGATCCTGACCGGGCACTCGATCGGTGAGATTGCCGCCGCGCATGTGGCGGGGGTGTTGTCCCTGGAGGACGCCTGCACGCTGGTGTCGGCTCGTGGTCGTCTGATGCAGGCGCTCCCCGCCGGTGGCGCGATGATCGCCGTCCAGGCTTCGGAGGAGACGGTCCTGCCGCTGCTGGCCGGGCGTGAGTCCGAAGCCGGTATCGCTGCCGTCAACGGGCCCGAGTCCGTCGTCATCGCGGGTGTCGAGGCGGTCGTGCTGGAGATCGCCCAGGCGTTGGGCGTGAAGTTCAAGCAGCTCACCGTTAGCCACGCCTTCCACTCGCCGCTGATGGACCCGATGCTGGAAGACTTCCGCAAGGTCGTGGCCGGGCTCTCGTTCAGCAAGCCCCGTATCCCGATCGTCTCCACCGTCACCGGCCAGGCGGCCACGGCCGAGGAACTCCAGTCGGTCGAGTACTGGGTGGAGCACGTTCGCCGCCCGGTCCGCTTCGCCGACGCCGTCAACACCGTGGAGCAACGGGGTGTCGAGCTTCTGCTCGAACTCGGCCCGGACGGCGTCCTGTCGGCCCTGGCCAACGGCATTCCGGCTCTCCGCAAGGGCCGCCCCGAGCCCCAGCAGCTCGTCACCGCCTTGGCCCACCTCTTCGTCAACGGCGCGTCCGTCGACTGGAAGGCGTACTACGAGGGCTCCGGCGCCCGCCCCGTCGACCTCCCCACCTACGCCTTCCAGCACGAGCACTACTGGCTGGTCACCGCCCCCGACGCCGGTGACGTCGCGGCCGCCGGGCTGGCCCCGGCCGGCCACCCGCTCCTGGGGGCGGCCGTCGAGCTGGCCGGGGGAGACGGGGTGGTCCTCACGGGCCGGTTGTCGCTCCGTACGCACCCGTGGCTCGCGGACCACACCGTCCTGGGCTCGGCGGTCCTGCCCGCCTCCGCCCTGGTCGAGCTGGCCGTCCGGGCCGGTGACCACGTCGGCCGCGACACGGTCGAGGAGCTGACGCTCGACGCGCCGCTGGTCCTCCCCGAAGACGGGGCCGTGCAGCTCCAAGTCACTGTCACAGGAAGCGACTTCGCCGTCTACGCGCGCCCCGACGGCGAGGACCGGGCCTGGACCCGGCACGCCACCGGCACCCTCGGCACCGGCTCCGTCCCCACCGCCGAAGACCTGTCCGCGTGGCCCCCGGCGGGGGCGACCGAGGTCGACGTCGAGGACGCGTATGCGCGGCTCCAGGAGCAGGGGCACGGCTACGGCCCCGCCTTCCAGGGCCTGCGCAAGGTGTGGCGGCGCGACGGCGAGGTGTACGCCGAAGTCGCTCTGGACGACGAACGGCGCACCGAGGCCGACCGGTTCGCCCTCCACCCCGCGCTCCTCGACGCCGTCGTGCAGGCCGCCCTCCTCACGGGGGCGGCCGGCGCGAGCGCCGAGGGCGACGTGACGGTCCCGCACACCTGGTCCGGTCTGAGCCTGTACGCGACGGGCGCGTCCGTCCTGCGGGTGCGGCTGGCGGGGGCCGCCGACAGCGGCACCCCGGCCGTCTGCGTCGCCGACGGCACGGGCGCGCCCGTCGCCTCCGTCGACCGCCTGACCTGGCAGACCGTACGTGCCGAGGACGTGGCCGACACGCGGCTCCGGTCCGGCCGGGGGCTCTTCCGGCTGGACTGGCTGCCCGCCCCGACCACACCGACCACACAGGCAACACCTTCCGCTCCGGCCGTACCTTCCGGCTGGTTCACGCTGGAGACGGACGCCGAGCCCGCCGAGGGCCTGGCCGCGCTGGCCCGGGCCCTGGAGGACGGCACCGTCGCGACCCCGCCGCCGGTCGTCCTCGCCCCCCTCACGTACCCCCCGGCATCCGAGCCGTCCGACACGCCCGGCACGCCCGATGCCGTCCGGCACGCGGCGCACCAGGCGTTGCGGCTGGTCCAGGGCTGGCTGGCCGGCGACCGGTTCGCCGAGTCGAAGCTCGTCGCCGTCGTACGGGGCGGCCCCGCGGCAGCTGCCACACGGGGCCTGCTGCGGACCGCCCAGACGGAGAACCCCGGCCGCTTCGTCCTGATCGACACCGACGCGGAGCAGCCGCACGACGTCCTGGCGGCGGCCGTCGCCACCGGCGAGCCCCAACTCGCCGTGAGCGGAGGCGAAATACTCGTCCCGCGCCTCGTGCGCACGACCTCCGGAAGCGCCGCGACCGCACCCGTACCCGACCAGCCGTCCCCCTTCGACCCCGACGGCACGGTCCTGATCACCGGCGCGACCGGCGCCCTGGGCGGTCTGCTCGCCCGCCACCTGGTCACCGAGCACGGCGTGCGCCACCTGCTCCTGACCAGCCGGCGCGGCCCCGCCGCCCCCGGCGCCGAAGAGCTCGCGACCGAGCTGACCGGCCTGGGCGCCGCCGTCACGGTGGCGGCCTGCGACGCGGCCGACCGCGACGCGCTGGCCGCGCTGCTCACCGGCGTTCCGGCCGGACACCCGGTCACCGCCGTCGTGCACACCGCCGGCGTGACCGACGACGGCGTTCTGGCCTCGCTCACCCCGGACCGGCTGGACGCCGTCCTGCGCCCCAAGGTCGACGCGGCCTGGAACCTCCACGAGCTGACGCGCGAACTCGCCCCGGACCTGCGCGCCTTCGTGCTCTACTCCTCGGTGTCCGGGCTCCTCGGCGGCGCGGGCCAGGGCAACTACGCGGCGGCCAACGCCTTCCTGGACGCGCTCGCCGAGCACCGCACCGCCCGGGGCCTGCCCGCCCTGTCCCTCGCGTGGGGAGCCTGGGGCGGAGCCGCCGCGGGACTGGCGGGCGAGCTGGACGAGGCCGACCTCACCCGCCTGCGCCGCAGCGGCGTCGTGCCGCTCGCGCCGGAGCAGGGCCTCGCGCTGTTCGACGCCGCCGTCACCGGCCACGAGGGGCGCCCGCTGCTCGTACCGGCGCCGTTCGACACGGCGGTGCTCTCCCGGCGCCGTACCGACGAACTGCCCGCCGTCCTGCGCGCCCTCGTACCGGCGACCGGCCGGCGCAGCGCGGCGGACGGCACCGACCGGGAAGGCGCGGATTCGCTGACCCGACGGCTCGCCGGACTGCCCGCCGGGGACCAGGAACGCGAACTGACCGCGCTCGTACGCGCCCAGGTGGCCCGCGTCCTCGGCCACGCGAGCACGGACGGCGTCGCCGCGGACCGCGCGTTCAAGGACCTCGGCTTCGACTCCCTGACCTCCATCGAACTGCGCAACCGCCTCAACGCCGCCACCGGACTGCGGCTCCCCGCCGCCCTGGTCTTCGACCACCCCACCCCGGCCGCGGTCGCCGCGCACCTGCGGACGGAGCTCCTGCCTCAGCTCGGCGGCGGTGGCGGCAGGGCGGCGGGCGACGACACCGACGACCCGCAGGACAGGCGACTGCGCGAGGTGCTGACGTCCATCCCGCTCGACCGGATCCGCCGGGCCGGCCTGCTCGACGCCCTGCTCGGCCTGGCCGCCCCCGCCTCCGACCCCGCCGCGACACCGGCCGGCGCCACGGGCGGCGCCGGTGCCGCCGGACCGGGCGACGCGGGCGACGGGACCGGAGCGGTCGACGCGATCGGAGCGATCGACGACATGGACGCCGAGAGCCTGCTGCTGCTGGCGACCGGCACGGAGAGGTCATGATGAGCACGTCTTCCAACGAACAGTTCGTCGCCGCGCTCCGCTCCTCCCTGAAGGAGGTGGAGCGGCTGCGGCAGCAGAACCAGCAGCTGATCGCCGCCTCCCTCGAACCGGTCGCCATCGTCGGCATGGCCTGCCGCTTCCCCGGCGGCGTGGCCTCGCCCGAGGACCTGTGGCGGCTCGTCGCCGACGGCACGGACGCGATCGGCCCCCTTCCCGAAGACCGCGGCTGGCCCGAGGACCTGTACGACCCGGACCCGGCCGCCTCCGGCACCGCGTACGCCCGCGAAGGCGGGTTCCTGTACGACGGGGACGAGTTCGACGCCCCCTTCTTCCGCGTCTCGCCGCGCGAGGCCCTGGCGATGGACCCCCAGCAGCGGCTGCTCCTCGAAGTCGCCTGGGAGACCGTCGAACGGGCCGGCATCGACCCGGTGTCGCTGCACGGGAGCAGGACCGGCGTGTTCGTCGGCGGCAACGGGCAGGACTACCCGCTGCTGCTCACCGATCCGCCCAAGGAGGTCGAAGGGCTCCTGATCACCGGCAACGCGGCCAGCGTCGCCTCCGGCCGGATCTCCTACACCCTGGGCCTGACCGGCCCCGCCGTCACCCTCGACACGGCCTGCTCGTCGTCCCTCGTCGCCCTGCACCTGGCCGTGCAGGCGCTGCGGGCGGGGGAGTGCTCGATGGCGCTCGCGGCCGGTGTGACCGTCATGTCGACGCCGTCCGGCTACATCGAGTTCAGCCGGCAGCGCGGACTCGCCCCGGACGGCCGCTGCAAGGCGTTCTCCGCCGACGCGGACGGGGTGGGCTGGGGCGAGGGCGTCGGCATGGTGCTCGTGGAGCGCCTGTCCGATGCGCGCCGCAACGGCCACCAGGTCCTCGCGGTCGTTCGGGGCTCGGCGGTCAACCAGGACGGCGCCTCCAACGGCCTCACCGCCCCCAACGGCCCCTCCCAGCGCCGGGTCATCCGCCAGGCGTTGGAGAACGCCCGCCTCACCCCGGCCGACGTCGACGCCGTCGAGGCCCACGGCACCGGCACCCCCCTGGGCGACCCGATCGAGGCGGACGCCCTGCTCGCCACCTACGGCAAGGAACGCCCCGACGGACGGCCCCTCTGGCTCGGCTCGGTGAAGTCCAACCTGGGCCACACCCAAGCGGCGGCCGGCGTCGCGGGCGTCATCAAGATGGTCGAGGCCATGCGCCACGGCGTCCTGCCGAAGACCCTCCACGCCGAGGAGCGCTCCCCCGAGGTCGACTGGTCGAGGGGCGGCGTCGAACTGCTCACGGAGGCGCGCGCGTGGCCGGAGACGGACCACCCGCGCCGGGCGGGCATCTCCGCCTTCGGCATCAGCGGGACGAACGCGCACGTCGTACTGGAGCAGGCGCCGGAGCCCGAGGCGGTACTGGAGGAGGGTACGGCTCCGGTGGTGGTGCCGTGGGTGATCTCCGGTCGTACGGCTGGGGCGCTGCGGGACCAGATCGAGCGGGTCCGTGCGTGCGTTGCCGGGGCGGATGCCCGTCCGGTGGATGTGGGTGCGTCGCTGGTGTCGTCCCGGTCGGTGTTCGAGCACCGGGCGGTGATCGTCGGGGACGAGACGGTCGAGGGTGTGGCCGGGGCCGGTCGTGTCGGTGTGATGTTCACGGGTCAGGGGGCTCAGCGGGCCGGGATGGGCAAGGAGCTGTACGAGTCCTTCCCCACCTTCGCCAAGGCCTTCGACGAGGTCCTGTCGCACCTGGACGAAGGCCTCCGCGAGATCATCTTCTCGGGTGAGGGTCTGGACGAGACTGGGAACACGCAGCCGGCCCTCTTCGCCCTGGAAGTCGCCCTTTACCGTCTGATCGAGTCCTGGGGTGTGAAGCCGGAGGTGCTGACCGGGCACTCGATCGGTGAGATCGCCGCCGCGCACGTGGCGGGGGTGCTGTCCCTGGAGGACGCCTGCACGCTGGTGTCGGCCCGTGGTCGTCTGATGCAGGCGCTTCCCGCCGGTGGCGCGATGGTGGCCGTGCAGGCTTCGGAGGAGACGGTTCTGCCGCTGCTGGCGGGCCGCGAAGCGACCGTCGGTATCGCCGCCGTCAACGGCCCCGAATCCGTCGTCATCGCAGGCGCCGAGGCCGATGTCCTGGAGATCGCGCAGTCCTTGGGCGTGAAGTTCAAGCAACTCACGGTGAGCCACGCGTTCCACTCGCCGCTGATGGAGCCGATGCTGGACGACTTCCGTGCCGTGGTGGCCGGGCTGTCGTTCAGCGCGCCTCGCATCCCGATCGTCTCCACCGTCACCGGCCAGGCGGCCACGGCCGAGGAACTCCAGTCGGTCGACTACTGGGTGCAGCACGTCCGCCGCCCGGTCCGTTTCGCCGACGCGGTCCGCACCGTCGAGGCCCAGGGCGTCGAAAACCTCCTCGAACTCGGCCCCGACGCCGTCCTGTCCGTCCTGGCCGGAGGCGTCCCCGCCCTCCGCAAGGGCCGTCCCGAAGCCCAGCAGCTCGTCACTGCCCTCGCCCGCCTCTTCGTCAACGGCGCCTCCGTCGACTGGAAGGCGTACTACGAAGGCTCCGGCGCCCGCCCCGTCGACCTGCCCACCTACGCCTTCCAGCGTCGGCGCTACTGGCCCGACGTCACGTCGGACGGGCGGCGTAAGGACAGGGAGAGCACGGTCGAAGAGGCGGCGCGGCCGGAGTTCGGGGAACTCCCCGGTCCCGAGCGGCTCGTCGCCCTCCAAGAGCTGGTCCGCGTGGAGGCGGCCGCCGTGCTCGGGCACACCGAGCGGGACACGCTCGGCGACCGGCAGACGTTCACGGAGCTCGGCTTCAACTCCATCACGGCCGCCGAGCTGCGCGACCGCCTCCGTGCGGCGTCCGGCCTGCGGCTGAGCGCCGCCGACGTCTTCGACCACCCGAGCGTGGAGGCGCTGGCGGCCCACCTGGCCGACGGGACAGCCGTAAAGGCTCCGGAGGCCCGTACCGGCACCGCTCCGGCACCGGTCGACGCCCCGCTCGTGGAGATGTTCCGCCGGGCCTGCCTGGCGGGCCGGGCCGCCGAGGGGCTGCGGTTCCTCGCCGCCGCGTCGCGCCTGCACGACGGCGCCGCCCCCGGCTCCGTCGCGGGCGTCCCGCGCGAACCCGTCCGGTTCTCCGAAGGCGAAGGCGAAGGAGACCGGACCGTACCGGAGTTGCTGTGCCTGCCGTCCTTCGTCGCTCCCGCCAGCCCGTTGCAGTACGCGCGGCTCGGCGCCGAGTTCCGGGGCCGGCGCGGCGTACGGGCCCTGACGCTCCCCGGTTACGAGGACGGCCCGGCGCGGCTGCCCGACACCCCGGCGGACGCCGTGCGCGCGCAGGTCGACGCGGTGCGCCGCGCCACCGGCGGACGGCCGTACGTGCTCGTCGGCTACTCCTCCGGCGGCTGGCTCGCGCACGCCGTGACCCGGGCCCTGGAGGCGGACGGCGGCCCGGCGCCCTCGGGGCTCGTACTGCTCGACACGTACCTGCCCGGGGACCGGGAGACCGCCGAACTCCAGAGCACGCTGTTCCGCGAGCTGGCCGACCGGCCGGAGGTGGTCGGGACGGTGGACGACGCGAAACTGATGGCGATGGGCCGGTACCTGACCCTGTTCGAGGACTGGACCCCGGGCCGCACGGCGACGCCGACCCTCGTCGTGCGGGCGGCGGACTTCCTGCTGGATCCCGGCACGACGCCGCTCGCGAGCGCACGGGCCGGCTGGCCGCTGCCGCACACCGAGGTGGTGACGCCCGGCAGCCATCTCTCCGTCGTCGAGGAATGCGCCCCGACGACCGCCAAGGCCCTCGACGACTGGCTGGCCGACCACTCATGAACACGAGCCCCCACCGAAAGGACCCTCTCTTGTCGACCTCGTCGTCCGGCGCCGACCTGCTGAGCTGGAGCTTCGTCCAGGACCCCTACTCCACGTACGAGAAGCTGCGGGAGTCCGGCGTCGTGGGCCGGCACGTCGTGAAGACCCTCGCCACCGAACTCGACGCGTGGGTGGTCACCGACTACGACAACGGCCGCGCCCTGCTCGCCGATCCGCGGCTCTCGAAGGACGCGGTGAACCTGCCGGCGATCGTGAACGCCCGGTCGCTCGACCCGGAGTACTCCGCACCGGAGCACCCCCGCAGCATGTTGTTCAGCGACCCGCCCGAGCACACCCGGCTGCGCAAGCTCATCGGCAGGGCCTTCACCATGCGCCGCGTGGAGAAGATGCGCCCCTGGATCGAGCGCACGACGGACGCGCTCCTCGACGGCGTCCGCCCCGGCCGGGAGTTCGACCTCGTCGACGACATCGCCCTCGCCCTGCCCATCTACGTGATCGGCAACCTCCTCGGCGTCCCCGAGGAGCGGTTCGACGACTTCAAGACCTGGAGCGGGGCGCTGGCGAGCGTCGACATCTCCGCCGAGGAGAAGCAGAAGGCGATCGGGCAGGCGTTCGCGTACCTCGCGCAGCTCATCCAGGAGAAGCGCGCCGCCCCGGGCGACGACATGATCTCCGCGCTCATCGAGGCGGACGACGACGGCGTCCGCCTCACCGACACGGAGCTGATGTCGACGGTCTTCCTGGTGATGAACGCCGGGTACGAGACGACCGCGAACATGATCAGCAGCGGTGTCCTCGCCCTGCTCACCCACCCCGGACAGCGGGACGTGCTGCGCGCCGACACCACGCTGGTGCCGGGCGCGGTCGAGGAGTTCCTGCGGTACGAGAGCCCGCTCAACGTGTCGACGATCCGCTTCACCACCGGCCCGGTGGAGGTCGGTGGGGTCACCATCCCGGAGAACGAGATCGTCTTCATCGCCCTGATGTCGGCGAACCGCGACCCGGCCCGGTTCGCCGAGCCGAACCGGCTGGACGTGACCCGGTCCGGCGCCCACGCCCATCTGTCGTTCGGGCACGGCGTCCACCACTGCCTCGGGGCGCCGCTCGCGCGCCTGGAGGGCGAGATCGTCTTCCGGAAGCTGCTGGAACGCTTTCCGACGTGGGAACTGGCCGTCGATCCGGAATCCCTGGAATGGCGTTACACGGCCCAGTTCCGCGGCCTGGAGAAACTGCCGGTCCGCCTGAGCTGACCGGACGACCGAAAGCAACGAGTACGACAACAAGGAGAGGTGTATCGGAATGGGTGCTGGCAAGGACGTCGTGAACCGGTTCTTCGAGGCCGGTCTGCGGGACGACATCGAGGCCGCGTCGGACTGCTTCGCCGACGACGGCCGCTGGATCATGGCGGAGGGCCCGGAGCCGGGCACGACGTACTCCCGGGACGAGATCCCCGGATTCCTCGGGAAGATCATCGGCCTCCGCAAGGAATACGAGGCCAAGGGCATCACGCTGGAATACGGTGAACCGATCGAGGTCGCCGACAAGGTCGTCCTCGAATTCACCGTCAATTCCCCCGAGGGAAAGGTACTCGACCGCGCCGTCGACATCTTCACCATCCGCGACGGAAAGATCGCCGTGAAGGACGTCTTCCGCAAGGCGTGAAGCCCGCGGCGCTCCGCGCGAGCGCGTCCGCCGAACCGTGTGAAAGGCCCTGAGGAACCCATGACCGCACAGACCGAAGACCTCTGGATACGGAACTTCCATCCGGCACCGGACGCCGCCGTCCGGCTCGTGTGCTTCCCGCACGCCGGAGGCTCGGCCAGCTTCTACTTCCCCGTCTCCCGGGCCCTCGCGCCCGGCGCCGACGTCTTCGTCGCCCAGTACCCCGGGCGCCAGGACCGCCGGACCGAACCGGTCGTCACGGACATCGGCGAGCTGGCCGACCGGATCGCGGACGACCTGGCGGCCCGCGCCGACGACCGCCCGATCGTCCTCTTCGGGCACAGCATGGGCGCGTTGGTGGCCTTCGAGGTCGCCCACCGCCTCCGGGCCCGCGGGGCCGGGCCGGCCTCCCTGGTCGTCTCCGGCCGCCGCGCCCCGCACCTGTACCGCGACGACGCGGTGCACCGGCGGTCCGACGACGGTCTGGTGGCGGAGCTCAAGGACCTCAGCGGCACCGACGCCGGGCTCCTGGGCGACGACGAGATCCTGCGCATGATCCTGCCCGCGATCCGCGGCGACTACCGTGCCGTCGAGACCTACCGCCTCGCCGACGGCACCGCTCCGCTCGACTGCCCCGTCCTCGCCCTCGTCGGCGACAGCGACCCCCGGGTGGACGTCGACGAGGTCCGCGGCTGGGAACGGCACACCACCGCCGACTTCGCCCTGGCGGTCCTGCCCGGCGGCCACTTCTACCTCGTGCAGGAGCAGGCCGCCGTCCTCGCCGCCCTCCGGGAGCGGATCGCCGCACTCCCCGCCTCCCCGCTCCCCGTGGCGGGGTGACGAAGACCCGCCATGGCATACGAGACGCGCGGTGCCGCGCCACCCCCCACCGGGCGGCCGGCCCGGTCCGGCTCCCTGGTGGCCCTGAGCGACCTCCACATCCACTACGCCGAGAACCGGCGGATCGTGGAGGGGCTCAGGCCCGAGTCGGACCGGGACTGGCTGCTCGTCGCGGGCGACGTCGGCGAGATCGTGGAAGAGATCGAGTGGGCGCTGACGCTGCTCGCCGACCGGTTCGCCAAAGTCGTCTGGGCGCCGGGGAACCACGAGCTGTGGACGCCCCGGGAGGACCCCGTGCAGCTGCGCGGCGAACGGCGCTACCGGCACCTGGTGGAGCTGTGCCGCTCGCTCGGCGTCGTCACCCCCGAGGACCCGTACCCCGTCTGGGAGGGCGAGGGCGGGCCGGTCACGATCGCCCCGCTGTTCCTGCTGTACGACTACACCTTCCGGCCGCCCGGGGTGACCTCCAAGGAGGTCGCGCTCGCCCGCGCGGAGGAGGCCGGCGTGGTGTGCACCGACGAGTTCCTGCTCCACCCCGACCCGTACCCCAGCCGCGAGGACTGGTGCAGGGCCCGGCTCGCGCTCACCGAGGCCCGGCTGGCCGCGCTGCCGCCCGGCACCCGGACGGTGCTGGTCAACCACTTCCCGCTGGTCCGCAAGCCCACCGAGGTGCTGTGGCACCCCGAGTTCGCGCTGTGGTGCGGCACCGAGGCGACCGCGGACTGGCACCGCAGGTTCCACGCGGCGGCGGTCGTCTACGGACACCTGCACATTCCCCGCACCCTCACGCTGGACGGAGTTCCGTTCGAGGAGGTGTCGCTCGGCTATCCCCGGGAGTGGCGCCGGCGCACCACCCCGCCGGGCCGCCCGGTCCGCATCCTCCCGGCGGCGGGAACCGCGACGGGGACGGAGGGCCCGTGATCGAGGAACTGCTGCCCGCGTCCGTCGCGGTCGAAGAGGCCTTCGGCGACCTGCCGGAGTCGGTCCTGTACGAGCAGGAGAAGGCGCTCGTGGCCGGAAGCACGGCCGAGCGCCGCAAGGAGTTCACGACCGTACGGGGCTGCGCCCGCGAGGCGCTCGCCCGGCTCGGCGTGCCGCCCGCCCCGATACTGCCCGGCCCGCGCGGCGCGCCCGGCTGGCCCGGGGGAGTCGTGGGCAGCATGACGCACTGCGCGGGCTACCGGGCGGCGGCGGTCGCGCGCGCCGGGGACGTGACGGCCCTCGGCATCGACGCGGAGCCCAACCGGCCGCTCCCCAGCACCGGAACGCTGGAACTGGTCACCGTCCCGGAGGAACGGCACTGGCTGTCGCGCATGGCCGCCCGGCACCCCGGGGTGAACTGGGACCGGCTCGTCTTCAGCGCCAAGGAGAGCGTCTACAAGGCCTGGTTCCCGATCACCGGGCGCTGGCTGGAGTTCGAGGACGCCCTGATCACCGTCGACGCGGAGGCCCGCACGTTCCACGCCCGGCTGCTGGTCCCCGGCCCGGTGACCCCGGACGGACGGCGGCTCACCGGCTTCAGCGGCAACTGGGCGGTCCGGCAGGGCCTCGTGCTCACCGCGATCGCCCTCCCGGCCGTTTCCTCACCTCCGGACGCGTCCGCCATATCCCCATCGAAGAGGAGCAGTTGAGAGATGTCGCAGTCCGATCGAGCCGAGCCCGCCGATGCCCGTGGCCGTGTGGCCGAGCTGCACGTCCTGCGTGAGCGGGCGCTGGCGGGTCCGAGTGAGCGGGCGACGCAGGCGCAGCACGC
>NZ_LGEG01000042.1 GCF_001280125.1 Streptomyces sp. NRRL F-6492
CGCGGCCCCCCCGGGGGGCGGTCCCCCCCGAAGCCGTCCCCCCCGGAGCCGTACCCGCCCCGCCCCCGGCCTTGCGTGCCCCGTCCTCGTGGGCGGCACCGCCCCGCGTTCCCCTGGTCATAAACCCAGCTTATGACGTCATAGCCGCATGATCCCTGGTCCGGGGCCGGGAACGGGACGACGGTGGAACCATGGCAAGCGTCGCACCTCCCCGCCCGGCACCCCTCCCGGTCCCCCGCGCCACCGTCCCGGGCGCCCGGCCGGACCTCCGGGTCCGCCCCGTCCGTCACCTCGGACCCCAGTGGTACGCCTCCGTGATGGGCACCGCGATCGTCGCCACCGCGGGCGCCGCCCTCCCGGTGCACGTCCCCGGTCTCCGCACGGCCTGCGCGGCGGTCTGGGCCCTGTCGCTCGTGATGCTGCTCGTGCTGCTCCCGGCCCGCGCGCTGCACTGGATCCACCACCGCGACCAGGCGCGCGCCCACCTCATGGACCCGGCCGTGGCCCCGTTCTACGGCTGCCTCTCGATGGCGCTGCTCGCGGTCGGCGGCGGAGCCCTGGTCGTGGGCCGGGACTGGATCGGGCTCCCGGCGGCCGTCGCGCTCGACGCCGTCCTGTTCGGCGCCGGCACGCTGATCGGCCTGGCGGCGGCCGTGGCCGTCCCGTACCTCATGGTGGTGCACCACCGGATCGAGGGCGCGTCCCCGGTGTGGCTGCTCCCGGTCGTCGCCCCCATGGTCTCCGCCGCCCTCGGCCCGCTGCTCGTCCCCCACCTGCCCCCGGGGCAGGCCCGGCAGACGCTCCTGATCGCCTGCCACGCGCTGTTCGGCGTCAGCCTGCTCGCCACCCTGCTCGTCCTGCCCCTGGTCTTCGGGCGGCTCGTCACCGGCGGTCCGCCGCCGCTCGCGCTCACGCCCGCCCTCTTCCTGGTCCTCGGCCCCCTCGGCCAGTCGACGACCGCCGCGAACAAGTTCGCCGACGCGGCCCCGGGCGTGCTGCCCGAGCCGTACGCGCACGGCTTCGCCGCCTTCGCCGTCCTCTACGGGGTGCCCGTCATGGGCTTCGCGCTGCTGTGGCTGGCGCTCGCCGGGGCGATGGTGCTGCGGGCGCGGCGCCGGGGCATGGGCTTCGCGATGACCTTCTGGGCGTTCACCTTCCCGGTCGGGACGTGCGTGACCGGCGCCGAGGGGCTCGCGCAGCACACCGGCCTGGCCGCCTTCAGGTGGCTCGCGACCGGCCTGTACGTGCTCCTCGTGGCGGCCTGGCTGGTGGCCGGGACCCACACCCTGCGCGGGCTCGTCAGCGGTGCGCTGCTCGCAGGGCCCGGGACAGCGCCTCCGGCGCCTCGGCCAGCGACGGCCCGTACCAGGTGAGCATCCGCCCGTCGACGAGGGCGGCGGCGGTCCCGGGGAAGGCCTCGGGGCCGTCGTCGCGGGTGAAGCGGTAGGGCTCGTCGGGCAGGACGACCAGGTCGGGGGCGGTGGCGCGCAGCTCGTCGAGCGGGAGGCGGGGGTAGCGCTCGGGATGGTCCGCGTACGCGTTGCGGACGCCGAGGCGGGCGAGCAGGTCGCCGGCGAAGGTGTCGCGGCCCACCACCATCCAGGGGCGGCGCCAGATCGGTACGACGGCGGTGAGCGGCGCCTCCGGGCGCAGGGGCGTGACCGCCGCCCAGGCCTCGCCCGCCTCCTCCAGCCAGCGGGGGCGGCGGGGCGCGCCGCAGGCGGCGAGGACCCGTTCCAGCTCCCGCAGCCCCTGGTCGAGGGTGCGGACCTCGGTGACGAGGACGTCGAGCCCGGCGGCCCGCAGGGCGTCGAGGTCGGGGACGCGGTTCTCCTCCTCGTTGGCGAGGACGAGGTCGGGGCGGAGGGCGGTGATCGCGGGGACGTCGGGGTTCTTGGTGCCGCCGATCCGGACGACGTCGAGCCCGGCGGGGCGGACGCACCAGTCGGTGGCGCCGACGAGGGCGCCGGGCAGGGTGACGGCGACGGCCTCGGTGAGGGAGGGCACGAGGGAGACGACCCTCGGCCCCGTCCTCCTGCGGGAATCCTCCGGGCCGCTCACTCCTCCTCCGCCTCCACGTGCTCGCCCACGGCCACGACCAGGAGCCGGGTGCCGGGCTCGGTGGCGCGCCAGCGGTGCCGCACCCCGCCGGAGAGGTAGAGGGTGTCGCCCCGGTCGAGCCGGTAGGCGCGGCCCTCGGCCTCGACCTCGGCGGCGCCGTCGGCCACGTAGAGCAGCTCGTCGTTGCGGTGCTGGAACTCGCGGCCGGCGTCCTGCTCGCCGGTGAACTCCAGGGCGTGCAGCTGATGGCGGCCCCGGACCAGGGACCGGACGCCCTCGGGCAGGCCGGGGGACGTCTCCCCGGACCGTACGACGTCGACGGTGCGGGAGGCCTCGGCGACGGCGAGGAGTTCGCCGGCCGTGGTCTCCAGGGCCCCGGCGACGAGGTCGAGGGAGCGGCGGCTGGGGCGGGCCCGGTCGTTCTCGACCTGGCTGAGGAAGGGCACGGAGAGGCCGCTGCGGGAGGCGACGACGGCCAGGGTGAGCTGGAGCGCTCTGCGGCGCCTCTTGACGGCCGCGCCCACGCGGGGTGATTCCTTCTCGTCCATGTCGGCTCCCTCCCTCGTGCCTCGTGCCCGTCGCGATCCTCGTACCGGTCGGTTACCTGAACCTTACGCAGCTTTGGGGCGGGGTTTCGCGTCGTGCCGAAAAAGGGGTGGTCGCCGAGCACGTTCGGCGACCACCCCTTTTCGGACAGGAACCGTTCCGGTCCCGTCGGGCGGCTACTGCGGGGTGAGCTTCTCCGCGAGACCGGGGTTCCGGTCCAGCCAGGTGCGGACGGCCTGCTGCTCCTTGCCCTTGCCGGTCTCCTGCATGACGGCTTCGAGGTCCGTGAGCTGCTTCTCGGACAGCTTGAAGTCCTTCAGCCAGGCACCGACCTCGGGGTTCTCCTCGGTGAAGCCCTTGCGGGCGAGGGTGTGGACGCCGTCGCCCTTGCCCCAGCTCCCCTTGGGGTCCTTCAGCTTCTTCAGGTCGTGGGCGGAGTAGGCCCAGTGCGGCGACCAGAGGGTCACGGCGATGGGCTCCTTCCGCTCGTACGCGCGCTTCAGCTCGGCGAGCATGCCGGGGGTGGAGCCGTCGACGACCTCGTACTCGCCCTCCAGGCCGTACTCCTTGAGGACCTTGTCCTTGAGGATGCCCATCATTCCGGCGCTGGGCTCGATGCCGACGATCCGGCCCTTGAACCGCCCCGCCTTGCCCTTGAGGTCGGCGAGGGAGTCGACGTCCTTCACGTACGAGGGGACGGAGAGTTCGAGGGAGGTGGGGCCGTACCAGGAGCCGAGGTCCTCCAGCTTGTTCTCGTACTTCTCCCAGTACTGGGCGTGGGTGACCGGCAGCCAGGCGTCGGTCTGGAAGTCGAGCTGTCCGCCGGCCAGACCGGTGTAGAGCGCGCCGGCCTCCAGCTGCCTGGTGTCGACCTCGTAGCCGCGCCGCTCCAGGAGCTCCTTCCACAGGTACGTGGAGGCGATGCCCTCGTCCCAGGGGATGTAGCCGATGCTGACCTTCTTGCCGTTGCCGGCGGCGGCCCCGGAACCGGTGCCGAGGAAGCCGGTGCCGCCCGCCACGAGGGCGAGGACGACGACGCCGACGAGGGCGGTGACGGGCTGCGGCCGGTGGCCCCAGAGCTTGGCGCCGGGGCGCTTGGCGGTGGCGGCGCGCGCCTTGGCGGCGGCGCGGCGGCCCAGCGGGGAGACCTGGCGGCCGAGGGCGCCGGTCATCCGGTCGAGGTACATGGCGAGGACGACGATGGAGACGCCGGCCTCGAAGCCGAGGCCGATGTCGACGTTGCCGATGGCGCGGTAGACGGCGCCGCCGAGCCCGCCGCCGCCGACCATGCCGGCGATGACGACCATGGACAGGCCGAGCATGATGACCTGGTTGACGCCGGCCATGATCGTCGGGAGGGCGAGCGGCAGCTGCACGCGCAGCAGGGTGTTGCGCGGGGTGGTGCCGAACGCCTCGGCGGCCTCGACGAGTTCGCCGTCGACCTGGCGGATGCCGAGCTCGGTCATCCGGACGCCCGGGGGCAGCGCGAAGACGATGGTGGCGATGATGCCGGGGACCACGCCGACGCCGAAGAAGATGATGCCGGGGATCAGGTAGACCATGGCGGGCATGGTCTGCATGAAGTCGAGGACCGGCCGCATGACGGCGCTGACGGTCTTCGAGCGGGCCGCCCAGATGCCGAGCGGCACGGCGATCACCAGGGTGACCAGGGTGGCGACGAGGACGAGGGAGAGCGTCGCCATGGCCTCGTCCCACAGCTGGACGGAGTCGACGAGCGCGAAGCCCGCGAAGGCGAGGAGGCCGGCGGCGAAGCCGCGCAGCCACCAGGCGACGACGGCGAGGATGCCGGCGAACAGCAGCGGCTGGGGCGCGGACAGGACGGCGTCGATGCCGTCGTAGAGGCCGGTGACGCCGGTGGTGACGGCGTCGAAGAGCCAGGAGAACCGGGCCTGGAGCCAGTCGACGGAGGTGTCGACCCACTGGCCGAGGGGGAGCCTAGGCACCGGCGGTCACCTCCCGTCCGTTCTTCGCCGCGACGTCCTCGGCACCGCCGCCCTTCGCGGCGGACTTCCCCGTGCCGGTTTTCTCCGTGCCGGATTTCTCCGTGCCGGTTTTCTCCGTGCCGGATTTCTCCGTGTCGGCGTTCCGCCCGTCCTCGTTCTTCGCGACCGCGTTCTTCGCGACCGCGCTCTTCGCGCCGAGGCTCCTGGTGGCCGCGCGCCTGTCCTCGACGCCCTTGGTGGTGACGTCGTCCACGGTGGCGTCGCTCGTGCCGAGGCCGCCCATCACGCCGAGGAGGCGCTCCGGGGACACGACACCGAGGACGGTGCCGTCGGTGTCCTCCACGGTCACGGGGTGCGGGGCGCCGGCGGCGACGGCGCACAGGTCCGCGACGAGGGTGTCGGGCCCGACGGGCCGGCAGGCGCAGTCGTCGGGGCAGTCGGCCGCGGGGGCGCCCGCCGCCATGACGGCGGAGGCGGTGAGCACCCGGGAGCGGTCGACGTCCTGGATGAAGGAGGCCACGTAGTCGTCGGCGGGGCGGACGAGGATGTCCTCGGCGGTGCCGAGCTGGACGATCCGGCCGTCGCGCATGACGGCGATCCGGTCGCCGAGGCGCATGGCCTCGTTGAGGTCGTGGGTGATGAAGACGATGGTCTTCTTCAACTGCTTCTGGAGGACGAGGAGCTGGTCCTGCATGTCACGGCGGATCAGCGGGTCGAGCGCGCTGAACGACTCGTCCATGAGGAGCAGGTCGGCGTCGGTGGCGAGCGCGCGGGCGAGGCCGACGCGCTGCTGCATGCCGCCGGAGAGCTCGTCCGGCCAGGACTTCTCCCAGCCCGCGAGGCCGCACAGTCCGAGGGCCTCGGCGGCGCGGGTCTCGCGCTCGGCGCGGGGCACGCCCTGGACCTCCAGGCCGTAGGCGGCGTTCTCCAGGACGTTCCGGTGCGGGAAGAGCGCGAAGTGCTGGAAGACCATGCTGATCCGGCGGGAGCGGACCGCGCGCAGGTCGCGGGGGGAGAGCGCGGTGAGGTCGTCGCCGTCGAAGAGGACCCGGCCCGCGGTGGGTTCGAGCAGACCGTTGAGCATGCGCAGGAGGGTGGACTTCCCGGAGCCGGACAGGCCCATCACCACGAAGATCTGGCCGGGCTCGACGACGAAACCGGCGTCCACGACGGCCGCCGTCGTCCCCTCGGCGCGCAGCTCCTCGCGGTCCGCGCCGTCCACGAGCCTGCGGACGGCTTCGTCGGGTCGTCTGCCGAACACCTTGTACAGGTGGTCGGCCTGGAGCCTGGACACATACACCTCACGGGTAGCAACGAAGAACGGCCCCGCCACCCCCGCGAGGCCGGACCGTGGAGCCCGCGGGATCGGCCCGCGCCCCGTCGCGTACGGGATCTTTCGTTGAATTCCGTACCGGGGTTCACTCCGGGCTCGCGCATGCCCGGGGCCCGGGTACGCAAACGCAAAGGTGACGCGGGTCACGGAAGGGCGGTCCGGGGGGCCTGGTTCGGCGGTTCGGCGGTTCGGGGGGCCGGGTTCCGGCGGTCCGGGTTCCGGCAGTCCGGGGGCCGGGTTCCGGCGGTCCGGTGGCGAACCGCGTCCTAAGATCTGGCGGGTGACGCGACGTTTGATGCTCCTCGACACCGCCAGCCTCTACTTCCGCGCGTACTTCGGTGTGCCGGACTCCGTCCGGGCCCCCGACGGCACCCCGGTGAACGCCGTGCGCGGGCTGCTCGACTTCATCGGCCGGCTCGTCCAGGACCACCGTCCGGACGAGCTGGTGGCCTGCTGGGACGAGGACTGGCGGCCGCAGTGGCGGGTGGACCTGATCCCGTCCTACAAGGCGCACCGGGTGGCCGTGGAGACGGAGACGGGCCCGGACGAGGAGGAGGTCCCGGACACCCTGTCCCCGCAGGTGCCGGTGATCGAGGAGGTCCTGGCCGCGCTCGGCGTCGCGCGGATCGGGGCGACGGGGTACGAGGCGGACGACGTGATCGGGACGCTGGCGGGCCGGGCCACCGGTCCGGTGGACATCGTCACGGGCGACCGGGACCTGTTCCAGCTGGTCGACGACGCGCGGCGGGTGCGGGTGCTGTACCCGCGCAAGGGCGTCGGCGACTGCGACCTGGTGGACGGGGAGCTGATCCGTACGAAGTACGGGGTGCGCCCCGACCAGTACGCGGACTTCGCCGCGCTGCGCGGGGACGCCAGCGACGGGCTGCCGGGCGTGAAGGGCATCGGCGAGAAGACGGCCGCGCAGCTGATCACGGAGTACGGGGACCTGGCGGGGGTGCGGGCGGCGGCCGAGGACCCGGCGTCGAAGCTGACCCCGGCCAAGCGGCGCGGGATCGTGGAGGCGGCCGCCTACCTGGACGTGGCGCCGACGGTGGTGCGGGTCGCCGCCGACGTGCCGCTGCCGGAGTTCGACCCGGCCCTGCCGTCGGGGCCCCGCGACCCGGCGGCCCTGGACGCGCTGGTGAAGCGGTGGGGCCTCACCGGGGCCGTGGGGCGGCTGCTGCCGGTCCTGGAGGGCTGACCCGGCCGGGCCGCGGGATGTTAACTTAGGCAGACCTAAGTACGCAGAGGCAGGGAGCACGTCGTGGCAGAGCAGTCGGCCCGCAGGTCACCGAAGGCCACCGAGGCGCGCGTGGTGCACACGGAGCGCATCACTCCGCACATGGTGCGGCTCGTGCTTGGCGGCGCGGGGCTCGACGGCTTCGACGCCGGCGAGTACACCGATCACTACGTGAAGCTCCTCTTCGCCCCCGAGGGCGTCACCTACCCGGAGCCGTTCGACATGGAGCGGATCCGGGAGGAGTTCCCCCGGGAGCAGTGGCCGACGACCCGGACGTACACGGTACGGGCCTGGGACCCGGAGCGGCGCGAGCTGACCATCGACTTCGTGGTCCACGGCGACGAGGGCCTCGCGGGCCCGTGGGCGGCGCGCGCCGAGGCGGGCGACACGGTGCGGTTCCTCGGCCCCGGCGGTGGCTACGCGCCGGACGAGACGGCGGACTGGCACCTGCTCGCGGGTGACGAGAGCGCGCTTCCGGCGATTGCGGCGGCCCTGGAGCGGCTGCCCGCCGGGGCGCGGGCGCACGCCTTCGTGGAGATCGCGGACGCGGCGGAGGAGCAGAAGCCGGAGACGGCCGCGGGCATCGACGTCACGTGGCTCCACCGGGGCGACCGCCCGGTGGGCGAGGCGCTGGTCGAGGCGGTCCGGGCGCTGGACTTCCCGGCGGGCGACGTCCACGCCTTCGTCCACGGCGAGGCGGGCTTCGTGAAGGAGCTCCGCCACCACCTGCGCCTGGACCGTGAGGTGCCGCGCGAGCGCCTGTCGATCTCGGGCTACTGGCGCCTGGGCAAGTCGGACGAGGCCTGGCGCGCGATCAAGCGCGAGTGGAACGACCAGGTGGAGCGCGAACAGGAGAGCTGAGCGGATCCCCGGACGGGGGTGGCGGGGCGGAACGCCCCGGACGGGGGTGGCTGGGGGCGGAACGCCCCGGCCACCCCCGTTCCGTTCGTGCGACCACTGTCGCGGGTCGCGGGGTCACGGGGTCATGGGGTCACGGGACGACGGGGCCACGGGGCCTGCCGGGCGGTTTGCCGATGCCGGGTGTCGAGCAGTCGCGGCGAGGCCGGTCTCCGTGAGGGCTTGCGGTTGCCGTTGCGGCAGCTTCTACGGTCGTGACCAGGGCCGGAGAGACCGGCCCGGCAAGGCGAAGCGTGAGGGAGACGGTGATGGACCGGCCGATCGCGGAGGTGGCCCGGATGTCGGGCGTGACCGCCCGGACCCTGCGGCACTACGACGAGATCGGTCTTCTGCCGCCCGCCCGGATCGGGGCCAACGGCCACCGCCACTACGGCGAGCGTCAACTGCTGCTCCTGCAGCAGATCCTCGTCCTGCGGGCCCTGGGACTGGGGCTGGAGGACATCGGCCGGATCCTGGCCGAGCAGGTCGACGAGGTGGAGGCCCTGCGCGGCCACCTCGGTCGGCTGCTCGCCGAACGGGACCGGCTCGACACCCTGGCCGCCACCGTCTCCCGCACGATCGCCGAACTGGAGCAGTCCAGGAAGGACGGCGTTCCCATGACCGTCAACCGCCCGGAGAACCTCTTCGAGGGCATCCGGCCCGAGCAGTACCAGGACAGCCTGCGCGACTTCCCCGAGCACGCCGAACAGGTCGCCCGGCGCGTCGCGGGCATGAGCCCGGAGGACGTCGAGGCCGGGCAGCGCGAGCGCACCGCCCGGATGATCCGGCTCGCCGAGCTCATGACCGCCGGCCACCCGGCCGACGCCGAAGCGGTGCGGTCCGAGATCGACGATCAGTACCGCGCCCTGACCACCCTGCGTCCGGTGTCGGCGGAGGAGTACCGGGAGATCGGCCGCTCCTGCGTCGACAACCCCGCCTGGCGGACCGCCTACGAGGCCGTCGCACCCGGCCTGGCGGCATTCCAGCGCGATGCCATGGACGCCTACGCCACCGGCCGCCTCGCCTGAGCGGCCCCTGGAGGGGGTGACCGGTCGCGGATCACGATCCGGAGGGCGGCGACGCGCCGGCGGGCGAGGACGAGACCGGTCTTCCTGTGCCCTCCGCCTTCCTTGCGCCCCCGGTCGTGGTGATGGACCCGGTACCGAGGACGGGGCAAGGGCGACCCCGGGCATCCTCGCCCTGCCGGAAGCGGGCTTCGATCCGGGCGCCGAGTCCGGCCGCTTCGTCGCTGTGGGCGGGCGACGAGTGGGCGAGGCGGGCGACGGGTCCGACGCCCGGTTCCTCGCGGCGCGGAGCGGCCGTCCGGGCCCGGCCGGCTTCCACGGCCCGGACCGCGAGCGCGCCGGCGTCTCAGACCGCCAGGTCAGCAGGTCGCCAGTTCAGCAGGTCGTCAGGTCGTCTCGCCGAATACCCGGTCCGATGCGTCCACATGGGCGATCCGGCGCAGGGCGGCGAAGACGGCGTCGCCGATGACCGTGCCGACGACCACGCTCTCCACGAGCTCCTCCCGCGCCACCTGCTTCGCCACGTACTCCAGGTCGACCCGCGCCACCTGTTCCGCCGCGTCCGCGTACGCGTCCAGGACCTCGACGAACCGGCCGTGGCCGACATCGTCGAGCGCGGCGATCGCCGTCGCCAGGGCCTCCGCCGCGGGGCTCCCCTCGTAGGTGCGCCATCCGCGCGCCTCGATCAGCGCGGCGACCTTCTTCCTCGCCTCGGCGATCCCGGACCCGTCCCCGCGCTCGTACCGCGGCACCACGCGGTCCGCCGCCTCGCCGAGCACCGTGTGCAGCGGCCGGTCCGGGTCGTCGATCGCCACGACCACCTCGCGGATCCCCGCCACCGACAGGCCGCCCACATCGAGGAGCGCCCGGATCAGGCGGAGCCTCTGTACGTGCGTCTCTCCGTACGAGGCCTGGTTCGGGCTCGTCAACTCTCCGGGCGGGAGCAGTCCTTCCCGTACGTAGAACTTGATCGTCGGCACGGACACCCCGGTCCTGCGACTCAACTCTCCTATGCGCACTGCCTGTTCACCTTCCCGGTCCCTCTTCGGCCTTGCCGACCGACATCCACATCATAGATAGTGGCGCTATCAGATAGTGGCGAGTGCCACTATCCATACTTTCCCACGGGGGGATTCGTATGCCTTCGCCCGACCTGCTCGACCCGCCTCCGCGGCTGCACCGCCCCCTGGTCTGGTTCGCCGTTTCGATGGGCGCCCTCGCCCTCGTCTCCGCCGTCGGCTTGGCGGTGGACGACCGGATCCTCGTCGGCGCGCCGATCTGGGCCAAACCGTTCAAGTTCTCGGTCTCGTTCGTCGCCTACGCCCTCTCGCTCGCCTGGATGCTCTCGCTGCTCCCCCGGGGCCGCCGGATCGGCTGGTGGGCCGGGACGGTGGTCGCCGCCGCGAGCGCGGTGGAGATGGTGCTCATCACCCTCCAGGTGCTCCGGGGCACCCAGAGCCACTTCAACCAGGCGACCCCGTTCGACAACACCGTCTTCCAGATCATGGGCGGGACCGTCGTCGTGCTGTGGCTCGGCGCCCTGGTCATCGCCCTGCTCCTGCTGCGCGCCCGAATCCTCGACCGCGCCACGGCCTGGACCGTCCGCCTCTCCTCCCTGATCGCCCTGGCGGGCGCCGCCGTCGGCTTCCTGATGGTGCGTCCGACGCCGGAACAGCTCGCGGCCGACAACCCGCCGATCGTCGGCGCGCACAACGTCGGCGTCCCGGACGGCGGCCCGTCCATGCCGCTGACCGGCTGGGCCACCACGGGCGGCGATCTGCGCGTGGCGCACTCCTTCGGCATGCACGCGCTCCAACTGCTCCCGCTGGTCCTGCTCGTCCTGGCCGCCCTCGCGGCCCGCTCCGACCGCTTCCCCCGCCTCGCCCACCTCGCCCACCTCGCCGACGAACGGGTCCGGCTGCGCCTCGCCCTCACCGCCTCGGCGGCCTACGCGGCGACCTTCGTCCTGCTGACCTGGCAGGCCCTGCGGGGCCAGGCCCTGTTCGCCCCGGACGGCGCGACACTGGCCGGCGCGGGGGCGATCGCGCTGCTCGGCGCGGCCGCCACCGCCTTCTCCCTACGCACGTCCCCCGGGGGGCCCTCCCCTTCGCCATCCACCCCCCCCACCGCCCCCCCCTGGCCCTGCTCGTCCTGCCCCCCCCCTCGGCCCGCTCCGACCGCTTCCCCCGCCTCGCCCACCTCGCCCACCTCGCCGACGAACGGGTCCGGCTGCGCCTCGC
>NZ_LGEG01000043.1 GCF_001280125.1 Streptomyces sp. NRRL F-6492
CGTCGAACGCGCCCGCGCCGTACACCCCTCCTTCGACTCCACCGGCTCCGACTCCGGCCCCGGCTCCGGCCCCGGCTCCGACTCCGGCTCCGCAGACGGCGACGGCAGCGCGGCCGTCGACGAGATCTGCCGCCGCCTCGACGGCCTCCCCCTCGCCATCGAACTCGCCGCGGCCCGCCTCCGCCTCCTCACCCCCCGCCAGATCGCGGACCGCCTCGACGACCGCTTCCGCCTCCTCACCTCCGGCTCCCGCACCGTCCTGCCCCGCCAGCAGACCCTGCGCGCGGTCGTCGACTGGTCCTGGGACCTGCTCGACCAGGACGAGCGCACCCTGCTCCGGCAGGTCTCGGTCTTCGCCGGCGGCTGGGACCTCGCCGCCGCCGAGGCCCTCTCCCCGCGCGCCGCCGACACGCTGGGCGCCCTGGTCGACAAGTCCCTCGTCGTCGCCGCCCCCACCGAGGGCGGCGAGATGCGCTACCGCCTCCTGGAGACCATCCACGAGTACGCGGGCGAGCGCGCCGCCGAGACCCCCGCCCTGCGCGCCGCCGCCGAAGCCGCCCACACCGCCCACTTCACCTCGCTCGCGGAGACCGCCGAGCCCGAGCTGCGCTCCGGCGAGCAGCTCCCCTGGATCGACCGGCTCGAACGCGACCTCGACAACATCCGCGCCGCCCTCCACCGCACCCTCGTCACCGCCCCCGACGAGGCCGCCGCCCTCCGGCTCGTCTTCGCCATGGGCTGGTTCTGGTGGCTGCGCAACCACCGCTCCGAGGGCCTGGCCTGGACCGAACGCGCGGCCGCCCTCGGCGAGGACCCCGACGATCCGGCCGACCCGCGCCACTGGCCCCGGATGCACCTGCGGATGCTGTACTTCTTCCTCGCGATCGAGAGCCACACCGTCTCGGAGTTCCGCGACGACCCCGGCACCCTCGCCCTGGTGCGGCGGGTGCGGTCCGCGTTCGGGGACGAGCCGGGGCCCGAGGCCGCCCGCTTCCCCGGCCTGCTCTGGCCGTTCACCGAGGCCTTCAACGAGATCCACGCCGAGGAGCCGGTCGACCTGCGGGACCTCCTCGACACCGCCCTCGCCAACTGCCGCCGCCACGGAGGCGACTGGGAGGTCGGCGTCACCCTGATGTTCCGCACGCACATGGTCGTCGACATGCCCGGTGACCAGGCCGACGTGGACGAGGACCTGGCCGAGCTCCGCGCCCTGGCCCGCCGGGTCGGCGACCGCTGGATGGGGGCGCAGACCGCGAGCGCGGCGGCCGAGTCCTCCATGATGCGCGGCCGGTACGAGGAGGCCCGGGCGGACTACGAGGAGGCGCTCCGCCTCGCCCGCGAGGTCGGCGCCCACGCCGAGAGCCCCTTCCTCCTCGCCCGTCTCGCCGAGATCGCCTACCGCTCCGGCGACATGGAGACCGCCGGCGAGGGCCTCGCCGAGGCCACGGCGGAGGCCGAGCGGCACCACGTCAGGGACGCCCGGCCCTTCGTCTCCTTCCTGGGCGCCGCCATCGCCCTCCACCGGGGCGAGATCGAGGAGGCCCGCCTCCACGCGGAGGAGGCCGGCCGCCTGATCGAGGCGGGCGGCCCGCCGCCGCACTTCACGGCCGCGGTCATCGGACTCGCCGCCCGTGTCGAGGCGTACGGGGGCGGGGGCGCCGCGGCCGTCGCCTCCGCCGCGGCCGCGCTGCGCGCCGCACGGGACGCCCGCTGCGCGGACCTCATCGCCGCGACGCTGGGCCAGGGGCTCGCGGTCGCCCTGTCCCTGGCGGACGAACCGGCCCCCGCCGGCACGGTCCTGGCCGCCGTCGACTCCTGGCGCCGCGAGCTGCCCCGCTCGGTCCCGGAGCGGGTGGAGGCCGAGGCGGTGACGGCCCGCTCGCTCGCCGCCCTCGGCGCGCCGGGCCTCGCCGCCGCCCGGACGGCGGGCGAGGGCCTGGACCTCGACGGGGTCCTGTCCCTGGTGAAGGACTACGCGGAGGCCCCCTCGGGCGACCGCGCGGAAGACTCCTCGAACGGCTCCCCGGACGGCGTCAGGAGCAGCTGATCCGGGACTGCGCCCAGTCGGCGATCGCGGCCCGGCCCAGCGGGGACGTCTCCTCGACCACGAGCCGGATCCGGGAGCGGCCGGTGATGTCGACGTGCACCGGGACCGGCGGGTCGCCCGCCTCGATCACGCCGGACCGCCAGAGCCGCTGCCCGTCCCCGTAGACGGAGAAGCGGACGCCGCCGACGCCGAACAGGGCGCTCAGGTCGTCGACGCCGACCACCGCGTCGTAACTCGCGCACTGCCGGTTGAGGTCGATGACCAGCGAGGACGGCGCGTGGACGCTCACCCCGTACGGGTACCGGTCGCCACCGGTGGAGAGGCCCCTGCGCTGCCACATGAAGCCGCTCTCCGCCATGGACACCTCGGGCTTGGTGCCGTCGCCGAAGATCCCGTAGTCCAGCTCGTCGATCTGGTAGACGGCCGGCGGCGCGGGCGGGAGAGGGGGCTGCGCGGGGCTCGGCGTCGGCCCGGGCTCCGGCGTCGGTTTCGGTGTGGGCTTCGGCGTCTGCTTCGGACCGGCCGGCGGCGAGGTCCTCGGCGGCGTCGGCTCCGGGGACGACGAGGCGGGAGGCGCCGGCTCCGGCGTCGGGCTCGGCCGGGGAGAGGGCTCCGCCGGATCGGAAGCGGACGCGGGCACGGGCTTCGCCCCGGGCGCCGAAGGCTCGGCCGGTACCGCCGGCACCGGCGGAACCGGCGGTACGGGCTTCGCCGCCGGTTCCGGCGCCGCCGGTGGCGCGGGCTCCTGCGGCGCCACCGGGGTGACGACCGGCTGCGGGGGCTTGGGCGCGGCCACGGGCTCCGGGTCCCCGGCCATGGCCCAGGCGAGTCCGGCGGCCGCGGCGACGGCCATGACCGCCGCGATCCCGGCCTTGGCGGGGGCGCCGAGCCCCTCGGCGGCGGCACCGCCCGAGGCGGCGCCCCCCGAGGACCCGGAGGCGGCGGCCGCCGCGCCCGCCCCGGCCGCGGCGGCGCTGCCGCCCGCGACGGCACCGGCCGCCTTGAGCGCGTACCCGGCGGCGAACCAGCCGATGACGGCGACCGGCAGCAGCGCGGGGATCCCGGCGTTCACGTGCGCCAGCTCACCGGCGGCGAGCCGGCACTTGGCGCACTCCTCCAGGTGCTTGCGCAGGCCGCGCTCGGCCCGCATCCGCAGTCCGCCGCGCGCGTAGGCGCCGAGCCGGTCCGCGTACCGGGCGCAGTCGCCGCCCGCGGTCAGGGACTGGCTGACGTGGGCCTGGAGGTAGGCCTGTTTGAGCCCTTCGCGGGCCCGGCTGGCGAGCACGGCCGTGGCGTTGGCGGTCAGCCCGAAGAGCGGGGCGACCTCGCTCGGCGACTCCTCCTCGACGGTGGTGTGCCACAGCACGGCCTGCCACCGCTCGGGCAGTGACCGGAAGGCCTGCATGGCGAGCGACTGTTCGGCCTCGTGCATGGCCCGGACGTCCGCGCCGAGGTCCATCGTGTCCTGGTCGGAGACCTCGGAGGAGCGGGCGGCCTCCGCCGCGAACAGCGCGAAGTCCTCGACGAGCTGCTCCCGCTTCTGCGTCCTGGCCCAGCTCGCCGCGACCCGCCGGACGGTCGTCATGAGGTAGGCGCGCACCGCCTGCTCGGGCCCGGCCCCGCCCCGTACGGCCTGGAGGGTGCGGGCGAACACCTCGGCGGTGAGGTCGTCGGCGGTGTGCGCGTCGCGGCAGCAGGTCCTGGCGTACCGGCGCACGGCCTCGGAGTGGCGGCGGAACAGCTCCTCGTACGCGGAGTCGTCGCCGTCCCGCATGAGCTGGACGAGATCGGCGTCGGAGGGCGGCAGTTCGAGGGGCGGCGGAAGAACCCCACCGGCCCCGCCCTCGTCCCCGGACCCGGTCTCCTCCTCGCCCTCCGCGAAGCCGGCTCCACCGGGCCCGACTCCACCGGGCCCGACTTCACCAGGCCCGGTTCCGTGGGTCCCGGTTCCGCCGGACCCGGTCCCGGCGGCCGCCCCCGCGACGACCCCGGCTCCCGTCCCCGCTCCCGCCGGTTTCCCCTCACGCTGCTGTGGAACGCTCGCGCCGAGCGGATCGACGTACCCGGGAGAGCCCGGCGGCCCGGCCGAAGAAGTGCCGGCCACACCGGCCGTACCGGACGCACCCGCCGTACCGGAGTGACCCGCCGGCCCGCCCTGGCTCGGCACCTGCCGGGCGGGCAGACCCCCGGCCTCCGCGGTGCCGCCGTTTCCCAGCGGCTCGTCCCGACTCTCACCGCTCATCGCGGAAGCCCCCGTATGCATGCTCAGAACCGAACACCGGCCAAGCCTGCCACAGCGGGCGGGCACGCCGAAGCGACCCGTCCACTTACCACTCGTCCGGGGCGACTTCCCGCATCCGGGCGTGACCGCTCACACGTTCGTGTCATGCTCGTCGGTCCACCCGGACCACGGATCGCACCACCGGCGGCGAAGGACCCGGGTCGCCCGCGAAGGCGGAGGATCAGGCCCCTACCGGGACCGCAGGCCCTCCAGCAGGATGTCCAGGAGCCGCGACGAAGCCGCCGCCTGCTGCACCGCGTCCGGCAGGGCCGGCGCCGCGGTGGCGATGACGAGGAGGACGTCCGCCACGGTCACGTCCGCCCGCAGCTCACCCGCCTCCCGCGCCCGGTCGACCAGCCGCCCGACGACCTCCAGGAGCTCCGAGGCCCCCGCGTCGTCCCGCTCCTCGGCCGGCACGCCGCGCGGCGCGACCACCCGCGTGTCCACCTGCCCGTCGCCCCGCTGGTGCGGCACCCGGGCCGCGTCGTCCGCGTCCTCGGCGACGGCCGGCGTCACGGAGTCGTCCACGCGCACCCGCAGCACCTGCGGCGGCAGGAGCCGCCCCGCGCCCGAGGCCACCGAGGTCCGCAGGAACCGGGAGAGCGCCGACCACGGCTCCTCCTCCTGGCCGAGCGCGGTCCGCGCCTGCTCGGTCAGCCGGGCGGTCTCCTCCTCGGCTATCCGGCGCACCAGCACGTCCTTGCTGGGGAAGCGCCGGTAGACGGTGCCGACCCCCACGCGCGCGCGGCGCGCCACGTCCTCCATCGGAGCCCCGTAGCCGAGCTCGCCGAACACCTCGCGCGCGGCCCGCAGCACGTGCTCCAGATTGCGCTGGGCGTCCACCCGCAGCGGCGCGGCCCTGCCGCCCGCCACCGACGCGCCGTTGCGCTCGGAGGCGACGGCCCCCGCGGCGCGCACGTCGTCGACGGCCAGCGCCCCGGCGCCCGGCTGCCAGCGTGAATCCTGCATCTGCATAAGCGTTCCCCCGCTCATGATGTCTCCCCCCGGAGACTCCCCGCCCTGATACGGGGTTTCCGGCCGACGAGAGCTTCGGTCCACACGCTCCCGTCCGACACCCCGACGAAGTACGAACATAGTTGAGTCGGAGTCAATTCAGAAGGGGGTGTTCCGCACGGTGCGCCCCCCGATCGGAGCAAGGCCCGGATCACTCCCGTTTCCCACCCCCGGCCGAACCCGCCCCGGCCTCCGTGACCTGGGCCGATCCCACCGCGCTCCCCGCACCCGCCACCCCACGCCTCCGTACCCCTCCGGTCACACAATTCGTCGAGCCTGTGGACAAACAACGGACGGGGGTGCGTCATGGGACAGTGACCGAACCTGCGCGCATTCTCGTGGTCGGCGGTGGATACGTCGGCATGTACACCGCGCTGCGCCTCCAGCGGCAGCTCAGGGCGGAACTCCGATCCGGCGCCGCCGAGATCGTCGTGGTCACCCCCGAGCCGTACATGACGTACCAGCCGTTCCTGCCCGAGGCCGCGGCCGGCTCCATCTCCCCGCGCCACGTCGTCGTGCCGCTGCGCCGCGTCCTCGACCGCTGCCGGATCCTCATCGGCGAGGTCGGGTCCGTCGACCACGCCAAGCGGACCGCGACCCTCTCCACCCTCGCCACCGAGGAGGAGGGCACGGGCCCGGTCGAGCTCACCTACGACGAGCTGGTCATCGCGCCCGGCTCCGTCTCCCGCACCCTCCCGGTCCCCGGCCTGGCCGAGCACGGCATCGGCTTCAAGACCGTCGAGGAGGCCATCGGCCTGCGCAACCACGTCATCGAGCAGATGGACATCGCCTCCTCCACCCGCGACCCCGCGATCCGCGACGCCGCCCTCACCTTCGTCTTCGTCGGCGGCGGCTACGCGGGCGTGGAGGCCCTCGCCGAGCTGGAGGACATGGCCCGCTACACCGCGCGGTACTACCACAACGTCAAGCCCGGCGACCTGCGCTGGGTCCTCGTCGAGGCCACCGGCCGGATCCTCCCCGAGGTCGGCGAGAAGATGGGCCGGTACGCCGTCCGCGAGCTGCGCGCCCGGAACGTCGACGTGCGCCTGGAGACCCGGCTCGACTCCTGCGAGGACCGGGTCGCGGTGCTCAGCGACGGCACCCGGCTGCCCACCCGCACCCTCGTCTGGACCGCCGGCGTCAAGCCGTCCCCCCTCCTCGCCGCCACCGACCTGCCGAGGAACGAGCGCGGCCGGCTCCGCTGCACCGCCCGGCTCTCCGTCGAGGGCGTCGAGCACGCCTGGGCCGCCGGCGACGCCGCCGCCGTCCCCGACGTCACCTCCGGCGAACCCGGCAGGGAGTGCGCGCCCAACGCCCAGCACGCCGTCCGCCAGGCCCGGGTCCTCGCCGAGAACATCGCCGCCTCCCTGCGCGGACAGCCGCTCAAGGAGTACGCGCACGCGTACGCGGGATCCGTGGCCTCCCTCGGCCTCCACAAGGGCGTCGCCCACGTCTACGGACGCAAACTCAAGGGATACCCGGCGTGGTTCATGCACCGGGCCTACCATCTGAGCCGGGTCCCCACCTTCAACCGGAAGGCCCGCGTCCTGGCCGAATGGACCTTGTCAGGCCTGTTCAAACGGGAGATCGTCTCCCTCGGCTCGCTGGAACACCCCCGCGCCGAATTCGAGATCGCCGCCTCCCCGCCACCCGGCGACGGCGACAAGCCGTCGTCCTGACATCACTGTCAGTGCACTCGTCCACACTGGACGTGTGACCATAGGTGGGCTCACACCTGCACAGCGTGACTCTGCACGGCACCGACACCACGAGGCATACAGATCCGTGAACTTCACCCGTTGGAGCGCCCGGCTCCCCGGAACGCAGCGCCGCACGGCGCGGGGGACCGAAGGCTCCGTGCCCGCCGCCCGCGGTGAGCACGGGCAGCAGCTGGACCGGCCGGCCGACGTCGCCGAGGACGTCCCCTCCCTGGAGGACTTCTCCGTACGGGAGCTCCTCGGCCGCCTCCCCGGCCTGGTCGCGCTCGTGTACGGCCCGGAGCACCGCATCGCGTACGTCAACGACGCCTACGCCGCCGCCTTCGGCCCCCGCACCCCCGGCGCCACCGTCGCCGACACCTGCCCGGAGGCCGGGGACCTGGGCCTGCTGCCCCTCATGGACCAGGTCCTGCGCAGCGGCAAGCCCCGGACGGTCAAGTCCCGCCGCACCCGGGACGGCGGGTCGTACACGGTCACCTGCCTGCCCGTCGACAGCCCCCGCCTCGACGACGGCGGCGCCGTCCTCGTCCACGCCGCGGACGTCACCGACCACGCCGAGGCCGCCGAGCGGCTGCGCGCCAGCGAGCGCAAGCACCGCGAGACCGCCGTCACCCTCCAGCGCTCCCTGCTCCCGCAGGACCTGGAGCAGCCCGACGACCTGCGGATCGCCGCCACCTACCAGCCCGGCGGCACGGACGCGGCCGTCGGCGGCGACTGGTACGACGTGATCACCCTCGGCGCCGGCCGCACCGCGCTCGTCATCGGCGACGTGATGGGCCGGGGCGTCCGCGCCGCCGCCGTCATGGGCCAGCTCCGCACCGCCGTCCGGGCGTACGCGCGCCTGGACCTGCCCCCGCACGAGGTCCTCCAGCTCCTCGACGGCCTCGCCGCCGAGATCGACGCCAGCCAGATCGCCACCTGCGTGTACGCGATCCACGACCCCAACGAGGGCAGGCTGGTGTACGCCTCCGCGGGCCACCTCCCGATCCTCGTACGGGACGAGGACGGCACCGTCCGCCGCGCCGAGGACCCCACGGGCCCGCCGCTCGGCACCGGCGGCTGGCTCCACACCTCGGGCTCCATCGCCCTGCCGCCCGGCTCCACCGCCGTCCTCTACACCGACGGCCTGGTGGAGCGGCGCCGCGAGGACATCGACGAGGGCGTCGCCGCCCTCGCCCGCGCCCTCTCCGGCGCCAGCGGCACCCCGCAGGTGGTCTGCGACCGGCTCCTGCGCTCCCTGGGGGTGACCGCCGAGCACGACGACGACGTCGCCGTCCTGGTCGTCCAGCACCCCTCCCGGGAGGGGACGGACGCGGAGCTGTTCCACAACGCCGCCCTGGAACTGCTCGGCGGGGTGGAGGCGGCCCCCCGCGCGCGTGCCTTCGCCTCCGGGGTCCTCTCCAGCTGGCGCTTCCCGGTCGAGCTGCGGGACCTGGGGGTCCTGGCCACCAGCGAGCTGGTGGGGAACTCCCTCCAGCACGGCACCCCGCCCATGCGCCTGCGGCTGCGCCGCACCGACCGGCGCCTGATCATCGAGGTGACGGACGGGGACGACCACCTGCCGCGCCGCCGCAGGGCGGAAACGGAGGACGAGGCGGGTCGCGGGATCTCGATCATCGCGACGATCGCCTCGTCCTGGGGAAGCCGCCGCACACCGGGCGGCGGCAAAGCGGTCTGGTGCGAGTTCGCCCTGAAGGACTAGGCCGCCGGGGGACTAGGACGCGCTGACCGGTACGTCCTTCGCGGTCGGCTCGTGCCGGACGACGACCTTCGACGGCCTGAGGGCCAGTGAGGGCTGGTTCTGCTCGGGGGTGAGCTGCCTGCCGAGCCGGACGGCGAGGAAGGTGATCCCGAGCGAGAAGAGCACGAAGGTCACGATGTACGGACCGTGCAGCGCGGCCCCCATGGGCCCGCCCACGGCCGGACCGACGGCCAGCGCCAGCTGCTTCACCAGGGCGAAGGCCGAGTTGTACGAGCCGACCATCGACTCCGGCGCCAGATCGGCCACCAGCGGGGCCACGGTCGGCGACAGCATCGCCTCGCCGAGCCCGAAGAGGGCGTACGTGGAGACGAAGGCCGCCGTCGCCATGGTCTGGCTGCCGTGCCCGAGGCCCGCGTACCCGGCGATGATCCACGCCAGGGTCCAGATCAGGCCCACGGCCGCGATCACCCGGGACCGCCTGCGGCGCTCGACGAACTTGAGGACCAGGAACTGGGCCAGCACGATCACCGCCGTGTTGGCGGCGAGCGCGAGACCGAGCCCGGACGGCTGGATCCCGGCGGCCTCGGTGCCGTACGCGGCGAGGCCCGACTCGAACTGTCCGTAGCAGGCGAAGAAGAGGACGAAGCCGAGGACGCACAGCTGCACCATCGCCTTGTGCCCGAGCAGCGCGCGGACCCCGCCGCCCTTGCCGGCGCCGGACGGACGGGCGTCCTGGAGCGCGGGGGAGCCCGGCATCCGGACGGTCCCGACGATCCCGGCGAGCACCAGGAACATCGCGGCCTCGATCGAGAACAGCAGGATGAAGCTGCCCGGCCGGCTGGTGTCGACCAGCTGGCCGCCGATCAGACCGCCGACGCCGAGGCCCAGGTTCTGCAGGAAGAACTGCGTGGCGAACGCCCGGGTGCGCCCGACGGGCGTCGAGCACCAGACGATCATCGTGGCGAGGGCCGGCTGGAGGACGGCCGTACCGGCACCGAGCAGCGCCGCCGCCCCCACGGCCGTCGGCACGCTGGAGGCGAAGCCCATCCCCACCGCGCCCACGGCGGCGACGACCGAGGCCACGAGCAGCACGGGCACGGGCCCGCGCCGGTCGATGGCCCGACCGCTGAAGGGCAGCACCACGAGCGCGGCCATGGCGAAGACGGCGAGCACGATGCCCGCCGTCGCCGCGCCCAGATCCCGCACCTGCGCCACGTACACATAGAGGTACGGCACGGTGAAGCCGAGTCCGAACGCGCTCAGCGCGCTGCCTGCCTGAATCCGGCGCATCGCCGCGCCCCTCGCCTTGGTCACACTCACCCACTTCGGTCGCGGGTTCAGGCCTGTAGCCCTGAACCCTGAAGACTTAAAAGCTAAAGTTAACGTCTCAACTGTACACATCGAAGGACTTCAACGCCAACGGGGCCCGTGGGATACTCGCCGCATGTCCGAAAACCCCGAGCGATCCGGCCCGCAGGCTCTCCAGGAGCCGAGCCTCGACGAGCAGATCGCCGCCTACCAGCGCGAGTTCCGCGACCTCGACCCCCAGGTCGAGAAGGTCGTCTCCGCCCTCGGCCGGCTGAACCGCCGGATGAACGTGGCGTACGGACGCCAGCTCGCCGACCTCGGCATCAGCAACGCCGAGTGGGAGGTCCTCAAGACGCTGGTCCTCTCCGGGGAGCCCTACCGGCTCGGCCCCGGCGAGCTGGCCAAGCGCCTGGGCCTCACCCCGGCCGCGATGACCCACCGCATCGACCGCATGGCGGGAGAAGGCCTGGTCACCCGCGACCGCGACGAGAACAACCGGGTCCGCGTGATCGTCGAGCTCACCGACGAGGGCCGCACGAAGTGGCTGGAGGCCATGCGCATGGCCACCGCCTTCGAGGAGGACCTCCTCCAGGACCTCAGTACGGAGGAGAAGGGCGTCCTGGGCGACGTCCTCATCCGTCTCCTCCGCCGCGTGGAGCACACCCAGCCCGACGCCGGCGGCCGCCTGACGGACCTCGATTGAGGCCGTGGCGGGCGGGGTAGAGGGGGAGGTTGACACGCACCTTCCGGATGCGTAGTGTTCTCCGAGTTGTCACGGAGCCGGAACGGTTCTGCGGCAGCCACTCCCGCCGCTGATGCGGCACCTCTACTCAGCACGATCTCCCTCGCGGGAAGAATTTCGGCATGCCGAAATTCATTTCGAAAGACTCGATTATGAGTCGCCGGGGGAATCCGCTAGAGTTTGAGACGTCGGAACGGCCCAACAGCCGGAAAGACAACTCCCGCTGACCGGGAATCAGACGCCGAAAGGATCTGATAGAGTCGGAACCGCCGGAAGGGCCCGGAG
>NZ_LGEG01000044.1 GCF_001280125.1 Streptomyces sp. NRRL F-6492
GGCTTCACCGGCACCCTCGCCGACCGCTTCGACACCGCCCCCGCCGGCGCCGGACTCGTCCGCGCCAAGACCGGCACCCTCACCGGCGTCAACACCCTCGCCGGCACCGTCGCCACCCCCGACGGACGCCTCCTCGCCTTCGCGTTCCTCGCCGGCCGCACCCCCTCCCCGTACCGGGCCCAGCCCGCCCTCGACCGCCTCTCCGCCGCCCTCGCCGGCCAGGACCTGCCGTAACCCGGTCCGTACCGAACACACACCGAACGGGCCCCGAGACCGTACGGTTGACACATGACGAGCATCGGTGGCGCAGGCACATCCGGGATGGTCGACTGGAACCTCGCGGTCGCGACCGCGACCCGCCTCGTGCGGCCCGGACCCGAAGTCGGCCGCGACGAGGCCCGCGCGGTCGTCGCCGAACTCCGCAGGCACGCCAAGGCCTCGGAAGAACACGTCCGCGCCTACACCCGGATGATCCCCGAAGGCCACGAACCCCCCGACACCCCCGTCCTCGTCGTCGACCGCGCCGGCTGGATCAGGGCCAACGTCGCCGGCTTCCGCGAACTCCTCACCCCCCTCCTCGGCAAGATGCAGGAACGCCGCTCCGCCGTCCCCGGCAGCGCCGTCCTCGGCGCCGTCGGCGGCAAGGTCACCGGCGTCGAACTCGGCATGCTGCTCTCCTTCCTCGCCTCCCGCATCCTCGGCCAGTACGAGACCTTCGCCCCCGCCACCCGCGACCTCCCCGCCGGGACGAACGGGGGCGGACGCCTCCTCCTCGTCGCCCCCAACATCGTCCACGTCGAACGCGAACTCGAAGTCTCCCCGCACGACTTCCGCCTCTGGGTCTGCCTCCACGAGGAGACCCACCGCACCCAGTTCACCGCCGTCCCCTGGCTCCGCGACCACCTCCAGGGCGAAATCCAGTCGTTCCTCGCCGCCACCGACGTCGACCCCGGCACCTTCGTCGAACGCCTCCGCGAAGCCGCCCAGACCCTCGTCGGCGGCCGCCCCGAAGGAGAGGAGGGCGAACCCGCCCCCTCCCTCGTCGAACTCGTCCAGTCCCCCGAACAGCGCGAGATCCTCGGCCGCCTCACCGCCGTCATGTCCCTCCTCGAAGGACACGCCGACTACGTCATGGACGGCGTCGGCCCCCAGGTCGTCCCCTCCGTCGCCGAGATCCGCGAGAAGTTCCAGGCCCGCCGCGCCCGCGGCGCCTCCCGCCTCGACCTCGCCCTCCGCAAGCTCCTCGGCCTCGACGCCAAGCTCCGCCAGTACCGCGACGGCGAACGCTTCGTCCGCGCCGTCGTCGACCAGGTCGGCATGGACGGCTTCAACCGCGTCTGGACCTCCCCCAACACGCTCCCCACCAAGAGCGAGATCGCCGCCCCCGCCGACTGGATCGCGAGGGTGCACCGTAAGGCAGACTCGTGAGACGCGTGGGACGGACGGCGCGGGAACACCGGCGGACACTCCGCCAATCACCCGTCCGAGGGACCCTGACCATGGGGTGAGGCGTGCAATGCTCGGGTAACGGCCGGGTTTCTGTCACCATCGACGCACTCTGAGTGACCGAACCCCCCATTCCGACCGTTAAGACTCCGACCGAGGCACCCCACCCCATCACGAAGGGCACCGGACATGGGTCCCCATCCTGCGGTCGCGGCGATACGCCTGGCGGTCCGCCGCGTACTCCACGACGTCCTCACCGAACACCGCACCGAGCACCAGCAGCCCGCTCCCCCCACCGCACCCGACGCGCACACCCCCCTCGTACTCGTCGCCTGCTCCGGGGGCGCCGACTCCATGGCGCTCGCCTCCGCCCTCGCCTTCGAGGCCCGCAAACTCCCCGTGCGCGCCGGCGGCATCACCGTCGACCACGGCCTCCAGGACGGCTCCGACACCCGGGCCGCCGAGGTCGCCGAACGCATGACCGCACTCGGCCTCACCCCCTCCGAGGCCGTCACCGTCACCGTCGGCCGCGAAGGAGGACCCGAGGCCGCCGCCCGCGACGCGCGCTACGCCGCCCTCGACGCCGCCGCCGAACGCCACGGCGCCGCCGCCGTCCTCCTCGGCCACACCCGCGACGACCAGGCCGAGACCGTCCTCCTCGGCCTCGCCCGCGGCTCCGGAATCCGCTCCCTCTCCGGCATGGCCGCCGTCTCCGGCACCACCCGCCGCTACCGGCGCCCCTTCCTCCAGCTCGACCGCCAGACCGTCCGCAAGGCCTGCGTCGCACAGGAACTCGCCGTCTGGGACGACCCCCACAACACCGACCCCGCCTACACCCGCTCCCGACTCCGCCACGAAGGCCTCCCCGCCCTGGAGAAGGCCCTCGGCAAAGGCGTCGTCGAAGCCCTCGCCCGCACGGCCCAGCTCTCCCGCGACGACGCCGACGCCCTCGACACCTGGGCCGCCGACGCCGAGACCGCCGTACGCGACGAGGCCGGCGCACTGGAGTGCGCCAAACTCTTCGGACTGCCCCCCGCCGTGCGCCGCCGCGTCCTGCGCCGCGCCGTCATCGCCGAGGGCGCCCCCGCCGGATCCCTCTTCGCCCGCCACATCGAGGAAGTCGACCGCCTCATCACCGGCTGGCGAGGCCAGGGGACCATCAACCTGCCCGGCCGCGTCGAAGCCCGCCGCCAGGGTGGCAGACTGGTCATCCGGCAAGGCTGACGCACGCTGCAACGAAAGTGACCCGGGTGAACGAGAAGGACATGGGCACCGACCTCCAGTCGGTGCTCATCACCAAGGAAGAGATCGACGCCAAGCTGGCAGAGCTGGCCGCGAAGATCGACGCGGAATACGCGGGCAAGGACCTGCTCATCGTCGGCGTCCTCAAGGGCGCCGTGATGGTGATGGCGGATCTGGCTCGCGCCCTGTCCTCACCCGTCACCATGGACTGGATGGCCGTCTCCTCCTACGGCGCCGGCACCCAGTCCTCCGGCGTCGTCCGCATCCTCAAGGACCTCGACACCGACATCAAGGGCAAGCACGTCCTGATCGTCGAGGACATCATCGACTCCGGCCTGACCCTCTCCTGGCTCCTGTCGAACCTCGGCTCGCGCGAACCCGCCTCCCTGGAGGTGTGCACCCTCCTGCGCAAGCCCGAGGCCGCCAAGGTCGCCATCGACGTCAAGTGGATCGGCTTCGACATCCCCAACGAGTTCGTCGTCGGCTACGGCCTCGACTACGCCGAGAAGTACCGGAACCTCCCCTTCGTGGGCACGCTCGCCCCGCACGTCTACGGCGGCTGATCCCACGGCCGTACGGGGAACCCGCACCGCCTTCCCTCCGTTGAACCACGGGAAGGCGGTCGCGGGCGACGATGCTGAGGTACCGTCCGAAGAACAGCTTTTTCATACAGCAGTACTCACAGCAGCATTTTCCTACGGGCAGGAGGGACGGAGCGCTATCGCTCCGTATGGATGGACGTGAAGCGATACTTCCGTGGGCCGGTCATGTGGATCGTGCTGGCCGTCCTCGCCGTGGTCGTGTTGATGCAGGTCGTCGGCTCGTCCGAGGGCTACAAGACGGTGGACACCGGCAAGGTCGTCCAGGCGATCGACAAGAACCAGGTCAAGCAGGCAAAGATCACCACCGGTGACGAGCAGCTCATCAAGATCGAGCTCGTCGACGGCCAGAAGATCGACAAGAGCGACAAGATCCAGGCCAGCTACATCGGCAGCCAGGGCGTCGCCCTCGCCGACAAGCTCCAGGAGAAGTTCGAGGCCGGGCAGATCGAGAAGGGCTACACCGTCTCCCCGACGAAGCAGTCGCCCTTCGTCTCGATCCTGCTCTCCCTCCTGCCCTTCGTCCTCATCGTGGTCGTCTTCCTCTTCCTGATGAACCAGATGCAGGGCGGCGGCTCCCGCGTCATGCAGTTCGGCAAGTCCAAGGCGAAGCTCATCACCAAGGACACCCCGAAGACCACCTTCGCCGACGTCGCGGGCTCGGACGAGGCCGTCGAGGAACTCCACGAGATCAAGGAGTTCCTCCAGGAGCCCGCCAAGTTCCAGGCCGTCGGCGCCAAGATCCCCAAGGGCGTCCTGCTCTACGGCCCGCCCGGAACCGGCAAGACGCTCCTCGCGCGCGCCGTCGCCGGCGAGGCCGGGGTCCCCTTCTACTCGATCTCCGGCTCCGACTTCGTCGAGATGTTCGTCGGCGTCGGCGCCTCCCGGGTCCGCGACCTCTTCGAGCAGGCCAAGGCCAACGCACCGGCCATCGTCTTCGTCGACGAGATCGACGCCGTCGGCCGCCACCGCGGCGCCGGCCTCGGCGGCGGCCACGACGAGCGCGAGCAGACCCTCAACCAGCTCCTGGTCGAGATGGACGGCTTCGACGTCAAGGGCGGCGTCATCCTGATCGCCGCCACGAACCGCCCCGACATCCTCGACCCGGCGCTCCTGCGTCCCGGCCGCTTCGACCGGCAGATCGCCGTCGACCGCCCGGACATGCTGGGCCGTCTGGAGATCCTCAAGGTCCACCAGAAGGGCAAGCCGGTCGCCCCGGACGTCGACCTCGGCGCCGTCGCCCGACGCACCCCCGGCTTCACCGGCGCGGACCTCTCCAACGTCCTCAACGAGGCGGCGCTCCTCACCGCTCGCGGCGACCAGAAGCTGATCGACAACAAGGCTCTGGACGAGGCGATCGACCGCGTGGTCGCGGGCCCGCAGAAGCGGACCCGGATCATGTCGGACAAGGAGAAGAAGATCACCGCGTACCACGAGGGCGGTCACGCCCTGGTCGCGGCGGCGCTGCCCAACTCCGACCCGGTCCACAAGATCACCATCCTGTCCCGCGGCCGTGCCCTGGGCTACACGATGGTCCTGCCGGAAGAGGACAAGTACTCCACCACCCGCAACGAGATGCTCGACCAGCTGGCGTACATGCTGGGCGGGCGCGCGGCCGAGGAGCTCGTCTTCCACGACCCGACCACGGGCGCGGCGAACGACATCGAGAAGGCCACGACCACGGCCCGCGCCATGGTCACGCAGTACGGCATGACCGAGCGTCTCGGCGCGATCAAGTTCGGCGGCGACAACACCGAGCCCTTCCTCGGCCGTGAGATGGCGCACCAGCGCGACTACTCGGAAGAGGTCGCCGCGCTGGTCGACGAAGAGGTCAAGAAGCTCATCGAGACCGCGCACAACGAGGCCTGGGAGATCCTCGTCGAGAACCGCGACGTCCTCGACAACCTGGTCCTCGCCCTCCTGGAGAAGGAGACCCTCGGCAAGGAGGAGATCGCCGAGATCTTCGCCCCGATCGTGAAGCGCCCGGCCCGCCCGGCGTGGACCGGTTCCTCCCGCCGCACTCCCTCCACGCGCCCGCCGGTCCTCTCCCCCAAGGAGCTGGCCCTGACGAACAGCGCGAACGGTTCGTCCGCCGCGGTGGACACCACCAAGGGCATCGACATCGCCCCGGTGGACCCCCCGTCCGAGGACTGACCCCCGGCCGGACCCGGAATGGATCCCGCGCCCCCACAGGTTTTAGCCTGTGGGGGCGCGGCCATTCGCGCACACAGGCATACGGAACGAGGCAAAGATGACCGACCCGGTGACCCTGGACGGCGAGGGCAGGATCGGCGACTTCGACGAGAAGCGCGCCGAGAACGCCGTACGAGAGCTCCTCATCGCGGTCGGCGAGGACCCGGAACGCGAGGGCCTGAGGGAGACGCCGGCGCGGGTGGCGCGGGCGTACAGGGAGCTTTTCGCGGGGCTGTGGCAGAAGCCCGAGGACGTGCTGACGACGACGTTCGATCTGGGGCACGACGAGATGGTCCTGGTGAAGGACATCCAGCTGATGGCTTCCTGCGAACATCATTTGCTCCCGTTTTATGGCGTAGCTCACATTGGTTACATTCCGGCGGAATCGGGAAAGATCACGGGTCTGTCCAAGCTGGCGCGCCTCGTCGACGTCTTCGCCCGTCGCCCGCAGGTGCAGGAGCGTCTGACGACGCAGATCGCGGACTCCCTCATGGAGATCCTGGAGGCGCGCGGCGCGATCGTGGTGATCGAGGCCGAGCACATGTGCATGACCCTGCGCGGCGTCCGCAAGCCGGGCGCGAAGACGACGACCTCGGCGGTACGTGGACAACTTCGCGACGCCACGACACGTGCCGAGGCGATGTCCTTGATATTGGCCCGCTAGTAGCGGACCGCCGGCCTGCCCCCATACCGTCCCCGGTCAGTGGAATTGCTCGCTGATCAAGGGGGATCGGTATGGGGTACGGGCCGACCGGCAAGATGCCGGTGAACCTGGTCGACGGCTGCGTCCGGGCGAAGAACGTGGTTCCGGGCAGCGAGAGGTGGACGCCGGACGGTGACCGGACGGCAAGGCGCACGGTCGCCCGGTCACATGCGCGGAAGCCGTGCCGGGAGCGGCTGACGATCAGGCCGGGGCACGAGTTCGGGTACTTCACCGGGGCCACCTGCGCCGATGGAACGGCCGGCAGGAACCACGTGTCGCTGGTCGTGGACGAGGAGCGCTTCGCCACCCGGTACGCGACGGCCCTGACGGCCTGCACAGGCCTGCCCGCCCGCCTAGAGGCCGTGACCCGGCCGTCCGGCTGTCTGAAGCGGGATCTGCCGGGCTTCCGCGTGCGAGTGGTCTCCTCGTACCCCGCGGACGCGCTGCGGCACTACGCGGGCGGGGACGCCCCTCACATGCGACAGGGTTTTCCGGGTGTGGTCCTACGAGACGTCGACGCCTCGGACCGCCGGGCCGACCGCGGCACCTTCGCCCCCGAAGAACACCCCCTCGCCCCGCACCCGACCTTCCTCCTGAACGGCCACCTCGTGCGGGAGGCCCGGTGAGGGGGCGGCCGGCGGTGGGTGAAGCCGTGCGGGTGCTCGAAGGGGAACTGGGAGCCGGAGCGGGGGCGGAAGAGGCCTGGCACGCCTTCCTGCGCTTCGGCGGGCGGCTGTTCGACGTTCCGGACACGCCGGAGGCCGACGGGCTTCTGTTCCAGTACGGGATCCACGCCTTCGACGGGCCTCCGGCGTTCACGCTGGACCTCGTCCGGCAGTTCGAGATCGTGGGCAGCGGCGGCGAGTACGACCACTACGTACAGGTCCACTGCGAGCTCCGGTACGAGCCCGCGCCCGCTCTGGAGGGCCTGGGGACCTTCGACTCCTGGTTCTTCCACGGGGCCGGAGAGGGCCTGGGAGATTGGGCCGCCCGGCTGGCCGAGCGGTCGGTCTGGGAGGTGCTCCGCCCGCTCGGTCCGGCGGAGATCAGGGTCCACCAGGAGCGGGTGTAGCTGTTCGGGCGGCTTTCCGGTCGACGAGAGCACGTCGTTCCCCAGGCGCGTGGGAGCATCTCGGCATGCGTCTGACCGCTGACGGGACGACGCCGGTCGTGAGGTCGGTGCTGGTGGACGAGCCGAGGACGGGCGACGGCTGTGCCTTCGAGCCGGTGGCCCCGTTCTTCCTGTGGGCGGGTGATCGCGTCGCGTTCGAGGACGGCGGGGTGGTCGTCGTACGGGTGAGCGGTGAGCGGGTCGTGTGCGCGGGCAGCTGGTCCACCCGGTGCCGGCCCGGATCGGGGTGGTCGCCGAGGGTGTCCTAGGCGGTCGACGGCCCGTTCTCGTCGTCCTCCGGCAGCTTGCAGACGCGTTCCAGGAAGAAGGCGGCGGCGATGACGGCCAGGCCCGCCAGGACCGCGAGGGCCGCGTAGAGGGCCTGGTCGCGGCGGGCCGGGACGTCGAGGGAGTCGAGGAGGTAGACGCCCGTGCCGCCGTACATGCCGGCGACGAGGGCGGCGACCAGGGCGCTGGCCTGGCCGAAGACGACCGCGCGGGCCGCCATCAGGGGCTCGACGCCCTTGGCGCCGGGGCGGCGCTCCCGCTGGGCCCTGAGGCGGGCGCGGAGGGAGAGGGCGGTCGCGGTGAGGACGACGGCGATCACGGCGAGGACGATCGGCGCGGCGACCGGCACGCTCGGGAGGGTGCCGACCGCGTCCCAGAGCCGGGCGCCGCCCCAGGAGACGATGCCGGCCGCCAGGAACAGTCCGGCGAGCACCTTCAGCCGCAGTTGTTTCACCGGGTGTCCTTCACGTGGTCGCGGGCGGTCTGCCACGAGCCTAACGACTACTCGGGCAGACGGAGTTCCAGGTCGGCACGGAGGGTGACGCCCTCGTTGCCGAAGGAGGAGAGGAGGCCGGTGACCGGGCCGTGGCCGGGGAGCTGGGCCTCGGGGTCCACGTCGTGCCAGGGGGCCAGGACGAAGGCGCGCTGGTGGGCGCGGGGGTGGGGCAGGGTGAGGACGGGGTCGTCGGAGACGACGTCCGCGTACGCGACGATGTCGACGTCGATGGTGCGGGGGCCCCAGCGCTCCTCGCGGACGCGGTGGAAGGCCTCCTCGACGGCGTGGGCGCGCTCCAGGAGGGAGGAGGGCGGCAGGGTCGTCTTCACGAGGGCGACGGCGTTGAAGTACGAGGGCTGGCTGCCGGGGTCGACGCCCCAGGGCTCGGTCTCGTACACGGGGGAGACGGCCTTGACCCGGAGGCCGGGGGTGTCGGCGAGGGCGTCGACGGCGCCCTGGAGGGTCTCCAGGCGGTTGCCGAGGTTGGCGCCGAGGGCGAGGACGGCCCAGCGGGGGTTGGAGAGGGTGGTGTCGGCGGCGTCGACGGTCTCGACGACGGAGGCGGGGACGGGCTGGACGGTGGGGTCGCTGTGCGTCGCTTTCATCGTCGGCTCCGGGTGATCGTGACGGTGACGTCGTCGAAGGGCACGGTGATGGGCGCGTCCGGCTTGTGGACGACGACCTCCACCTCCTGTACCCCGGCGTGGCTCAGGCACTGCTGGGCGATGCGTTCGGCGAGGGTTTCGATGAGGTCGACGGGCTCGCCCTGGACGACGTCGACGACCTCCTCGGCGACGATCCCGTAGTGGACGGTCTTGGAGAGGTCGTCCCCGGCGGCGGCGGGGCGGGTGTCCAGGCCGAGGGTCAGGTCCACGATGAAGGTCTGTCCCTCCTCGCGTTCCTTGGCGAAGACGCCGTGGTGGCCCCGGGCCTTGAGGCCGCGCAGCGCGACACGATCCACGCGAATCACTCCTGCTGTCGTAGTTCGGGTGGCCACGCAGCCGGGTGCGGACGGCCGGGTGTCCGTCGTCGAATCTACCCGCGAGGACCGACAGGACGTGCCCGCGGGGGGCCGGAGGTGGGCGGAGTCCCAGGTCAGGCGGGTTCTTCGGGGTCGCTGGGGGCGTCGTCGAGGGTGGGTTCGGCGGTGTCGGGGCCGTCGGTGTCGGCGAGGACGGGGGAGGCGTGGTGGGACCAGACGCGCCAGCCGTCGGGTGTGCGGCGGAAGACGTTGGTGGCGACGACGAGCTGTCCGACGAGGGGGCCCAGTTCGGCGCCGTCCTCGGCGGGGCCGCCGCTGAGGATGTTCTCGGTGCAGGTGACGAGGGCGGTGTCGCCGGCGAGGGAGACCTGGAGGTCGGTGAGGAAGAACTGGATGTACTCGGTGTTCGCCATGATCAGGGCGTACGAGCGGAGGACCTCGCCGCGGCCGGTGAGGACGGGCCAGCCGGGGTGGACGCAGGTGACGGGGACGGTGTCGTCGGCGAGCCAGAGGCCGGAGACGGTGTCGAAGTCGCCGGTCTCCATGGCCTCGTAGAAGGCGGTGTTGGCGGCTTCGACGGCCGCTTCGTCGGTGGTGGGGGTCACCTGGCTCCTTCGACCGCGCGGGCGACCCGGACGGCGTCGGCGGTGGCGCGGACCTCGTGGACGCGGACGGCCCACGCGCCCGCGTGGGCGGCGAGGGCGGAGACGGCGGCGGTGGCGGCGTCGCGTTCGCGTGCGGGGGGCGGGGCGGCGCCCTCGTGGGCGAGGACGTGGCCGAGGAAGCGTTTGCGGGAGGCGGCGACGAGGAGGGGGCGGCCGAGGGCGTGGAGCTCGGGGAGGCGGGCGACGAGGGCCAGGTCGTGGGGGGCGAGCTTGGCGAAGCCGAGGCCGGGGTCGACGACGACGCGGTCGGGGTCGACGCCGCCGTCGACGACGGCTTCCAGGCGGGTGCGGAGTTCGGTGAGGACTTCGGCGACGACGTCGTCGTACACGGCGAGGCTGTTCATGTTGTCGCTGAAGCCCCGCCAGTGCATGACGACGAAGGGGACTTCGGCGGCGGCGACGGCGGGGACCATGCCGGGGTCGGCGAGGCCGCCGCTGACGTCGTTGACGAGGACGGCGCCGGCTTCGACGGCGCGGGCGGCGACGGTGGCGCGCATGGTGTCGACGGAGACGGTGACGCCTTCGGCGGCGAGGCCGCGGACGACGGGGACGACGCGGCGGAGTTCTTCCTCCTCGTCGACGCGGGTGGCGCCGGGGCGGGTGGACTCGCCGCCGACGTCGATGAGGTCGGCGCCCTCGGCGGCCAGGTGGAGGCCGTGTTTGACGGCGGCGGTGGTGTCGAACCAGCGGCCGCCGTCGGAGAAGGAGTCGGGGGTCACGTTGACCACGCCCATGACCGCGCAGCGGTCCCACTCCGGCAGGCCCCGGGCCGTGCCCCGGCCGATCGTCGTACTCATGGGACCAGCCTAGGGGGTGTGCGGGGGATCGGGGCGGGCCCCGGGGTCAGGCGGCGCGGGCCCCGGGGTCAGGCGGCGCGGGCCCCGGCTTCGGCGGGGGCGGCCGGGGTGAGGTGGGCGCAGGGG
>NZ_LGEG01000045.1 GCF_001280125.1 Streptomyces sp. NRRL F-6492
CCCCGTAACCCTGCTCGCCCCCCCCGTCACTCCCTCCCGTCACTCCCTCCCCGTCACCCCCTCCCGTCACCCCTCCCCGTCATTCCCTCAGCAGTCCGATTCCGCCGGTCAGTTCGCGCAGGCAGCGGGCCGCCAGGGCCGCCGGGGAGCCCTCGCCGCGCACCGGCGGCTCGTCCCCCGGCTCCCCCTCCGCCCAGCTCTCCAGGGCGATCCGGATCGCGTCCGTGGCCGCCGCCGCCGCGAGCCGCACCTCCAGCGGGTCGGCGTCCGGACCCGCGAGCCCGGCGAGGACCTCGCGCAGCCGCTCCTCGGACTCCTGGTTGACCCGGTACCAGACGGCCCGCAGGGCGGGGTCCCCGGCGGCCGCGCGGAGCAGCCCCCTGGTCCCGCGCAGCTCCTCCCCGGCCTCCGCGTCCGCCGGGGTCAGCGACGTGGTGACGGACCGCTCCAGGGCGGCGGCCAGGGGCGTGCCCGGGGCGGTGGCGGCGAGGCCGGCCCGCCAGCGGTCGGCGCCGCCCGCGAGGAGCGGGGCGACGGCGTCCTGCTTGGAGCGGAAGTAGCGGTAGAAGGTGCGCAGCGCGACCCCGGCCCGCAGGGCGATGTCCTCGGCCGTGGTGCCGTCCGGGCCGCGCTCGGTGAACAGCTCGACGGCCGCGCGGGCGATGTCCAGCTGCGTGGCGGCCTTGCGGCGCTCCGTCAGGGAGGGGGCCCGGGAGGGCGTCGTGTCGCTCACCCGCCCAGCGTACGCCCGCGCCTGCCAGGTGTGCGCATCATGCAGACATGGCAAAACGTGCCACTTGGGCGTACGGTGACAGCGATCCACCGGAGAGCCCGACGTCGAGAGGCCACCCCATGAACCAGCCCACCCGTTACGAAGGACGCCGCGCGCTCGTCACCGGCGGCGGCTCCGGCATCGGCCAGGCCACCGTCCTGCGCCTGCTCGCCGAGGGCGGCCGGGTCGTCGCCGCCGACATCAGCGAGGACGGCCTCAAGGACACCGCCGACAAGGCCGGCGCCGCCGCCGTCCGCCTCACCACCGTCCTCCTGGACGTCACCGACGAGGCCTCCGTACGGGCCGGCGTCGCCGCCGCCGTCGAGGCGCTCGGCGGCCTGGACGTCCTGGTCAACGCCGCCGGGATCCTGCGCTCCTCGCACACCCACGAGACGCCCCTCGACGCCTTCGAGCAGGTGATCCGGACCAACCTCACCGGCACCTTCCTGGTGATACGCGAGGCGGTCCCGGCGCTCCTGGAGGGCGAGGGCCCGGCCGTCGTGAACTTCTCCTCGACCTCGGCGGCGTTCGCCCACCCGTACATGTCCGCCTACGCGGCCAGCAAGGGCGGCATCCAGTCCATGACCCACGCGCTCGCCGCCGAGTACGCCGGGCGGGGCATCCGCTTCACCGCCGTCCAGCCGGGCTCCATCTCCTCCGGCATGACCGACGGCACCGGCGCCAGCCGCCGCTCCGTCGGCCCCGGCCTGCCCGCCGACGCCGACATGGCGCTCTTCGCGAAGCTCGCCCCCGCCCTCGGGCAGGGCTTCGCGGGTCCCGAGACCGTCGCGGGCGTCGTCGCGATGCTGGCGAGCGAGGACGGGCGGTTCATCACCGGCACCGAGGTCCGCGTCGACGGCGGCACCCACTTCTGAGCCCGCCGGGGAGCCGGCCGGCCCCCGCGATCCCGCCCGGGAGCCGATCCGGGAGCCGATCCGGGAGCCCGTCCCGGAGCCGACGGGTCCGCGTCACCCCGCCCCGAAGCGCTCCCACAGCCGGGGGAAGCGGACCGCCAGGGCCTCCTCGTCCGCCAGGTCGAGGGGGGTCCCCAGCGGCTCGCCCCCCGGCATCGGAATGCCCAGGTCCGGGGTCTCGGCGCCGGTCAGCTGCTCGTACGCCTCGTCCGCCGCGAAACCGATCTCCTCGCCGTCCCCGTCGATCTCCACGTCGAAGTCGTCGAGCAGCTCCGCGAGCGCGTCCGGATCGTGCACGGCCCCCTCGTACACCTCCCGGCCCTGGCCGATCAGCCAGCAGCGGAAGGAGTCGAACGCCTCCTCGCCCGCCCCGTCGAACAGCACGGCCGCCGCGCCCCACAGGTCCCAGAGGTACGCGCGGTTGTAGCGGGCCTCGAAATGGCGCGCGTAGTCGAGCACCGAGTCGGGGTCCAGCCGGGTCAGCCTCTCCACCAGCAGGTCCGCCTGCTCCTCGGCGTCGCCCTCGGCGTCCTCCCGGGCGGCGTCGATGATCTTCCAGAACTCGGTCTCGTCCATCACGGGACCAGCATCCTGCCCCGGCGGGGGCGACGCACCCGGAAAGCCCGAAATGAATCCGGACAGAAGGTGTCGTACTTTCCTGCCAGGGTGAAGACCATGACCACCGAGACACCTGACAGCAAGCCCCTGCGCGGACGGATCTGCCTGGTCGCCGGGGCCACCCGGGGCGCCGGGCGGGCCATCGCCGTCCAGCTCGGCACCGCCGGAGCCACCGTCTACGTGACCGGGCGCACCACCCGCGAGAAGGTCAGCGAGGTCGGCCGGACCACCGAGACCATCGAGGAGACCGCCGAACTGGTGACGGCCGCCGGCGGCGAGGGCGTCGCCGTCCCCACCGATCACCTGGAGCCCGAGCGGGTGCGCGCCCTGGTCGAGCGGATCGACCGCGAGCGGGGCCGCCTCGACGTCCTCGTCAACGACGTCTGGGGCGGCGAGCACCTCGTCGTCGCCGGCTTCGGCAAGAAGATCTGGGAGGTGGACCTCGCCGACGGCCTGCGCATGCTGGAGCTCGGCGTGAAGAGCCACCTGATCACCAGCGCCGCCGCCACCCCGCTGCTCACCCGCCACCCCGGCGGCCTCCTCGTCGAGGTCACCGACGGCACGCGGGAGTACAACGCCACCCGCTACCGCGAGAACGTCTACTACGACCTCGCCAAGAACGCCCCGATCCGGATGGCGTTCGGCCTCGCGCGCGAACTGGAGCCGGCCGGCTGCACGGCCGTCGCGCTCACCCCCGGCTGGCTCCGCTCGGAGCAGATGCTGGACCACTTCGGCGTCACCGAGGACAACTGGCGCGACGCCGCCGAGAAGCTCCCCGACTTCGCCGTCGCCGAGTCCCCGGTCTACGTCGGCCGCGCGGTCGCCGCCCTGGCCGCCGACCCCGACCGGGCCCGCTGGAACGGCCGCTCCCTCTCCAGCGGGCAGCTGGCGAAGGAGTACGGCTTCACCGACGCGGACGGCTCGCGGCCGGACGCGTGGGGCTTCATCGTCGCCAAGGAGACGGACGAGGACGTGTCCGTGGACGACTACCGGTAGGCACGACTACCGGTAGGCACGACTACCGGTAGAGCCGCCCCAAGCCCCGCGCCGCCTCCGCGAACCGCTCCCGGAGCGCGGCCGGGGCCGTCACCTCCGCCTCCGGGCCCAGGCCCAGGAGCTGCGCGAAGGCGACCTCCTCGTTCTCCACGCGCAGGGTCGCCCGGAGGCGGCCGCCGGCCTCGGCGGTGGCCGCCGCGAGCGCCTCCTCGGCCGCCGCCCGGTCCGTCACGTACGGCAGCCGCCGCGCCCCCTCCTCCGTCAGGAGCAGCACGGCCTCGGCCCGCAGCAGGGAACGCGCGAACTCGTGGGAGCGGGCGGACCAGAAGGCGGGCAGGTCGAACTCGGGGTCCCGCTCGAAGCGTTCCCCGCCCACCGCCACCGCCGTGAACCGGTCCACCCGGTACGTGCGGAACGAACCGTCCGTCCACGCGCACGCGTACCAGACGCCCGCCTTCAGGACGAGCCCGTACGGCCGCAGCTCCCGCTCCACCTCCGTGCCGTCCCCGCGCCGGTAGCGGACCCGGGCGCACCGGTCGTCCCAGACGGCCTCCGCGAGCGCCGGCAGCAGCTCCGGCGTCACCGGCTCCTGGTACCAGCCGGGCGCGTCCAGGTGGAAGCGCTGGGCGGCCGTGCGGGGCGCGTCCCGCAGCGACGGGAGCAGCGCCGCCGACACCTTCAGCCGGGCCGCCGAGGCCGCGTCCTCCAGGCCCATGTCCCGCAGCGCGCCCGGCAGTCCGGACAGGAACAGCGCCTCGGCCTCGCCCCGGGCGAGCCCGGTGAGCCGCGTGCGGTAGCCGTCGACGAGCCGGTAGCCGCCGGAGCGGCCCCGGTCCGCGTACACCGGCACGCCCGCCTCGGAGAGGGCGAGCGCGTCCCGGGCGACCGTCCGCTCCGACACCTCCAGCTCGGCGGCGAGTTCGGCCGCCGTCATCGACGGGCGGGACTGGAGCAGCAGGACCAACTTGATGAGGCGGGCGGCGCGCATGACTCCATCATGCGTGCCGCCCGCCCCGTCGGAACCGCAGGACCCCTACAGGCCGTAGCGCTCGCGCGCCTCCTTCACGGCCGACGCCTGCACCTCGCCGCGCCGCGCGAGCTGCGCGAGCGCCGCGACGACGATCGACTGCGCGTCGACGCCGAAGTGGCGGCGGGCCGCGTCACGGGTGTCCGAGAGGCCGAAGCCGTCGGCGCCGAGCGAGGACCAGTCCTGCTCGACCCACTGCGCGATCTGGTCCGGGACCTGGCGCATGTAGTCGGAGACCGCGAGCACCGGGCCCTCGGCGCCCGCCAGGGCCTCGCGGACGTACGGGATCCGCTCCTCGCCGCGCAGCAGCGCCGCGTCCGCCTCCAGGGCGTCGCGCCGCAGCTCCGTCCAGGAGGTCGCGGACCACACGTCGGCGGCCACGCCCCACTCGGCGGCGAGCAGCTTCTGCGCCTCCAGGGCCCAGTGGATGGCCGTGCCGGAGGAGAGCAGCTGGATCCGCGAGGGGTTCGCGGGGAGGTCGACCCCGGCGGACTCGGCCGTGTTGAAGCGGTACAGGCCCTTGACGATGCCCTCGTCGATCCCGGCCGGCTTGGCGGGCTGCGGCATCGGCTCGTTGTAGACCGTGAGGTAGTAGAAGACGTCCTGGTCCTCGCCCTCGGCGGCCTCGCCGTACATCCGGCGCAGACCCTCCTTGACGATGGCCGCGACCTCGTAGGCGAACGCCGGGTCGTACGTCAGGGCCGCCGGGTTGGTGGCCGCGATCACCGGCGAGTGGCCGTCGGCGTGCTGGAGGCCCTCACCGGTCAGGGTGGTGCGGCCGGCGGTGGCGCCGACGAGGAAGCCGCGGCCGAGCTGGTCGCCGAGCTGCCACATCTGGTCGGCGGTCCGCTGCCAGCCGAACATCGAGTAGAAGATGTAGAACGGGATCATCGCCTCGCCGTGCGTGGAGTACGCGGTGGAAGCGGCGATGAAGTCGGCCATCGAACCGGCCTCGGTGATCCCCTCGTTGAGGATCTGGCCGTTCTTGGCCTCCTTGTAGTACATCAGCTGGTCGCGGTCGACCGGCTCGTACGTCTGGCCCTTCGGCGAGTAGATGCCCAGCGACGGGAAGAGGCTCTCCATGCCGAAGGTGCGGGCCTCGTCCGGGACGATCGGGACCCAGCGCTTACCGGTCTCCTTGTCGCGGATCAGGTCCTTCACCAGGCGGACGAAGGCCATGGTCGTGGCCATCGACTGCTTGCCGGAGCCCTTGTCGAAGGCGGTGAACGCCTTCTCGGCCGGGGCCGGCAGCGGGGCCAGCGGGTGGACGCGGCGGGCCGGGGCCGGACCGCCGAGCGCCGCGCGGCGCTCCTGGAGGTAGCGGACCTCGGGGGAGTCGGCGCCGGGGTGGCCGTAGGGCACCTGGCCGTCGGTGAACCGCGCGTCGGAGATGGGCAGTTCCAGGAGGTCCCGCATGTTCTTGAACTCGTCCGTGGAGAGCTTCTTCATCTGGTGGTTCGCGTTCTTCGACGCGAAGCCCTCACCGAGGGTGAAGCCCTTGACGGTCTGCGCGAGGATGACCGTCGGCGCGCCCTTGAACTCCAGGGCGGCCTTGTACGCGGCGTACACCTTGCGCGGCTCGTGGCCGCCGCGGGAGAGGTGGAAGCACTCCAGGATCTTGTCGTCGCTCAGCAGCTTCGCCATCTCGGCGAGCGCCGGCTCCTTGCCGAAGAAGTCCTGGCGGATGTAGGCGGCGTCGCGGGTCTGGTACGTCTGGACCTGCGCGTCCGGCACCTCGCGGAGGCGGCGGACCAGGGCGCCGGTGGTGTCGAGCGCGAACAGCTCGTCCCAGGCGTTGCCCCAGAGCGACTTCACGACGTTCCAGCCGGCGCCGCGGAACTGGGCCTCCAGCTCCTGCACGATCTTGAAGTTGGCGCGGACCGGGCCGTCGAGGCGCTGCAGGTTGCAGTTGATGACGAAGGTCAGGTTGTCCAGGCCCTCGCGGGCCGCGAGCGCGAGGGCCGCGGTCGACTCGGGCTCGTCCATCTCGCCGTCGCCGAGGAACGCCCACACGTGGGAGGCGGAGACGTCCTTGATGGCGCGGTTGGTCAGGTAGCGGTTGAAGCGCGCCTGGTAGATCGCGGAGAGCGGGCCCAGGCCCATGGAGACGGTCGGGAACTCCCACAGCCAGGGGAGGCGGCGCGGGTGGGGGTAGGAGGGCAGGCCGTTGCCGCCGGACTCCTGCCGGAAGTTGTCGAGGTGCGCCTCGTTCAGGCGTCCGTCGAGGAAGGCGCGGGCGTAGATGCCGGGGGAGGCGTGGCCCTGGATGTAGAGCTGGTCGCCGGAGCCGGGGGCGTCCTGCGACTCCTTGCCCTTGAAGAAGTGGTTGAAGCCCGTCTCGTACAGCCAGGCCGCGGAGGCGAAGGTGGCGATGTGGCCGCCGACGCCGTACTTGGAGCCGCGGGAGACCATCGCGGCCGCGTTCCAGCGGTTCCAGGCGGTGATCCTCCGCTCCATCTCCTCGTCGCCGCCGAACTCGGTGACCGAGGGCTCGGCGGAGGTGGGGATGGTGTTGACGTAGTCCGTCTCCAGCAGCTTGGGGAGGGCGAGGCCCGCGCCCTCGGCGTGCTGGAGCGTGCGGCGCATCAGGTAGGCGGCCCGGTGCGGGCCGGCGGCCTTGGTGACGGCGTCCAGGGAGGCCGCCCACTCGGCGGTCTCCTCGGTGTCACGGTCCGGGAGCTGGTCGAGCTCGCTCGGAATCTTGCCTACGGGATCGGTCATGATCGCCGCCTTCCGGACAGGTGGGGGTGGAGATGGGCCCTTGTCTGGCAGGACAGGGCGAAGGGCCGGGTGTGGCCCGCCGAAGACTGTAAACCGGCGATCGATGATCGATCAAAGGGTGGAAGGCGAAAACCTCTCCAGATCGAGAAAGTCGGCACAGGGTGCCGCGAAAAGGGGCACCCGGTGCCTTGTTTTCGCAGGTGAGAGCGGTTTTCTGAGGGGGTGCGCGCACGGATGAGCGGGCGTGCGGGCGCGAAGAAGCGGGCGTACGGATGCGAAGAAGCGGGCCCACGGGCACGAAGAAGCGGGCCCCGGAAGGGACCCGCTCGTGTTCCCGTACGGTCAGGCGCGCGGCGCGCAGCCCAGGACGTGCGCCTTCACCAGGGCGCCGATGTTCGGGTCGCCCCGCCGGAAGGCCTCCACCAGCTCCTGGTGCTCCTCCGCGTACGACTTCTGGACCGTGCCCAGCCAGCGGATCGAGAGGGCCGTGAAGACCTCGATGCCGAGCGTCTCCCAGGTGTGCAGCAGCACGGCGTTCCCCGCGGCCTTCACCAGCTCCCGGTGGAAGGCCACCGTGTGCCGCACCTGCGCCGTCCCGTCCGAGGCCGCGTCCGCCTCGTACAGGGCCGCCACGTGCGGCTCCAGGGCCGAGCAGTCCGCCGAGAGGCGTCCGGCCGCCAGCTCGGCCGCGATCTGCTCCAGACCGGCGCGTACGGGGTAGCTCTCCTCCAGGTCGGCCGCGGTGAGGTTGCGGACCCGGACGCCCTTGTTGGGCGCCGACTCGATCAGCCGCAGCGACTCCAGCTCGCGCAGCGCCTCGCGGACCGGGGTCTGGCTGACCTCCAGCTCGGTCGCGATCCGGCGCTCCACGATCCGCTCGCCCGGCTTCCAGCGGCCGCTGACGATCCCCTCCACGATGTGCTCGCGGATCTGTTCGCGCAGCGAGTGGACGACGGGGACGGTCATGAAGGGCTCCTCGGGGAGTGTTGACCCTTAGACAATACGGCGGCGCCCCCGTCCGGAAACACTTCCGGACGGGGGCGCCGCAGGTGAGGCTCGTTACGTTGCGGCCGGGCCGGAGCCCGCCCGCACGCGGCTACAGGCCGAGGTCGACCTCGAACTCGCCGGCCTCCAGGATCGCCTTGACGGCCGTCAGGTAGCGGGCGGCGTCGGCGCCGTCCACCAGACGGTGGTCGTAGGACAGCGCGACGTACGTCATGTCGCGGATCGCGATCGTCTCGCCCAGGTCCGGGTGGTCGATCACGACGGGACGGCGCACGGTGGCGCCGATGCCCAGGATGGCGACCTGGTTCGGGGGCACGATGATCGTGTCGAACAGCGCGCCGCGCGAACCGGTGTTGGAGATGGTGAAGGTCGCGCCGGCCAGGTCGTCCGGCGTGATCTTGCTGGCGCGCACGGCGCCGGCCAGCTCCGCGGTCTTCTTCGAGATGCCGGCGATGTTGAGGTCGCCCGCACCCTTGATGACCGGGGTCATCAGACCCTTCTCGGAGTCCACCGCGATACCGATGTTCTCGGTGTCGAAGTAGGTGATCGTGCCCTCGTCCTCGTTGATCCGGGCGTTGATGACCGGGTGGGCCTTCAGCGCCTGGGCCGCCGCCTTCACGAAGAACGGCATCGGGGAGAGCTTGACGCCCTCACGGGCGGCGAAGGCGTCCTTGGCGCGGGCGCGCAGCTTCATCAGCTTGGTGATGTCGACCTCGACGACCGAGGTCAGCTGGGCCTGGCCGTGCAGCGCCTTCATCATGTTGTCGCCGATGACCTTGCGCATGCGGGTCATCTTGACGGTCTGGCCGCGCAGCGGGGAGGTCTCCAGGGACGGAGCCTTCGGCGCGGCGGCCGGGGCGGCGGCGGCCGGAGCCGGAGCGGCCTTCTTGGCCTCGGCGGCCGCGAGGACGTCCTGCTTGCGGATGCGGCCGCCGACGCCGGAGCCCTTGACGGAGCCCAGGTCGACACCGTTCTCGGTGGCGAGCTTGCGGACCAGCGGGGTCACGTAGGCGCCGTCCTCCGACGACGCCGGGGCGGCCGGGGCGGACGGAACGGGGGTGACCACGGCCGGGGCGATCGACGGGGCGGCCTGGGCCGGAGCCTGGGCGGCCGGAGCCGGAGCCGGAGCCGGGGCCGGAGCGGCCGGAGCCGGGGCGGCGGGAGCGGCCGGGGCGGCCAGCGCGGGAGCCGGGGCCGGGGCGGGCGCCGGAGCGGCGGGGGCGGCCGGGGCCGGAGCCTCCTGCTTCGGGGCCGGAGCGGCCTCGGGGGCCGGGGCCTCCTGGGCCGGGGCGGCGGCCGGGGCCGAGCCCGCGGCGCCGATGACGGCCAGCTTGGCGCCGACCTCGGCGGTCTCGTCCTCGTTGACGACGATCTCCAGGAGGACACCGGAGGCCGGGGCCGGGATCTCGGTGTCGACCTTGTCCGTGGAGACCTCGAGCAGCGGCTCGTCGGCCTCGACGGTCTCGCCGACCGACTTCAGCCAGCGGGTCACGGTGCCCTCGGTGACGGACTCGCCCAGGGCGGGCAGCACGACGTCGGTGCCCTCGGCGGAACCGCCGCCGGAGGCGGCCTCGGCCGTCGGGGCCGGGGCGGGCTGCTCGGTCTCGGTGGACGGCTCGGCCTGCGGGGCCTCCGGAGCGGGGGCCTCCTGCGCCGGGGCCTCCTGCGCCGGAGCGGACTCGGCGGCCGGGGCCTTGGCCTCGGCGGAGTCGCCGGAGCCGTCGTCGATGATGGCCAGCTCGGCGCCGACCTCGACCGTCTCGTCCTCGGCGACCTTGATGGAGGCCAGGATGCCCGAGGCGGGGGCGGGGATCTCGGTGTCGACCTTGTCGGTCGAGACCTCGAGCAGCGGCTCGTCGGCCTCGACGCGCTCGCCCTCGGCCTTGAGCCAGCGGGTGACGGTGCCCTCGGTGACGCTCTCGCCGAGCGCCGGCAGGGTTACGGAAACCGACATGGTTTCAGTTGCTCCTAACGAATTGCGGAAAGTGGTCGTCGCGCCCTGTGATGACGTCAGCGTCAGTCGTGGGAGTGCAGGGGCTTGCCGGCCAGGGCCAGGTGGGCCTCGCCGAGTGCCTCGTTCTGCGTGGGGTGGGCGTGGATGAGCTGGGCGAC
>NZ_LGEG01000046.1 GCF_001280125.1 Streptomyces sp. NRRL F-6492
CCTCCCCCGCCTCGCTCCCCGCCGGAATCCACCCCCAGTCCACCAACGCCTCCGCCGTGAAATCCCGGCAACGCGACACCACCCCGCGCACACCGCGCAACAACAGCCTTCGCACTTGAACTCCCTCTCCTCCACGCTCGCCGTCAGACATGACCCTGTCGGGGCTCGGGCCCCTCGCCCCCCGGACCCTCTTTCCGTATGGATGTCGCGGCCGCCACGGACGTCATGGACGCCACGGGAGTTACGGATTTCATGGGCGGCATGGGTTTCGTGAGTGCCACGAGCGTCATGGTTTTCATGGATTCCACCGGTCCTCTCACACCTTTTGCTCCTTTTACCTCTTTCCGGGAACAGGGGTCACATTCCTGATATTCGAGGGATTACGAAAGGTGGTTCGGGGCAAACGCGCTGCTCAATCCCCACCCGAAGCCACCGCGCCGACTGCCGGGAAGAGGCCCCGGACGGCGCGGTTCGGCCCGGACGCCCGGGGAAGCCGCAGCGTATGAACGGTCACCGTGTCCCGCGCGTACCGCCCGTGGCCGCCGACGCCCGTCGCTACGAGCTGGCGGAGGAGCCCGGGGTGGCGGGCACGTGCCGGGACCTGACGCGGCGGGCGCTGAGCGAGTGGTTCGGAGCGGCCGGCGCGCCCGGCCAGGTCGCCGCCGAGGACGCCCTGCTGCTGGTCTCCGAGGTCGTCACCAACGCGTTCACCCACGGCGGCGCCCCGTACGAACTGCGGCTCGACCGCACCGGGAGCCGGTTGTGGGTCCAGGTCAGCGACAGGAGCCCGGTGCCTCCCCGGCCCCGCGGTCCGCACTGCCCGAGCCGCTCCTCCGGGCACGGCCTGTACCTCCTGGAGCGGCTGTCGGCCGCCTGGGGCTGCGTGCCGAGGGACGGGGGCAAGGCCGTCTGGTTCGAGGTGGACGTGCCGCCCGCACCCGGATCCCGTGACCACCCGCGTCCGGAGAGGTGACCGGTAGGCGGTGTTTACGGAGCGCACCGCGCGGTCACTCGCAGGGCGTGGCCGGTTCTCCGGCCCGGACCGGCGGTGAGCACGTCCTCACCGCCCCCATCCGTCCCCCGCGATTGGACAGCACCATGAGGGTCGTCGTCACAGGAGCCACCGGAAACGTCGGGACCAGCGTGGTCCGGGCCCTCGACCGCGACCGTACGGTCACGGACGTGCTCGGCGTCGCCCGCCGCGTCCCCGAGCTCCGGATCGGCGCGACCCGCTGGGCGGCGGCGGACGTCGACCCCGGCGGCCCCGACCTGGCCGGGCTGTTCGCGGGGGCCGACGCGGTCGTCCACCTCGCCTGGAAGTTCCAGCCCACGCACGACCCGGTCGAGACCTGGCGCACCAACGTCCTGGGCAGCATCAGGGTCTTCGAGGCGTGCGCCCGGGCGGGGGTGCACTGCCTGGTGCACGCCTCCTCGGTCGGCGCCTACTCCCCCGGCCCGCAGGACGGGCGCCCCGTCGACGAGTCCTGGTCCACCCACGGCTGGCCCGGCGCGGCCTACACCCGGGAGAAGGCCTATCTGGAGCGCTATCTGGACGGGTTCCAGCTGTCCCACCCCGGCCTGCGGGTCGTACGGATGAGGCCGGCGTTCCTGTTCAAGGAGGAGGCGGCGAGCGAGCAGCGCCGCATCTTCGCGGGCCCCCTGCTGCCGTGGCGCGCCGTACGGCCGGGTGTGCTGCCCGTCGTGCCCTCCGTCAAGGGCCTGCGCTTCCAGGCCCTGCACACCGACGACGCCGCCGAGGCCTACCGGGCGGCCGTGGTGCGGCCGGTCCGGGGGGCGTTCAACCTGGCGGCCGATCCGGTGCTGGACACCGACGTGCTGGCCCGTCTCCTGAGGGCCCGCGCCGTTCCGGTGCCGGCGGGCGCGGCCCGCGCCGTGCTCGCCGCCGCGTGGCGCCTGCGCCTGGTGCCCGCCGCGCCGGGTCTGTTCGACGCGGTCCTGCGGCTGCCCCTGCTCGACTCCTCGCGGGCCCGCGAGGAGCTGGACTGGACGCCGTCGTGGACCTCCGAGGAGGCCGTCGGCGAGTTCCTCGAAGGTCTCGGCCGGGGGGCCGGGCTCGGCACCCCGCCCCTGGCCGCCGACGCGGCGACGACGGGGGCCGGCGGGAGCCCGGGGAGGTGAGGCCGTGCCGGTGGCCGGGCCGCGCGGGCCGGCCACCGGCACGGCCCGGTCTCATCCGCGGACGACCCGGCGCACGTTCTCCACGCTGCCGCAGTCAGAGGCGAGCTGCCGGGCGCGCTCCTTCAGGAACGCGCCGCCCAGTTCCTTCCTGCGCTCGTCGGGGACGTTCTCCCGGGTGTCGTTGAGGATGGTGCGCTCCTCCTCGTCGAGGTGGTGGGTGACCGCCTCGACGAGTTCCTCGAGGCGCTCGTCCCACTTGTCGGAGCCGACGTCGTCCACTTCGAGGAGGGCGAGGAGGGCCTCGTTCCCCTCCTCGTGCTCCTCCGTGCCGTGGTCCACGTCCTCGTTGTCGACGTTCTTGAAGCGCTTGAGCGCTCCGTAGACCTCGGCCTCCTCCGCCTCGCCGTGCGCGACGAGCAGGGCCGAGAACTCCTTCAGGGCGGCGGCCCGGTCCGCCTCGACGCTCCGCATGCGGCGGAACAGGTCCTCCATCGTGCGGTGGTCCTCCAGAATGGCCGCGACCACGTCCTGGTTGTCCTTGCTACCGGCCATCGTGCCGTCTCCTCCTCGGTCCGTCTTCCCGTCGTGCGGCGCTCCGACGCGTTCGGCGGGTACCCCTGCCGGGGGGAACCAATCGCGCCCGAACCGGTGGCCGGTGCCGGGGAGGTCGTGGACGTGGTGCGGGCGGTCGTCGCGTACGCACAGGGCGTGCCCGCCGGACCGGCCGCCGCTCCGTGAGGTCAGACGGAGGTGGGGCGGCGCGCGGCGGCGAGCAGGTCCTCCCGGTCGGCGAGCTTGACGCGGGGGCGGTCCTGGGCCCGGCCCTCGGCGCGCTCGGCGGCGTCGATCGCCCGCCAGCCGTCGAGGTCGACGGCGTCGGGGCGGGCCGTGGCGGCCGGCGGTCCCGCGGGGGCGGTCAGGCGGCCGGCTTCGAGGTCGTCGAGGAGGGCGGTGACGGTCTCCTGGGCGCAGGACTTGTTGGTGCCGATGAATCCGGTGGGGCCGCGCTTGATCCAGCCGGTGACGTAGACGCCCGGTTCGACCCGGCCCCGCTCGTGCGGCACCGTGGCGGTGTCCGCGTCGAACGGCAGGCCGGGGACCGGCTCGGCGCGGTAGCCGACGGCGCGCAGGACCAGGGACGTCCCGATGGTCTGGGTGTCGGTGGTGGGGACGGCGCGCACGGTGCCGTCGGCGGCGCGGCGCAGCTCGGTCCGTACGACGGTCAGGCCGGTCACCCGGTCGTCGCCCTCGATCCGCGCCGGGCCGGTCAGGAAGCGCAGGACGATGCGGCGCCGGCCGGGGACGGGGGTGCGGGCGGCGAGTTCGGCGAGTACCGCCGTCTTGGGCGTGGCGTCCGCCGGGAGGTCCTCGGGCCATCCCTCCACGAGGACGTCGATGCCGTCGAGGGCGGCGAGCGCGAGCAGTTCGGGCAGGGTGAAGGCGGCCTCGGCGGGTCCTCGGCGTCCGAGGACGACGACCTCGCGGATCCGGCTCGCGCGCAGCGCGGCCAGGGCCCGGTCGGAGATGTCGGTGCGGGCGAGGGCGTCGGGGTCGGCGGTCAGGATCCGGGCCACGTCCAGGGCCACGTTGCCGTTGCCGACGACGACGGCCCGTTCGGTGTCCAGCGGGTGGGCGGCGCCGTTGTGGTCGGGGTGGCCGTTGTACCAGGCGACGAAGTCGGTGGCGGAGGCGCTGCCGGGCAGGTCCTCGCCCTCGACGCCGAGGCGCCGGTCGGTGGCGGCGCCCACGGCGTAGACCACGGCGTGGTGGTCGCGGACCAGGTCCTCGTGGTGCAGGTCGCGGCCGATCCGGGTGTTGAGGCGGTACGAGAAGCCGGGCTGGCTCTCGATGGCCCGGAAGAGCTCGGTGACCCGCTTGGTGTCCTGGTGGTCGGGCGCGACTCCGGCCCGTGCCAGTCCGTAGGGGGTGGGCAGCCGGTCGTACACGGTGACGGCCACGCCGGGGTGGCGGAGCAGTTCGTCGGCGGCGAACAGTCCGGCCGGTCCGGCTCCGACCACGGCCACCCGCAGTCCGGCGGTCTCCACCCGGCGCTGCCGGGGCACGAGGGCCATGGGGGTGCGGTCGGCGTGCGGGGAGGTGTCGTAGTAGGCGCGGTTGAGTTCGAGGAACGGCAGCTCCGCCTCGGTGAGCTTGGTGTGCGGTTTGAGGGCGTCCACCGGGCAGGCCGTCGTGCACGCCCCGCAGTCCACGCAGGTGCGGGGGTCGACGTACAGCATGTCGGTCCGTCCGAAGCCCGGTTCGCCGGGGGCGGGGTGGATGCAGTTGACCGGGCAGGCCAGCACACACGACGCGTCGGCGCAGCACGACCGGGTGACGACGTAGGGCATGGGGAGTGGTTCTCCGTTCACGTTCACGGGGCCGGCGGGCGGGCGGGTGTGCCGCTCGGACGGCGTGCGCCCGGGGGATGCGGGGGTTACGGCGTCACGCGGCGTGCGGGGCGGGCTCGCCGCGGAAGCGGGACGGGCGCCCGTCGATGCGCAGGGCGCGCCACACCGTGCGGGAGGTCCGGTTCATCAGGCCGATGTCCTCGGCGAGCATCCGCACGTCGGAGAAGAGGTCGCGGAGCATCCGCTCGCCGTCGGGCGACTTCCAGAAGATCTCCTTGATCACCCGGTGGGGGACGCCGATCCTCTCGGCGGTCTTCCGGTCGGGGACGACGATGACGTCGCCGAGGACCCGCATGATGACCGGGAAGGCCACCGAGAGGGCGCCGCGGCGGAACTTCCCGTAGCCGGGGACCTTGACGCGGAGGAACTCGTGGGCGAAGGAGATGTGCCGGGCCTCCTCGGCGACGTGGATCTGCATGAGCCGCCGCATCAGCGGGTGGACGTCCTCGCCACTGCGCAGGATCGCCTTCTGGAGGTGGTCGATGGGCTCCTCCCCGGCGAGGACGCCGGTGAAGAACGACTCGGGGATGAGGGAGCCGGCCAGCGGCAGGAAGCGGCTGACCACCCGGAAGGAGCGCCGGCCGCCGGGCACGTCGGCGCCCGCGCGGTTCACGAACTCCTGGAACATCTGGGTGTGGTGGCACTCCTCCGTCGCCTCGTGGGTGAGGTAGCGGAACTCCGGGTTCTGGTTCGGCAGCGAGAAGAGGTAGTCCATCACCCCGCGGATGAGGACGTTCTCGAACTGCATGCCGACCTTGACGATGTTGGCGTACCGCCACAGGCCGATCTTCGTCCGGACCTCCAGCGGCTGGGCCTGGTACCACGGGTGGCCGCCCAGCGGATCGGCCTCGGGGAGCACCCAGCGGGGGTCCTTCGGGTCGATGGCGAAGTCGGGGTTGTCCCAGTCGATGTCGGTGAAGGCGTCGAAGTGGATGTGCACCGACGCCTCGGACAGGGTCCGGAGCCTTTCGTGGTAGCTCTCCTGGCTGATGGTCATTGTCGTCCTCGCTCTCTCGTGTCCGGTGTCCGAAAAGGGTGGGCGGGTGCGGCGTCAGACCGCCGGGGCGCGGTCCTGACGGCCCGCGGCGGGCCGTGCCCCGGGGAGGGCCCGCTCGAAGCGGAGGGCGGGGTCCTCGACGGGAGAACTCCGCAGGGCCCGGCGGTCGCGGTAGTAGTCGTTCCAGATCCGCCAGGGGTCCCGGGTGCCCTGGCGGGGCATGATCGCGTCGCCGCGCGCGATGTAGCCGGAGGTGAGCGACTCGCCCATGACGGACACCGGGGAGCGGTCGGACGCGGTGGCGACGGGGGTGGCGCTGGTGAGGCCGTGCCGGTCCATGTGGGCGATCAGCCGGCTGACGTACGCGCAGGCGAGGTCGGCCTTGAGGGTCCAGGAGGCGTTGGTGTAGCCGATGATCATCGCCAGGTTGGGGACGCCGTCGACCATCACGCCCTTGTAGAGGAGGTGGTCGCGGGTGACGAGGCGCTCGCCGTCGACCGCGATCTCCATGCCGCCGGCGAGCTGGAGCTTCAGTCCGGTGGCCGTGATGACGATGTCGGCCGGGATCTCCTCGCCGGACCTCACCCTGATCCCGTTCTCGGTGAAGGTCTCGATGCGGTCGGTGACCACGGAGGCCCTGCCGCTCTTGAGGGTCGTGAAGAGGTCGCCGCCGGGGACCACGCACAGCCGCTGGTCCCAGGGCTTGTACGACGGGGTGAAGTGGCGCATGTCGACGCTCTTGCCGAGCCGCGCCCGTACGGCGCCGAGCAGCACCTTGCGCATGAGCCGCGGCGCCTTGCGGCACAGGGCGTACAGACCGCGCTGGAGCGCGATGTTGCGGGCGCGGCCCACGCGGTGGACGAGTCCGGCGGGGACGCGGAGCCGGCGCAGGACGGTGGAGACGGGGTCGTCGGCGGGCAGGGCCAGGATGTACGTGGGCGAGCGCTGGAGCATGGTGACGTGCGCGGCGGTGTCGGCCATCGAGGGGACCAGGGTGATGGCGGTGGCGCCGCTGCCGATGACGACCACGCGCTTGCCGGTGTGGTCGAGGTCCTCGGGCCAGTGCTGCGGGTGCACGAGGGTGCCGCCGAAGCGCTCCTCGCCGGGGAACTCCGGCCGGTGGCCGCCGTCGTAGTCGTAGTAGCCGGTGGCGCCCACGAGGAAGCGGGCCTTCCAGAGTTCGGTCGCGCCGGTGGCCTCGTCCAGGATCTCGACGGTCCACCGTCCCTCGTCGCTCGACCAGTCCGCGCGGACGGCCTTGCGGCCGAAGCGGATGTGCTCGGTGACGCCGTGCTCCTCGGCGGTCTCCTGGACGTAGCGGCGGATGTCCGTGCCCTCGGCGAGGATCCTGGTGCCGTGCCAGGCGCGGAAGCCGTAGCCGAAGGTGTACATGTCCGAGTCCGAGCGGATGCCCGGATAGCGGAACAGGTCCCAGGTGCCGCCGATCCGCGCGCGCCGCTCGATGACCGCGTACGTGGTGCCGGGGTTCCCGTCGGCCAGGTGGCAGGCGGCACTGATGCCGGACAGCCCCGCGCCGATGATCAGCACATCGACGTGCTGGTGCTCCATCTCGATACCCCTCTGTCGCCGACCCGCGTGCTTCCGCACCGATGCGCCGGACTCCGAACGTCGTCGACCGGTACGGGAATTTACCTGTGTCACTGCGTCCAAGGTACCGGCGGTAACACACAATGCGCCACCCCCGGGAACCGAGCGTGCGCGGCCCCGCCGGAGGGCCGGGTACGATCCACGCCGTGGCGGAGGACAGAGATGCACGCGGTGACGGACGCCCCGACGGCCGGGACACGCGCTGGTCCGGCCACCGGGCCGAGCGCCGTGACCAGGTCCTGGCCGCGGCCCTCACCGTGATCGGCCGGGAGGGCCCGTCGGTCAGCGTGGCGGCGATCGGCGCCGAGGCGGGGATGCCCCGCTCCGTGGTCTACCGGATCTTCCGCAGCCGCGAGGACCTGGACGAGCGGATCCGCGCACGCATCGCGGACGACCTGCTGGCCGCGCTGTATCCGGCCCTCGGCGCGAAGGGCACCGTCCGGGAGGCCGTCGAACTCGCCTCCGCCACCTATGTCGGCTGGGTCGCGGACCATCCCCGGCTCCACCAGTTCCTCGGCGCCGGCTCCCCCGAGCAGCACGCCGGCGGCTCCCGGGTGGTCGCGGGCACCCGCACCGCCATCGCCCTGCACCTGGCGCGGCTGCTCGACGCGTACGCCGAGCAACTGGTCGACGGCGGGAAGGCGCCCGCGGGCTTCACGCTCAACCTGGCGTTCGGCATGGTCGGCCTGGTGGACGGCGTGGTCAACCAGTGGGCCGCCCGCCCGGAGTCGAGGAGCTCCCTCGACGACCTGACCCACTTCCTGAGCGACGCCCTGTGGGGCGTCCTCTCGGAGTCCACCCGGCGGCTGGGACTCGAACTCGACCCGGACCAGCCGATCGGCGCGGCCCTGGAACCGCCGGCGCGGCCCCGGCCCTGATCCGCCCGGCACCCCGGCGGCTCCGTTTGCGCGGTGGTGGGCGCCAGGATCGGGTGTGAGGGACCCCTCGCGCCGCCGGAGCCCGGACCCGCACGACGGCCGTCCGGCCGCGCGGTCCCGCAGCCGCAGGGCAAGGAGCGACCGATGGCACCGCACCACAAGTCGAACAAGCAGGTCGAGGGCGACCCGGACACCGGGCACGGACGCGGCCTGCCCCGGCGCCCCGACGAGAAGAAGCTCGACGAGCACCTTGAGGAGGACCGCGAGGAAGCGGGCCTGCCGACGGACCCGGACGACAGGTCCCGGTAGGACCGGCCCCACCGGCCGGGCGGCGGGAAGCCGCCCGGCCGGCGCGTGTGACCGGCGGACCGTCCGGTCCGCGGAGGAGCCGGTACGGGCGGAACCGGTACGGGCGGAACCGGTCGGGGATCAGGGATCCGGGACCAGCCGGGGGACGAGGCGGACGTAGGCGACCATGCCGAGGACCTCGACGAGGGTCTGGGCGACCACGACGACCGCGGCGACGGCCAGGGAGTCGGGCAGGGCCAGGGCCAGCGGCAGGACCACGAGGGAGTTGCGGGTCGCGCCGGTGAAGACGATCGCCCTTCCGGCGGGCGGGCCCAGGCGGAACAGCCGGGCCACGGCCTTCCCGGCGAACGCCATGGCGACCAGGAACAGCGCGTAGAACGGGACGACGGCGGCGAGGTCGGTGAGGCTGCCGCCGATCCCGGGGACCTGGGAGGCCACCACGACGAGGAGGGTGGCGGCCATCAGCGGCACCATCGTGGTGGTCGCCGCGTCGCAGGCCCTCCGCCCGGCCGGCCGGTGCGCGGCCCACGCCTGGAGGGCCCATGCCAGGAGCAGGGGGACGACGATCAGGAAGAGGAACGCCTCGACGAAGGGGCCGGCCTCGACGACGTCGGCCAGCTCGGGACCCATGAACAGGTACAGGAATCCCGGCAGCAGGACCATCTGCGCGACGAGGAGGACCGGGGTGGCGGCGAGGAGCCGGCGGGCGGAGCCGCCGGCGAGGCCGCAGAAGACGATCACGTAGTCCACGCACGGGCACAGCAGCACCAGCAGGACGCCGAGCCGGACCGCCCGGTCGTCGGGGAGGAACGCGAACATCGCGGCGACCACCAGCGGCACCACCGCGAAGTTCACCACCGCGGCGGCGGACAGGAACCTGCCGTCGCGCAGCGAGCGCGCCAGCTCGGCGGCCGGGACCTGGAGGAAGGTGACGAACAGCAGCGCCCCGAGGACCGGGTTGATCGCGTGCGCGAGACCCGGGCCGAGGGCGGGGGCCGCCCATCCCAGCAGGGCGCCGGCGCCCATCGCCGCCAGGTAGACCGCGACCTGGTGGTCCTCCATCCGTTCCACCGCGCCCCGCGGTCCCCGCTGCGCCACCCGAACCGCTCCCTCGTACCGTTCCGGCCGCTCCCCGCGGCCCGGAGGCCATCCTCGCAGGCCGGTCAGACCGGGTCTCCGAAGAGGGCGGCCAGTGACCGGGCGGCGGAAGCGGGGGCCCGTACGTCCAGCCGGAGAGCGGCCGGGGCCAGGTGGAGGGTGAAGTCGAAGAAGGCGCAGCAGTCCTGCTCGGCGGCGGCCAGGTCGGCGATCTCACCGGCGAGGCCGGGGTCGGCGGGGAAGGACAGGCGCAGGCCGCCGGGGATCTCCTCGCGCGCGCCGGCCCTGCCGACCAGCCGCCGCCACTGCCCGGCGCGCTCGTCGAACCCGGCGCCGTCCAGTGCGCAGACCGCGCGGATCGACTCGGGGGCGGCCGGGGTGCCCGCCGTGGTGACGGTCGTGGTGCCGGCCGTGGCGCACCCGCAGTCCGGACCGCACGGGCCCCCGGGCGCCGGTCCGGACAGGTCGGCGCGGACGGCGGCGAGGCGCGCGGAGAACGCGCGGAGTTCGGCGACGCGGTCCGCGGTCTCCGCGATCCGGGCCTCGACCAGGGGCAGCAGACGCGCCCGCACGGACGCGCACGCCCCCTCCTCGCGGACGTCGAGGAGCTCCCGGATCTCGTCCAGGGTCAGGCCCAGGAGCTTGGCCGAGGAGACGAAGGCCAGCCGCTCCACCGCGTCCTCGCCGTAGACGCGGTACCCGGCCGGGGTGCGGCCCGCGGTCAGCAGGCCGGCGTCCTCGTAGAAGCGCAGCGTCGTGGCCGGGACGCCGGAACGTTCGGCCAGTTGCGAGATGCGGTAGGTCCTCACGCCGTCGACCGTAGACCTTCGACCCGGCTCGAAGGTCAAGCGCCCGGCCGGACGGCACCGGAGACGGGCGCGCGCCGGCCCCGCTGGTGCGGGGCCGGCGCGTGGAGGTCCGCTTGCCGGGGACGGCGGCCGCGTGGACCGTCGGTGTCCTCGTCAGCCGGCGAGGAGTTCGAGGGTGTCGATCACGCGGTTCGAGAAGCCCCACTCGTTGTCGTACCAGGCGACGACCTTGACGTGGCGGCCCTCGACGCGGGTGAGCTCCGAGTCGAAGATCGAGGAGGCCGGGTTGCCGGTGATGTCGGAGGAGACGAGCGCGTCCTCCGAGTACTCCAGGACGCCCTTGAGCGGGCCCTCGGCGGCGGTGCGGTACGCCGCGAGGACGTCCTCGCGGGTCACGTCGCGGGAGACGGTCGTGTTCAGCTCGACGATCGAGCCGACCGGGACCGGCACGCGGATCGAGTCGCCGGACAGCTTGCCGTCGAGGTTCGGCAGCACGTGGCCGATGGCCTTGGCGGCACCCGTCGAGGTCGGGACGATGTTGACGCCGGCGGCGCGGGCGCGACGCGGGTCGCGGTGCGGGCCGTCCTGCAGGTTCTGCTCCTGCGTGTAGGCGTGGACCGTCGTCATGAAGCCGTGCTCGATGCCGGCGAGGTCGTCGAGGACCTTGGCCAGGGGAGCGAGCGCGTTCGTCGTGCACGAGGCGTTCGAGACGATCGTGTGCAGCTCCGCGTCGTACGCGTCGGTGTTGACGCCGTACGCGAGGGTGACGTCGGCGCCGTCGGCGGGCGCGCTGACGAGCACCTTCTTGGCACCCGCGTCGATGTGGGCGCGGGCCGCCTTGGCCGACGTGAAGCGGCCGGTCGCCTCCAGGACGATGTCGACGCCGAGCTCGGCCCAGGGCAGCTGCGCCGGCTCGCGCTCGGCGAGCACCTTGATGCGGTGCCCGTCGACGACCAGGGTGTCGCCGTCCACGCTCACCGGGCGGCCGAGGCGGCCGGAGGTCGAGTCGAAGGCGAGGAGCCGCGCGAGCGCGGTGGGCTCGGTGAGGTCGTTGACGGCGACGATCTCGAGGCTGCTGTCGCGCTCGAGCAGCGCGCGCAGCACGTTGCGTCCGATGCGGCCGAATCCGTTGATGGCGATACGAGTCATGGCGATGTCCCTTCGGTTCGCCACCCATGTTGGTGCGCGGCGGCCACCCGTGACAGCGGCGTGATCGCCACGGTCCGCAAGTATCGCGCCAGAGCGCGAAAGCGCCGTCGACCTGCGGATTCCGCTACTCGCCCTGGGCGAACGTGCGCCGGTACTCGCTCGGCGTGGTGCCCAGGATCCGCTGGAAGTGCAGCCGCAGGTTGGCCCCGGTGCCGAGCCCCACGTCGGCGGCGATCTGCTCGACGCCCCGCTCGGAGCGCTCCAGGAGCTCACGGGCCATGTCGACGCGGGCCCGCATGACCCACTGCATGGGCGTGTAGCCGGTGTCCTCGGCGAACCGGCGCGAGAACGTGCGCGCCGACACCGCCGCGTGCCGGGCCAGGATGTCGAGGGTGAGGGGTTCGCCGAGCCGGTGCAGCGCCCACTCGCGGGTGGCGGCGAACCGCTCGCCGAGCGGTTCGGGCACGCTCCGCGGCACGTACTGCGCCTGGCCGCCGCTGCGGTAGGGGGCGGCGACCAGGCGCCGGGCGGCGTGGTTCGACGCGGCCACCCCGAGGTCCCCGCGCAGGATGTGCAGGCACAGGTCGATGCCGGAGGCCGCACCGGCGGACGTCAGGACGCTGCCCTCGTCGACGAAGAGGACGTTCTCGTCGACCCGGATCAGGGGGCGTTTGGCGGCGAGCGCCCGCGCGTAGTGCCAGTGCGTGGTGGCGCGCTTGCCGTCGAGGAGTCCCGTGGCGGCCAGCGCGAAGGCGCCCGTCGAGATCGCGGCGAGCCGCGCGCCCCGGTCGTGGGCGGCGATCAGCGCGTCGACGACGGCCGGCGGCGGGTCCTCGCGGTCGGGGAAGCGGTAGCCGGGGACGAAGACGACGTCGGCCCACGCGAGCGCGTCCAGGCCGTGGGCGACCTGGTACGACAGACCGTCACCACCGGCGACGACGCCGGGTTCGGCGCCGCACACCCGTACCTCGTAGGGCATGCTCGCGCGGGTCGTGAAGACCTGCGCGGGGATGCCGACGTCGAGGGGCTTCGCCCCTTCGAGGACGAGGACGGCGACGCGATGCAGACGGGAAACGGGCACGTCACGAGGGTACGCGGGGCGTGTCGGGCGCGGGACGCGGGCGCCCGGACACGGTCACGGCCCCTGGCGCGGGTCCCGGTCCTCGGGATCCGGGATTCGGGATTCGGAATCACACCTTCCGCTTCCCGTGGCCCGTGTCAGGAACTTTTTCCCGGGTGTCGGCACTCATGATCAATGGGCCCCGGGCCGCGCCGTGCCGGCGCCGTCCCTCCGCGCCCCGCGGCGCACACCTGTCGTGTGCCGTGCCGGACGATCCCGATGAAGTCGAGGAAACCACCGTGCCCCTGACGTCACACCGACGCCTGGTCGTGAGCGCCACCATGATCGCCGCACTCGCCGCGGGCGTCGCCCCCGCGACCAGTGCGTCCGCCGCCGTTCCGCAGACCCCCGCCGCCTTCCCGCAGACCCCCGCCGCCGTCCGGGCGGCGGCCAACACCGTTCCCGCACCCGACATGGACGGCGTGGCCACCGCGCTGAACTCCGCCCTGGCCAACGGCGCGCCGGGGGCGATGGCCCGCTTCTCCGGCCCCGGCGGCGTGCAGAGCCGCACGGCCGGCGTCCAGGACCGGGTGAACGGCACGCCCATGAACATCGCGTCGCGGTTCCGGATCGGCAGCGTCAGCAAGACCTTCTCCACGGTCGTGCTCCTCCAGCTGGTGCAGGAGGGACGGCTGACGCTCGACTCGCCGGTCAACACCTACCTGCCCGGCCTGCTGCCCGACGACCGCATCACGGTCCGTCACCTGCTCACCCACCGCAGCGGGCTCGCCGACTACACCGATCCGATGTTCGCCAACACGGTGCCGGGCTTCGAGTCCGTGCGGAACAAGGTGTTCGGCTACCAGGAGCTCGTGAACCTCTCCCTGGCGCTGCCCCGGACCACCGAGCCCGGCGTGTCCTACAAGTACTCGAACGCCAACTTCGTGGTGGTCGGGATGCTCATCGAGAAGCTCACGGGCAAGCCGGTGGCGGACGCCTACCAGCGCCGCATCTTCGGGCCGCTGGAGCTGCGCAACACCTCCTACGTGCACCCCGAGACCCACATCACGGGCCAGCACGTGCGCGGGTACCTGTACCCCGACACGGCCGGCGAGCCACTGGTGGACTCCACGGAGCAGACCGTGTCCTGGGCGCAGTCCGCCGGGGCCGTCATCTCCGACGCCGCCGACCTGAACACCTTCACCAAGGCGCTCGTGCGCGGCCGTCTGCTGTCCGCGCCGATGATGGAGGCGATGACGACGGTGACGCCGACGGACGCCACCGACACCCGGTTCTACGGGCTCGGCCTGCGCCGTTACGACCTGTCGTGCGGCACCCGGGTGTACGGGCACACCGGCACCGTGCAGGGCTTCTACACGTACGCCTTCTCGACGCGCGACGGCCGCCGCAGCCTGTCGGCCGTGGCCAACTCCACGAACCGCGGCGCGGTCAACACGGCGCTCGGCGGAACCCTCGAACCGGCGTTCTGCGGCAAGAAGCCGGCCGCGGCCTCGCGCACCGGCTCGCCCGCGGCCCGCGACTTCTCGTCGCTGCCGGCGGAGCGGGACCTGCCCGAGCGCCACTGACCGGTTCCCGAGGGGCGTCCGTGGTCCCCACCGGGCCGGACGCCCCTCGGGTTCACGCCCGGTACTCGGTGAGGTCGATGGCGTGGACGCGCAGGGGAACGCCGAAGACCGGGTGGTCGAGATCGCGCTCGGCCTCCATGCCGAGCTTGGCGAGGACGTTCTCGGCCGCGCCGTTGCCGATGTGCGTGACGGCGACGACCCGGTCGAGCCCGCGGTCCTGGAGGGCCCACTCCAGGACCGCGTGGGCGGCTTCGGAGGCGTAGCCCTGGCCCCAGAACTGCCGGCCGAGGCGCCAGTCGATCCCGACCTCGTGCGCCATGCCGGGCAGGTGCTCCGGTACGGAGAGGCCCGCGAAGCCGATCAGCTCGCCGGAGGCGAGGAGCTCCACGGCGAAGGGGCCGAAGCCCTCCTCGTCCCACTCCTCCTCGTACCGCTCGATGTCCTCGGCGGTCTCCTCCAGGTCGCGGACCGAGCCGTCGCCGATCCAGCGCATGACCTCGGGGTCGGCATTGATCTCGGACAGCGGGACGAGGTCGTCGTCGCTCCAGCGGCGGAGGACGAGGCGGGGGGTGCGGATCTCGGTCATGGCCCCCATCCTGACGCACCCGGCGGACCGCCCGCGCCACCGGGCGCGGGGTGCGGTCCCCGCCGCCGGGTTCAGCGGTAGTACCCCTCGACCACGGCCCGCACCTCGTCGAGCAGCGCGGGGCCGTCCTGCGGTACGGGCGGCCCGCCGGCGTCCGGGCGGATGTCCAGGAGCTGTTCGTTCGAGAGGGCGAAGACCACGCGGCCGAGGCCGGCGCGCCGGACGGCCGCCTCGCACATCCCGCACGGCTGGCAGCTGGTGTAGAGCGTGGTCCGCGCCGCCGTGGGCCCGTCCAGCTCCCTGGCGGCCCACCGCGCCAGCTTCAGTTCCGGGTGCGCGGTGATGTCCCGGTCGGTGAGGGTCGTGTTGCGGTCCTCGGCCAGGACCGTTCCGTCCGGTGCGGCGAGGAGCGATCCGAACGGCGGGTCGCCGCCCTCGCGCGCCTCGGCCGCGAGGGCGATGGCGCGCCGGAGGAGGGCGTGGTCGTCGGGTGTCGTCATGACGGCTCCGTTCGGGTGCGGGGGGTGCCGGGATCGGGGAGGGGGCGGGCCGGGAAGAGGCGGGCGGCCACCGTGGCGAGGGCCCGCCAGGCCTCCTGCGGGTGCGCGGTCTCGCGGGGGTCCCCGTGGTACGGGTCGAGGACGACGCTCTCGGCGCCGAGCAGCCGCAACCGGTCCAGGTCGTCCACGACCTGGTCGATCGTGCCCTCCCCCGCGAGCCGTTCCGCTCCCGTGACCGGCTCCTCGGTGAGCCTCAGGGCGATCCGCGGGGCCAGGGCGGGTACGGGGAGGCCGTGCGCTTGTGCGTACTCCTTCAGCCGTGCGGCGCCCTCCCTCAGCTGCGGCAGGGTGCGGCGCAGCGGGTGCCAGGCGTCCCCGAGGAGCACGGCGCGGCGGATGCCCGCGTCGCTGTGGCCGCCGATCCAGACCGGGATCCGGCGGCCGCCGTGGTCGGCGGTGTCCGCCCAGGCCTCCCGCATGGTCCTCAGGTGCTCGTCGGTCAGCCGGCCGCGCCGTTCGAAGGGGACGCCGAGGGCGGCGAACTCCTGGCGCGCCCATCCCGCGCCCACGCCGAGGACCAGTCGGCCGCCGCTCAGCTCGTCGAGGTTGGAGGCCATCCGGGCGGTGAGCAGCGGGTGTCGGTAGGGGGCGATGAGGACCGTGGTGCCGAGGCGGACGCGGGTGGTGAGGCCGGCCAGCCAGGACAGGGTGGTGAACGGCTCGTAGAAGGGGGCCGGGTAGCGCTCGGCGACGTCGGGCGTGACGACCACGTGGTCCGAGACCATCAGCAGGCCGAAGCCGAGGCCCTCCACGGTCTGGGCCCAGCTCCGCAGTGTTCCCGGGTCGGCTCCGGGGCCGAAGTTGAGGACGTTGACTCCGATTTCCACGCGCCACAGGCTAGCCCGGCGGGAAGGGCCTTCTGAAGCGATTCCCGCCCGTCCACGGGCTGTTCGGCCGTGGATCCGCCGGTAATCTGGGGGGATGACCGAGACTCTCGACGCGACGGACTGGGCGATCCTGACGGAGCTCCGGCGGGACGGCCGGGTCGCCTACACGGAGCTGGCGCGGCGGGTGAACCTGAGCGCGTCCGCGACGAAGGAGCGGGTGCGGCGCCTGGAGGAGACCGGGGTGATCACGGGATACCGGGCGGAGGTGGATCCGGAGCGGGTCGGGTACGGGGTGCTCGCGGTGGTGCGGCTGAAGTACCCGGGCACCCGGCACGAGCCGCTGCGCCGGCTGCTCGCGGAGCGGTCGGAGATCCTGGAGTGCCTGCGGACGACCGGGGACGACTGCTACGTCCTGAAGGTGGCGGCGACGTCGATGGGCCATCTGGAGGAACTCGTCGACGCGCTGGCCGGCTTCGGCAGCACGACGACGAACCTCGTCTTCAGCCGGACGCTCTCCCCGCGCGGTCCGGGCGAGCCGGGTCGCCGCGGGCGCTGAGCGACGCGTCCCGGGTGTTCCGGACGCGGGACCGCCCCGGAGGCGCCGGCTGCCTCCGGGGCGGTTCCCCACTGTCGTGTGGTGCCACGACGGGCCGCGTTACGGGGCCGGGGTTACGGGACGATCCGCAGGAGGCGGTTCGGGGAGCCGCTGCCCGGGCCGGTGACCTTGTTGGGCGTGGCGCCGTTGACGAGGGCCGTGGCGACCTGGGCCGGGGTGGCGGAGGGGTGCCCTGCGAGGTAGATCGCGGCGGCGCCCGCCACGTGCGGGGCGGCCATCGAGGTGCCCGAGATGGTGTTGGTGGCGCCGTCACCGGTGTGCCAGCCCGCGGTGATGGACACGCCGGGGGCGAAGAGGTCGAGGACCGAGCCGTAGTTGGACCAGCTGGCCTTGGCGTCGGTGTTGCCGGTGGCGCCGACCGTGAGGGCCTCGGCGACCCGGGCGGGCGACGAGGAGGAGGCGTTGGCCCCGGAGTTGCCGGCCGCGACGGCGTAGGTGATGCCGTCGGCGATGGACTTCTTCACCGCGTTGTCGAGGGTGGTGGAGGCGCCGCCGCCGAGGGAGAGGTTGGCCACGGCCGGGACGCCGGCGGTGTGGTGCGAGGTGACCCAGTCGATGCCCGCGATGACGCCGGCGGTGGTGCCGGAGCCGTTGTTGTCGAGGACGCGGACGGCGACGACCTTCGCCTTCTTGGCCACGCCGTAGGTGGTTCCGGCGACGGTCGTGGCGACGTGGGTGCCGTGCCCGTTGCCGTCCTGGGCGACCGTGTCGCCCTGGACCGCGTCGTAGCCGTTCACGGCGCGTCCGGTCAGCTCGGAGTGGCTGATGCGGACCCCGGTGTCGATGACGTAGGCCGTGACGCCGGCGCCCGCGCTGTCGGGGTAGGTGTACGTGCCGGAGAGCGGCAGGTTCGCCTGGTCGATGCGGTCCAGGCCCCAGGGGGCGTTGGTCTGCGTCGCGTCGGAGCGGACCACCTGGTCCTGCTCGACGGAGGCGACGGACGGGTCGGCGGCGAGGCGGCGGGCCTCCTTCGCGCCGAGGGTGGCCGTGTAGCCGTCGAGGGCGGAGCCGAACGTCTTGCGGACGGTGCCGCCGTAGGCGGCTATCAGCTTCCGGCCCTTGTCCGAGCCGGCCTTGAAGCCCGCCCCCTGCTTCAGGGTGACGATGTAGCTGCCGGGGACGGCGTCGGCCGAACCCGCCGCGAGGACGGTGCCCTCGGCCGGGGCCGCCTGGGCCGGGACGGCGGCGAAGGTGCCGAGCAGGGCGGCCACGGTCGCGGCGGAGGCCGTCACCGCGAAGCGGGTCTTGGAGCTCTTCGGGAGTGCCATTGCGAGGGAGTCCTCCTCGTCGACGTCGTGCCCGGGGGTGGGGCGGCACGACTGTGGGGGATGCACGTGGGACCACGTACACGGTCGGGCCCGGTGCGTCCGGTCCCGGCGTGATCAGCAGCCTGGCGGCTCCACGGGCACCGCTCAAGGAAGTTGACGCCTTGTCATGTATCCGCCACACGCCCGCAATCGAACCCCCTCCGAACCCCTTCGCGGTGGCCTGATCAGGCGCGCGGCTGGCCGGAATCCGGGCCCGCCGAGTCCACCGGATCCGTCGTGTCCGCCGACCTCTCCTCCCTCACCCGACTCACCCGGCTCTCCCGACCCGCCAGATCCGCCAGGTCCGCCAGGTCCGCCAGGTCCGCCAGGTCCGCCGGAGTCTCCGCGAGGGAGCGGGCGAGCGCCGCGGCGAAGCCGTCCGGGTTGTCCAGCATCAGGTTGTGTCCCGCGCCGGGAACCACGATCACCGGGACGCCGGACGCGGCGGCCTGCTCCGCTCCGGCGTCCGGCAGGCTCGCCTCCCCGACGAGGAACGCGCGGAGCGCCGCGAGCCCGGCCAGCAGGTCCCCCGGGGCGGGCGTGCTCCCCTCGACGAGCGCCACCGCGCTGCGGTGGACGGCCAGCGGGTCGGCGAGGCGCAGCCGGGCGGCGTAGTCGGCGCGACCGGCGAGGGCCAGCATGCGGGAGAACCCCCTCGTCACGAACGCCTCCTCGCTCTGGGCGGCCACCGGTGAGCTGAACGCGCCCCCGCCCGCGTACAGGTTGGGCTCCGCCACCACGAGCCGGGCGACCAGGTCGGGGCGGGCCGCCGCCAGGTGGATCGCCACGGCGCCGCCCATCGAGTGCCCGACGAGGTCCACCCCCGTCACGCCGAGGTGGTCGAGGACGGCGGCGACCGCGGCCGCCTGGGACTCCATGCGGTAGTCGAAGTCCGCGGGCCGGTCGCTCAGTCCGTGGCCGAGGAGGTCCACCAGGAGCGCCCGGCCGCCGCGGAGGGCGGGGTGGGTGGCGATGTGGGCGAAGTCCGAGACGGCCGTGCACCCGAGGCCGTGGACGAAGACCCGTACGGGCCCTTCGCCCGGCAGATCGATCCACCGGACGTACGCCCGCTCCTGCGTCAGGAACAACTCCCGCATGCCGCTCTCCCCTTGCCGTACCGCCGTCGTGCCGCTGTCGTGCCGTCGGGCGCCACCCTACGAGCCGGTACCGACAACGCCCGCCGGAGCGGCCTGCCGCCGCGCGCGCGGGCGGTCGGATAGCGTCGGGCCCGACCCCGAGCCGGCGACGCCGGACGCTACCCGAAAGGACACGCATGCCCCTCGAAGGCGAGTACGAGCCCAGTCCGGAGGAATGGGTGCGGAACCAGGTCGAGCTCTACGAGTCCTCCGGAGGCACGAAGGGCACCACCATGCGCGGCATGCCCGTGGTCCTGGTGACCAACCGGGGTGCGAAGAGCGGCAAGCTCCGCAAGACCCCGCTGATGCGGGTCGAGCACGACGGGGCGTACGCGCTCGTGGCGTCGAACGGCGGCGCCGTGAAGCACCCCGTCTGGTACAACAACCTCGTCGCCTTCCCGGAGGTCGAGCTGCGCGACGGCACCGAGGTGTGGGACATGGAGGCGCGCGTCGTCAGCGGCGAGGAGCGCCGGGAGTGGTGGGAGCGGGCCGTCGCCGCCTTCCCGGACTACGCCGACTACCAGCGGAAGACGGACCGGGAGATCCCCGTGTTCGTGGTGGAGCGGACCGGCTGACCGGCCGGTCGGCGGAAGGGCCCGGGCCGCCACCGGCCCGGGCCCGCGCCGGCGTCGCCTCTCGGCTCTCGGCTCTCGGCTCTCGGCTCTCGGCTCTCGGCTCTCAGCCGGTACGGAGGATCCGGAAGCGACCGGGTTCCGCCGGGTCCCGGTCGGCGACCTGGACCGGCGCCCAGGTCCACTGCCGGACGCCGGTGCCCGGCGCGCGGGAGAACCGGATCGGCCCGCGGGTGCCCTCGACCGCCAGGCGCGGCCACGACGCGGCGACGGCCGCCCGGTCCGTGCCGTGCGCACGCAGGGCCGCGGCGAGGACGGTGACGGTGTCCCAGCCCTCGAAGGCGACGAAGGAGGGCGCTTCGCCCAGCCGTGCGCGCAGTTGCCCCCCGACGCGTTCGCCGAGCGGGCCGAGGCGCTCGGGCAGGTAGCGCAGGAACGGGATCCCGGCACCGTCCTCCCCCAGGGCCTCGGCCCATTCCGCGAACTCCGGCTGTCCGGCCGGAGCGCCGATCAGGATCTCCGCGAGCCGCCGGTCGCCCCGGACGGCCCGGACGATCGGCACCGCGGGATCCGGGTGGCCGACGAGGAGGAGGAGCGCCGTCGCGCCGTGCCCGACGAGCGCGTCGCACAGGGCCTCGGGGGTGAGCGCGTTCGCGTCGAGTGCGACGACGGTGCCGCCGCGGGGGGCGAGGTGGTCCCGCAGGATCCGGGTCCCGGACGCCCAGTAGACGCTCGGCTGGGTCACCACGGCGATCCGGTGCCGGCCCGCGCCGAGGAGGAAGTCCCCGTAGAGCCGCCAGCCGTGGGACTGGGCCGGGGCCAGGCGCGCGACCCACTCCGTCGGCTCCTCGGTGAGCGCGTCGAGCACGGCGGACGAGCAGAGGAACGGCACGCCGAGGGCGTCGGCCCGGGCGGCGGCGGCGCGGGCGACGACGCTGTGGTACTCCCCCGCCACGGCGGCCACGCCCAGGCCGGCCAGTTCGTCCACGGCCGCCGCGGCCCGCTCCGGGTCGGCCGCGGTGTCCCGGACCAGGAGCTCCAGCGGGCTGCCGTCGATCCCGCCGGTGCCGTTGACCTCGCGGACGGCCAGGGCGAGTCCCGCGAGCAGGTGTCGGCCCGCCTCGGTCCAGCCGGGCCGCGTCAGCGGGACGAGGGCGCCCAGACGGACGGGCGGCCCGTCCGGGTGCTCCGCTCCGGACGGCGACGGTGAGGTGCTCGGTGACGTGTTCATCGGGTGGCGTCTCCCCTGGGACGGTGCGGTCGCGGTCCGTCCGGGCGCACCGGCCGGGACCGGCGGTCCGCGTCCTCCGCGTCCCGCCCCGGCGGGCGCGCCCGGACGGTCACGCCGGACATTGGATCCGCCGCCGTCGCCGGCGGGCAACCGGTTATCCGTCCGCCGACCCGGCGGACCTCACCGCCGGCCGCGCACCACTGGCCTGCGCCCCGGGAGCGGACCTCACCGTCGGCCGCGCACCGCCGGCCTTCGCCCCGGGACCCGGCCGCCCGGTCACCCGGGTCAGGCCCACTCCCAGCAGGACGACCGCCATGCCCGTCACCACCCGTGCGGTCAGCGGCTCGTCGAGGACGAGGGCGCCCAGGGCCACGGAGACCACCGGCAGCAGGTAGCCGACCGTCGCGGCGCTGGTGGGGCCCTCCTCCGCGATCATGCGGTAGTTCAGGTGGAAGGTGACCCCGGTCGCGAGGACACCGAGGACGACGACGGCGAACACCCCGGTCCAGGTCACCGCCGCCGGGCCGCCGGCCATCGGGGCGGGCACGCTCAGGACGGTCGCCGTCAGGAGCTGCGCGGCGGAGAGCGCCAGCGGCGCGGTGCCCCGGCCGGTGAGACGGCGGGCCATGTACGCGAAGGCCACCGCGTAGCTCGCGGACGCGCCGAGCAGCGCGAGCGCGCCTCCGCTCAGGAGGCCGGAGCCCGCGCTCCAGGGCGCGAAGATCAGGAGGACGCCGCCGAAGCCGAGGACGAGACCGCCGAGGCGGGCGGCGCGGAGCGGGCGTTCGGTGCCCAGGCCCAGGCCGATGAGGAGGGCCCAGAGCGGGGTGGTGGCGTTCATGACGCCCGCCACTCCGCTGTCGACGGTCTGTTCGCCGACCGAGAAGAGCAGGAACGGCAGCGCGTTGCAGAAGAAGGCGGCGACGACGAGCCGCCCCCAGGTGCCCCGGTCCCGGGGCAGCCGCTGCCCGGCCCCGTGCGCGAGCGCCAGGAGCACCGCCGCGCCGAGGAGGCACCGTACGAAGGTGATCCATCCCGGAGTGAGGCCCTCGTTGAGGGAGATCTTGATCCAGAGGAAGCCCGAGCCCCAGAGCAGGGCGAGGACGCCCATGCGTATCGCCGATGTCATGCCTCCACGCTCCCTCGTCCCCACCGTGCAGGACAAGCGATGAATCATGCATCCGGCGTTAAGCTCTGCTACATGCTGGATGTGAGACGCATGCAGGTGCTCCGGGCCGTCGTCGCCAGTGGCTCCGTCACGGGCGCCGCCGCGAACCTGGGTTACACCCCTTCCGCCGTGAGTCAGCAGATCGCCGTCCTGGAGAAGGAGGCGGGCATCGCGCTGCTCGAACGCTTCGGCCGGGGCGTGCGGCCGACCGCCGCCGGACGGCTGCTGACCGAGCACGCCACCGCCATCGGCCGGCGGGTGGCGGAGGCCGAGACCGCCCTCGCGGATCTGCGGGCGGGGCGTACGGGGCAGGTCTCGGTCCGCTACTTCCCCACGGCGGGCGCCGACCTCGTCGCCCCCGCCCTGGCCCGCTTCCGGGCCGAACACCCCGGTGTGCGCGTCGATCTGAGGATCGCGGAGGGCGCGCCCGACCCGGACGCGGACCTCACCCTCGTCGTACGGCCCCGGGGCGGCGGCCCGGACGCGTACGGCGAGGGGTTCCGGCTCGTCCACCTGGTCGACGACCCGTACCGGGCCGTGCTGCCGAAGGGGCACCCGCTCGCCGGCCGCCGCGCCGCCGTCGACCTGGCGGAGCTCGCCGCCGAGCCGTGGGTCGGCAGCGAGGGCCCGGGCCCCTGCCTCGACGCGGTCCTGGAGGCCTGCGCGGCGGCCGGGTTCAGCCCGGACATCGCGGTGGAGTGCGAGGAGTACGCCACCGCGCAGGGTTTCGTCGCGGCCGGTCTCGGGATCAGCCTGATCCCGCTGATGGGTCTGGGCGGCCGCCACCCGGGCGTGGTCGTCCGCAGGGTCCGGGGCCCGGAGCCGGTGCGGGCGATCCACGCGGCGGTGCGGGAGTCCTCGCTGGCCCTGCCCGCCGTGCGCGGCCTCCTGACCGCGCTCCGGGAGGTGTGAGCGCCCGGGTCAGGCCGGGGCCAGGACCGTCAGGAGGTGGGCGACCTCCCGGGCCACGGCCGCGCGGGCCGGGGTCAGGTAGTGGCGGGGGTCGACCGCGTCGGGGTGGTCGGCGAGATGGGTGCGGACCGCCCGGGTGAAGGCCTTGTTCAGGTGGGTGGAGACGTTCACCTTGGTCATGCCGGCCGTGACGGCGAGGACGAGGTCCGCGTTCGGGACGCCCGAGGAACCGTGCAGGACCAGTGGGACGTCGACCGCGGCGCGCAGCCGGGCGATCAGGTCGAAGTCGAGGACCGCGTCCCGGGTCAGCATCTGGTGGGAGCTGCCGACGGCGACGGCGAGGGCGTCGACGCCGGTGGCGGCGACGAAGGCGCGGGCCTCCTCCGGGTCCGTGCGCACGCCCGGGGTGTGGGCGCCGCCCTTGCCGCCGACCTCGCCGAGCTCGGCCTCGACCCAGACGCCGTGGCGGTGGCACTCCTCCACGACCTCGCGGGTCGCGGCGACGTTCTCGGCGTAGGGGAGCTTCGAGGCGTCGAACATGACCGAGCCCAGGCCGAGTCCGACGGCCTCGCGGACGAGGTCGGGGTTCTCGGCGTGGTCGAGGTGGACGGCGACGGGGACCTTGGCGGCGCGGGCGATCGCCAGGGAGGCGAGGGCGACCGGCTCCAGGACGCCGTGGTAGCGGACGGTGTTCTCGCTGATCTGGAGGACGACCGGCCGGTCGGCGTTCTCGGCGCCGGCCACGATGGCCTGGGCGTGTTCGAGCTGGAGGACGTTGAAGGCCCCCACTCCGGTGCCCGCCGCGCGGGCGCGGCGGGCGATCTCGTCGGTCGGCGTCAGCGGCATGGCGCGTCTTCTTCCGGGGTGCGGTCGGCGGCGGGTCGGCGGTCGGGCGTGGATGCCGGACGGCCGGGTGCGGGGGTCGGACGGCCGGGTGCGGGCGCCGAATCGTCGGGAGTGGACGACGATCGGTCACTCATGGACAACGATCGGTCGGTCCTGGACGCGGGCCGGCCGGTCGTGGACGTGGATCGGTCGGTCCTGGACGTGGACGCGGGCCGGTCGGCCGTGGACCTCGGATCGTCAGACATGGACGTCGGAGAGGACCACGGAGCGGGTCAGGTTGCGGGGGGTGTCCGGGTTCAGGCCCTGGGCCTCGGCGACGGCGACGGCGAGGCGCTGGGCGCGGATCAGGTCCGCGAGGGGGTCGAGGCCGCTCTCGGAGAGGATGCCGCCGACCTTCCGCACGTCGTCCGCGAGTCCGGCGGGAAGCGGGCCGAAGCCCCAGGCGACCCGGCCGGGGCCGGTGATGCTGATCGGGCCGTGGCGGTACTCCATCGCGGGGTACGCCTCCGTCCACGCGCCCGCGGCCTCGCGCATCTTGAGTCCGGCCTCCAGGGCGAGTCCGTAGGTCCAGCCGCTGCCGAGGAAGGTGAACTGCTCGGCCGTCAGGACGTCCTCGTCCAGCGGGGAGGCGAGGGCCTGCTCGGCGTCGCGCGCGGCCTCCTCGACGGTGGCCACGCCCGCGGGGAGGGCGCCCTCGGCCTCCAGGTGCGCCCGGAAGAGGGCGAGCGCGGTGGTGGCGAAGCGGGTCTGGACGACCGACTCCTCGTCCGCGAAGTCGAGGACGGCGACCTCGTCGGCGAGGTCCGTCACCGGGGTGGCGGGGTCGGCCGTGACCGCGCCCGTGGGGACGGTGCCGCGCAGTCGGGCGAGGACGGCGAGGACCTCGCTGGTGGTGCCGGAGCGGGTGATCGCCACGACCCGGTCGTAGCGGCGTCCGTAGGGGAACTCGGAGGCCGCGAAGGCGTCGGTCTCGCCGTGGCCGCCGGACTCGCGCAGCTCGGCGTAGGCCAGGGCCATGAACCAGGAGGTGCCGCAGCCGACGACCGCGACCCGCTCGCCCCGCCGGGGCAGGGCGGCGACGTGCCGGGGCAGGGTGCGGGCCGCCTGGCGCCAGGTCGTCGGCTGGGAGTCGATCTCCACGGCGGTGCGGGTGGTGCTCATGCCGATCTCCTTGCAAGAAATACTGCGCGATATTGAATGAACATGCTTGAACTCCGACCTATTCAAGCAGAAACATGCATGACGTTTCCAGATCTCTCACCCACCGGAGGCTAGAATCGGACGCTCGCACGACCGGGAGGGAGGGACCCATGTCCAAGCACGAGCGGTGGAACACGCTCCTCGAACTACTGGCGGCCTCGGGAAAGGTCGAGGTGGAGGAGGCTGCGGCGGCGCTCGACGTCTCCGCGGCCACGATCCGCCGGGACCTCGACGAACTCGCCGAACAGCAGCTCCTCGTGAGGACACGGGGCGGCGCGGTCGCGCACGGCGTGTCGTACGAGCTCCCCCTGCGGTACAAGTCGACCCGGCACGCGCCGGAGAAGAAGCGGATCGCGGAGGCCGCGGCCGATCTGGTCACGCCCGGCGAGGTCGTCGGGCTCAACGGCGGCACGACGACGACGGAGGTGGCGCGGGCGCTGGCGCTGCGGTTCGCGAGCGGGCGCGCCGAGGCACCGGGACCGGTGACGGCGCCCTCGGGACCGGCCCTGACCGTGGTCACCAACGCGCTCAACATCGCGGGTGAGCTGGCGGTGCGCCCGCAGATCAAGATCGTCACGACGGGCGGCGTCGCCCGCCCCCAGACCTATGAGCTGGTCGGCCCGCTGACGGTCGGGGTGCTCAGCGAGGTGGTGCTCGACGTGGTGGTGCTGGGGGTCGACGGGGTCGACGCCGAGCTGGGCGTGATGGCGCACCACGAGGACGAGGCGAGCATCAGCCGGCTCTTCGCGGAGCGGGCCAGCCGGGTCGTCGTGGTGACCGACTCCTCGAAGATGGGCCGCCGGGCGTTCGCGCGGATCTGTGGTCTGGACCGGATCGACACCCTGGTGACCGATACGGGCATCGCGCCGGAGACGGCCGCCCAGCTCACCGAGGCCGGGGTGAAGGTCGTCACCGTCTGACCCGTCCGTCGGCATTGGTATTCACTCGAACCAATCCTTGGCCAAGAGGTCTTGGGATCCCGGCTGTTAACCCAGTAATTACCGCATGGGCGTATACCTTTGGACGCTCCTCCCTCCATCATGTGTCCGACGTGCCGCCGGGGCACGCCGTGACACGAGGGGCGGGGCATGCTTCCCATCAGCCGCAGGGGGTTCGTCGGCATCGGCGCGGGGCTCGTGGCGGGGGCGGCACTGCCGCCGGCCGCCGCGTCGGCGGCGGCACGGGCCGCGACCGGCACCCTCACCGACGTCCGGCACGTGGTGATCCTCATGCAGGAGAACCGCAGCTTCGACCACTACTTCGGCACCCTGCGCGGGGTGCGGGGCTTCGGCGACCGCGCGGCGGGCAACATCCCGGGCGGCTGGGGGACGTTCAACCAGCCGAACCTGGGCGGGCGTCAGCATCCGTGGAAGCTGAGCGACACCCCACCGGCGGGCGGTGTCGACGGCGAGACCCTCGCGCAGTGCAACGGCGACCTGCCGCACAGCTGGACCTCGCAGCACGCGGCCTGGAACAAGGGGCGCCTCGACAACTGGGTGACGGGCGTGGGCAACGTCCGCACGCTCGGCCACCTCGACCGCGAGGACATCCCCTTCCACCACGCGCTCGCCGACCACTACACGATCTGCGACGCGTACTTCTGCTCGGCGCTCAGCGCCACCGGCCCCAACCGCACCTTCCTGTGGAGCGGGAGGATCGACGCCTCCAGCAAGGACGGCGGCGAGGAGCGGGGCCTGACCTGGGAGACGTACGCGGAGGCGCTCCAGCGCGCCGGGGTGAGCTGGAAGGTCTACCAGAACGCCCAGGACAACTACGGCGACAACGGCCTCGCGTACTTCAAGAGGTTCACGGACGCGCGCCCCGGGGACCCGCTGTACGACCGGGGCATGGGCTCCGTCCCGAAGGCGACCGGCTCGACCCCGGACGACATCGCGGCGGCGATCCGCGCGGACGTCCTGGCGGGGACCCTGCCGCAGGTGTCGTGGGTGGTCGCGAGCGAGGCCTTCTCCGAGCACCCCTACGCGCCGCCCGGGGACGGCGCGCACTTCGTCGACCTCGTCTACCGCGCCCTGGCCGCCGACGCCGAGGTGTTCGACTCGACCGTGCTGTTCCTCAACTACGACGAGAACGACGGCTTCTTCGACCACGTGCCGCCGCCGATCGCCCCGCCGGGGACGCCGGGCGAGTACCTCGACGGCGTGCCGATCGGCCTGGGCTTCCGCGTCCCCATGCTCGTCATGTCCCCGTGGACCCGCGGCGGCTGGGTGAGCTCCGAGGTCTTCGACCACACCTCCGTGCTGCGCTTCCTGGAGACCTGGACGACGGCCCTCGGCACCCCGGCCGCCTGCCCCCACATCAGCGCCTGGCGGCGGAAGGTGACGGGCGATCTGACCGGCGTCTTCGACTTCGCCCATCCGGTGTACGGAGTGCCCGCCGGGCTCCCGTCGACGGCGAAGGTGATCGGGCAGGCCACCTGCAAGCCGCTGCCGAACCCGGTCCCGCAGGACAACGCCCTGCCCGCGCAGGAGTCCGGCACCCGGTCGGCGCGCGCCCTGCCGTACCAGGTGAACGGCAACCTGGACCGCTTCGAGTTCGGCTCCGGCGGAAAGATCCTGGCCTGGTTCTCGATGACGAACCGGGGGACGGAGGCGAGGCGGGCCGCGCACTTCTCGATCCACCCGCACCAGCACCGCGACACGGCCGCCTGGCAGTACACCGTGGACCCCGGCGGCACGGCCTCCGACTTCTTCAACATCGGTACGGGCTCGGGGTCCGGGAAGTACGACATCTCGATGATGGGACCCAACCGCTTCCTGCGCCGGTTCATCGGCGACGCCTCCAAGGCGGGCAAGGACGTCGAGGTGGCGGCTCGGTTCGCGACCGAGCCGGGGACCGGGAAGACGGCCCTCTGGTTCAGGATGACCAACGCCTCCGGCGGACCCGTCACCTTCACGATCCGCTCCAACGCCTACCGGACGGACGGACCGTGGACGTACACGGTGCCGGCGGGTTCCGGCACGGAGGACTTCTTCAACGCCGTCGCGTACCAGCGGGGCTGGTACGACTTCACGATCACCACCGGCGTCGACGGGACCTGGTCGCGCCGGTACACCGGTCACATCGAGAACGGGGCCCCGAGCGTCAGCGGCTGACCCCGGCCGCCCGGGCGCGGGGTCCCCGCGCCCGGGCTCCGGGCCTCAGCGGCCGGCGTGCGCGGCGCGGCGGGCCGTGGCGTCGAGGAGGGCGAGCGCGTCGTCGGCCGTGCGTCCGGGGGCCCGGTTCCACGGACCGATGAGGTCCCGCCACCCCCGGGACCGCAGCTCGGTCATGATCCAGGCGGCCGCCTCGTTCATGGTGTCCGCGCCGCCGTAGCCGAGCCGGTGGGCGGCGAGGAGCGCCCCGCAGACACAGCGGGCCCCACGTCTGTCGCGCAGCTTGTACGGGGCGTTCTGCCAGCCCCACTCGGTCAGCACGAGGCGCGCGTAGCCGAGGTGGACCGAGGGCCGCAGCTCGGACCGGCCGACGCGGCGCCAGGCGTGGAGCCGGTCCGGCAGTACGGCTCCGATCCGGCCGGGGAGACGGCGCTCGACGGGGACCGGAGCCGGGAGCGCGCCGAGCGCCTCGGCCACGAGCCGGTCCACCGGCACGCTGAGCAGGTTCCGCCAGTCCCGTGCCTCGCCGGGCGGCAGCGGTTCCGGGGCGGGCGCGAGCGGGCCGGGTCCGGGCGGTCCGGGGGCGGGCGCGAGCGGTTCGGGGGCGGTCCAGTCGGTGACGATCCGCCGCCAGACGGCGCTCTCGTAGAGGGCGGCGGCCTCGCGGTCGAGGGCGTCGGGGGTGAGCTGGGGGGCGGCGGGGGGCATCGGGCGGCTCCTGGGCTCCTGGGGCGACACTTCATTCTTCGTGAAGAATGTCGGCTTTGCACGCTTTGCCCTTGAGGGGCGCCGGGCACGTCCGACGCCACCCCCTCACCCACAAAAACACCACTGGATAGATTTTCGCCCTATTTCCCCATCAATGGAATTACATCGCATATTCGGACATAACTCCCCAGGTGACGCGACTCACTCCCCACGGCCCGCCGCACGGCCCCGGGCTCCCCCACCCCGTGCCGCGCAAGGAAGTTCGGCGCTTCCGGGAGCCGACCGATCTTGAATTCCCTTAATTCGGTGATCCATTCACGGAGATCACCGAACTGATCCTCTTGTTATTCGCCGCATTACTGGCCTACGGTCACCTCCATTCGAGCGGAACGCCTAATCCTGCCACCGCTCGGAAACCTCCCTTTTCACCCGACGGCAGGAGCGGGGGACCCACGAATACGCCGGCCCGGATTCCGGGACGGCTCGGGGTGCAGCCGCGTGCGCGCGGCCGGACATCTCCCGTCCGAACCCGACAGCTCACCTCGTAGGCGCCGGAGAGGAATCCGTCATGCCTGCACACGGTAAGCACCGCCGCCCCCGCCGCAGCCACGTCTCCCGTGGTCTCGCCCTGGTCGGCACCGGTGGGGCCGCGCTGTCCCTGCCCCTGATCGCCCCCGCCACGGCCGGCGCCGCGCCCGCCGCCGGAGCTCCGGAGATCGCCGCCAAGACCTTCGCCGCTCCCGCCGCCCCGGTCGCCGCCAAGGCCCCGGCCGCCCCGGCGACCGCGCGTACCTACACCGTCGTGAGCGGCGACTCGCTTTCCCTGATCGCCCACAAGAAGGGAATTCAGGGAGGCTGGAAGAGCCTTTACCGTGCCAACCAGAGCACCGTGGGTGACAATCCGTCACTCATCCACCCCGGTCTGGAACTGACGATTCATCGGGGTTCCGCCAAGGCCGCCCCCGCGCAGCCGAAGACGCAGGAAAAGGCGGAGCGGAAGACCACCGCGAAGGCCGAGAAGTCCACCACGACCGACCGGGCGAACCGCTCCGAGCGCCGCGCGGCCGCCCCGTCCGCCGCCACCGGCACGGGCGCCTCCGCCGCCGCCCCGGCCCCCGCCGCCGCTCCGGCCGCTCCGGTCCAGGCCGCTCCGGCCGCCGCCACCCAGTACGCCGACAACCTCGACGGCTGGATCCGGCAGTCGCTGGACATCATGGCCCAGCACGGCATCCCCGGTTCCTACGAGGGCATCCACCGCAACATCATGCGCGAGTCCTCCGGAAACCCGCAGGCCATCAACAACTGGGACATCAACGCCGTCAACGGCACCCCCTCGAAGGGCCTCCTCCAGGTCATCGAGCCGACCTTCCTCGCCTACCACGTGCCCGGCACGTCGATGGACCTGTACGACCCGGTCGCCAACATCACCGCCGCCTGCAACTACGCGGCCGACCGCTACGGCTCCATCGACAACGTCAACGGGGCGTACTGAGCGTCCTCAACGGGGCGTCCCGACGCCCCGGCGCGGGAAGTGCCCGGTGAACCAGGAGGTGGCGAGCTCCGCCACCTCCTCCAGGGCACCGGGCTCCTCGAAGAGGTGGGTGGCGCCCTCCACCACGGCCAGCCGGTTCTCGCAGCGCAGCAGCGCCCCGGCCCGCCGGTTGAGGTCCAGGACCAGCGGGTCGTCGCCGCCCACCACCAGGAGGGTCGGGGCCCGCACCCCGGCCAGGCGGTCGCCCGCGAGGTCCGGCCTGCCGCCGCGTGAGACGACGGCGGCGACGGGGGACGCGGGGTCGCCCGCCGCCCACAGCGCGGCCGCCGCTCCCGTACTCGCTCCGAAGTAACCGAGCGGGAGCCCCGCGACGTCGGGCCGCTCGGCCAGCCGTTCCGTGGCCCCTGCGAGCCGGCCCGCGAGGAGCGGGGTGTCGAAGACGTGCGCCCGATCGGCCGCCTCGGCCTCGCTCAGCAGGTCGAACAGCAGGGTCCCGAGACCGGCCCTGTTCAGCTCCGCGGCGACCGCCCGGTTCCGGGGGCTGTGGCGGCTGCTGCCGCTGCCGTGGGCGAACAGGACCAGGCCGGTGGCCCCTTCGGGCACGGCGAGCCTCCCCGCGAGGACGGCGCCGTCGACCGGGATCCGTACGTCCGTGTCCCGGACGACGGGGTCGCGCGCGGCCCGGCTCCGGTCCAGACAGGCGATCACCTCGTCGTCCGGCGTCTGCGGGAACTCCCGGTAGAACTGTCCGACGGCGTAGAACCCCTCCGGGGTGCGGACGCCGACGGTCTCGTCGGCCTCGCCGCCGAGGCGGGCCGTCCAGCCGGGCGGCGCGACCGGCACCGCGAGGACGATCCGGGCCGCGCCCCGGGCACGGACCACCCGGCAGGCCGCCAGGGCGGTGGCGCCGGTGGCGAGCCCGTCGTCGACGACGAGGACCGTGCGCCCCTCCAGGGGCACGGGCGTCCGGCTGCCCCGGTAGCGGCGGGCGCGCTGGTCCAGCTCGGCCAGCTCGCGCTCCTCCACGGCGGCCAGCGTCCGGTCGTCCACCCCGGCCTCGTCGAGCACCTGCTCGTTGAGCACCCGCACGCCGCCCTCGCCGATCGCCCCCATCGCGACCTCCGGCCGGTGGGGCACGCCCAGTTTCCGGACGAGACAGATGTCGAGCGGGGCGTCGAGGGCGTCGGCGACCTCGACGGCCACCGGGACTCCGCCGCGCGGAAGGCCGAGGACCACGACGTCCTGGCCCTTGAGGTGGTCGAGCCGGGCGGCGAGCTGCCGCCCCGCGTCGCTGCGATCGCTGAAGAACATGGTCCGAGGCCCTTCCGCCCGTACGGCCGCCCGGGCGGGCCCGGGGAGGAACGCGGTGCCCGTCCCCTGCCCGTTCCTCCAGGGTAGACGCGCCGACCCGCTCCGCCCGGTCGACGGCCCGGGCGCCCGCGCCGGACGGCCCGCACGACCCGGACGCCTCAGGCAGGTCGGACGGGCCGGTCGGGGCGGACGGGTCAGGCGGGTCGGAGAGGCCAGAAGGGCCGGTCGGGTCAGGCGGCTCAGGCGGCTCAGGCGGCGAGGAAGGCCTCAATGGCCTCGGCGAGGGCCCCCGGGGTCTCCTCGGGGGCGTAGTGCCCGGCGTCCTCGATGACTTCGAGGCGGGCGTTCGGGTACCAGCGCAGCCAGGTGCCCTCCATCGCCTCGGTGCCGAGCGCAGGGTCGTGCGCGCCGACGACGAGGAGGACGGGCGTGGGGTTGTCGCGGACGCGCTCGTGGAAGTCGGCGCGGGACCAGGAGTCCAGGTAGGCGCGGAAGGCCGTGGCGGAGGAGCGGCTGAGGGAGCGGTCGACGAGCGTGCTCAGCCAGGCGTCGCCGTACCGGCCGCCAGTGGTGTGGTCGATGATCGCGCGCCGGTTGGCCGGCTCCCCGGCGGCTCCGGCGAAGAGTTCCCAGGACTCCCCGTCGAGGGGGAACCCGGCGGCGGAGACCGGTGAGACGCCGATGAGCGAGCGGACGCGGTCGGGCGCGTCGAGGAGCATCAGCTGGGCCGCTTTGCCGCCCATCGAGTGGCCGATGACGGAGAAGGAGTCCCAGCCGAGGTCGTCGGCGACCGCCAGGGCGTCGGCCGCGACCTCCTCCATCGTGTAGGCGCCCTCGTGGTCGAGGGCCTCGCCGTAGCCCCGGCAGTCGACGAAGGCGTAGGTGCCGACGGCGCCGTCCAGGTGGGCGCGCAGCGGGGCGAAGCTGGTGCGGTCGCCGAACCAGTTGTGGAGCACCAGGGCCCTTCCCGGCCCCTCGCCGTGGACGTCGTACGGAAGAACCCGGCCCGTCATCGTGCCCCCTGGTCGCATGATGGCGCCGCCGCGTGTGGACGGCGGCGGTCGACCACCGAGTGTGACGGCACGGACGCGTGCGGTCAACATCGCCGTCCGCGAAGGGTCCTCCCGGGATGCGGGGGCTTCGGCCCCCGGGGCATCCTGGCTGTGTGACCTCGCACGGCGCTTCCGGCCCCGGCCCGGCGGGCGGTACCGGGCGTCCGTCCGGAAGCGGAGCCGGCGACGAACCCGCCTCCGTCGCCCTGACGTGGGCGCTCGCGGAGGCGGCGCTCGGGGCCGTGGAGGAGGTCGGCGGATACGCGGGCGGGGTGTACCTGCGCTCCGAGACGCCCGGTCTGCTGCGGCTCGCGGTCCTCGTGGGGCTGCCGGGGCCGTTGTTCCGTCCGTGGTGGCGGATGCACACCAATCGGCCGTTCCCGGTGGCGGAGGTCCACCGCTCGGGTCAGGCCGTCCACCTCTCCGACGTCGAGGAGGCGATGCGGCGCTTCCCCCAGCTGGTGGCCAGTCTCCCCTTCCCCTTCGCCTCGCTGTACGCGCCGGTGATCACGGGCCGTGAGCGCTTCGGCGTACTCGTGGCGCTGCGCGCGCCCACTCCGGGCGTGCCGGTGGACGCGCGGGACCGGAGCCGGATGACGCGGGGCGCGCTCCGGCTCGGCGAGGCCCTCACCGAGCTGTCCCGCCGGGGGACGGCGGTCGAGTGGGCGGGCGATCCGGTGTGCGTGCAGCTGCCGACCGGTTCGGGGCTGCCGGTGCGGTTCGGCTCCTTCGACTGGGACCTGGTCTCGGGCACCGTGACGATGGACGAGGGGTTCCTGAAGATCCTCGGGGCGGGTGTGACCTCGCCCTGCACGATCGAGACCCTCATGTCCCTCCTGGAGTCGGAGGACGGGTACGCGCTGTGGGCGGCGGCCCGGCACGCGACGGGCGCCGGCGGGCGCCCCCTGGTGCGCAGGCTGCGGCTGAGGGGCCCGGACGGCGGACTGCACCTCCTGGAGGTGTCCGCACGCGCGCGGCGGAGCGGCCCGGAGAAGGGCTCCCGGCTCGTGGGCACCCTCGTCGACCTCGGCACCGGCCTGATCGGCTCGGACGCCACCGACCGGCTGCCGAGGGCGCTCCTGGCCGTCGACCGGCTCGGCCGCGTCACGTACGTCAACGAGCGCACGGAACAGCTCCTCGGGAGGCCGCGCAGGGCCCTGGCCGGGCGGCCGCTGTGGGAGGCGCTGCCCTGGTTCGGGAACCCCTTCCACAAGGAGCAGCTGCGTGCCGCCCTGCTCTCCGGGGAGCCGGTGCGCTTCCTGGCCCGTCCGGAAGGGGGCCGCTGGCTGTCGGTCTCGCTGCATCCGGGGCGGGACGGGGTCACGATGGTGCTCCTCCCGGAGGAGGGTCCGGCGGGCCTCGCGCACAAGGCCGGGACGGGCCGGCGCATCACGGAGGACATGGCCTCGCCCGGGGACCGGGCGGCGGACCTGTACCGGCCGGTGGCGCTCGCGATCGCGCTCACCGAGGCGGTGACGGCGCGCCAGGTGTCGGCGGTGGTGACGGAGGAGCTGCTGCCGGCGTTCGGCGGGCGGCAGCTGGCGATCTACCTGCTGAGCGACCGGCGTCTCTACCTGGCGTGGGAGACGGGTTTTCCGCAGGGCTTCCTCGAACCCTTCGACGGGGTGGGCCTCGACGAGCGGGTGCCGGGGGTGGTGACGCTGACGACGGGCAGGCCCCTGTTCTTCGAGTCGATGGAGCAGCTGGGCCGGGCGTATCCGGGGCTTCCGCTGGACGCGGACTCGGGGGCGCGGGCGTTCCTGCCGCTGATCGCCTCGGGCCGGCCGGTGGGCTCCTGCATCCTCGGCTTCGACCAGCCGCGCGGGTTCAGTCCGGAGGAGCGGACCGTGCTCACGGCGCTCGCGGGGCTGATCGCGCAGGCCCTGGAGCGGGCGCAGCGGTACGACACGGAGTCGGCGGTCGCGCGGGGACTCCAGGACGCGCTGCTGCCGCACCGGCTGCCGGTCCGGGTCGGGGTGGACACGGTGGGCCGCTATCTGCCGGGCACGCAGGGCATGGACGTGGGCGGGGACTGGTACGACGTGATCGAGACGGGCCAGGGGCGGCTCGCCCTGGTCATCGGCGACGTGCAGGGTCACGGGGTGGCGGCCGCGGCCACGATGGGTCAGTTGCGCAGCGCGGTACGGGCGTTCGCGCTCGGGGGCCACCGGCCGCAGGACGTCATGCGGGGCACCAACCGGCTGCTGATCGACCTGGACCCGGGACAGTTCGCGAGCTGCTGCTACGTCCTGCTCGATCCGGAGACGGGCGAGGCGCGGGCGGTGCGGGCGGGGCATCCGCAGCCGTTGCTGCTGCGGCCGGACGGGACGGCGAAGCAGGTGGACCTGGCGGGCGGGATGGTCCTCGGGATCGACGACCGGGCCTCGTACCCGGTGTCCCGGTTGCGGCTGGCACCGGGGTCGGTCCTCGCGCTGTTCACGGACGGGCTCGTGGAGCGGCCGGGGAGGGACATCGACGAGGGGATCGAGCGGTTGCGCCGGGCACTCGCCGCGACGGCCTCCCTGCCGCTCTCGGAGACGGCCGACCGGCTGACCCGGGAGGCCCGGCAGGCCACGGCCCGGCCGGACGACATCGCCCTGCTGCTCGCGGCGCGGTGGCCGGAGGGCGGCTGAGCCGTACGGGCGTTCCGCACCGATCGGACGGCCGCGGGAGGGGTGGGCGTACGCGTGGCCCGTCACCCGGTCGGGCCCGTGGCACTGGTCGGCTGCCCCGGCCCCGGGGAGGCTGGGGGTGCCGTGCCGATCAGGCCCGGACGAGTCAGGGCGGCAGCCCGAGGAGGACACGTGCAGCAGGACAAGCAGCCCGAGTACGGACCCGTGGTCTTCCGCGACCGCTCGGCCGGATACGCGTTTCTGACCCGCTCCACCGCGACCAGCGACCGGACCATCGAGTGGGACGACGGGAACACGTATCCCGTCGTCGACGTCGAGATCTCCTCCGAGAGCCACCCGTTCTACACGGGCAAGGCGCGGACCGTGGACACCGAGGGACGGATCGCCAGGTTCGAACGCCGTTTCGGCGAGCAGGGCTCTTCCGAGGGCTGAGCCCTCCCCCGGCCACGGGGTGGTGGGTTCGGCTTCCCGAACGAAGTCGCGAGGACGGGAGAGCGCTCATAGGCCCGGGGCGACCTGCGTCCGCGCGAGATCGTGGCGGAGGCGGGGACCCGCCGGGGAGGCGGTACTCGCAACCGGTGGGGACGCGGCCCGACTCGGTGTCGCACGCGCCGCTGCGTGAGCCGGGGCGGGGGCGCGGTCCGTCGGACCGCGTCCCCGCCCCGGCCGGTGCCTGCGAGCGGGGGCGCGAAGGCCCTCCGCTCAGCTCCGGGAGGCGATCAGGCCTTCACGATGCCGGAGTCGGCGACCTTGATGGAGGCGCTGGTGGCACCGGAGCGGGAGCCGAGGCCCTCGATCTTCTTGACCAGGTCCTGGCCCTCGACGACCTCGCCGAAGACGACGTGCTTGCCGTCGAGCCAGTCGGTGACGATCGTGGTGATGAAGAACTGCGAGCCGTTGGTGTTGCGGCCGGCGTTCGCCATCGAGAGCAGGAACGGGCGGTCGTGCTTGAGGTCGAAGTTCTCGTCCGCGAACTTCTCGCCGTAGATGCTCTTGCCGCCGGTGCCGTTGCCGTTGGTGAAGTCGCCGCCCTGGAGCATGAACTGCGGGATGACGCGGTGGAACGGGGAGCCGGCGTAGCCGAAGCCGTGCTCGCCGGTGGCGAGCTCACGGAAGTTCTGCGCGGTCTTCGGCACGACGTCGTCGAACAGCTGGAAGACGATGCGGCCCGCGGGCTCGTCGTTGATGGAGATGTCGAAATAAACGTTGTCGCTCATGGGGACATCCTGTCATTACTCGCGCACCGGGTGCGCACGGGCCGCCTCCGGTCGTGTCACGGAGCGCCGGTGCCCCGCCGCCCGTGGGGGCGCGGGGCACCGTTCGCCCCCTCGGACACGGGGGACGAACGGGAGCTAGAGCAGTCCGCCGGTCTCCGGGGATTGGAGGGCGCCCCCGGCGCCCTGGACGGTGTCGTGGAGGACGGTCTCGGCGCCGTGGTCCTCCTGGAGGAGGCCGAGGGGGCTGCCGATGGGATTGTTCCCGACGGCGGCGTTCGCCTGCGGCGGAGGCGTGACGAGGGCGGTGACGACACCTGCGGCGAGGGAGGCGATGGCGAGCATGCTGCGCTTCTTCATGCCCGGGTCAACTGCTGAACGACCGAGGGGTTACGGGCTTTCCCGGATCGGACGCGGATCGGGCCCGGTACGGCCGCGCACCCAGATGAGCAGCAGCAGCGAGGCGACGGCGGCGAGGGCGCACCAGGTGGAGACGAACTCGGTCGTCCACAGGACGGCGCAGACGACGGCTCCGGCCCCGGTCAGGAGCCCGAGGAGCCGCAGGAGCCGGTCGCGGGCGAGGAGCAGGGCGCCGACGGTGGCGAGGAGGTACCCGGCGAGGAGCAGCGGCGCGTACGGCAGGTCGACGACGTAGCCGAGGGTCCGGCCGCGGACCTCGGCGGTGACGGGGCGGGTGGCGAGCCGGTACGCGAGGAGGCCGGCGGTCGCGAGGCCGGCGGCGAGGGGCACGAGCAGACGCGGCCGGTCGGCGGGACGGGCGGCGGTCAGGACGCCGGCGGAGAGCCAGAGGGGCAGCAGGGGCAGGGCGATGACGGCCCAGGCGAGGGTGGCGGGTCCGGCTCCGCCGTCGGCGTGCCAGACGGCGGCCTCCACGACCTGGTGGGCGCCCAGGAGCAGGGGCAGGGCGGCGAGCGGCGCGTCCCCGGGACGGCGCACGGAGGCGAGGGAGGCCACGCCCACGGCGCCGATCCCGAGGCCCGCCCAGAGGTCGGCCGAAGCACTCCAGCACATAGCGCACTTTTATCTCATATCGGGCGGAACCGTACGGCCATGGCGGGTGTCTTCACCAGTGACACCACTGTCCCCGAGCACGAGGAATGGGGGACGTCATGCATCACCGTCATGCGTTCGCCGTCACCACCGCTGCCGCCGCGGGAGTCCTGCTGACCGCCGGGATCGGCGCCACGATCCCGGCGGGCGCGGCCGGCGCTCCGTCCCGGAGCGGGCCGGCCCCGGCGACGGCCCTGGTCGTCAACGCCCGCTGGGGCGGCCACGCGACCTTCGACCGGCTCGTGATCGACGTACGGGGCGCCGTGCCCTCGGTCACCGTGCGCCAGGTCTCCGCGCTGTACCAGGACGGCTCTGGGCGGAAGGTCCCGCTGGCGGGGAAGTACTTCCTGGAGATCAGACTCTCCCCCGCCGCCGCCCACGACGACGCCGGCAGGTCCGTGTACCGGGGCCCCAGGCTGGCGAAGGTCTCCCTGCCCGCGCTCAAGGGAGTCGCGCTGACCGGCGACTTCGAGGGCGTGGTCACCGTAGGAGCCGCCTTCGGCGCCGAACCCGCGCCCAAGACCTTCCGTCTGCACTCCCCGGAGCGTCTCGTGGTCGACGTCCCCCACCCGGTGGGCTGCCGGTCCTGAGACGCACCGTCGGCGGGGCCGTCCGGACGGGCGGCCCCGCCGACGCGCGGTTCAGTGCTCTCCGGGACCGGCCTCCAGGTAGGCGGGAGTCCCGGACCTGCGGGCGCGGTCGGTCGCCGCGAGGCGGGCGAACTCGGCCGGGGTCATCTCCCGTTCCCACTCGTCCAGCGTGCGCAGGGCGTATTCGCTGTGCTCCTCGGGGTCGAGGACGACGGCGGCGATCTGCTCGTCCGTCAGTTCGCCGCCGTCGAAGACGAAACCGATGTGGTTGGCGGGCCAGTCGTCGCCCCGGTCGGTGGTGAAGTGGGTGCCGAGCAGCCGGGGTTCCCCGGTGAAGGAGATCCCGGTCTCCTCGCGGCACTCGCGCACCGCCGTCTCCCAGGGCGTCTCCCCCGGATCCATGTTGCCGCCGGGCCACTGCCACATCCCGGAGTAGTAGGTGGCGCGCAGCTGGAAGGGGCGGCCCCTGGTGTCGGTGAAGTAGAGGCAGGCGTAGGCCGTCGCTCTCGGGAGGGTCGCTACGTACTCGACGGGCGGCAGCCAGGTGTTCGCCATGGGGCGGTTCTCTCTCGACGGGCCGATGGGATCGCCTCCATCCAAGCGGCCCGGGGAGCTCGGCCGGGCCGCTCACCGGCGGATCACCGGATCGTGTGATCACCCCTTCCCCTCGGCTCCTCGGGGCGGATCAGGAGGTCAGAAGGTCAGGAGGTGGAGACCAGGCCCGTCTCGTACGCGATGATGACCAGGTGTACGCGGTCGCGGGCGTCCAGTTTGGCGAGCAGCCGGGTGACATAGGTCTTCGCGGTGGCCATGCTGATGTGCAGTTCGCCGGCGATCTCGGTGTTGGAGAGGCCGCGGCCGACGAGGGTGAGGACTTCGCGTTCCCGGTCGGTGATTCCCTCGGCACGGCGACGTGGCGCGGCGGGCGCGGGCCGGGGGCGGTCGGTGAACTCCTTGATGAGGCGCCGGGTGACAGCGGGGGCGATGAGGGCGTCACCGGAGGCGACGACGCGGACGGCGGCGAGGATGTCGTCCAGGGCCATGTCCTTGACGAGGAACCCGGACGCGCCCGCGTACAGCGCTCCGAACACGTGGTCGTCGTCGTCGAAGGTGGTGAGGACGACGACCCGCGCGTCCGTGGGGCCTTCGGTGATGAGCCGGGTGGCCTCGATGCCGTCGGTGCCGGGCATCCGCAGGTCCATGACGACGACGTGGGCGCCGGTCTCCTCGACGAGCCGGACGGCTTCGGCGCCGTCGGCGGCCTCGCCGGTCACCACGAGGTCGGCGGTCTCGGCGATGACCATGCTCAGGGCGGTCCGCACGAGGGGCTGGTCGTCGGCGAGGACGATGCGGACGGGCCGCTCGGGGGCCGCGCTGGTGCTGCTGCTCATGCGGGGGTGACTCCTGCGGGGAGGGGGAGGCGGGCGGTGACGCGGAACCCGCCGTCCGGGCGGGGTCCGGCGGTGAAGTCCCCGTGCAGCAGGCCGACGCGCTCCCGCATGCCGGGAAGGCCGTAGCCGGAGCCCCCGCCGGACCGTTCGCGCTCCCGGCCGGGGGTGGGGCCCAGGTCCTCGACGGCGAGGGCGAGGGCCTCCGGGTCGCGGTGGTCGACGGTGACCGTGCAGCGGTCGGCGCCGGAGTGCCGTACGACGTTGGTGACGGACTCCTGTATGAGCCGGAAGGCGGAGAGGTCGATGTCCGGGGGCAGCGGCCGGGGAGCACCGATCCAGCGGACGGCGACCCGGACCCCGGCGGCGGCGGTCGTCTCGGCGAGCCGGTCGAGGGCGGCAAGGCCCGGCATCTCGGGAAGCCCCGGCACCTTCGGGAGGGCGGTCGGGCCGGAATGCGGGGAGGTATCGGGGTGCGGTGACGTCTCGGCGGATGGGGACGTCTCGGGGTGCGGCGGCGTCTCGGCGGATGGGGACGTCTCGGAGTGCGGAGAGACCTCTGAAAGCGAGGGCGCCCCTGAGTTCACGGAGGCGGTGCCGAAGCCGATGGAGCCGCGGTGGTCGTGTTTCGTGGCCCCACCCTCCTCCTCGTCGGCGGTGCGCAGGACGCCGAGCATGCGCCGCAGCCCGGCCAGGGTTTCGCGGCTGGCGGTCTCGATGGCGGCGAGGGCTTCGCGGGCCTGGTCGGGGCGGTTGTCGATGACCCGGCGCGCGGCGCCGGCCTGGAGGGCGACAATACCGATGCTGTGGGCGACGGTGTCGTGCATCTCGCGGGCGATCCGCAGCCGTTCGGCGGTGACGGCCTGCTCGGCGATCCTGAGCCGGGTCTGCTCGGCGTGCTCGCGGGTCTGCCGCTGTGCACGGCCGAGGAGCCAGGCGACCGCGGCGGTGAGGCCCACGGCGAGGGCGGTGGTGGTGCCGACGCTCCAGCCGCACGCGAGGCGGACGGCGAGGTAGCCGGCGACGGTGCCGAGGCCGAGGAACACCGCGCGGTCGGACTCGTGGTGGGGTCGGGTCACGGCGATCGTGTAGAGGGCCACGTCCACCGCGAGGTACTGGGCGAGGGGTATGGCGGTGACGCCGAGGGGCAGGGAGCCGATGACGGCCGCGCCGAGCAGATGGTGCAGGGCGGCGCCCGGGCGGCGGGCCAGGAGGACGCTGCCGCGCAGGGCGAGCAGGGTGGCGAGGGCCAGCATGGTGAGGCCGTCCCAGCGGAGGATCACCACACCCGCGAGGACCTCCGCCTTCTCCTGCCCGGGGAGCCGGACCCGGAGCAGGGCGGTGAAGAGGAGGCCCGCGAGCCAGGCGAGAGCGGTCCACCCGCCGGGGGTGATCTTCCTGAGAAACGGTGCTGCCGGTGCGGCTGACATGCGGATGATCGTAGGGCGAAGGGAGCCGACGGGACATCAACCCGTGGTTGTAAGACCGGGGATGACAGGCGGTGACACCGATTGTCGGCCCTGGTCCGATGCCCGCCGGGGGGCCGGGGCGGCACGGTGGTGCACATGATCGAAGTCATGGAACTCACCAAGCGCTACGGCGCCACGACCGCTGTCGACGGGCTGACGTTCACCGTGCGGCCGGGCCGGGTCACCGGCTTCCTCGGGCCGAACGGGGCGGGCAAGAGCACCACGCTGCGAACGGCCCTGGGCCTGCACGCACCGACGAGCGGGTCCGTCACGGTCGACGGCCGGCCGTTCCGGGACCGGCCGCGCGGCCTGCGGCACGTCGGCGCACTCCTGGACACGACGGACGTGCACGGCGGCCGGACCGGCCGGGCGCATCTGAGGATGCTCGCACGCGGCAACCGCGTCCCGTTCGCGAGGGTCGACGAGGTCCTGGAGGAGGTCGGGCTCGCGGGGGCCGCGAAACGGCGGGTGGGCGGCTATTCGCTGGGCATGCGGCAGCGGCTCGGCATCGCTGGCGCGCTCCTCGGCGATCCACCCGTGCTGCTCTTCGACGAGCCGCTCAACGGCCTCGATCCCGCGGGGGTGAAGTGGGTGCGGGGGCTGTTCCGGCGGCTGGCCGCCGAGGGGCGCACCGTCTTCGTCTCCAGCCATCTGATGAGCGAGATGGAGCACACCGCCGACGAGCTGGTGGTCGTCGGGAAGGGCAGGCTGATCGCGGCGGAGAGCCTGGCGGACTTCGCGGCGCGCGGTACCGGGGAGAGCGTGACCGTCGGCACGCCCGACCGGGCGGCCCTCAGGACCCTGCTGCTCGCGGAGGGGGCGGAGGTCCGGGAGGAGTCGGGTCTGCTGACCGTCACGGGACTGCCGGCCGCCCGGATCGGCGCGATAGCCATGGAGCACCGGATGCCGCTCGACCGGCTGGTCCCCCGTGCCGCCTCTCTGGAGGAAGCCTTCATGGAACTGACCGCGGACAGTGTCGAGTACATGGCGGGAGACGCCCGATGACCTCCTACGACATTTCCACGGGCACCACGAGTGGGGTGTGCTCCGTGACGGAGCCTCGTGCGCGCTTCCGTGACCTGGTGGGGTCGGAGTGGCTGAAGCTGTGGTCACTGCGATCGACGGCCTGGTCGTTGCTGCTGGGCGCGCTGGTCGTGGTCGGCTTCAACCTCGGGACCGCCTGGGACCACTACCGCTACTGGTTCCAGTACGACGCGGCGGGCCGGGCCGAGTTCGTGGCGAACGAGTTGGCGCTGTGGGACGCGTTCACGGGGAACGCGTCCATGGTCCTGGTCCTCTGTGCCGCCGCGACGGGGGCGGTGGCGGTGGCGGGCGAGTACGGCACGGGGCTCGTCCGCACGACATTCGCGGCGGTGCCGGCGCGCGGCGCGCTGATGGCTGCGAAACTGCTGGTCATAGCCGGTGTTCAGAGCGTGTTCGGGGCGGTCGCCGCGGGGCTTTCGTTCTGGTCGACGCAGGCGGTGCTCGCGGAGCGGGGCGTCGGACTGCCCCTCACGCACCCCGGGGCGCTGCGGATCGTCGTGGCGTCCGCGCTGCTCGCACCGGTCTGCGCGCTGGCCGGGGCGGCGCTCGGCGCGGTGCTGCGGCAGAGCGCGCTCTCGGTCGTCGGCTCGGTGGTGCTGCTCCTGCTGGTGCCGTCGGTCCTCGGCGACGAGCGCCGTCTCTCGGCGGTGTTCGCCCATGCGACGCCGCTCCACGCGTGGCAGCGGCTGGTGGCCGTGGGGACCCACGGGGAGCCGTACCCGTGGACGACGGGGGGTGCCTGGCTGGTGTACGCGTCGTGGGCGCTGGGCGCGGTGGCGGTCTCGGTGGCGGCGGTGCGGCGGAAAGACCTGTGAGGGCCGTGCCCGCTCCGGCGGACCGGGGCGGGCACGGACACGGGGGTCAGCCGCCGTTCGGCCGGAAGCGGCGCAGGCGGCGGCGGACGAGGTGCTCGTGGACGAGGCGGCCGACGAGGGCGCCTCCGTAGACGACGAAGCCGACGCCGACGAGCCAGGACTGGAGGACGAGGACGGTGCCGAACTGGCCGTACGTCACCGCGTTCGAGGCGATGAGGGGGGAGAAGACGAGCTGGGAGAAGATCCGCAGTCCGAGGAGGCCGAGTGCGGTGAGGGCGGCTCCGGGGAGGAGGGCGCGCCAGCGGATGCGTCCGCAGAGCAGGAAGCGCTGGGACCACCAGAAGAAGAGGAAGGTGCCGAGGAGGTCGCCGAGGGCGACGGCGGCGGTGGTAAGGGTCGGCGCGTTCTCGGGGGCGGGGAAGGCGACGAAGACGAGGAGGGCCCCGACGAGGACGGCGAGCCAGACCACGTGTCGCCACATGGTGTGCCAGCGGGCCGTGGGGAGGTCCCAGACCCGCTCGTATCCGGTCTGCACGGCGGACCCGAAGGTGACGCCGAAGGCGGCGAGGGCGGTGAGGCCGAAGGCGGTGGTGCGCTGCAGGGCCTGTCCCGGCTGGCCGAAGAGCCGCTCGACCTCCTCCTGGGAGACCTCGGTGACGCCGAGGCCCTGGACGAGCCAGCGGGCGAAGCCCTGTCCTCTGGCGAGGTCGGCCGCTGCGACGACGATGAGGAGGGGGACGAGGGTGAGGAGGCTGAGCGCCGCGAAGCCCATGGCGCGGTGCATGAGTTCCATGGCGCGGCCGCGGTTCCACGCGAGGCCGACGGAGGAGGCGGCGACGCGGTCGTGGACCCGTCGGAACCAGTGGCCGTGTTCGGTGGGGGCACCGTCGTGCGGCGGACCGGGTGTGGAGGGCATGCCTCGTGAGGTACCCGGCCCGGCGGCGCGGCATCGCGGAATGCCGCCGAACGGGTGGGTCCGGTGTCCGGAGGAGCGGGGCCGGGCACCGGGGCTCCGGGAGGGCGGGAGCTCGGGAGGTGGACGCCGGGAACGGGGCCCAGGAGCCGGAGGGCGGGCGCCGAGCGGGGTTCAGGCGCGGAGGGGGCGGGCGCCGGGGCCGGGGCGGACGGTGACGTCGCGGACGGAGAGGGGGGCCCGTTCCTCCCCCTCGCACTGGACGACCACTCGGACGGGGGCTCCGCAGTCGGTGTGGCGGACGTCGAGGACGGGGCCCTCGGGGGTCCCCGCGTGGGTGTCGCCCCACTGCTTGAGCGCGAGGAGGACGGGCCAGAGGTCGATGCCCTTGGAGGTGAGCCGGTACTCGTACCGGGTGCGGGCGCCGGGTTCGCGGTAGGGCTCGGCCCGCAGGATCTCCGCCGCGACGAGCTTGCGGAGGCGGTCGGCGAGGACGGCCTCGGAGAGTCCGAGGTGCCGGCGGAACTCGTCGTACCGGCGTACGCCGTTGAACGCGTCCCGCAGGATCAGCAGGGTCCACTTCTCGCCGACCAGGTCCAGGGTGCGCCGGACCGAGCAGTTCTCCGTGTCCGTCTCCAGCCACTTCATCGTCACACTCTAGCCGCCTGACTGTGTCGTTGACAGTCAGCTTTCACGAGGGCTAGCTTCGGCATGAAGAGTCAGCTGGTCGAGTCGGACGGAGCATGGTCATGGGGCGAACGCGCACGGTCGAGTGGGAGGACCCCGCGGCCTCCGCGCGGGCCGCGGGAACGATGGCGGGGCTCGACTTCCTGCGGGAGATCGCCGCGGGGCGGCTGCCCGGGCCGCCGATCGCCGCGCTCCTCGGCTTCGACCTCGAAGAGGTCGGGGACGGGCGGGTGGTGTTCTCCTTCGAGCCGGCCGAGGAGCACTACAACCCGATCGGGAGCGTGCACGGCGGCGTGTACGCGACGCTGCTGGACTCGGCGACCGGGTGCGCGGTGCACTCCACGCTCCCCCTGGGCACGGCGTACACCTCGCTCGACCTGTCGACCCGTTTCCTCCGTCCGGTCACGGCCGCCACCGGCAAGGTCCGAGCGGTCGGCACGGTGCTGACCCGGGGACGCCGCACGGCGCTCGCGGAGGCGGGGCTGTACGACGCGGAGGACCGGCTGCTCGGTCACGCGACCAGCACGTGCATGCTGTTCCCGGTCCCGGCGTAGCCTTCCGCGTCACACGGGCGCCAGGCGGTCCGGCGGACCGGGGCTCAGCGGATGCCGGTGACCGGGCGGGTGCGGGTGCAGCCGTCCGGGACGGCGTCGGGGACGCCGCTGGCCTGGAGGGCCGCGCTCACCAGGGTGGCCAGCAGGTCGATGTCGGAGCCCATGTCCAGACGGACCGTCACCCAGCCGGATCCGGCGCGCAGACGGACCGCGCTCGACCCGAGGAGGGCCGGGCGCAGCTTGGCGATCATGGCGCGGGTGAGGTGGACGTCGGCCTCGTGTTCACCGTGGAAGTGCACGATCTCCTGCGTCGCGGTGCCCAGTCCGACCTCGGCGCCGCAGTGGGCACGGCCGGGGGTCAGCGAGGGCCAGCTCATCAGACGTTCACTGGCATGCCTGGCCGTGTTCATACGAGGAGCGTGCCGGGCGCCGGGGCCGCGCACAAGCGTCCTGCGGAAAGAATCCGGCCGACGCGCAAAACAGGCCATCGGGAGGGCCCGCGCGGCCGTGCCGCACGGCGGCGCGTGGGAAGGAAGTGACCCTGTGTCACGGTGCGGCCGGCCCCGTCGGTCGCGGAGCCGCCGCAGGTGACGGGGCCGGCCTTCGGGCCCTCCCGGTTGTACGGCGGGCAGGTCCGCGAACTAGCGTGGCGCCCATGGAACTCTTGGGAGAGATCACGGGCGACCGCCCCCTGCTGGTACTGGCCGTCAAGGAAGAGGCGCAGTTCCTCGACACGGGGCTGCCGGTGCTGCTCACCGGCATGGGCAAGGTGAACGCCGCGACCGCGCTGGCGACCGTGCTCGGCCGGGGGCCCCGGCCGTCCGGGATCGTGAACCTGGGAACGGCCGGGGCGCTGCGGCCCGGCCTGACCGGGACGCACGTCGTCGGCACCGTGGTGCAGCACGACTTCGACGGGCGGCTGCTCGCCATGCTGACGGGCGAGTCGTACGGGGCGCCGCTGACCCTGCCGGACGGCGGTGACGTGGTCCTGGCCACCGGCGACACCTTCATCTCGGACGAGATCGCCCGTGCCCGGCTCGCGGAGCAGGCGGCGCTCGTCGACATGGAAGGGTACGCCCTCGCGCACGTCGCCGCGGTCACCGGGGTGCCGCTGCGCCTCGTGAAGCACGTCAGCGACGAGGCCGGCGAGGGTGCCGCGCGCACCTGGCGGGAATCGGTCGCCGGGTGCGCGCGGGTGCTGGCCGACTGGGCGGCGGCGAACGTCCCGTACCGCCCCTGAGGGTTCCGGCCCCGGTCAGGGGTTCTGGAAGTGCGCCTCCGGGTCGGCCGCGGTCGGACCGTCCAGGACCGGTCGCGGAAGTCCGCGCAGGTGCCGGTCGAAGAAGGCGGAGACGTACGTCCGGGTGAGGGCGACGGCCCGGTCGGCGGGCAGCTCCGGCTCGGGCAGGCCGAAGTGACGTGAGATCACGGGACCGTCCGAGAAGGAGAAGTGGTCGGATCCGGCCAGCGTGATCCAGCGCTTCCAGCCGTCGAGCGCGGACCACGTCCGGTCCCAGCTGGTGTCGGTCCCGCCGGGCAGGTGCGTCTCGTCGTGGGTGCCGAGCATCATGAACGGGCGGCCCCGCAGGCCCTCCGCCGGAAGCTCCTCCCAGAAGGCGCCGTCCATGTTGATCCCGGCGTCGATGCGGCGGTCGGCCGCCATCGCGGTGGCCGCGCTCGCCCCTCCGATGGAGTGGCCCGCCATGCCGATCCGGCGCGCGTCGATCACGTCGGCGTACCGCCAGACGGATCGGGGGCCGACGAGCCGGTCCAGGACGTACCGCATGTCGGCGGCGCGGGTGGAGGTGACCACGCTCCCGTGCACCCCGCCCTCGTCGAGGGCCTCGCAGGCGACGCAGGTGAGGGTGCGGCCGCCGGGGAGGCTGATCCCGAACGACTCGTAGGCGTGGTCGACGGAGGCGACGACGTAGCCGCGCGAGGCGAGGTCCTCGGCGAGCGCGGTGAGCGTCCAGCGGGAGACGCTGAAGCCCGGCGAGAGCAGCACCAGGGGGCGGCGGCCCGGAGCGGGCCGGACGTCGGTCCTGCTGTGGGTGCGCGTCCGGGCGAGCACGTCGCCGGAGACGCCGGGTCCGAGCTGCTCGGCGAGCAGCCGCGCCTCCTCCCGGGTGGCGTACGGGGCGGGGCTGCCGCCGCCGGAGCGCGCGGCCGGGTAGTGGAGCGTGACCATGAGCGCCCGCCCGTCGGCGGTGGGCACCCAGGGGTCGGTGCGGGACCGGTCGACCAGTGGCAGGACCGTACTGCCCACGGCGTGCGGCCCGGTGGGCGCGGGAAGGACGGCGGGCCGCGCCGGCTGCGTGACCGCCGTGCGGGCGCCGGGGGCGGGGCCGTCGGGAGCGGCCGCGGTGGCGACCCCTGCCGTTAAGGCGAGGGAACAGGTGAGGACGGTGGCCGCTACGGCCCTGGTGAGTCGAGTCATGCCGGCACGGTAGGCGCCCCGAACGGTCCCGCGCGTCCGCCCGTGGGCTCACTTTCGATCAACCTCGGGTCTGAGGCGGGATCCGGCCCGTCGCCCACGCGTACCCGTGCCGTCGCCCACGAGCACCCGTGCCGACGTCCCGGACCCCGGTGTCCGGCTCCCCTCGACTCCCCTCCCCCGCGGCCGCCCTGACGTACCGGTAGGCCGGGGGCTCCGTGCGGCGAGACGACCTTGACAGTGCGGAAGGCCGCCTGCCTATGGTGAGGAGTCCCCGCCCGCGTCCGGGCGGGTCCGGGACCCGGGGGGAGGCGCACGTGCTCACAGCGACTGCGGCGCCGTACGCCCCGGTCCGGGCGGGTGCCCGGCTCGTCTGCCGTCGGCACGTCGACTTCTGCCGTACCGCCTCGGCCATCTGTCCTTCCCTGCGCGCCTGATCCCGCCCCGCGGGTCCGCGCGTCCCGTGCCCGTCCGGCGCGGGACGGCGCGGCGATCCCCCGCGCCGGGCCCGGGTCCGCGCTTCTCGTGACGTCCCGTCGCCCGGTCCCGCGCAGCCGTGCCCCGCACCGCTGCCGCGCCGCCGCGCGCCCTCGCCGTTCGGAAGGACTCCCATGCCCCGCCCCGCCCTGCACCTGGCCGTCGAGATCGACGGCGACGGTGCCCATCCCGCCGCGTGGCGCCGTGCCGCGCACGCCCCCGGAGAGCTGCTGAGCCCGCGCCGTCTCGCCCGGGTCGCGGCCGCCGCCGAGAACGCCGGGTTCACCCTGGTCACCCTGGAGGACTCGATCCTGCCGCCCGGTTCCGCCGACGGCACCGGCCCGGTGGGCCGGATCGGCGCGGTGGAACGGGCCGCGTTCGTGGCCGCGTCGACGAGCGTCCTCGGCATCGCCCCCGTCCTCGCGACCACGTACGCCGAGCCGTTCCACGTGTCCTCGCAGATCGCCTCGCTCGACCACGTCTCGACCGGCCGGGCCGGCTGGGTGGTGGGGACCGAGGAGGACCCGGCCGCCGCGCGCGCCTGGGGACGGGCGGTCGTCGAGGGCGCCGACGCGATCGCCCGCGAGGCCCGCGACGGGCTCCGGGTCGTACGGGACCTGTGGGACTCGTGGGAGGACGACGCGGTGATCCGGTCGGTGGCCACCAGCCGCTACCTGGACCGGACGCGGCTGCACTACGTGGACTTCGAGGGCGAGACGTACTCGGTGAAGGGGCCGTCGATCGTGCCGCGCCCGCCGCAGGGCCGGCCCGTGGTCCTGGCTCCCGCCGGCCTCGTCCCGGCGGAGCTGACCGACGTGGCCCTGGTCGGCGGGTCGACTCCGGCCGAGGTCGGCGCGGCGGGCGCGGCCGCCGGTGCGCCGCTCGCCCTCGCCGAGGTCGAAGTGGCGCTCGACACCCCGCGCGAGACGGCACGGGAGCGGATCGCCGACCTGGAGCGGTACGCGCCGTGGGAGGAGCGTCCCGACCGGCTGCGGTACACCGGTCCGGCCGCCGGTCTGGTGGAGCTGCTCACGGAGCTCGGCGGGCACGTCGACGGGGTGCGGCTGCGGCCGCTCGTCCTCGACGAGGACCTCGCCGTGCTCTCCCGGCTCGTCCTGCCCGAGTTGTTCGTGCGGCGGCTCGCGGCCCGGCCGCTGCCGGGCACCACCCTCCGCACCTCCCTGGGCCTGCCCCGGCCCTTCAGCCGCTTCACGACCGCCGGCGCCGCCGCGTCCGTCCCGGAGGAGACCCGATGACCCGCACCGATCCGAACGACGTCCCGCGCCCGGACGCGCGGCTGCACTTCGGGGTGTTCTTCCAGGGGGTCAACCACTGGACGATCTGGTCGGACCCGTCCAGCGGCTCCCAGATCGACCCGGCCACCTTCCTGCGGGTGACCAGGACCGCCGAACGCGGCCTCTTCGACGCCTTCTTCCTCGGCGACGGCCTGCGGCTGCGCGAGTCGGGGGGAGGCGTCCACGAGCTGGACGTGGCGGGCCGGCCCGACTCGATCACCCAGCTGTCGGCGCTCGCCGCCGCGACCGAGCGGATCGGCCTCGTCTCCACCTCCAACACCACCTACAACGAGCCGGGCGACCTCGCCCGGCGGCTCGCCGGCCTCGACCTGCTCTCCGGCGGCCGGGCCGGCTGGAACGTGGTGACCACGCACAACGCCTGGACCGGCGAGAACTTCCGGCGCGGCGGGTTCCTCGACCACGCCGACCGCTACCGGCGCGCCGAGGAGTTCCTGTCCGTCGCGCGCGCCGTGTGGAACGGCTGGGCGCAGGACGCGGTGGCGGACTCCGCCGAGGCCCGCTCCTGGTCGGTGCCGGGGGCGGTGGGGCGCGTACGGACGGAGGGCGCCCAGTTCGACCTCGACCTGGCGCCGACGCTGCCGCGCAGCGCCCAGGGACATCCCGTGATCTTCCAGGCGGGCGACTCGGCGGACGGCCGGGACTTCGCGGCCCGCCACGTGGACGTCGTCTTCTCCGCGCACGGCACGGACTTCGACGACGCGCTCGCCTTCGCCGAGGACATCCGGGGCCGGCTGCGGGCGGCGGGCCGGGCCGAGGACGCGCTGCGGATCCTGCCGGGCACGGAGATCGTGATCGGGGCGACCGAGAAGGAGGCGGAGGAGAAGGCCCGCTGGGTGCGCCTGGAACAGGTCACGCCCGCGGTGGCGCTCGGCATCGCGAGCCGGCTCTGGGGCTTCGACCTGTCCGGCCGCGACGCCGACGGGCCGCTGCCCGCCGAGGATCCGGTGGTCGCCAAGGACCAGGGGAAGTTCGGGACGCGCTGGGTGGACGACCCCCGGGCGGTGGTGGCCGAGTGGCGGGCGAAGGCCGACGCCAACGGCTGGTCGCTGCGCGAGACGGTCATCGAGCTGGGTCCGCAGCGCGGGCACGTGGGGACTCCCGCCGGGCTCGCCGAGAAGTTCGCGCGGTTCGTCCGGCACGGGGCCCTGGACGGTTTCAACGTGTCGCCGTACCTCGTGCCGGACGGCCTCGACGACATCGTGGAGCTGCTCGTGCCGGAGCTCCAGGAGCGGGGCGTGTACCGGACGGCGTACACGGGGACGACGCTCCGGGAGCACCTGGGACTCGCCCCGGTGGTGTGACCCCGGCGGTCTCAGGGGGCGTCGGGCGGGCGGACCACCAGGAGGGCGGCCACGTCGTCGTCGGGACCTCCGTCGCCGTAGGCGGCGAGGTCGCGGTGGAGCAGTTCCAGGAGGCCGTCGGAGGGCTCCCGGCCCCAGCCGCGCAGGCGTGCCTCCAGCGGGTAGAAGGCGCCCGCCCGGTCGCGGGTCTCGCTGACGCCGTCGGTGTAGAGGAGCAGCCGGTCCCCCGGGCCGAAGGGGACCTCCTCGATCCGGCGGTGGCTGTCGGCGAGGCCCGCGAGGTTGACGGGGAGCGAGGGGTCGGCGAAGCGCACCGGCTCGGCCCCGGTCCCGTGCTGGAGGAGCGGGGCCGGGTGGCCGCAGCTGAGGAGCCGTGCGACGTCCCGGTCGTCGGGGAGTTCCACGAGGACGACGGTGGCGAAGCGTTCGGCGGCGTCGGAGTCCGGGTCCCAGGCGCCGTAGCGGGCGAGGCCCTCGTCGAGCCGGTCCGCGAGGACGGCCAGGTCCTCGGCGTCGTGGACGGCCGCGCGGAACGCGCCGAGCAGGACGGAGGCGGTCTCGACGGCGCCGAGCCCCTTGCCCTGGACGTCGCCGAGCATGACGCGCACGGCTCCGGGGACCTTGACGGCCTCGTAGAAGTCGCCGCCGATCCGGGCCTTGGCGGCGGCCGCCACGTACAGCAGGTGGAGTTCGAACCGGCCGAGGCGCCGGGGCAGGGGGCGCAGCACGACCCGCTGGACGACCTCGGCGACGGCGGTGAGTTCGCGCAGATCGCGCTCGTAGCGGGTGCGGACCCTGCTGATCCAGGCCGCTGCGGCGGTCACGACGGCGATGACGGTCTCGCTGGCGAGGAGTTCGGGCAGGGGATCCCCGCCCCGGTTGAAGCTGAGCAGCACGCGGACCGCCATGGTGAGCAGCCCGATGCCGAGGGTCCCGCGCACGCTCCAGGTGACGGCGGCGAGCGCGGGCGCGGCGACGAGGAGGCGGTCGAAGCGCTCCTGGTCGGGGGTGAGCACATCGGCGAGGGCCGTCAGGAGCAGGACCAGGAAGGGCAGGGCGCGACCGATGTGGAGTTGGGTGCGCGTCGCCGTGCCTGGGCTGCTGCGGGGACCGGCTGCGGGCATTTCATGATCGTACGCAGGGCCGTCGGCCGGGCCGGGATGGCGCCGGCTCCGGGCGTGTCCCCCGGTGGGCGCCGCCGGGCAGGGCGAGGGCGGCGGGCAGCGCGAGGGCGGCGATCGCCGCCAGGGCCGGGAGCGCGAGGCCCCGGGCCGGTACGAATCCTCCGTCCGGCACGAGGGCGAGCAGGAGGGTCGCGATGGCGACGCCGAGCGCCGGGCCGACGTTCATCGCGGTCTGCTGGAGGCCCCCGGCGACTCCGGCGTGGGCCTCGGGGGCACGGTGCACGACGACGGAGGTGGCGGTGACCATGAGCGTGACGAAACCGGCGCCGAGGAGGGCGGAGCAGCCGCCGACGGGGAGGGCGCCGGCCGTGGCGTCCAGGCGGGAGAGCAGCAGGACGCCGAGCGCGAGCAGGGCGGCGCCGGCCGTCGCCGTGCGACGGGGGCCGAAACGGCGCTGGAGCAGCGGGCAGAACGGCGCGCCGAGCACCATGAGGAGGGCGAGCGGCAGGACGCGCAGCGCGCAGGCGAGGGGATCGAGCCGCTGGACGTCCTGGAGGAAGTACGTCGCCACGAACAGCGAGCCGAAGAGGGCCGCCGAGGCGGCGAGGAGCGCGGCGGTCCCGGCGACGACGGGCACGCTCCGGAGCAGTTCGGGGGGCAGCAGGGGGCGGGCGACGCGGCGTTCGTGCCGGGCGAGGGCGGTCGCGGCGACGACGGCCCCGGCGCACGCGAGCGCGCCGGGCCGGACGCCGCCGGGGCGGGCGGTCTCGACGAGCCCGTGGACCAGCAGGCCCAGGGCCACGGCGAGCAGCAGGGCGCCGACCGGATCGAGCGCGGTGAGACCGGGGGGCACGGGCGGGCCCGCGGGGGCGGTTCGGGGTGGGGGTCCGGCTCGGCCGGAGACGATCAGGCCGGGTGCGGTGGCCCCGTCGGGGACGGTCCCGTCGGGCGTGGTCCGGTCGGGGGCTCCCGCTTCCCCGGGGTGCGGCTCCCGGGTGCCGAGGGCCAGGAGGCCGATGGCGAGGGTCGGCGGAACGCCCAGGAGGAAGACGGAGCGCCAGCCGTACGCGGAGACCAACGCGCCGCCCACGAGCGGTCCGGCGGCGGCCGCGAGGCCGATGACTGCGGTGCGGACGGCGATCGGGGTCGCGAGCCGGCCGGGCGGGAAGGCCGTGCGCAGCATGCCGAGGGTGGCGGGCTGGAGGAGCGCCCCGCACACCCCCTGGAGCACGCGCAGCGCGATCACGGACCCGATGCCGGGGGCCAGGGCGACACCGGCGGAGGCGGCGGCGAAACCGAGGGCGCCGACGGCGAAGACCCGGCGGTGGCCGTAGCGGTCGCCGAGGCGGCCCGCGAAGACCAGGAGGCTCGCGACGGCCACGAGGTAGCCGGTGCTGGTCCACTGGACCTGGCCGACGTCGGCGTGCAGGTCGCGCTGGAGGGCGGGTTGGGCGACGGTCAGGACCGTGCCGTCGAGGGCGACGACGGCCGCTCCGACGACGCTGCAGGCGAGGACGGGGGTGCGGCGCCGGTTCACGGGGCCGGCTCCCCGGGCCCGAGGTGGGCGTCGAGGGCGGCCGCGAGCAGCGGGGCGGGATCGGCGCCGCCGGTCGCGAGCCGGAGGCTGCCCCAGTGCCGGAGCTGGGCGATGCCGTGCAGATTGGCCCAGAGGGCGCCCGCGGCGACGACCGGGTCCGTGTCGGTGCGGACGCGGGCGACCAGGTCGGTGAGCCGGGCGAAGAGCGGCAGGCTCGTCTCGCGCAGTCCGAGCCGCCCGCTCTCCAGCAGGTCGTGCCGGAACATCAGCTCGTACATGCCGCGTCGCGACCCGGCGTAGTCGAGGTAGACGCGGGCGAGGAGCGCGATCCGCTCGCGGGGTCCGGCGTCCTCCCGGTCCTCGGCGGCGACGCGGGCGGCCAGTTCGGCGAAGCCCTGCCGGGCGATGGCCGACAGGAGGTCGAGGTGGGTGGGGAAGTGACGGCGGGGGGCACCGTGGGAGACGCCGGCGCGGCGGGCGATCTCGCGCAGCGAAAGGGCCTGGGCGCCCTCGGCGTTCACGAGCTCGACGCCGGCCCGGACGAGCCGTCCGCGCAGCCCGTCGTCCTCGCGATCGTCGCGCGGTCCGGCGTCCTTCCGACCGTGTTCCCCGTGACCTTCTTGGTCTCTCTGCATGGACACTGTCTACCAAGAGCGAGTAGACAGTGTCTACTCGCTCTCACGCCTTGGTCCGTTACACTGGAGGGCAGCGAAGGGGAGTAGCCCTGCGAACCGGTCGTCGACACACTGGAACCCCCGGGTTCCCGGTGGCCGGGTCCACGGACGACGTGGACGGGCGAGACCTTCGGCCAGGCATCAACCATGTCCGCGCATCCGTGGCCGCGGTCCGTCATGCCGGGCCGAGTGGTCCTCCCGTCACCCACCGAGGTGTCGTGCGGGGCCCGGGGGCCCGGACCGAGCAGAGAGCCCCGGTATGCACCTCGACCCCTTGGCGATCCTCACCGCCTTCGGGCTGATCTTCCTCGCCGAGCTTCCCGACAAGACGATGTTCGCGTCCCTCGCCATGGGCACGCGCATGCGGCCCCTGTACGTGTGGTTCGGCACCTCCACCGCCTTCCTGGCGCACGTCGCCATCGCGGTGGGCGCCGGCAGCCTGCTCGGGCTGCTTCCGGGCTGGATCGTCAAACTCGTCTCGGCGCTCTTGTTCGGCTTCGGCGCCTTCATGCTGCTGCGCGGCGGGGGCGACGACGAGGACGACGACACGGGCGGCCGGACGGTCACCGGCTTCTGGCCCGTCTTCTCGACCGCCTTCATGGCCGTGTTCATCAGCGAGTGGGGCGACCTGACCCAGATCACCACCGCCAACCTGGCCGCCACCAACGGCACCTGGTCGACGGCGATCGGTTCGTTCGCCGCCCTGACGAGCGTCTCCGCCCTCGCCCTGGTCGCGGGCCGCTTCATCGCGAAGCGCGTCCCCCTCAAGACCGTTCAGCGCATCGGCGGCGTGTGCATGGCGGGGCTCGCGATCTGGTCCCTGACCGAGGTCTTCACCGGCTGACGCGGCCCCGCCGCCGTCTCCCCCGCCCCGTCGCCCCCGGAGGGCGGCGGGGCAATTCGTTTGCTCCCGGACGATCACGGAGGAGAGGCTCGCCGGGCGGCGGAGCCCCGTCGCCGACCCCGGGGAGCAGAGTGCCGTCCTTCACCTACCGGATCACCAAGTACGACCCCGCCGACCGCGACGAGCACGGCTCGTACGTCGGCGACGAGGACACCGTCAGCGACCACGGCCCGGTGGAGACCGCCTATCTGAAGGCCGTGGCCGCCTTCGCCGAGGCGACGGGGATCGACCGCCTGGACGTTCGCGAACCGCAGGTGACCGGCCCCGTCTCCTTCGGCCGGGAGCCGGCGGTCGAAGGAGACGGCCTGGCCGGACTGTTCCCGCCCGACCTCGAAGGCTTCCACGACGGAGCCACGGTCCCGCTGTCCGTGGCACTGGAGCTGGTCCGGGCCATGCTGCGGGACAACGGCGCCTGGTGCCGGCTGGAGGTCGAGGACGTGTTCACCGTGCACGTCGGACAGGACCAGTACCTCTACGTCGGCAGCGACCGGCCCTGCGAGGAGGCCCTCACGCGCACGCGTGCGCTCGGCCTCTTCCCCGAGCGCCTGCCGGTGTCGCCCTACGCGGCGGAGTTCGACGAGGAGCCGGGAGAGCAGCGCCCCGCCGACGAGGACTTCTGGGACCTCGTGCGCCGGCGCGTCACCGAAGGCCGGGCGGCCCTCCTGGAGGAGCGCCACGTCTCCAACGCCTCACGGTGGCACCGGCTCACGGGGCGCGACCTCGACGGGGTGCGCGCCCGGCTCGCTCCCCGTGCCTGTGTGGCGGTGTGGCCGGACCTGTCGACCGACGTCGACGCGGTCCTCGCCGCGCTGCCGGAGGAAGGCCTGGTGGAGTTCGTCCGGGAGGACGGGGAGGACGGGAGGGACGGGGGCGGAAGGATCACCAGCGCGATCGCCGACGCGTCGGAGTACGGGGCCGCGGCCGCGTGGCTCGCGGGCGCCCGGGCCGCCGCCGCACTGCGCCCGTACGAGGACGGCGACCAGCCCCTCCTCACCGCCGTCCTGCCCGACGCCGACGGCGTCCTGCGGGCCCGATGGAGGACCGAACAGGCCCCCGGCGACCGGAACTGGGCCTTCATGAAGCGGCTCCGGCGCGGCCAGGTCGTCACCGGCACCGTCACGCACATCGCCTCCTTCGGCGTCACGTTCGTGGACATCGGCGGCTTCACCGCGATGATCAACCTTCCGGAACTCTCCCGTGACCACGTCGACCATCCGTCCGACGTCGTCACGGTCGGCCAGGAGGTCACGGCCGAGATCCTCGACGTCGACACGGGGCGCGAGCGCGTGTCGCTGTCCCTGAGGGCCCTGGAGGACCCGGCGAGGACCCGGCGGCGTCCGGGGCCTTGATGAAGGAGTGAATCACTGCTTCACTCCTTCCATGCCCTACCGCCGCACCCCCGCCGTCCAGGCCCGGCTCGACGCACAGCGCGCCTCCGTCGTCGAGGCGGCCCTCGGACTGCTCGCCGAGCAGGGCTACGCGGGATGCACCGTGGCGGCCGTCGCCGCCCGGGCCGGGATCGCCACGGGCAGTGTGTACCGCCACTTCGACGGCAAGTCCGAACTCGCCGTCGAGCTCTTCCGGACCGTGGTGGGGCGGGAGGTCGCGGCCGTCTCCGAGGCGGCCGGGCACCCCGGGCACCGTTCGGCCGCCGAGCGGGTGGTCGCCGTCGTCGAGACCTTCGCCCAGCGCGCCCTGAAGTCGCCGCGCCTCGCCTACGCCCTGCTCGCCGAGCCCGTCGACCCGGCCGTGGACGCGGAACGGCTCGTCTTCCGGCGCGCGTTCCGGGACGTGTTCGCCGCCCGCGTCGAGGAGGGCGTCCGCTCGGGCGAACTACCGCCCCAGGAGCCCGTCCTGACGGCCTCGGCGCTGGTCGGGGCGGGCGCCGAGGCGCTCGTCGGCCCGCTGGCGGAGGGGTCCGTCGGGCCGGGCACCGTACCCGCACTCGTCACCTTCACCCTGCGAGCACTGGGAGTCCCCGATGCCGACCACGCATGAGGTCACCAACCAGGTCCCCCCGCTGACCGGTCACGACACCTCCGCCGACCCCGCCCTGCTGGAGGCGCTGCGCCGGGAGGGCGCCGGCTGGGCCGAGGCGGAGGTCCGCGAGCTGGGGATGCGGGCCGGCGGCGCCGAGGCGCAGGAGTGGGGGCGGCTCGCCGAGCGCCACTCCCCCGTGCTGCACACCCACGACCGGTACGGCCACCGGATCGACGAGGTCGAGTTCCACCCGTACTGGCACTCCCTGATGGACGTGGCCGTGCGGCACGGGCTGCACGGCGCGCCCTGGCGGGACGAGCGGCCCGGTGCCCACGTGGCGCGCGCGGCGAAGGTGTTCGTGTGGGGGCAGGCCGACGCCGGTCATCTGTGCCCGGTCTCGATGACGTACGCGGCCGTGCCCGCGCTGCGCGCCCAGCCGGAGCTGGCCGAGGTGTACGAGCCGCTGCTCTCCTCCCCGTCGTACGACTTCGGTCTGCGGGTGCCGGCGGAGAAGCGCGGGATCATCGCCGGGATGTCGATGACCGAGAAGCAGGGCGGCTCGGACGTCCGGGCGAACACGACCCGGGCGGTCCCGGCGGGCGAGCCCGGTCTGTACGCGCTGACCGGGCACAAGTGGTTCACCTCGGCCCCCATGTCCGACGTCTTCCTCACGCTCGCACAGGCGCCGGGCGGCCTGTCCTGCTTCCTGGTGCCGCGCGTCCTGCCGGACGGCAGCCGCAACGCGATCCGCCTCCAGCGCCTGAAGGACAAGCTGGGCAACCGGTCGAACGCCTCCTCCGAGATCGAGTACGAGGGCGCCCTCGGCCGGCTGGTCGGCGAGGAGGGGCGCGGGGTGGCGACCATCATCCGGATGGTCAACATGACGCGGCTCGACTGCGCGATCAGCTCGGCGTCCGGGATGCGCCTCGGGCTCGTGCACGCGGTCCACCACGCCACGCACCGCGGCGCGTTCGGGGCGCGGCTCGTCGACCAGCCGCTGATGCGGAACGTCCTGGCCGACCTGGCGGTGGAGGCGGAGGCGGCCACGCTGGCGGCGCTGCGGCTCGCCGGGGCGGTGGACCGGGCGGTACGCGGCGACGCGGAGGAGGAGCAGCTGCGGCGGCTCGGTCTCGCGGTCACCAAGTACTGGGTGTGCAAGCGGGCGCCCGCGCACGCGGCCGAGGCCCTGGAGTGCCTGGGCGGCAACGGCTACGTGGAGGACTCGGGCCTGCCGAGGCTCTACCGGGAGGCGCCGCTGCCCTCGATCTGGGAGGGGTCGGGGAACGTGGCCGCGCTCGACGTGCTGCGGGCGATGGCCCGTCAGCCGCAGGCGGTGGAGGCGTTCTTCGCGGAGGTCGACCGGGGCGCGGGCGCCGACCGGCGCCTGGACGCGGCGGTCGCCGGGCTCCGCAAGGAGCTGGCGGGGCTCGGCGATCCGGACGCGGTGGCGTACGGGGCGCGGCGGCTCGTGGAGCGGCTCGCGCTCGTGCTCCAGGGCTCGCTGCTCGTACGGCACGGGAACCCGGCGGTGGCGGACGCGTTCTGCGCCTCGCGGCTCGACGGCGACCGGGGCCTGGCCTTCGGCACGCTTCCGGCGGGCCTGGACACGGCCTCGATCATCGAGCGGAGCGGGCCGGACGCGGCGGTCTGAGGACCTCGTCGGGCGGAGTGCTCCACACGGCGGGGTTTTCCCCGGACAGGCCTCTCCCTGACGGGTCTCCCCCGGCGGGAATTCTCTCCGCACGTCTTCGAGGCGGACAGGATCCGTCCTACTTCACGCCTACCGTCGCCGGAGCGTCCCGCCCCGGGGCGCGCCGACGGAAGGACCATGAGATGGACGAGCAGACCGGCGCGGCGCCGAAGGGTTACACCAGCGTGGCGCCCTGGGTCGTCACCGACGACACCGGAGCCTTCCTCGACTTCGTCGCCGAGGTGTTCGGGGGCGAGGAGCTGGCGCGCGTGTTCACCGAGGACGGCTCGATCGGCCACGGGGAGATCCGGATCGGTGACACCGTCGTCCTGGCCTTCGACCGGCGCCCGGACTGGCCCGTCGTGCCCAGTCTGCTGCGCGTGTTCGTCGCCGACGCGGACGCCGCGTTCGCCCGGGCCGTCGCGGCGGGCGGCCGCGTCGTCACTCCCCTGTCCGACAACGCCTTCGGGCAGCGGGGCGGACGCGTCCGGGATCCCTTCGGCACCATCTGGTGGGTGACGAGCCACGTCGAGGACGTCCCCGAGGAGGAGATGTGGAAGCGGCTCCAGGAGCCGGCGTACGCGGAGGGCATGCGGGTGGCGCAGGCGACGCTCGACGCCGAGCTGAGCGGCCGGGAGCGGGGGCGCAGCAGTGCCCCGGCCGGACCCGCCGCCTGACTCCCGCACGCGCACGGCGGGCCGGGGGCCCGCCGTGCCTCCCCGGCCTCCCGGTGGGAGGCTGAGGGGGCGCGTGCCCCGGAGCACGTCTCCCCGGGAGAACGTTCCCCGGGACGCGGCTCCCGGGTCACGGTGTTCGCCGGAGCGAGAGGGAGGAGTCCCGTTGGACGGCGAGGCGATGCACGAGGAGCTGGACGCGCGGGCGGCCGGGACGGCGGAGCGGGTGGTGGCCTGGCGGCACCATCTGCACCGGCATCCGGAGCTGTCCAACCGGGAGGTGAACACGGCGCGCCTGGTGGCGGACCACCTGCGCGCCCTCGGCCTCGACGAGGTCCGCACGGGCATCGCGGGCCACGGGGTCGTGGGGGTCCTGCGCGGCGGGACGTCGGGCGAACGGGTCGTGGCGCTGCGGGCGGACACGGACGCGCTGCCGGTGCGGGACCTGTGCGGGGCGGACTTCGCCTCCGAGGTGGTGGACGCCGACTACCCGGGCGGCCCGTTCCCGGTGTCGCACGCCTGCGGCCACGACTGCCACACGGCGATGCTGCTCGGCGCGGCGACGGTCCTCTCGGAGGTCCGCGACCGGCTGCCGGGGACCGTCCTCTTCGTCTTCCAGCCCGCCGAGGAGGGCCCGCCGGTGACCGAGGAGGGCGGCGCGCGGGCGATGGTCGAGGCCGGCGCCTTCGCCGACCCGGTGCCGACGATGGTCTTCGGGATGCACGTGACGCCGTACCCGAAGGGGTACGTGGGGTACAGGATCGGCAACCAGTACGGCGCGTCCACCCTCGTCCGCATCGTCGTCACCGGCCGGCAGACGCACGGCTCCACGCCCTGGCAGGGCGTCGATCCGATGCCGGCGGCCGGAGCGATCCTGACGGGCATCGGCCAGCTGTACCGGCAGGTCTCGGCCTTCGACCCGGTCACGGTGTCCATCGGGCACGTGGAGGACGTCGGCCGGTTCAACATCGTCGGGGAGACGGTGACGCTGTGGGGCACGATCCGCACCGCCGTCGAGTCGGACATGGCGGAGGTGCGACGGCGCCTGACGACGCTCGTGGAGCACTCGGCGGCGGCGTACGGGGCGACGGCCGCGGCGGAGTACCTCCAGCCCGTGCCGCCCGTGCGCAACAGCGGACCGTGGGTGGCGGCGGGGCTACCGACCTTCCGCCGGGTGGCCGGCGAGGGGCGGGTGGTGGAGACGGGCGGGACGCTCGGGTACGACGACGTCTCCGAGTTCGTGCGACGGTTCGGCGGCCTGTACGTGACGCTCGGCGTCCAGGACGCGGCCCTGGACGCGTCGGGCCGGCCGGTCCCCGTGGAGGGCGGGCGCGGTCTGGTGACCAACCACCACCCCGGCTTCTACGCCGACGACTCCGCGCTCGTCACCGGTGTCCGGCTCCACGCGCACGTGGCGTACGACCACCTGAGGGGAGCGCTCGTCACCCGGGAGGAGACTCCCGACGCGGGCGGGACGCTCCCGGCGCGGCAACCGCCGTCACGAAGGCCCTGAGCGGGGCGGAGTCGGCGGCGGTGGGCCAGACCAGGGCGTACGCGAGGGGCGGGACGTCGCGCAGGGGTACGTAGGCGATGCCCGGCCGGGGGTGGTGGCGGGCGCCGCGGGCCGCGCCGGGGGCGACGCCCCGCCCCGCGGTCACGTGGGAGAGGACCTCCTGCCAGGTGGCGGCGGCCGGGCCCAGGCCGACGGGGGCCCCGGAGGGGGTGCGGCGCGGGTAGTGGTGGTCGAGCCAGTACCGGGGGTGGGTGCCCGTCGGAACGATCAGGGGCAGTCCGGCGAGGTCCTCCGGGCCGAGGGAGGGACGGCCGGCCAGGGGGTGGGCGGCGGGAAGGAGCAGGACCCGGGCGTCGCGATCGTTGAGCGGGACTCAACGCCGTTTTCATGATGACGGCTTGTTCCGCCGGGCCGGCACCGGGGAGCCTGGAGGCCTCGCCCCGCCCCGCCCCGTACGGAAGAGGTTCCGTGGGTCCACGCCCCCTCGCACCGCCCCCGAAGGTCCCGCTCCTCGCCGTGGCGGGGGCGGTCGCCGTCGCCGACCTGTACTTCCCGCAGCCGCTGCTCGCCGCCGTGGCGCGCGGTCTGGAGGTGCCGGAGCGGACGGCGGGCCTGATCGCCCCGGCCGCGCAGTTCGGGTACGCGCTCGGCATCCTGCTGCTCGTGCCGCTCGCCGACACCGCACGGCTGCGGCGCCTCACCTCGGTGCTGCCGGCCCTGACCTGTGCGGCGCTGCTCGTCGCCGCGGCGGCGCCGGGCGTCGTCACCCTCTCGCTCGCGACGCTCGCGCTCTCCACGACGACGGTGCTGCCGCAGATCCTCACCCCGGTGGCGGCGGTGCTCGCGGACCCCGGGCGGCGGGGGCGGGTCGTGGGCCTGGTGGGCCTCGGTCTCACCCTGGGCTCCACCCTGTCCCGTACGGTCTCGGGGGCCGTCACCGACGCGACCGGCACGTGGCGGACGGCGTACGTGGTCGCCGCCGCGGCGACGGCCGCGCTGCTGTGCGTACTGCCGCGCCGACTGCCCGAGCGGCTGGGCGCGCCCGGCGAACGTGGCGGCGGGTCGTACGCGAGGCTCCTGGCCGGGCTCCCCCGGCTCCTCGCGGCCCATCGGGAGCTGCGGGTCTCGGCGCTGCTCGGGGCCTGCGTCTTCGCCGCGTTCAGCGTCTTCTGGGCGGTACTCGCCTTCCACCTGGCGTCCCCGCCGCTCGGGTACGGGCCGGGGGCCGCCGGGCTCTTCGGGATCCTCACCCTGCCGGCGGCGCTGCTCTCGGCGGGGCGGCCGGGTCCCTCGCCGGGACGTGGCTGTACGCGGCGTACGGCTGGCCGGCCGCGCTGCTCGCGGCAGGGGCGCGGGTCGCCGTCGGCGGCCTCGTCCCGGTGGTGGCCTGGGTGCGGCCGGCGGTCCCGACTTGCGTCCCCGTCGTCACGCGGGAGGCTGGGGTGAGCCACCCGCGCACCCCGCAGGGAGAGACATGATGCTGGACCTCACCGCCCTCGCCGACGAGCACCTGGCCGCGGCCCGCACCGCGCCGCACGGGCGGAGCGCCCATCTGGTGATGCACGACGGGGTGCTCCGGCAGACCGTCATCGCCCTTGCGGCGGGCACGTCCCTGGACGAGCACAACGCGCCGCCCGCCGCGAGCCTCCAGGTGCTGCGGGGCCGGGTGAACCTCACGGCGGCCGACCGGGCGGAGGAGCTGCGGGCGGGCACGCTCCGCATGATCCCCAAGGAGCGGCACGGCCTCACCGCCCTGGAGGACGCGGTGGTCCTCCTGACCGCCGTGAACGACTGACCCGATCCCCCGCGGCACCCGGTCACTCGGTCGCGTCGAGGTCCTCCGCGTAGTGCTCGATGGCCGGCCGGTACGTGCGGATGGACGGGTCCTCGCTGGTCCCGGCGAGCAGGCGCAGCAGCAGGGCGACCGACTCGTGGTGCCGGCCCGTGTTGTAGAGGGCCATCGAGAGGAAGGCACGCAGGGAGCCGTCCCCGGGGAACTCCTCGACGGCGCGGGTCAGGAGGGCGACCGCCTCCTCGTACCGGCCGAGCACCCGGTACGTGCTGCCGAGACCGAGGAGCGCGCCGCGACGGTCGTCGGCCGCGAGCCGCCCGGAGCCGCCGTCGAGGGCCCGTTCGTAGTACGGCACGGCCTCCGCCTCCAGTCCCAGGACGTCGTGCGCCCAGGCCGTCTGGTAGGCGACCTCGGCGTCGTCCGGCCACCGGGCGGCGAGCACGACGAGCCGCTCACGGGCCTCTTCCCGCCGTCCCTCTTCACGCAGCGCGACCGCCTCGGCCAGCAGGCCGTCCCTCTCCTCGTGGTGCTCCATGGCGCCATCCTCGCAGCCCGCGACGGGCGTCCCGGCACCGGCCGGCAGCCGAGGAGGACGTCCACGGCCCTTGGCCGGCTCCGAGAACCCCATGTACGGGCGCTGGGACCGGGCAGGACCACCGAGCCCCTCCGAGAACGCGGCCCATGCCTACGACACGGCCCGCGCCCCCCAGAGATTCCGGCGCACCCCTGTTCGGATCGGGTGATCGCACGTGGGACGATCACGTCGCGCGGGCCCATGGGGCCTGCGGTTGAAGGCGGGATCGTCCGTGAAGGCGAGGAAGAATACCGGGAATGGTCACCAGGGGGATGGCGCGGCTGCTGCTCGGCAACGGCGGTGAGGCTGCGCTCGAACTGACCCTGGAGCCCTGGGCGGAAACGCGACGGATTCCGCCGAAGCAGACGTGGGTGGTTGTCACTCACTCGCCCGCAGCAGATGGACCGTGGTCCGGGACTCTGCGCGAGGACGAACCGTTCCAGGTCGATCATCGGCCCGAATCGGTCACGGTGTGGGTCAACGGCAACTGCTTCCACCCCAGCGACAGGGACGGGAACCCGGTCGACGCGGCCGACTGGCATTGCCCTGCTCAGGGTTCCGATGATGACGATTCTTGAAATCGGCCGGCGCCGCTCGGGGAAGGCGTGACGAACACCCGGCCCAGGTCCGCCCGGGTTACGAGTGCGACGACGGTCCGGCCTCTGCGGATCTCCACCGCGGCCGACGTGCTCCGGGACAGCAACTGCTCGTCGGCGAGGATCAACGCGTCGCGCAGCTGGGCCGCGTGGCCGAGGCCCATCAAGGCGTGCTGATCGTCCACCGTTCGGACCTGGTACGTGTTCGACCCGCCTGGATCATCGAGCACTCGGACGTCGAACCGTGAGATGGCGAGGACCAGGCGTTGCCCGTGGAGTACCTCGACGTGTTCGGCGATGCCCTTGCGGATCCACCAGCTCGCGATGCCGGCGGCTTGGCCCAGAAGGTTCACCCCTGTCACGTCCAGAAGGCTCGAGGGCCCTCCCGGCCGCGTGACATCGCGCCGGAATCGGTACATCGGCTCTTCGGAATCTATGGGTCCTCCTTGTGTCGACCCCAGTCTGCCCGCACCCCGGGGAAGCCGTCACGCCTCATGGAGCGCGCGGGCCGCGCCGACCGGTCAACGGCACGTCTGCGGCGATGCCGCGCGTATTCCTCGGCCACCCCGGACAACTGGCCGTCCCTGGACCTGTCCGGCTCTTGGGCGGGGTCTCCCTCGGGGCATCCGTTCGCAGGTCAGGCGTGCTTCAGTTGGGGAGATCCACCGAGCCCTGGTGGGGTCACCCCCGAGTAGGGGTGGTCGCTTTCAAGGAGCGCCATCGCCGAGCTCTTTCAGGACCTGTTCCGCCGGTGGCAGCGGGACGGCACCTGGCACCGGCTCCTCAACTGGCTGCAGTCCCTGGCTGACGCGAAGGGTGCGATCACGTGGGACCTGAATGTCGACTCCACGGTGTGCCGCGCGCACCAGCATGCGGCCGGGGCCCTCAAGCAGGGCGACCTGCAGAAGGAACCACCGGGCGGCGGGTTCACCGAGCCCCGTGATCACGGACTGGGGAGGTCGCGCGGCGGGTTCACAACCAAGCTTCACCTGGCCGTCGAGCAGGGGCAGGAGCCCATGTCGATCGTGGTCACGGCAGGACAGCGCGGCGACTCGCCGCAGTTCGAACCCGTGCTGAAGAAGGTCCGAGTGCCCCGCACCGGGCCGGGTCGACCACGCATCCGCCCCGACCGCGTGCGGGCCGACAAGGCGTACGTCTCCCGCGAGAACCGCGCCTACCTGCGCCAGCGCGGGATCCGCTGCACCATCCCGGACAAGGCCGGCCAGGCGCGCAACTGGCAGAAGCCCGGCTCCCGCGGCGGACGGCCGCCACATTTCGACCCGGTCGACTACCGCCAGCGCCACGCGGTCGAGTGCGGCATCAACCGCCTAAAGAGACATCGCGCTGTCGCCACGCGCCATGACAGGCTCGCCGTCCGGTACGAGGCGACCGTGCTGGTCGCGGCCCTTAACGAGTGGCTGTGAGAGGCGCCCTGCTGGGACCATGCGTCGGTGAACTCAGGACTCCCCGCCGGATGGACGATTGAGCGCGTACGCGTTCTTTCCGGAGACCCAAGCGCCGTCCCGCTCTCCCTCGATCGGCTCGTAGTCGTCGAAGCGGCCGGTCAGGGCGACTACGAGCCGCTCCGGCCCGATGCGATTCTCGCGTTCCACGAGTTGTGCCTCGTGAGGGACGACGGCGAGTGGTTCATGGGGCAGCTTGACGATGACGGCTCGGTGATCTGCTGGGCCTCCTATGGATCTGACCTGGTCGAGGCCATCCGCAGTCTTTGAACGACACCGTGCGTCTTCAGCCACTTTCGCAACACGCTCCAGAAGGACCCGAAGGACTGGGACCTCGTTGGACAGGTCGGACGGACATAGGACTTGGTCTTCTAGGCAGACGGGGCGGTCGCGTGCCAGCATGACGGCGTGACAAAGATCGTCAAGGGGGGAAACCTGCCGATCCCCGGGCAGGTGTGGCGGATCGCGGTCGTCCGGCGGGCGGCCGGGGACGGAGTGCCGGAGGTCGACGCCTCGGCGCTCCTGCTCGACGCCACGGGCCGGGTCAGGGGTGACGGCGACCTCGTCTTCTACAACCAGCTGACCCATCCGTCCGGCGCCGTGCGCCACATCGGACAAGTGCGCGACGAGCAGCGGCGTGTCGCCGACTGGCTGGAGGTCGACACCGCGCTGGTGGAGCCCGCCGTCCATCGCATCGTCATCAGCGCGTCGACCGACGTGGGGACGTTCGGCCAGGTGCCGGGCCTCCTCGTACGGACGATCAGCGCCGGTACGGGGGAGCAGCTGGCGCTGTACGAGGTCGACGACGCGAGCACCGAGACGGCGTTCGTCCTCGGCGAGTTCTACCGGCGCGACGGGACGTGGAAGTTCCGGGCCGTGGGCCAGGGGTGGGACTCCGGCCTCGTCGGTCTGGCGGAGGACTTCGGCATCGAGGGCAGGGACCCCGACGAGTCCGCTCCCGACGATGAGCACGCCCTCGACGGCGAGCCGGCCCCGACCGGCGCCCCGCCGGAGGAAATCCCCGCGGAGCTCCTGGCGAAGGTCCGGGAGGCCGAGGCCGTCGTCCCGGCACGGGTTCCCGTTCAGGGTGCCGTGCGGACCGGCCCGCTGTCGGACGTCGGCGTCTTCGGCGAGGACTTCCCCGAGTTCTTCAGGAGCGGCAAGGGCAGGAAGAGCTTCACGGTCGACGTGCCGATCCCGGCCGGCTACGTGGTGGTCGACTTCACCCGGAGGGGCGACGGCTACTTCGGCGTGCACAGCCTGGACGAGCACGGCAGGGACGACGCCCTCCTCGCGAACACGACCCTGGAGGACTTCGAGGGCCGGTCCGTGCTGCGCCACCACGGCAGGAGCCCGCTGCGCCTGCACGTGAACGGGGCGGAGCGCGAATGGACGATCGCCGTCCGTCCGGTGAGCGTCGTGGAGGAACTCGGCCGGGGTGCGAAGGGCCGGGGTGAGGACGTGCTGCTCCACATGGGGCCCGCCGGGCGGCTCACCTCCCGGCTCCACACCTACAACCACGCGTACTTCCACATACAGGGCCATGAGCCGGGCGGTCACACCCACTTGCTGGCCAACGTGGCGAGCAGGCGCCCCAAGGACACGAAGGAGCTGCCCGAGGGTCCCCTGCTCGTGCAGGTCAGGAGCGCCGATGGCGACTGGACCGTGGAGGTCCGCCCGCCGAAGGAGAGGGGCTCCGGCAGGTTCTGGCGCCGGGCCGCGCGCTAGAGGATCTCTTGTCGGTCATGTGTCGAGTCGGATGAGGGTGCCGTCGGGTGTGACGGCGGCGGGGCGACGGTAGACGGCTTTGTCCGATTCGCAGTACCGTTTCCGGCGCCGTCCGCGCCCCTGGAGCTGGTCGACGCGTTCGGGGACCGCCGTCTTGATCACGCGTCGTCGGAGGCAGGCCCGGACCGTCGCGGGCGAGGTGGAGCTTGCCGGTCGGCCCACTGCGGGAGCGGCCGAGACCGCGTCCTTCGAACCCTCTGTGGCAGCCGTGTGCCGAGAGGAGCGGACGATCGTGGAGTAGATCCCGACCAGCCGGCCCGCCTGCACCCGGCTCCGGGCGACGGCCAGGAGCCGGTCGAAAGTGCCGTCGGCGGCCCAGCGGGCGAACCGTCCAGGGACGGTCCGCCAGGGACCGGACCGTTCGGGCAGGTTCCTCCCGGACGGTCCGGTGCGGAACGTGAACACGATGCCCTGGAACAGCAGCCGGTCCGGATGCCGCTTGCGCCCGGAATTCCGCACGAGAGCAAGGGCCCCGGCTTCCCGAACAAACTGCCGGCCCCCTTTTCCTGTGCGGAACGGTCGGGCCTCTTCGTCCCCGTCGGAATCGAAGGCACCCGTGCCCCGCCGGAGATCGGACGAGCCCGGGGTCAGGACCCGCGGGTGGACGTGCTCCGAGAAAAATGTGGTGCCAGGTGACGGGCCGCCATAGCGGGCGGGCCGGATTGTGGCGTCCTCACCCATGGAGGGCGGCTCCGGAGAGCCCGTAGCCTCCCGGCCGATCCCCCGTCAGGAACGAGCCGCCCGGGAGTCCCCATGCGTCCACTCCGTCCCGCCCGCTTGCGCGGGCCACGCCGTCTCGCCGCGCTGCTGCTGTGCGCCGCCGCGGCCCTCTTCCCGACCGCGAGCCCCGCCGGGGCCGCCGCTCCCCCGCCCGTGCCCGGCACGCTCCATGCGTACGACATCGGCTCCGTGTTCAGCGCGGGCGTCTCGTCCGGCGGGTACATGGCCACGCAGCTGCACGTGGCGTACTCGGGGACGTTCGAGGGCTCGGCCGTCTTCGCCTCGGGGCCGTACGACTGCGCCCGGGGGCAGCTCGCCACGGCGCTCAACGCCTGCATGGACACCACGCAGAACCTCCAGCTCGCCGCCCTGGAGCAGGCCACCCGCGACCGGTCCGCACAGGGGCAGATCGATCCGGTGGCGAACCTGGCGGGCGACCCGGTGTACGCCTTCAGCGGGTCGGCGGACACGACGGTGAAGCGGCCGGTGGTGGACGCGCTCTCCGACTACTACGGACGGTTCGGCGCCCGGGTCCGCTACGACCGCTCCACTGCGGCGGGGCACGCCTGGATCACTCCCCTCGGCCCCAACTCCTGCGGGGTGACGCAGACCCCGTTCCTGAACAAGTGCGGCGTCGACGCGGAGGGGGCGCTGCTCGGGCACCTCTTCGGGTCGGTCGCGGCGCCCGGTTCCGGGACGGGCGGCTCGCTGATCCGCTTCGACCAGAACGCGTACGTGCCCGGTGGTTCGGCGTCGGCCGTCTCGATGGGCACGGAGGGCTTCGCGTACGTGCCGAAGTCCTGTGCCGACGGGGCGCGCTGCCGCCTGCTCGTGGCGCTGCACGGATGCAAGCAGGGGTACACGTACCAGGGCTTCGGGACCCGGTTCGTCGAGGGCGCCTACCTCAACGAGTACGCCGACACCAACGACATGATCGTCCTGTACCCGCAGGCGGCGGCCACGGGGACCCTGGAGAACCCGAACGGCTGCTGGAACTGGTGGGGGTACCTCGGCGACACGGCCTACGCCCGGCACGGCGGAAAGCAGATCGAGGCGATCATGGGCATGGTGCGGGCGCTGCGCGGCACCGGGACGCCGCCGCCCTCGTCCGACCGGACCGTCCTGTCCAGCACGGACGCCGAGGACGGGTACCTGAAGGCGGCCGCGGACGGTTCGGGGGCGGCGGTCGGCACCCTGGAGGACCTGTCCGGGCTCGCGCTCGGCCGGGGCACGGACAGCAAGGTGAACCGCACGGTGGTCTCCTTCGACACCTCGCGGATCCCCGCCGGCAAGGAGATCTCGCGGGCCTGGCTGACCGTCACCCGGTCGAGCGGCTCGGGCGACCCCTGGGCCTCGCCCGCCGGGAACCGGCTCCTGGTGGACGTGCGGACGGGCTGCTTCGGCGGGTGCGCGGTCGAGCCGGCGGACTGGGCGGCGCCGGCCTCGGTGGCGGGCGGCGCGCGGATCGACGCGTTCTCGTCCGGGAGCGCGGTGTCGACGGACCTGTCGGCGGAGGCGCTGGCGGCTCTGAACCGGGGCGGGACCACCCAGTTCCGCCTGGGCTTCGCGTCGGCGCCGACCGGCACGGCGTACCTCTTCGTGAACCGGGACGCGCCGGTGACGCTGACGGTCGAATACCGGTAGTCCGACACCGGTGTTCGAACACCGGTACCTGGATGCCGGTAGGGGTCCGGAGCCGTGGCCGGCGCAACGGGTCAGCGGGGCGGCTCCGGAAGCTCCTCCCCGGTCTCCAGGAGGGACTTGAGGCTGGAGATCAGCGCGGGCCAGCCCTCGCCGATCAGCTCCTTGATGGTGCCGTCGGAGGCCAGGTCGCCATGGGTGACCGTCAGTCTGACCGTGTCGCCCGACGGCTCGATCGTGAAGGTCACCCGGGACCGGGGCTCCGCGGCGAGCCGTTCGTACACGTCGTGGCCGAGGCCGACGGCGTCCGCCCAGGCCGGGGTGAAGGTGTGCCAGGTGTACGAGAGGAGGCGGCCGGGCTCGGACGCGAGGACCACCTGCTCGGGATCGGCGGTCCTGCGGCCGCCCTCCTCCCAGACCATGGGGGCGCCGGGGGACCAGTCCGTCTCGAAGGACACGCCCCAGTAGCGGCGGGTGAGCTCCGGATCGGTGAGCGCCGTCCAGAGCGCGTCGGGGGTGGTCCGGATGTAGGTGGTGTAGACGAACGTGTCACTGTCCATCGCGCTGCCCTCGGATCTGCTCCCCCGTGGCTTCCCCTCCCCTCCAGCCTAGGCAGGCGCCGGACGTACGTGCCAGCGAAGGAATCCGACGGGCCCCCTCCCGGCCGGTCCTCGCCAGTGTTCGCCGGTCCTCGCCGATGTTCACCAGTCCCTGCCGGTCTGATGATCCTTCTTCGGTTGAATAGGTGCGGAAGAAACTATTCAACGGGCTGCTAGCGTGTCCGGATGTCCCTCAAGCACGCCGTCCTCGCAGCTCTCCTGGAGGGCGAGGCCTCCGGATACGACCTGGCCAAGATCTTCGACGTGTCCGTCGCCAACTTCTGGGCCGCCACCCCGCAGCAGCTCTACCGCGAGCTCGACCGGCTGGCGGAGGCCGGTCTGGTCACGGCCCGGGTGGTGGAGCAGGAACGGCGTCCCAACAAGCGGATGTTCAGCCTCACGGAGTCGGGCAGGCGGGATCTGGCCGCCTACACGTCGACGCCTCCGCGTCCGAGCGCCGTCCGTGACGAGCTGATGGTCCAGGTGCAGGCCTGCGACGAGGGGGACACCGCGGCCGTCCGCGCGTTCGTGGCCCGGCGGATGGAGACGGCCCGGGCGAAGCTCGCCCGCTACGACCGTCTGCGGGAGCGGATGCTCGCCGGCCGGGACGAGGAGACGTATCTGGACGAGGCGGAGCGCGTCGGGCCGTATCTCACGCTGATGCGCGGCCGGTTCTTCGAGGAGGAGAACCTGCGCTGGGGCGCCCGCGCCCTCGCCGTGCTCGACCGGCGTGCCGGCGCCGCGGAATCCGGCGCCGCAAAGGCCGCGGAAGCCGTGGCGAGGGAGACGGGGAGGACTACGGCCGAGGCGGCGCGGGGGGCGTGACGGGCCCGGAGGGATGACCGGGGGTTCTACTCTGCGGTAACGTCACCGCCCGGCCGCCGGAGGCTCCGGCGGCGCATCGGGACGGATCGGGGACGAACCTCCATGAACGTCGGTGACCTCGTCGAGGACTTCAGCCTGCCGGACGAGACGGGCGCCCCGCGCTCCTTGACCGGGCTGCTGGCCGAAGGGCCGGTCGTCCTCTTCTTCTACCCGGCGGCGCTCACCCCGGGCTGCACCGCCGAGGCCTGTCATTTCCGTGACCTGGCGGCCGAGTTCCGTGCCGTCGGCGCGCTGCCCGTCGGGATCAGCTCCGACGGGGTGGAACGTCAGCAGGAGTTCGCCGAGCGGCACTCCCTCGGGTATCCCCTGCTGTCCGATGTGGACGGCACCGTGCGGGAGCGGTTCGGCGTCAAGCGCGGGTTCTCGATCGCACCGACGAAGCGGGTCACGTTCGTGATCGGTCAGGACCGGCGGGTGCGGGAGGTCGTGCGCAGCGAGCTGCGGATGAGCGCGCACGCGGACCGCGCGCTGGCCGCCCTGCGCGGCGCCTGAGCCACGCCCGGTCCACGTCTCCATCCGACCACGGGGGCGGGCGGCCCGCACGGCGGGCCGCCACGACGTGCGGAGGTGCGGCACCTGGGTGAGACTCGCTGCAAAAGCCCGGCCTCTCGCCGGTCGGCGCCGGAACGGAGCGTGCAGGCATGGACGACTACCCTCTGCTCAACCTCTTCTGGACCATGCTCTGGTTCTTCCTCTGGATCATGTGGTTGTTCCTGCTGTTCAAGGTGGTCACCGACATCTTCCGGGACCACGATCTGAACGGCTGGGCCAAGGCGGGCTGGTTGATCTTCTGCATCCTGCTCCCGTACCTCGGGGTGCTGGTCTACGTCATCGCCCGCGGCAAGGGCATGAGTCGGCGTGACGCCAAACAGGCGAAGGACAGCGAGGCCGCTTTCCAGGACTACATCCGCAAGGCCGCCGGGTCCGGGGAGGGCGGCGTGAGCGCCACGGACGAGCTGGCCCGGCTCGCGGAACTGAAGGACAAGGGCGCCATCACGGCGGAGGAGTTCGAGAAGGCGAAGACCAAGGTGCTGTCCTGAGGTGCCGAGAAGGTGCGGGCGGCGCGACCTGCCGGGCCCGTAGGTCTCTCCCCGGAGATCTACGGGCCCGGCGGGCTGTCGGGATGCTGACCACATCACACCCCCTAAATGCGTATCTGAAATACCGCTTTGATACGGTCGGACCGTGAAGTTGACCAAGTTCACCGACCTGGCACTCCGCGCCGTAATGCGCCTGGCGGTCACCCCACAGGAGGAGTCCGTCACCACGCGCGAGGTGGCGGAGTCGATGGACGTGCCGTACACCCACATGGCGAAGGTGATCACCCGGCTCCAGCACCTCGGCGTGGTCGAGGCGCGACGCGGGCGCGGCGGCGGGCTCGTCCTGACGGAGCTGGGCCGGCGCTCATCGGTGGGCTGGCTGACCCGCACCCTGGAAGGCGAGGAGGAGGTCGTCGCCTGCGAGGGCGACCCGCCCTGCCCGCTCAGGTCCGCCTGTCGGCTCCGAGGGGCGCTCCGCGAGGCGCAGGAGGCGTTCTACCGCGCGCTCGACCCGCTGACCGTGGCGGAACTCGTGTCCTCACCGACCGGTCCGCTCCTCCTCTCCCTCTCCCCCCGCCCCACCCCCTGACCGCACTCCCCGACCGCACGCATCGCAGGGCGTGCGCCTCCCTTCGCCCTTAAATAGGTAAATGATCTACCAGTTTGGAGTTCCCATGCTGTCCGAGCAGGCCGTCCCTGTCGTCCGCGCCACCCTGCCCGCCGTCGGCGGCGCCCTGGACCGAATCACCGAGCGCTTCTACGGGCGTCTCTTCGCCGCCCACCCCGAGCTCCTGCGCGACCTGTTCAACCGGGGCAACCAGGCCAACGGCGATCAGCGGAAGGCGCTCGCCGGCTCCATAGCCGCCTTCGCCGTGGCCCTGCTGGAGCACCCGGGCCGGCGCCCCGACGCGATGCTGTCGCGGATCGCGCACAAGCACGCCTCGCTCGGGGTCGCCTCGAACCAGTACAAGGTCGTGCACGAGCACCTCTTCGCCGCGATCGTGGAGGTCCTCGGCGACGCGGTGACGCCCGAGGTCGCGCGCGCCTGGGACGAGGTGTACTGGCTGATGGCCAACGCCCTCGTCGCCGTGGAGGCCCGCCTCCACCAGGAGTCAGGCGTCACCGAGGGCCAGGTCTGGCGGCCGATGGAGATCGCCGAGCGACGGGAGGAGACGGCCGACACGGTCTCGTTCCTCCTGCGCCCCTCGGACGGGAGCCCCACAGCCGCGTTCCGGCCGGGCCAGTACGTGAGCGTCCGGGTCGCCCTGCCCGACGGAGCCCGGCAGATCCGCCAGTACAGCCTCTCCTCCGCCCCGGGGCGCCCGCAGTGGCGGATCACGGTGAAGCGGGTCGACGGCGACCCGGCGGGCGAGGTCTCGTCCTGGCTGCACGCCCATGCCCGCGAGGGGGACACGGTGGAGGTGTCGGCTCCGTTCGGCGATCTGGTCCTGCCCGCGGGCGACGGCCCCCTGCTGCTCGCCTCCGCCGGAATCGGCAGCACCCCGATGCTGGCGATGCTCGACCACCTCGTGAACACCGGATCGACCCGCCCCGTCGTGGTCGCGCACGCCGACCGTGCTCCCTCGACCCACGCGCACGCCGCCGAACTGCGGCGCCTCGTGGACGCGCTGCCACAGGGAACCCTGCACCTCTGGTACGAGGAGCCCGGCGACTCCGGCGCCCGGCCGGGCCGCGCGGACGTCACCGCGCTCGACCTGCCGACGGGCATGACCGCGTACCTCTGCGGACCGCTGCCCTTCCTGCGCGCCGTGCGCGGCGACCTCCTCGGCCGGGGCACCGCCGCGGCCGACATCCACTACGAGGTGTTCGGCCCCGACCTGTGGCTGGGCACCGAAGGCTGACCCACCCTCTTCCACCCGAACTTCCTTCGATCTCCAAGCAGCATGGCGTTACTGCTACGGATACTGCATAGTGAGGTGCCATATCGGCCTCGCATTCAGCGGGTCCGGGAGGATCGGACGGAAGCGGCGGAGACAATGGGGTCGTTCGGGTCGGCAGACGGCGGTCGCGGTGCCGGGCGGCCGGTGCGCGGGATCGCCCTCGACATCGGCAGCTCCCGGACCCGCGCCTGGACGCCGGGGGCGGGCGTCTTCGCGGACGTGCCGAGCGGCCCGGTGCGGCGCGGCCGCGTGACCGACGCGGAATCCCAGCTCCGGCTGTTGCGGCGCCTGACGGCCGCGGCACCGGGCGGAGACGGTCACGACACCGTCGTGATGCTGACCCACCCGGTGCTCGCCGGCCGGGAGGAGCGGGAGGCGGTGAAGCGGGTGGTGGACGGTCTCGGCGCGGTGCGGGTCTTCGCCGTGGACAGCGCCCGCGCCGCGGCGGCCCACGCCGCCCCGCCCGGCGACGGCCCGCTGCTCGTGGTCGACCTCGGCGCGCAGTTGACCGAGGTCACGCTCGTCGTGGACGGCCTCGTCGTGGACGCCCGGCTCGCCGAGGTCGGTCTCGACGACCTGCCGGATTCGGGGAGCGCCTCGGACGCGGTCGCCGGGACGGCCGCCGACCTGGTGAGCGACCTGTGGCGGCGCGACCGCACGGGCGCCGTGCGCGGCGCTCTGCGCCGGGGCGTCCTGGTGGCGGGTGGCGGCGCCCTCCGTCTCGACGTGACCGGTCGGCTGGCCCATCTTCTCCGCGCCCGCCTCCGCCTGGCCAACGACCCGTCGACCAGTGCCGTCCGGGGCGCGGGCCTGATGCTCGCCTCCGCCCTCCGCCACCCGACCGCCTCCCCCGCCCGGCTCTGACGCCGGGCGGCTCTGACGCCGGGCGGCTCTGACGCCGGGCGGCTCTGACACCGGGCGGCTCTGACACCGGCAGGGGGCGGAGACGTCCGGGCGACGAAGAGCCGGTCGGCGAGCCGGGGCTTGGACGGTCCAGGGCTCAGGTCGTCCGGGGCGGAGGTCGTCTGGGGGCGGAGGTCGTCGGGACGGAGATCGTCCGGGGGCGAGACCGGCGGGGTCAGCAGCCGGTCGCCCAGATGTGGGAGTCGCCGCGGTCGTTGGCCGCGCCGTTGTAGCCGACCTCCTGGCCTGGGGCGAGGCAGATCGTCATGCCGCCGCCCTGCCAGGCGTTCTCGTAGACGCGGACGTGGTCCTTGATGCCGGGGCCGGAGATGCCGTGGTTGGCCCAGGAGGAGTCGGTGTCGGAGATCCAGCTCTCCCACCAGCCGTCGTCCCCGCTCCAGTTGGCGCGCTGGCCGCCGAAGTCGGCTTCCTGCCAGACGCAGAAGTTGCCGCTGGGGCATTCGGCTGCTCCGGCGGATGAGGCGAGGGCGAGGCCGGTGGTGGCGGCGAGCAGAGCCGCGGCGGCGGCGGTGAGGATTCGCTTCACGGGAGGGTGTGGCCTTTCTGCGGGTGGGGCGGGTGGGGCGGGTGCGTGGGTGCGGGCAGTTCGGCTGCCCGCAGCAGCGCGCGGTCGCGCAGCTGTCGGTATGCGGTGAGTTCGTCGCGGTGCAGGGTGCGCACGGTGGCCAGCTCGGCGGCCTCCAGCCGCGCGCGTACGGCGTCGAGTCCGGTCTCGCGGGCACAACGGGTGGCGACGGCCGGATCGGGACGGTAGGGGCGGGGTCGGCCCGGTGGGGCCGCGCACTCGGTCCAGCGGGCGAGGGCCGCACGGTGGGCGGGGTCGGCGCGCATCCGGTCCTGGGCCTCGGCACGGAGGTTGTCGACGGTGACCTGGACGCGGAACCAGCGGTGCTGGTCGCCGTAGAGCCGGTGGCGGGCGGTGGCGAGGCAGCCGTCCGTGTGGGCGGTGACGGTGGCGCCCGTCGCGAGGGTGACGGAGAGTTCACGGGGTCCGGCGCCGAAGAGCGCCGTCCGGAAGGCGCGGTCCTCGTCCGGGGCGCGGGGCCTGGCCGTGGGGGTGAGGCCCCGGGCGCTCAGGCAGTCGGCCACGAGACGGCGCTCGGCGGCCCCGAGGAGCGCGTCCCGGGCCGCCTCGGTGGTCGGGGAGCCGGGCGCCGCGGGCGCTCCGGCCTCGACGGTGGCGCAGCCGGCGAGCAGGAGGGAGGCGGTGGCCGTCACGAGGGCGTGCCGGGTGCGCGAGGCGGCGCGGAGCATGGGGTCCCCCTTTGATCGTCCCTGTTCGGAGGGCCGGTGGAGGGTCGTGCCACCGGCTCGGGGTGATCATTTCCCGGGGGTTGGGCCGCCATTCCGAGGCTCACTCGAACGAGTCGAACGCGCCGGTGTGCGCGCCCCTCGGGCGCCCGTCAGACACCTCTCGGACACCTCTCGGACGCCTCTCGGACGCCGTGGACGCGCCACGATCGGAAGGAGTGAAAGAGAGGCAGGGGCGACGGAGCGGGAACGACAGAGCCCCGGTTGGACGGGGGATTCCAACCGGGGCCGATCGCCGTGACGGGCGAAGGGCGGTCACCTCTGGGGGGGGAACCTGGGGACCGGGCCCCTTCGCCGTCACATACGTATGAACGGTAAACCTTTCCCGAATGTTCCGAGAGTTCCCGAGTGGGCGATGTGAGCCACCTCACCCCATTTCGGTGAAGCATCGCCCATCTCGGCGAAAGCCGTCAGTCCTTCTCGGGGCGGTAGACGGTTCCGGGCTCCGCCTTGCCGGGGGCGAGGAGTTCCGGCACGGTCACGAAGGTGAAGCCCCGCCGCTTGAGCTCGTCGATGATCGGGGCAACGGCAGGGACCGTGCCGTCGTAGATGTCGTGGAGCAGGATGATCCCGTCGCCGTGGGCCTGTTCGAGGACGCGCTGCTCGATGAGGGCCGAGTCGTCGGTCGAGTAGTCCTTGGCCGTGACGCTCCAGAGGATCTGGGCGAGGCCGAGCTCCCGGCTGACCTCGGACACGGTGTCGTCGGTGCGGCCCTGCGGGGGACGCATCAGGGTGGGCTTCCGGCCGGTGATCTTCTCGACGGCGTCCTGGGTGCGCGACAGCTCCTCGCGGACCTCGGAGGCGTCGAGGTCCGTCAGGATCCGGTGCGTCCAGGTGTGGTTGGCGACCTCGTGGCCCTCGTCGGCTATGCGCTTGACCACCTGGGGGTAGCGGTCGACGTGCTTGCTGCCGAGCAGGAAGAAGGTGGCGGGGACCTGCTTCTCCTTGAGGATGTCGAGGAGCCTGGGGGTGTCCTTGCCCGGCCCCGCGTCGAAGGTCAGCGCGATGCACTTGGCTTCGGCGCAGTCCACGCGGCGGCCCGCGCCGCCCGGCTTGTCGTCCGATCCGGCCTCCTTCCGCGCCTCCTGGGGGGTGAGCGGGTCGACGCCGCAGCCGCTCAGCGTCATCATCAGCGACGCGGCGGCCAGCAGGGCGACGGCGGTCCCCCCGCGTCGGCGCAGCCTGGATCGGAACATGACGGAACCCGCTTTCCCCGGTGACGTTCGGCAAGGCCGCGGCCATCGCCTGGTCAGGGCGGGCCGTACGACCGAACATGCACACTACACAGGGTGTATACCGGGGACGGCGGTGGGGTCGAAGGCCCGTTCACGGGCGCGCGAGAGCCCGGGAGCGCCCGTCCGCGTCTCCCGGGGTGTCCTGATGACGGCGTCTCCCGCGACGGCGCCTCCTACGGCGGCGTCCTGCGGCGCCCGTCGCTCAGCGGGAGGCGAGCAGCAGGCGTGCCTCCGTCTCCTGGTCGCCGGAGACCGTGTGCCGGGTCTGGACGTCGAAGCCGATGGCCAGGACCTTCTCGACCTCGTCGACGGCGTGGTAGCCGCCGGTGAGCGTGACGCCGACCAGGGCGGACAGATGGGTGGGAGACACCTCCCGGTGTTCCCCTCCGGCCGTGTCGAAGGTGGCGGTCCAGACGGTGGGGGACGGTCCCGTCGCCGCCTGCGGGCCGGACGTCGTCACGTCCTCCAGCCGGTAGACCGCGTCGAGGACGTCGAAGACGGCCTGGGCGTCCTCCCTGCCGCAGTCGCTCAACTGGACGGTGACGTCGGTGTCGATGTGCAGGTCGTACACGTCGCTCATCTCCTCACGGCCCCCCAGTCGCCGGTGACACCTCGCGCTCCTCGTGCCGGGCACTCGTCGCGCCACCTCTCCAGCATCCCTCCGGGGCCGCCGCACCGCGAGGGGCGCCGCCGGGCGCTCGACAACGCCCGGCGATCTCCGCGACGGCCCGCCGTCCCGCCCCTCCCCGGTCGGGACTGGCATCAGGGCCCCTCCCCCGGTCGGGACCGGCATCAGGGCCACTCCACCGGGCTCTTCCGACGCCGGGCACGCGCCTCACCGCTCGCCCGCCCCGGGCGGAACCGGTCGAGGAACCGGGTGCGTGCCGGACGGGAACCCGAGCGGGAGAGCGGACGGGAGACCGGGCGGTCGGGCAGCGCTGCCGGCCGTTCGACAGGGGCCGCCACCGCCGGAGACGGGACCGGGGCGGCCTCCCGCGATGCCGGGACCACCGGCGGCACCGCGGGCAGGGGCGGTTCCGTCGGAAAAGGCGCCGCCGGCAGGGACCGCGCCGACAGGGCCCGTGGACCGCCGCGCACCGCCACCGGCACGGCCCACGGATCCGCCGCCCCGGACCGTACGGAAGACGGGGACACGGGGGCGGGGCGCAGGGAAGGGACGGGGACAGGTCGCGAGGAAGACGCGGAGGCGGGTCGCGCGAAACCCACGGGGACAAGTCGCGAAGAGCCCACGGTGTCGGCCCTCCGCGCAACCGGGACACCCCGCACGGCCGGAACAGTCGGCGCGGCCACGGTGGTCTCTCCCGGGTACGGAGCCGGGCACGCGGCCCGCGCCTCGTCCAGGGCGAGCGCCAGGCTCAGCCGGTGCCAGAGGATCTCGTCCGGGTCGTCGGCGCGCGTGAGCCGCTCGGCGAGCTCGCGCGCGGCGACGGGCACCGGCATTCCCTGCGGGGGCGACGGACGCAGCCGGTCGAGGTGGGCGCGCTCGTACGGGTCGTCCACGACCTCGGCCACCTGGAGCGGGTCGAGCAGGGAGGCGATGGCCGAGGCCCGCGCCCACGGGTCGTCGGTGGCGCGGAACAGTAGGGCGAGCCGTCGCGCCCGCCAGTTCCTCGGCCTCAGGTCCTCACGCGCGGCGAGGCGTTCGCGGAGTTCCAGCGGGAGCCGTCCCGTGAGCAGCGCAGGGCAGGTGCGGCCGAAGTCGGCGACCTCCTCGGCCAGATACGTCCACACCACCGCCCGGTAGCGGTTCAGGGAGAACCGCACCGGGCTGAGATGCCCCGTCCGGACCAGCCTGGTGAACCGGTCCGGGGTGATCCCGAGGAGTGCGGCGGCCTCCCCGGTGCCGACCGCGCGCACCCGGTCGCGCAGGCCGCCGGGGAAGTCCGGCGCGGTCCTGAGGCGGTCGAGCTCGCACCGCTCGACGCGCCGCCGCCCGCCCCCTCCGGCCGGCACCGTCCGCACCAGGCCGAGCTGGACCGCGAGCCGGAACTCGTCGCGTTTCAGTTCCAGTTCCTGCGCGGCCCGCGCCGGTGTCACCGTGCGCGCCCCTTCGTCCGCCGTCCTGTCGTGGCCATCCACCGTCATCACGCGGCCCTCCCCCGTGCGTTCGTGCCCTCCTGGCGCGGATCCGTCCGACCCGCCGAAGAGAACGTAACGCAGAGTGACGAGCCCCGCACCACCTGTGGAAAACCACCTGTGGAAAACCGTCCACGGACGAACGGACAACGCGTGGCGGAGCGTCGCGGCGGAACGTCAGAACGGGCCGTCGTCCGGATAGCCGGGCTGGCGCGCCTCCACGGCGAGGTGCTCGCCGACGCGGTTGACCAGCAGTGTCATCTCGTACGCCACCTGACCTACGTCGGCCTCCGCCGCGCTCAGGACGCACAGGCAGCTGCCCTCGCCCGCGGCGGTCACGAAGAGCAGCGCCTCGTCGAACTCCACCATCGTCTGCCGTGCCCGCCCCGCCTTGAAGTGCCGGCCCGAGCCCCGGGCGAGGCTGTGCAGACCGGAGGAGACGGCGGCCAGGTGCTCGGCGTCCTCGCGCACCAGCCCGCTGCTCGCACCCGTCACCAGGCCGTCGTTCGACAGCACGAGCGCGTGCCGTATGTGTCCGACCCGCTGCGTCAGGTCGTCCAGGAGCCAGTCCAGTGCCTTGTCCAACGCCATCAGTGGTCCTCCCCCTGCGTGGTGCGTCCCCGTCGACCCGGATTCCCGTGCTCCCCGTGTCACCGTGGTCCGCGTGTCGGCGCAAGCCTTACGCACTGTCGTGGACAGGGCAAGCACTGCACCACGCCCGCGTGTGCCGCAGGATGGAGGGCATGGCGAGGATGACCGAGGATCAGTGGCGGGCCTTCGTGTCCGCGGGCACCCGCACCGGCAAGCTGGCGACCGTCCGCGACGACGGCAGCCCCCACGTCGTGCCGGTCTGGTTCGTGCTCGACGGCGACGACTTCGTGTTCAACACCGGCAAGGCCACGGTGAAGGGCCGCAACCTCGCCCGCGACGGGCGGGTCTCCCTGTGCGTCGACGACGACACCCCGCCGTTCTCCTTCGTCTCGCTCTTCGGGCGCGCCGAACTCAGCGGGGAACCGGACGCGTTGCGCCACTGGGCCGCCCGCATCGGCGCCCGCTACATGGGTGAGGACCGGGCGGAGGAGTTCGGCGAGCGCAACGCCGTCCCCGGCGAACTCCTCGTCCGGGTGAGGATCGACAAGGTGATCGCCGAAGCCGGCCTCGCGGACTGAGGCCCCCGGCCGGGCGGATCCGCCCGTGGTTCAGCCGACGGTGTCGAGGAGCCGGGCGGTGTGCATCCGTCCGGCGTACTCGACCAGGCGGATCAGCACCTCCTTCCCCGAGTCCCGGTCGCGCGCGTCGCACAGGACGACGGGTGTGCCGCGGTCCAGGTCGAGCGCGCGGGAGACGTCGTGCGCGCCGTAGGCACGCGCGCCCGTGAAGCAGTTGACGGCGACCACGAAGGGGATCCGCCGGTGCTCGAAGTAGTCGACCGCCGGGAAGCAGTCCTCCAGGCGCCGGGTGTCGGCGAGGACGACGGCCCCCAGCGCGCCCTGGGCCAGCTCGTCCCACAGGAACCAGAACCGGTCCTGGCCGGGGGTGCCGAAGAGATAGAGGGAGAGTCCGGAGCGGATCGTGATGCGGCCGAAGTCCATGGCGACGGTCGTGGTGGTCTTCCGGTCCACGCCGCCGGTGTCGTCGACGAGTTCTCCGGCCCGGCTGAGCCGTTCCTCGGTGCGCAGGGGCCGGATCTCGCTGACCGCGCCGACGAGGGTGGTCTTGCCGACGCCGAACCCGCCGGCGACGAGGATCTTCAGCGCGAGGGCGGTGGTGTCCGCGTCGTCGTCCGCGCCGGTGCTCTCAGAGCGCTCGTAGGCCATCGATTACTTCCCTCAGGATTCTTTCGTCGGGGAGCCGCGCGGGCGGCACGGGTCGGCTGACACGGACGAAGCCCGATTCGAGGAGGTCGCCGAGGAGCACCCGGACGACTCCGACGGGCAGGTCGGCGTCGGCGGCGAGTTCGGCCACCGACTGGGTCTCGGCCCGGCACAGGGCGAGCAGGGACCGGTGCTCGGGGCCGAGGAGGGACTCCTCGGCCGATCCGGGCGGATCGTCGTCCACGACGACGAGGGCGATGAGGTCGAACCGTACGTGGCCGGGTCCCGATTTCGTCCGGCCGCCGGTCATCGCGTACGGGCGGACGAGCGGGCCGGCGTCGGAGTCGTACCACCGGCCGCCCGGCACGGACGGGCCGCCGCCGGTGCTGTCCTGGTTCATGGGGTCCTCCGGGTCAGCCGGCGGCCGGCGGGGTCACCGTGAGGCGCGGCGGGGTGTGCAGGTGCTCGCCGACGCGCTTGACGAGACGGGCCATCTCGTAGGCGACGAGACCGATGTCGGCGCTCGCGGAGCTGAGGACGGCGAGGCAGGAGCCGTCTCCGGCGGCCGCCACGAAGAGGAAGCCGTCGTCCATCTCGACCATCGTCTGGCGCACCCCGCCGGTGCGGAACTGGCGGCCCGCGCCCTTGGCCAGGCTGTGGAAGCCGGAGGCGATGGCGGCGAGGTGTTCGGCGTCCTCGCGGCCGAGCCCGCTGGAGGCCCCGACGGCGAGTCCGTCGCTGGAGAGGACCACGGTGTGGCGGACCTCCCGCACCCTCGCCACGAGGTCGTCGAGGAGCCAGTCGAGTTCGCCGGAGCGTTGGTGGGAGGCCCTCTCGTGGTCGATCATGCGTCGTCTCCTTCGGGGTGAGGGGCGTGCGGGGAGGTGGGGCCGGGGCGGCCGCCGTCGTGGCCCGCGCCGGTGCCGAGCGGGCGTCTGCCGCCCGGGGCCGGGCCACCGCCCCGCCGCCGGCCGTCCTGGTAGGCCGCCATCCGTTCCCGGACCCGCTCCGGGGTGCGGGCGTCCGCGCCCGGCGCGACCGGTGCGGGGGCCTGCTCCCGGGCCGGTGCCTCGCGCAGCTGCGGGACGAGGCTCGCCTGTCGTACGCGGCGGGGCAGTCGGCCGTCGGGGTCGCCGGGGGCGTCGGGCCCGCCCGCCGGTGTTCCCGGCGGCTGTTCCCGCTGCTCCCTCCGCTCTCGCGTCGGCGGCGGTACGGAGGAGCCCCGGGGACGCAGGGCGGTGACCCCGGCGGGTGCCGGCCCGGATTCCGGACGTGCCGCGAGCGCGGGGACGGCGGTGGGGCGCGGCAGGGGCTGTGGGCGGGAGGGTGCCGGGATCCGGGGGGACGGCGGCCGGGGCCCGTCGGGCTGTCGCGCCGGGTTCCCGTGCCGTCCCCCGCTCCCCTGTGGACGCGGGGCGGCTCGGTGCACGTCCTCGGTGGGGGTGGGGCCGGGCCGTTCCGCGGAGGAGCGGGGCGGCTGGATCCGGTCGAGACGGCGGACCTCGGCGCGGGGCGCGTCCTCGCGCTGCCGGACCTCCCCGTACCTCCCGACCTCCTCACGCCCCCGGGCGTTCCCGTGCTCCCGCGTCGTGCGCGGCTCGTCCGTACGCGGTCCGCCGACGTCCCCCGTGACGGAGACCCGCGCCCGCGTGCCCTCCCCGTACGGGGGCCCGGTACGGGGCGTCCCGGGGCCGTCCGCCGGTTCGCCGCGCCCCGGCGGCAGCGCGCCCTGGAGCACGTCGGTGGGGAGCAGTACGACGGCCGTCGTCCCGCCGTAGGGGGAGGTCCGCAGGTGGACCTTGACGTCGTGGCGGGAGGAGAGCCGGCTGACCACGAAGAGGCCGAGCCGGTCGCTGTCGAAGAGGTCGAGGTCCTCGGTCCGGGCGATCCGGGCGTTGGCCTCGGCGAGGCTCTCCCTGCCCATGCCGAGCCCCCGGTCCTCGATCTCCAGGACGTAGCCGTTGCCGACGGGCTCGCCGCTGACCCGCACCTTGGTGTGGGGCGGGGAGAACTGGGTGGCGTTCTCGATGAGTTCGGCCAGGAGGTGGGTGAGGTCGGCGACGGCACCGCCGACGACGGCCGTCTCGGGGAGCCTCGGCATCTCCACGCGCGCGTAGTCCTCGATTTCGGAGACGGCGGCGCGGACGACGTCGGTGAGGGGGACGGGCCTGCGCCAGGCACGGCCGGGGGCGGCGCCGGAGAGGATGATCAGGCTCTCCGCGTGGCGTCGCATGCGGGTGGTGAGGTGGTCGAGCCGGAAGAGGTCGTCGAGTTCGCCGGGATCGTCCGCACGCCGTTCCATGGCGTCCAGGAGGTTGAGCTGGCGGTGGACGAGGACCTGGCTGCGGCGGGCGAGGTTGACGAAGACACCGGAGATGCCGTCGGCGAGTTCGGCGCGTTCGACGGCGGCGGAGAGGGCCGCGCGGTGGACGGTGGCGAGGGCCTCGCCGACCTGGCCGATCTCGTCCTCGGAGTCGGGCCCGGCCGGGGCTTCGGCCCGGATGTCGATCTCCTCGCCCGCGCGCAGCCGGCGCATGGCGGCGGGGAGTTCACGGCGCGCGATGCCGAGGGCGGTGTTGCGGAGACCGACGAGTTCGACGACGAGGCCGCGTCCGATCCGTACGGAGACGAGGAGGGAGGCCCCGACGGCCACGAGGCCGAAGGCCACCGCGGCGCCGCCCGAGGTGAGGGCGCCACCGGCGAAGGGGTCGGTGCGGTCCGCCGCCCCGGTGCGCGCGTCGGCCTCGATCGCGGCTAGTCCGTCGCGTACGGCGGCGAGGGGGGCGTCCCAGTCGGTGGAGGTGACCGCCCGGGCGGCGGGGCGGCCGGGGGTCGCGGCCCGGATCCGGTCCTCCGCGCGGATGAGCCGGGTGTGGTCGGCGCCGGTGGCGAGCCGGGTCCACGCGGCGCGTCCGGCGGCGGGCAGGTCGGCCGTGGCCGAGGCGATGAGGGTGCGGCGGGTCTCGGCGGCTCCGGAGAAGGCGCGCAGCCGGTCGGCGGTGAGCAGGCCGCCGAGACGGGCGGAGCCGAGGAGGGCGTCCTCGCGGGACAGCATCTCGCCCGCCCGGCCGAATTCCAGGAGTACGCGCGCGTCGGCTCCCCGTTCGCCGTCCTGGACGCCGGCGAGGGCGCCGCAGACGGCGAAGGCGGCGGAGATCGTCCCGGTGTACTCCGCGTACACCTGGTCCCAGTCGGCCCGTCCGTCGGCCGCGGCGGTGCGGAGGAGGGCGAGGCCCTCGACCTTGCCGACGAACGCGCTCACCCGGTCGGCGACCTCGTCGGGCAGGTCCCCGGTGTCGCCGACGGTGTGGGTCGCGCCCAGGCGCAGCCGGTCGACGGCCTCGTCCGTGCCGCGCATCCGGTCCTTGAGCTCGGCGGCCCGGTGGGCGCCGGGGGCCGCGACCTGTCGTACGGCGGCGCGCCGTTCGGCCTGGAGCGCCGTGAGGGCGGCCGACACGGGCTCCCGGACCTCGGTGTCGAGGCGCTGGAGCTGGCGGAGCCGGGCGATCTCCTGGGCGGTGGTGACGGTGGCGAAGCCCCACAGGGCGAGGAGCGAGACGACCGGGACCATCAGCAGCGAGACGATCTTGGCGCGGACCGTACGGGGGCGCGGACCGGGGCGCGGAGCGGACCGAACCCTGTCGCCGCCGGGGACGGAGGGCTCTGCCGGGGCGGTGGAGCCCGCCGAGCCGATGGGCTCTGCCGGGCCGGTGGGCCCCTCGGAGGCAGGGGGTCCTGCGGGGGCGGCGGGTCGGTCGGCGTCCGGAGAGGCGGCCCACGCCCCATCGACCACCGGGGAGGCCCCGGGGGCCCGTTCCTCCGCCTCGTCGGCGGGCTGCCCCGCGTGAGCGCGCCGCCCGCGCACGGCTGTCGGCGGTGCCGGTACCCCGGCGTCCTTGGTCCTGCGGGGAGTTCGCATGGCCTCCTCGTTCCGACTGCGGCTGTCTCTGGTGCGGTGGGGCGTGACGGGCGTGGGACGGGTGGGGCGGCTCGACCGGTGGGGACGCCGGCTCAGTGCGCGGGCGTACGCGTACGCGTACGCGTACGGGCGGTTCCGGCGGTGCGGGAGCCGGGGCGTCCGGCGTCCGCCGGACGCCCGTCCGGCTCGGCGGGACGGCCCGCGGAGGCGTACGCGGCGCGTTCCCCGGCCGTCGGGGAGAGGGCGACGAAGGCGGCGGTGAGGAAGAGGTACGAGCCGAGGCCGACGGCGAGCGGGAAGACGAACTGCATGACCGTGGCACCGGGGAGGTCGGCGCCGGAGGGGACGACCTCGACGCTCACCGCGAGCATGCCGGTGTAGTGCATGCTGCTGACGGCCGCGCCCATGACGAGCGAGGCGACGGCCACGGCCGCGGGCGCGTGGATGTGGAGGGCCGCCCACAGCGCCGCGGTGGCGGCGGCGACGGCGATCAGGACGGAGAGGCCGACGAGCAGGGGGTCGTACCGGACCTGGCCGTGGAGCCGGAGGGCGGCCATGCCCAGGTAGTGCATGCTCGCCACGCCGATGCCCGTGGTCAGTCCGCCGATCAGCAGGGAACGGACCCGGTCGCGTCCGTGGCCGACGACGAACACGCCGACGCCGACGACCGCCATCGCGACGACGAGGCCGAGGACGGTGAGCGGAACGTCGTAGCGGATGTCGGTGCCGGTCACGCCGAATCCGAGCATCGCCACGAAGTGCATCGTCCAGATGCCGCTGCCGATCGCGGAGGCGGCGGTGAGCAGCCAGTTGCGCCGTGACCGGCCGGTCGCGTCGAGCGCCCGTACGGTGCAGCGCAGCCCGAGGGCGGCGCCGACGCAGGCCATCGCGTACGACAGCACGGGGGTAAGCCAGCCGAAGGCGGCGTGGTCCAGGTGTCCCATGGCTCAGGGACGCTAGTGCGCATCGAGGGGCGCACCGGGGGCGCATTTCGAAAGCTGGCGGAATGTGACAGAGAGCTGACCCCGAACGATCGCGCCGAGTTCGAACGCCTTCCCAGAAAGCGCGTGCCGGACGTTCACCCCTCCGGGTGGCGTGCGTGCCCGTCCCTCACCCCTCCGGGTAAGGGATCATGAGCGCATGAGCGATGACCCCACACGCGTCCGAGAGTTCTTCGGTGCCCGCGCCGCCGGCTGGGACAGCCGGTTCCCCGACGACGGTCCCGCGTACGCGGCCGCCGTGGCGGAGCTCGGTCTGCGTCCGGGCGACTCGGTCCTCGACGCGGGCTGCGGGACCGGCCGCGCGCTTCCGCCGCTCCGCGCCGCCGTCGGCCCCTCCGGCACCGTCGTCGGGGCGGACCTCACCCCCGAGATGCTCGAACGGGCCGTCCGGGCCGGGCGCGACGGCGCGGACGGCGGAGCGCTGCTCCTCGCCGACGTCGGCCGGCTGCCCGTCCGCGGGGGCGCGCTCGACGCCGTCTTCGGCGCGGGACTCGTCTCGCACCTCGCGGATCCCGCCGCCGGTCTGCGGGAACTCGCCCGTGTCGTACGGCCCGGCGGCCGGCTCGCGCTGTTCCACCCGATCGGGCGGGCCGCCCTGGCGGCACGGCACGGCCGCTCCCTCACACCGGACGACCTGCGTGCCGAACCCCGGCTGCGCCCCCTCCTCGCCGAGACCGGCTGGCGGCTCGTCGACTACGTCGACGAGGACGCGCGGTACCTGGCCCTGGCCGTCCGCGAGGGCTGAACCGCCCCCGGTTGCCCCTCCGGCCGGGCCCGCGTCCCCCCGGCCGGCCCTCGGGGCGCCCACGCGCCCTTCTGCACCGGCACTCCACTGTCTACGGTGGAGCTGCCGGGCAGCCGTGCCCGGGAAAGGCGGCGGGCCGTGACGCAGATGCCGGAAAGACTCCGCAGGCTTCTCCCCTTCGCGCGGAGGCCGCCCGAGGCCGCCGTGCCGGCGCGCCCCGCCCGGCAGGGGCACAACCTGTTCGAGGCGGCGGCGGTGTACGTGGCCGCGTGTGCCGAGGACGACCAGGTCCGGGCGGAGGAGGCCGCGAACCGCGTCTCCCCCGGCGCGCTCTCCTTCGGCGTGAACGAACTGGCCTGCCGGGCCCTCATCACCCTCGCCCGGGAGCGGAACGAGTCACCGCTCTCCGTGGCCCGCTCCCTGCTCGGTCTGCGGAACGAATCGGCGTGACCCCCGGAGGGACGGGAGAGCCGGCCGCGCAGGGCCTTCCGTGGCGCGAACCCTCGACGCGTGGGTTACTCACTGGTTAAGGTGCGCCGACGACTGGATGGGGAGGCTGCCGTGGCCGGTACGGACCCGATCGCCGAGGGCGCGGGCGACGCCGACGCGCTGTTCGTGCTGACCGCGGCGCTGCTGACGCCCGCCCGCTTCCCGAGCGTGCTCGGGGACGACTATCCGGCGGCCTGCGCGGCGCTGGGACTGGGGCCGCACCCGGAGGGGTACGGGCTCGTCTTCGGTCAGGACGGCCTGGGGGCGCGGTGGACGGTGGTCGTCGACGACGTGTCACTGGTCGCCGTGGCCATCTCCTCCTGGGACTGCGGGATGGCCTACGACCTGTCCCCGGACGAGGGGTCCGTGGTCGCCGGGCTGCCGGGCTGGCCGCTCCCCGTGGCCACCGCGGCCCCGGGAGTGCCGGCCCCGCACGACCCGGAGCCCGAGGAGGGCGACCCCGCCCCGCTGGTCCCGCCGTCGGGCGACGAGTGGGGACCGGCCCAGCGCCGTCTGGGCGCCGACCAGCTGGCGCTCCACTGGACCGCCTGGCGGTCCCGGATCGGCGACGACGGCACGTACGTGAAGGACACGCCGGCGCCGGAGGCCGTGGACGACGGCAGCGACCGGTCGGCCGCGACCGCCGGGGACGACCCGTACGACGGCGTCCGGAGGGTCCTGGACGAGCTGCACGCCTATCTGGAGGAGGCGCCGCCGGTGGGGCGGGTGCGGTCGGCGTCCGGCGCGGAGGCCGACGCGCCGCTGCTGCGCGCGGACGGCCCCGGCTGGTCGTTCGTGGCGAAGGCCGACGACATGGCGTTCGTCCTGCTCGACGAGCTGCCGCGCGAGGTGATGCCGGTGGCGCGGGGGGCGAGGCTCCCGGCGCTCCTCAAGGCCCTCGACGCGATGGCCGTGCGCCCGGCCTGACGCCGTGCGCCCGGCCCGATCCGGCACCGGCACCCGGGGCTCCGGAACTCCGGGGCCTCAGGTCAGGGCGTGTCCGTACGCGGCGGCCAGGCCGTCGAGCTCCGGGTCGCCGTAGACCGCGCGCAGCGCCCCGAAGGCCGCGACCTTGTCCCGGCCGAACCGGCCCACGGACACCGCGTAGGTCTCCGGGGACAGGAACCTCGGCGGTGTGCTCTTGCTGTGGAACTTGTCCGCGTACATGACCATCCGTTCCTCCGGCGTGATCGCGACGTAGTCGGCCGGCGGCAGCGGCAGTCCCTGCGCGAGCACGTCCTCCTTGGTCAGTCCGACGCCCGTGTGGCACGAGCAGAACCGGCACACGGCCTCCGGGAGCCCTTCGGCCGCCAGGAGCTCGTGGCCCAGGATCCCGTGCCGTATGTAGTTCCGGCCGTCCAGCAGCCCCTCGGCGTCGTACAGGCGGTACACCCCGATGTCGTGCAGCAGGCACCCCGCGCGCACGAGCTCCGGGTCGAGGTTCTCGTCCGAGCGCGGAAGCAGGCGCTCGGCGATCCGCCACACGATCTCGCAATGGGTGAAGACGAGCTCGAACGCCTCCTCATGAGGAGCGTGTTTCCTGTGCAGCGCGCGGATCTCGTCGACCGAGGGAATGTCCATCCCCGCAGCCTAATGAGCCGGGGCCGCGACGGGTCCGGGCCCCCGGTCCGGGGCACGCCCCATAGGACGACGGCCTGAGGTGTGGTCTCCGACCATGGTCCGGCGGAAGGGACGCGCCGCACGATGTGGCGCCCCTTCCCTTTCCACCGGAGGCTCACCATGCGCCTGTTCCCGGGCGTCTCCCTGTTCGCCGCGTTCCTGGCCGGGGTCACCGTCCTCGCCCCCGCGTCCCCCGCCGGGGCCGAGTCGGGGGCCGCCGCGCACTGCGCGGGCCGGCACCGGCTCCACGTGCCCGGCGCCGAGCACCAGCGGTCCGCCTGTCTGGACGACCTGACGACCGCGGGGCTCGCGGGCACGCCGTACACCGACATGGCGGACCAGGCCGGTCTCGCCGCGAAGGGGACCCGCAACCCCTCGGGGGTGCCGGGTGTCCAGATCGACGGCTACTTCCCCGACGACTCGCGACTCAACGCCACGCACGGCTGGGCCCACGACGCGCAGTTCGTCATCCGGCTGCCCGACCGCTGGAACGGCGGTCTCGTCGTCACCGGCGCCCCCGGCACCCGCCGCCAGTACTCCACGGACGCCCTCGTCTCCGACCAGGTGCTCGCCCGTGGCTTCGCCTACGCCTCGACCGACAAGGGCAACACCGGCCCGGACTTCTTCACCGACGGCCGGAGGCCCGGCGACGCGGTCGCCGAGTGGAACCGCCGGGTGACCGAGCTGACGCTCGCCGCGAAGAAGGCCGTACGGCAGCGGTACGGGCGGGCCGCGGAGCACACGTACGTGACCGGCATCTCCAACGCCGGCTACCTGACGCGCTGGCAGCTGGAGAACCGGCCCGAACTGTACGACGGCGGGGTCGACTGGGAGGGCGTGCTGTGGACCGCGCGCGGCCCCAACCTCCTGACGAGCCTGCCCGTCACCGTGGCGCGCTCCCTGGGAGAGGCCACCGACGAGGACCTGGTCGGGGCCGGTTTCGCGCCGGGCTCGCGCTTCCTCTGGCCGTACCACGAGCAGGCGTACTGGGGACTGACCCAGAAGATCTTCCGTGCCGAGTTCGACCCCTCGTACGACCCGGCCTGTCCCGGCTCCACCGCCGGCCGGACCGTGGAGGAGATCTTCGCGCCCTGCGCCTCGGACGCCTCGTACGACTACGCCTCCCGGCCGGCGTCCGTCCACCGCGCGGTCGGGAAGGTCGCCCTCACCGGGCGGATCGGCAAGCCCCTCATCACGCTCCACGGCGACCTGGACGCCCTGCTGCCCGTCGCCACCGACTCCGACGTGTACGCGCGGATGATCGACGACCGGGGGCGGGACCGGCTGCACCGGTACTACACGGTGCGGGACGGAACGCACACCGACGGCCTGTACGACACGTACCCGGACCGGCTGCGCCCGATCCTGCCCTGCTACCGCTCGGCGTTCGACGCGCTGACGCGCTGGGTCGAGGAGGGCGCGGCGCCGCCCGCGGACCGCACGATCGAGCGGCCGGCGGGCGGTGACGTGGTCAACTCCTGCGCGCTGGCGGAGTGAGCGCCCCGAGCCGCCGGAGGGTGGTGCGTCCCCGGTCCCGTTCAGCCGCGCAGGGACGCGCCCACCTCGTGCAGGTGGCCCAGGGCCTGGCGGTACGAGTCCACGAAGCCGGTCTCCGTGTACGGCACGCCGAGCGCGGCGCAGTGGGCCCGTACGGCGGGCCGGGCGAGCCGGAGGTTCGGGCGCGGCATGCTGGGGAAGAGGTGGTGCTCGACCTGGTGGTTGAGGCCGCCGAGGAACCAGTCGGTCAGGGCGCCGCCGCGGATGTTGCGCGAGGTGAGCACCTGGCGGCGCAGATGGCCCCAGTCGTCGCCGTCCTCGTGCTCGTCCGGCCGTTCCATGCCCTTGTGGTTGGGGGCGAAGGCCATGCCCAGGTGGACGCCGAGGAGCATCTGGTGGAGCAGGGCGAAGACCAGGGCCTGTGCGGGGGTGAGCAGGGTGAGGAGCAGGGTCGCGTAGCCGGCGAAGTGGGCGAGGAGCAGGCCGCCCTCGACGAGCCGTTCGCGGCGGGTGCGGCAGGGGCCGTCCTTCGCCAGCAGGGCCTGGATCCCGTAGACCTTGAGCGCGATGCCCTCCAGGGTCGTCAGCGGGAAGAACAGCTTGGCCTGGTGGCGGGTGAGGAAGCCGCGCAGGCCCGTGCGGCCCGCCGTCTGGTGCTCGGCGAAGACGAGGACGTCGGCCGCGACGTCCGGGTCCTTGTCGAGGTGGTTGGGGTTCGCGTGGTGGCGGTTGTGCTTGTCGTTCCACCACTCCCGGCTCATGCCGAGGAGGAGGTTGGCGTGGACGAGCTGGACGGCGCGGCTCGCCCTGCGGTCGGCGGTGACCTGGGCGTGCCCGGCGTCGTGGGCGACGAAGGCGGCGCGTGCGGAGAGCAGGGCGAGGGGGACGGCGAGCAGAAGTGCCCACCAGGAGGGTCCGACGAGGGCGAGTCCGGCCACCACCGCGACGCCGCCGAGGAGATTGAGGGCGATGACGCGGGCGTACCAGCCGGGGCGGTGTGCGAGGAGGCCCTGTTCCCTGACCGTCCGCAGGAGCGGGGTGAACTCGCTGCCGCCCCTCACGCGGGCGGGCGCCGCGGGAGGTGCGGCGGCCGGGGGCAGGACGGTGACCTGAGACATGGTGGGCTCCGGTTTCTGTCGGTCGGTGGGCGCCTGCCCGAACCTACGGACGGGCGGCCGTCCGGAACCATGGCGTCACCACCCGCCCCGGGCGGGGGCGCTCCCGGGGAGTCGGGGTGGGGAGAGCCCCACCCCACGCGGGAGCATTTGCTTGTGACACGGATCACTCGAATCAAGTGCACGGCGAGGAGTCCAATGTGGATATAATCAGCGACTCGGTCCCCAGTAGTCAAATTTGAGGAATGCGTTGTCGCTGTCGCACGAACCCGATGATTCGGCCCGCGAACCCGCCCGGAAACTCTCCCGCCACTCCGCCGTCTTCCTCCCCGCCGATCCGCCCCGCGCAGGGCGGATCGCCTTCTGGTCGCCGGACGGCGAGCCGCTGCCGGACTCCCCCGACGCCTCCGCGGCCGTCGCCGAACTCACGGTCGTGGACGGTGACGTCCTCCGGCCCGTGACCGTCCCCGCTCGCACCCTCTCCGTGCGGGACGCCCTGCCGCTGCTGGTCCGCGCCCGGTTCTCGGACCCCTCGTCCCCCGCGGCCGCCTTCTGGGGCGCCGCCGCGCTGCTCGCCCTCGACCTCGTGGCACGCGGTCTGCTCCTGCCCGGTCTGACACCCGGCGACCACGACGCGTGGCGGGCCGGGCCGCTCGGCCCGGAGGAGCTGGGGCAGCTCCGTACGCTCGCCGCGTCGATGCCGCCCACGGCCCATGCCGTGCCCCTTGCCGCGGCTTCGCCCGCCTCTTCTGTCTCCTCCGACTCTTCCGACTCCTCCGGTGGCTTCGCCTCCTCCGGCGCATCGGTGCTGCTGCCCGAACCAGAGGCGCTGCTCCGGGCCTTCATGGACGCCGTCGCGGACACCCTGCCGCGTACTCCGGCGGCTCCGCAGGCGGCCGGCGGGCCCGCCTTCGCGGCCCAGGAGGCGCGGACGGTTCCCGAGCAGCGGGCGTGGGCGGCCGACGTGGCCGCCGTGCACGACGCGGGCGTCCGGCTTTCGCTCCGCCTCGAACTGCCCGGCTTCACCGCCGAATCGCGGGAGGCGCCCGGCTTCCGGGCGGTGCTCCAACTGCACGGCGTCGCCGATCCGACCCTGGTCGCGGACGCGGCCGAGGTGTGGTCGGGCTCCGGACCGGTCGGGGCGGCGTTCGGCCCCCGCGCCCGTATGGACGCCCTTCTCGCCCTCCGGCGTGCCGCCCGCGCCTGGCCGCCGCTCTCCCCTCTCCTGTCGGCGGCCGTGCCCGACGCGGTCGAACTGGCCGACGAGGAGGTCGCGGAACTCCTGGGCCCGGCGGCCGACGCCCTCGCGGCGCTGGGCGTCCAGGTCCACTGGCCGCGCGAACTCACCGACCGTCTGACGGCCCGGGCCGTGATCGGCCCGCTGGAGGGGGGCGGGAGCGGGGGCTCAGCGCACGGCCCGGACACCCCGGACACCCCGGACACCGAAAGCGGCACCGACACCGAGCACAACGCGGGGGCTTCCTCCCCGGCCTCCTCCCTGGCCTCCTCCCTGCCCTCCCTCCTCGCCGCTGGCTCCCTCCTCGCCTTCAACTGGCGTTTCGCCGTGGGAGACCACGAGCTGACCCGTGCCGAGCTCGACCGGCTCGCCGAGACCGGGCGCCCCCTCGTGCGGCTGCGCGACCGGTGGGTCCTCGTCGATCCGGCCGAGGTGCGCCGCGCCAGGACCCACCAGGACCGCAAGGTCACCCCGGTGGACGCGCTCTCGGCCGTCCTCACCGGTACGACCGAGATCGACGGGCGCTCCGTCGAGGTGGCGGCGACCGGACCGCTGGAGCGTTTGCGGGAACGGCTCGCGGACCCCGAGGGCGACCGGCCCGAGGTGGCCCAGCCCGCCGCGCTCGCCGCGACCCTGCGCGACTACCAGTTGCGCGGACTCGACTGGCTGCACCGGATGACCTCGCTCGGTCTCGGCGGCTGCCTCGCCGACGACATGGGGCTGGGCAAGACGATCACGGTCATCGCCCTGCATCTGCACCGGCAGACCGATCCGGCGTCGGCGGGTCCCACCCTCGTCGTCTGCCCTACCTCGCTCATGGGCAACTGGCAGCGGGAGGTCGAGAAGTTCGCGCCCGGCACGCCGGTGCACCGCTTCCACGGCGCCGCCCGCGACCTGGAGGGGCTCCCCGACGACGGCTTCGTCCTGACCACGTACGGCACCATGCGGCTCGACGCCGAGCGGCTCGCCGCGCGGAACTGGGGACTCGTCGTCGCGGACGAGGCGCAGCACGTCAAGAACCCGTACTCGGCGACGGCCCGCCGGCTGCGGACCATCGGCGCACGCGCACGCGTGGCGCTGTCCGGCACGCCGGTGGAGAACAACCTCTCCGAGCTGTGGGCGATCCTCGACTGGACCACGCCGGGGCTGCTCGGCGGTCTGGGCGCCTTCCGCACCCGGTTCGCCGCCGCCGTCGAGGGCGGCCGCGACCCGGCCGCCGCCGCGCGACTGGCCGCGCTCGTCCGGCCGTTCCTGCTGCGCCGCCGCAAGTCGGATCCGGGCATCGCGCCCGAGCTCCCGCCGAAGACGGAGACCGACCGGACCGTGTCGCTGACGCCCGAACAGGCCGGTCTGTACGAGGCGGTGGTGCGGGAGACGCTCACGGCGATCTCCGAGGCCGACGGCATGGCGCGCCGCGGTCTCGTCGTGAAGCTCCTGACGGGACTCAAGCAGATCTGCAACCACCCCGCCCAGTACCTCAAGGAGGAGCGGCCGGGGACCGCGGGACGGTCGGGCAAGCTGGAGCTGCTGGACGAACTCCTCGACACGATCCTCGCCGAGGGCGCGTGCACCCTGGTCTTCACCCAGTACGTGGGGATGGCCCGGCTCCTGGAGGCCCATCTCGCGGCGCGGGGCGTGCGGACGCAGTTCCTGCACGGCGGCACGCCGGTCGCGGAGCGGGAGGCGATGGTCGCCCGCTTCCAGAACGGGGAGGTCCCGGTCTTCCTGCTCTCCCTGAAGGCCGCGGGCACGGGCCTCAACCTCACCCGCGCCGAGCACGTCGTGCACTACGACCGCTGGTGGAACCCGGCGGTCGAGGCGCAGGCCACCGACCGCGCGTACCGGATCGGGCAGGACCGGCCGGTGCAGGTCCACCGGCTGATCGCCGAGGGCACGATCGAGGACCGGATCGCCGCGATGCTCGACCGCAAGCGGGAGCTCGCGGACTCCGTCCTCGGCACCGGCGGGGACATGCCGCCGGAGCTGACCGAACTGACCGATGCCGAACTGGCGGAGCTGGTGCGACTGCGAGGGGACGGACGATGAGCGGATACGGACACGGGGACGACGAGCGGACGTTCGCGGCGCTGCCGCCGGCGCGGGGGGCGGGGTTCACCCGGACCTGGTGGGGGCGGGAGTGGCTCAAGGCCCTGGAGGACACCGCGCTCGACGGCCAGCAGCTCAAGGCGGGGCGCCGCCACGCGCGCGCGGGGGCGGTGGGCGCCGTGTCGGTGCGGCCCGGTCGGATCACCGCGGTGGTCAAGGACCGGGACGGCACGGCGCACCGGAGCGACGTGCTGGTGCGGGAGTTCTCCGAGGAGGAGTGGGAGCGGCTGCTCGGCCTCGCGGTGGACAGCGCGGGCCACATCGCGGCGCTCCTCGACCGGGAGATGCCGCCGCACCTGGTGGAGGACGCGGCGGCGGCCGGGCTCGATCTGCTGCCGGGCATCGGCGACCTCGATCCGGAGTGCGGCTGCGAGGCCTGGGACCACTGCCCGCACACGGCGGCGCTCTGCTACCAGGTGGCACGGCTCCTGGACGAGGACCCCTTCGTCCTGCTCCTGATGCGCGGGCGCGGCGAGCGCGCCCTCCTGCACCAGCTCCAGGAGCGCAGTGCCGCACGTGCCGTCGCTCCCCCGGCGCGCGACGGGGACGGTGGCGCGGACGGCGTCGGCGCTCCCGGGGCCGTTGGCGGGATGCCGGGCGTGTCGGCCGAGGAGGCGTACGCGTCGGCGTTCCTGCTGCCGCCGCTGCCCGCCCCTCCGGTCGCCGCTGCCGCGCCGGGCCGTGCACCGTCCCTGGACACGGACACCGAGCCGGAGCCGGGGGTGGATCCGGCGGCCCTCGAATTCCTCGCGGCGGACGCGGCGGACCGCGCGCACCGGCTGCTCGTCGAGGCGCTGGGCGCCGGCGGAAAGGTGCCGGATCCCGTGGAGACGGGGCTGACGGGCGCTCAGGACGCGGTGCGGCTCGCCGCGGGCTCCCCCGCTCCGTGGATCGCGGCCCGGCTCGCCGCCGGTTCGGGACGGTCTCGGGCGGACATGGACCTCGCCACGCGCGCGTGGCGGTTCGGGGGCGCCGCCGCCCTCGCCGTACTGGAGGAGGAGTGGACGCCGGACGCCGAGGCGCTGGCCCGTGCCGGGACGCGGCTCGCGGAGGCCTGGGAGGACGACGAGCGGCCGGTCCTGCGGCGGGCGGGCGGCGCGCGGTGGACGGCCGTGAGCACGGAGGCGCAGCTGCGGCTCGGCGAGGACGGCCGCTGGTGGCCGTACCTCAAGACCGGTGGCCGGTGGGCTCCGGCGGGTCCGGCGGACCGGGATCCGGCGGCGGCCCTGGCGGCGGCCTTCGCGGCGGGTGCCGGCTGAGCCGCGGGGGCGCCACCTGGGCTGCGAGGGTGCCGCTTGGGCCGGGAAGGTGACGCCCCGGGCCGGAGGCGCCGGCTGAGCCGACCGGTGCTATCCGAGCCGGTGGCTGATCGTGCCGCCGGTGGAGGAAGGAGCGGCCAGGCTGCAGGCGACGGTGTCCGAGCCGAGGAGGTGGCTCGTCCGGTACGGGTACTGGACGAAGGTCGTCCAGTGCGTGCCGAGCGGCTGTCGGGCGGCCTTGCGGCGCAGCGGCTCGCGGCAGAGTTCCGCGGCCGCCTCGCGTACCGCCCGGTCCGTGGCGTAGCGGCCGACCAGCCGGGGCCGGGCGACGAGTTCGGCGGAGTGCGGCGTGTCGCAGGGGCGCCGGACGGCGGTGCCCGGCGTGGCGCGGTCGATGTCGAAGCAGTCGCCCACGCGCAGCGCCTCGAAGGAGACGGGCCGCCCGGAGCGCCGTTCGTCCCTCGATCCGCCGGAGGGGGCCGGGGTGGTCCTCGTGGGGGCGGTGCTCCCGGTCCTGGACGGCGTCGGTGACGTGCTCGAGCGGGGGGACCGGTCTGCGGGCTCCGTACGTACCGGAGTGCCGCCCCTCGCGGCCGCGGTCGCCGGGGCGCCGCTCCGTGTCGTGCCGGGCGTCGGCGTGTCGGTGGTTCCGCCGCCGGACGCACCGGCCGCGTCGGGTGAGCGGCCGGCACCGGTCGCGGGAGGGGTGGTGTCCTCGGTGACGACGGGGGGCGGCGCGCCCATCGGGTTCCCGTCGTTCTCCCCGCCGCCCCGGACGGCCAGGAAGGCGGTCGCCACCAGGGCGGCGGTGAGCAGCGGGACGAGCGGCGTGCCGACCCAGCGGGCGCGGCGCGCCGCCGGTAGTGGCCGGGATGCGGCGAGCCGTCCGGGACGGGAGGACGCCCGGGGAGACCCGGCGCTGGACGCGAGGGGTTCGGCGGGGCGGTCCCCCGGCGGCGGGGCGGCGGTCGGCGGGTGCGGCACGGGGACCGGGTTCGCCGGCGGGTGGCCGGGGTGCCGGCGTTCCCGGTCGGCCGGGCGCCGTCCGTACAGCATCGTGACGACCGCCGAACGCGCGCCCCGCCGCCTCTCCGTCATGGCCGTCCTACAGACCCAGCTGGCGCTCGGCGCCCTCGACGGTCTGGGCGAGGAGCACGGCGATGGTCATGGGGCCGACGCCGCCGGGGACCGGGGTGATGAGGGAGGCGCGCTCGGCGGCGGACGCGAAGTCGACGTCACCGATGTTGCCGGGGTTGTAGCCGGCGTCGACGACGACGGCGCCGGGCTTGATGTCCTCGCCCTTGATGAAGTTCGGCTTGCCGACGGCGGCGACGAGGACGTCGGCCTCACGGACGACCGAGGAGAGGTCCCGGGTGCGGGAGTGGCAGTAGGTGACGGTGGCGTCGCGACCGAGGAGGAGCAGACCGGCCGGCTTGCCGAGGATGGCGCTGCGGCCCACCACGACGGCCCGCTTGCCGCTCAGTTCGACGTCGTACGCGTCGAGGAGGCGCATGATGCCGCCGGGCGTGCAGGAGACGAAGCCGGGGAGGCCGAAGCCCATGGCGGCGAAGGAGGCCGTGGTCACGCCGTCGACGTCCTTCTCCGGGGCGATGGCCTCGAAGGTGGCGCGCTCGTCGATGTGGGGGCCGACCGGGTGCTGGAGGAGGATGCCGTGGACCTCGGGGTCCCGGGAGAGGGCGGTGATCGCGGCGACGAGCTCCTCGGTCGTCGTGGTGGCGGGCAGCTCGACGTGCTTCGAGCGGATGCCGGCCTTCGCGCAGCGGTTCTGCTTCATCTTCACGTACGTCACGGAGGCCGGGTCCGCGCCGACCAGGACGGTCGCGAGACAGGGGGTGACGCCGGTGCGGCGGGTGACCTCGGCGGCGCGGGCGGCGGTCTCCTCGACCGTGCGGCGGGCGAGGGCCGTACCGTCCATGAGGGCGGCGGTGCTGGTGGACATGGCATCTCCTGGGCGTCGTCTCTGACCGGTGGTTCGCCCAGGCGCACGGCATTCGGCAGGGTCGCGCCGGTGGGCGCGCTCCGCCGGGCCGCTCCCCGGTGGTGATCCACCTCAAGCGCCAGTCACGGCCCGGGCCCCACTCTACGTGAGGGGCCGGGGGCGAGTCTCGGACAGGTCCGGGCCGGGCTCCGGCGGGTGGCGGGCGGCCGCGCGGAACGCATCGCCGCTGACCACTTCCGGACGTCGCCGCGCCGGTCGTCGACCGGATCCCGGTTGTGTGGATCCGGAATCGATCCCCTTGTTATTCCTGGCAGTTAGTGATCAATTCAAGTACTCTTCGATCGCGCCGGGGGGCGTTGGGGGCACCCGGGCCCGATGCCCTGGGGGTGTACGTGTTCCGTGCCGCAGTGCTCGACCTTCCGTTTCCGCCGCACAGCCATCCGGACCGGGAACCGGCCGCACTCCTGCACCGGGAGTGGCTGAAACGTCACGAAGGGCTCGTCGGGACCGTCGACCAGTCGGTGTACGACCGGTGGGACGTGCCGCGGCTCGCCGCGTTCACCAGTCCCAACTGCGCCACCGGCGATCTCGCCCTCGCCGCGGACCTGCTCGGCTTCTACTTCCTCTTCGACGACGGGTTCGACACCGGTCTCGGCCGGGCCCCCGCGCGGGTGGCGGAGGTCTGCACCCGGCTGACGGCCCTCCTGCACGGGGACGGCCCCGAGCCCGGCAACCGCACCCCCGCCGAGCGGGCCTTCGCCGACCTCTGGGAGCGCAGTGCGCGCGGCATGTCCGCCCGGTGGCGGGCCAGGAGCGCCTACAACTGGGAGTGGTACTTCGCCTGCCACCCCGCCGAGGCCGCCGGCCGGCTCTCCAAGCGGCTCCCGGACCGGGAGGGCTATCTGGCGCTCCGCCGGGGCACGGCCGCCATGGAGACGCTCTTCGACATGGTCGAGCGGCTCAACCGGTTCGAGGTGCCGCAGGAGGTGCTGCACCATCCGACCTTCCGTCTGATGCGTCAACTGGCCGCCGACATACCGTCTTTCACCAACGACGTGCACTCGTACGCGCAGGAGCTCGCCCGGGGCGACGTCGCCAACATGGTGATGATCGTCCGTGCGGAGCGCGGCGGCACCCCCGAGGAGGCGGCCGCCGAGGTGATGCGCGAGGCCCAGGCGATGGTCGACCGGTTCGTGGAGCTGTCCGGCCAGGCCGCCGGGATCTGCGACCTCCTCGGGCTCTCGCCGTCCGGGCGCGAGGCCGCTCGCCGGTACGTCGACGGCCTCGCGTCCTGGATCGCCGGCTACCACCGCTGGGAGGTCGACACCGGCCGCTACGTCGACTGAGGGGCCCGTACGCGCACGCGTACGGGCCGCTCGGTCTGGGGCAGGCGGGTCAGACGTCGCGCCACTTCGCCTGGCCGAAGGAGAACACCCCGAAGAGGACGAGTCCGAGGGCCACGAGGACCAGCAGCCACGGTCCGGCGGGGGTCTGCGCGAACGAACGGATCGCGTCGTCCATGCCCTTGGCCTCGTTCGGGTCGAACTCGATGGCGGCCTTCAGGCCGAAGAAGCCGATCGCGGCGAAGACGAGCCCGCGCCCGACGCCGCCGGCGATGCCGGTCACGTCCATGAAGCGCTGCTGCTTCTTGGACATCGTGGCCCACTTCAGGTGCTTGCGGTACTTCCGCATCACGGCCCGGCCGCCCATCCACAGGCCCGCGCCCAGGAAGCCCACGGCCGCCGCGCCGACCAGCCACTGTCCCGCCGGCAGATCGAGGAGACGGCCGGTGATGTCATGGCTCTGCCGGTCGGTCGAACCGGCGCCGCTGTTCCGGTTCCCCGTCGCGAAGGACAGGACGAAGAAGGCCGAAACGCCGTAGAAGACGAACCGGGCGGCGGACACGGCCCGCTTGGTCGGCTTGTCGCCCTTCGGGCCGGCGCTGCCGAACAGGGCCTCCGAAAGCCGCCACAGCGCCATTCCGACGAGTCCGATGCCGAGGGCCCAGAGGATCACGGCTCCGAACGGCGTCCCGGCGACCTGCGCGAGGGCACCGCCCTTGTCGGCCTGCTCGCCCGTGCCCGTCAGTCCGATGCGGACGGCCAGGATCCCGATGAGCAGGTACAGGACTCCACGGGCGACGAAGCCCGCCCGCGCACCCGCTCGTACCACGTCCCCACGGGCCGCTCTTCTCGCGACGGCCGTGGTCGACCCCCCTGCGCTCATGCCCATTCACCCCTTCTCGGATCGGAAGGACCGGGTGCCCCGTCTTCTCCGTTCGAACCCCTGCGGCGTGTTCGAACGCCTACCGGCGGGTGGTGCGCGAGCCGGTGCGCACCACCGTTTGCGGCCCTCCGGGGCCCGGCGGAGACTGGGCGGCATCGGGGGGCCGATCCGGAGAGGGCCTGGCACGATGGGCGCATACGCTGACCTTCCTGGGGTCAGGACCTGGTACGAGACCGAGGGCGACGGCGACCCGCTGGTGCTGCTGCACGGCGGCTTCTGCACCAACGAGACATGGGGCGCCCAGCGGGCCGACCTCGCCGGCGAGTACCGCCTCCTCCTGCCCGAGCGGCGTGCCCACGGGCACACCCCCGACGTGGCCGGGCCACTGTCGTACCAGGACATGGCGGACGACACGGTGGCCTTCCTGGAGCGGGTGGTCGGCGGTCCCGCCCATCTGGTCGGATGGAGCGACGGGGGTGTCGTCGCACTGCTCGTCGCCGCCGCCCGGCCCGATCTGGTCCGCAGGGTCGTGGCGATCGGAGCGAACTTCCGCCCCGGCCCCGAGTGCTTCGCCGATCCGGCGATGCTCGACGCGATGACGCCCGACAGCCCGGACATGGAGTTCTTCCGCGAGATGTACGCGGCCGCCACGCCGGACGGCGCGGACCACTGGCCGGTGGTGGCGGCCAAGGTGATCGACATGTGGCGGACCCAGCCGACGCTCACCTCCGGGGACCTGGGACGCGTACGGGCGCCCACCCTGGTCATGGTCGGCGACGACGACATGATGACGCTCGAACACACCGCCGCCCTCTACCGCGCGCTCCCGGACGCCCGGCTGGCCGTGGTCCCCGGGGCGTCCCACCTGGTGCCGTTGGAGCAGCCGGACCGGGTCAACCGGATGATCCTCGACCACCTGGCGCAGGACGCCGCCGTCGAGACGATGATGCCGGTCCTGCGCGCGGCGCCCGGCACTCCGGGCTCCGCTTCCGGCTGATCGCGGGCGGAGCCGTACGGGGCGGGCTACGCTCGTGGCCATGGCTGGTGACGGTGGGTACGAGCGCGACCGGAACTACATCACGACAAGGATCACGGCCGACGGCCGGGACGGCTACCCGGTGGAGCCCGGGCGCTACCGGCTGGTCGTCGCCCGCGCGTGCCCGTGGGCGAACCGGGCCGTGATCGTCCGGCGCCTCATGGGCCTGGAGGAGGTCCTGTCGATGGGCATCGCCGGGCCGGTGCACGACGAGCGCAGCTGGTCCTTCGACCTGGATCCGGACGGCCGGGACCCGGTCCTCGGCATCGAGCGGCTCCAGGAGGCGTTCTTCCGGCGTGATCCGGACTACGCGCGCGGGATCACCGTGCCCGCGATCGTCGACGTTCCCACCGGCGCGGTGGTGACCAACGACTTCGCGCGGATGACGCTCGACCTGGGCGGTCAGTGGACGGCCCATCAGCGGGACGGGGCGCCGGACCTCTATCCGGAGAAATGGCGCGCCGAGATCGACGACGTGGCCGAGAAGGTGTACCGGGACGTCAACAACGGTGTCTACAAATGCGGTTTCGCGAGTGGCCAGGAGGCGTACGACAAGGCGTACAGGAGGCTGTGGGACCGGTTGGAATGGCTGGAGGAGCGGCTTGGGAACCGGCGCTATCTGGTCGGGGACACCCTCACGGAGGCCGACGTCCGTCTCTTCACGACCCTCGTGCGCTTCGACGCCGTCTACCACGGCCACTTCAAGTGCAACCGGCGCAAACTGACCGAACTCCCCGCGCTGTGGGGTTACGCGCGGGACCTGTTCCAGACGCCCGGTTTCGGCGACACCATCGACTTCGAGCAGATCAAGACGCACTACTACGTCGTCCACCGCGACATCAACCCGACCGGGATCGTCCCCCTGGGTCCGGACACCCGGAACTGGCTCTCGGCGCACGGGCGGGAGGAGCTGGGCGGGCGGCCGTTCGGCGACGGCACGCCGCCCGGGCCGCCCCCGCCGCCCGAGCGGGTGCCGCCGCTCGGCGCGGGCTGAGCCGTACGCGCGCCTGCCCCCGCCTCGTTCGCGCGCCCGTCCCGCCTCGTACGCGCGTCGGCCTCGCCCCGTACGCGCGTCGGCCCCCGCCCTGTCACGGGCGGGGGCCGACGCGCGGGACGCTCAGGTCAACGGTTCGGGACCGGGTCCCGGCGGGGGCAGCGGGCGGGGAATGACTTCCTGCCCGCCGCTGCCGAAGAAGCCCTCCGGGTTCCAGGTGGAGTTCAGGACGACGAGCCGCTGCCCGCGGCGCACCCCCAGGG
>NZ_LGEG01000047.1 GCF_001280125.1 Streptomyces sp. NRRL F-6492
GGCCTCAGGGGTGCGGGGGCCTCAGGGGTGCGGGGGCCTTAGGGGTGCGTCCCGTACGGGAGATACTGGCCGCATGACGGAGACGACGGTCGGAATCGGCGGCGCGGCGGAGAGCACCGACATGGTGCTGAACATCGGGCCGCAGCACCCCTCGACCCACGGCGTGCTCCGGCTCCGGCTCGTCCTGGACGGCGAGGTGATCCGGTCGGCCGAGCCGGTGGTCGGCTACATGCACCGGGGGGCCGAGAAGCTCTTCGAGGCGCGGGACTACCGGCAGATCGTCATGCTGGCCAACCGCCACGACTGGCTGTCCGCCTTCTCCAGCGAGCTGGGCGTGGTGATGGCCGTCGAGCGGATGCTGGGCATGGAGGTCCCGGAGCGCGCGGTGTGGACCCGTACGCTCCTCGCCGAGCTGAACCGGGTCCTCAACCACCTCATGTTCCTCGGCTCGTACCCCCTCGAACTGGGCGGGATCACCCCGGTCTTCCACGCCTTCCGGGAGCGCGAGGAGCTCCAGGCGGTGATGGAGGAGGCGTCCGGCGGCCGGATGCACTACATGTTCAACCGGGTCGGCGGCCTCAAGGAGGACCTGCCGGCCGGGTGGACGGGGCGGGCGCGGCGGGCCGTCGCGGACGTGCGGTCGCGGATGGACGTGTACGACCGGCTCGTCCTCGGCAACGAGATCTTCCGGGGCCGCACGCGCGGGATCGGGGTCCTGTCGCGGGAGGCGGTCCACGCGTACGGGGTGTCGGGGCCGATCGCCCGCGCCTCGGGCGTCGACTTCGACCTGCGCCGCGACGAGCCGTACCTCGCGTACGGGGAGCTGGCGGACGTCCTGCGGGTGGCGGTGCGGGAGGAGGGCGACTGCCTCGCCCGGTTCGAGTGCCTCCTGGAGCAGACGCACAACTCCCTGGACCTGGCGGACGCCTGTCTGGACCGGATGGAGGAGCTGGCGCCGGGGCCGGTCAACCAGCGGCTGCCCAAGGTGCTGAAGGCGCCGGAGGGCCACACGTACGCGTGGACCGAGAACCCGCTCGGCGTGAACGGCTACTACCTGGTGTCGAAGGGCGAGAAGACCCCGTACCGGCTGAAGCTGCGCTCGGCCTCGTTCAACAACATCCAGGCGCTCGCCGAACTGCTGCCGGGGACGCTGGTCGCCGACATGGTGGCGATCCTGGGCTCGCTCTTCTTCGTCGTCGGCGACATCGACAAGTAGGTCCCGCGGCTGTCCGTATCGACGGGTAGGACCCGCCGCTGTCCGTATCGACGGACGGAACCCGCCGCTATCCGTCCTCGCGGCGCATCACCGCGTACGCGCGTCCCGACGTGCCGGGCGTGCGCCGGTCGACGACGGTCCAGCCCCAGCCCTCGTACCGCTTGGTCAACTCCGGTACGTCGAGGGTCATCAGAAGGCGTGACCCCGGGGCCGGGGCCGCGAGGATCGCGTCGTGGAGGGCGCGGCCGGTGCCGAGGCCCTGGTGGGCGGGGGCGACGACGAGTTCGGCGAGTTCGAAGGCGGGTTCCCGGCCGGTCAGGACGGTGTCGGTCCAGCCGGCCGCGAAGCCCCGGAGCTCGCCGTCGGGGCCGAACGCGGCGACGGCCCGGAAGTCGGGCCGCCCGGCCGCCGAGCCGAGCAGCCGCTCCACGGTCCGTACGGCGCCGAGCGGCGGCTCGTGCCAGGGGGCGCCGCAGAAGGCCTGGGCGCACAGGGCGAGCAGTTCGTCCCGGCGGCGGGCGACCTCGCCGGCCGGGAAGTCGGCGAGGCGGTGCGTCACGAGTTCACGGCCCCGCGCAGCTCCGCCAGGTCGAGCTGTTCCGTCTCGTCGTGCGCGGTCAGGTCGATGACGTGTCCGATCGTCCGCGGCGGCACGGGGGCGGGGCCGGTGACCGGGGCGAGGGCCGGGGCGCCGGTCCGCTCGGTCTCGGCGGCCAGGACCTCCTCGCCCACGACGTCGGCGAGGTCCGTGTGCTGCACGGCCTCGATGGCGTCCGCCGTCTTCTGCGTGCCGAAGAAGTCGAAGCCGCCCTCGGGGCGCGGGACGGGCCTGCGGGAGGCGTACGGGACGATCGCGGCCGCGATCGCCACGGGCGCGGGTGCGGGCGGGAGCGCGGGGGCGGGGGCGGCCGGCCGGGTGTGCTGCTCGGTCCCGGCGGCCGCCGCGTGCTTCCCCTGCGGTTCCTCCGTCTCCCGGGCGCGCTCGGCCAGGTCGCGGGCGCGGGCGGCCTCGGCGGTGCGGCGGGCCTGCTGGGCCGCGGCGTTGCGCGGGAGGTCGCGCAGGGCCTGGGCGGCGCGGCGGAACGCCTCGGGGGTGGGCGTGGAGCCGGCGGCCGGGAGGGCCTTGGCGTCGCCGTTGCCCGCGCTCTCCAGGGCGAGGACGCGGCGGCCCTCCAGCGCGCTGGCCCGCTCGGTCTCGGCGGTGGCGTAGCGGCGGAGCAGGTCGGCGTGCTCGCCGCGCAGTCCGGCGAGCTCCACGCGCTTGGCGCGGAGCTTGGCGTCGAGCCGGGAGCGCAGCGCGCGGGACTCGTCGAGGTCGGACTCCAGTTCGGCGACCCGTTCCTCGGCCTTCCACTGGTCGGCGGCGCGCGCCCGCTCGGTCTCGGCGACCCGCAGTCCGGCGCTCCGGTCCCAACTGCGCATGAGGACGGCGCCGGTGACGGCCGCGGCCGCCGCGGCGGCGGTCAGCAGCCGTACGACCACCAGGTCTCCGGGCAGCCAGGCGGCCGCGGCGCACACGACCGCGGCGCCGGCCACCGCGGAGGGCGGCAGCAGCTTGTGCAGAGGCGGGGAATGGCGGTGGCGTCCACGTGGCATGGCCTGAAATTTACCGTGCGTAGGCGTCATGTGGGGGGTCGGCCCGGCAATCTCTTGGCCACTTCTCGCCACCGGAAGTGGATATCGACCGTTCCGGTTCCGTTTCGGGCCGACTCCCCCCGCCCCACGCCTACTTCTTGAGCAGCCCCTTCGTCGTCAGATAGTCCTTGGCGACGTCCTCCGGCTTCGCCCGCTCGGCATCCACCTTGCGGTTGAGTTCGGCGAGATCCGCTGTGGTCAACACCTTGGTGATCTTGTCCAGGGCGGCGGCTATCTCGGGAGAACCGGCGTCCTCGGCGTTGACCACGGGCAGCACGTTGTCGGCGTTCTGGAGCTTCTTGTCGTCGGCGAGGAAGACCAGCCCGTAGTTCTCGATCGTGGCGTCCGTGGTGGTCGTCAGGACCAGCTGGTCCACCCCGTCCTTGACGGCCTGCTTGGCCTGCGGGGTGCCGACGCCCTTGGGGTCGATCCCGGCCACGTCGATCCCGTACGCCTTCTTCAGGCCGGGGGCGCAGAAGGGACGCACCGCGCATTCGTCACCGGCGGCGATCTTCACCTTGATCTTGGAGGCGCCGAGATCGGAAAGCGTCGTCAGCTTGTTCTTCTCGGCGAATTCCCTCGACACCGCGAAGGCGTTCTGGTCGACCGCCTCTCCGACCGCGAGCACCTTCAGACCGCGCGGCTCGGCGAGCTTCCGCAGCGCCTCGACCGTGGCCGCCGCGTCGCCCGAGGCGACCGGCTTCTCCTCGGGCGCCTTCGGCCCGTTCACCTTCGCGTTGAGGAATTCCGCGATCGTCGCCGCGTATTCCGGGACGACGTCGATCTCGCCCTTCTCCAGGGAGGGCTCGTACAGCTCGCGATTCTTCACGGTGGTGATCGAGACGGAGTATCCGGCGTCCCGCAGCGACTGGGCGTACAGCTCGGCGAGGACCTTGGCCTCGGTGAAGGCGGCCGCGCCGACCACCAGCGAGCCCTTGGACCCGCCTCCGGAGCCCCCCGAGCCACCGGAGCTCCCGGAGCCGTTCTTCTTGCCGTCCTCCAGGCTGTCACCGCCGCACGCCGCGAGGGCGGCGGTCAGCGCCGCCGTACCCAGCAGCGCGCCCGCGATACGCGAGACCCTGTTCACGAGATCACCCATCCACTCGGCTTCGTCAGATCGTTCTGTTCTTCGGCACGCGCGCGTGCCCCCGGCCCGGACCGCGTCCCGGCCCCGGCAGGAGCCGGTCGGCACCGGCGAGCACGCCCTCCACCAGGAGGGCGAGCAGCGCCACGAGCACGGCGCCCGCCACCACCTGCCCCGTGTCGTACGTGGCGAACCCGGCCGTGATGATCCGGCCGAGACCGCCCTGGCCGACCATCGCCGCGACCGTGGCCGTGGCGACCACCTGCACCGCGGCCGAGCGGACGCCGGTCATCACCACCGGCCGGGCCAGCGGCAGTTCCACCCGCAGGAAGACCTGCCCGCCCGTCATCCCCATGCCCCGCGCGGCCCGCACCGCGGCCCGGTCCACCTCCCGCACCCCCACGTACGCGTTGGTGAGGAGCGGGGGCATCGCGAACAGCACCAGGGCCACCACGGTCGGCACGTATCCGGCGTTCCGCAGGGGCGACACCATGAACAGGGCCAGGACCGCGAAGACGGGCACCGCCCGCCCCACGTTCGACACGTTCACCGCGAGCGCCCCGCCCCGGCCCAGGTGGCCCAGCCACAGGCCCGGCGGCAGCGCGAGCGCCGCGGCGATCAGGAGCGCGAGCCCGCTCACGTACACGTGCTCGGCGAGCCGCTGCCCTATGCCGCCGTCCCCCGTCCAGTGCGCGCCGGTGGTGAGCCAGCCCCAGGCGTCCGTCACGACCCCCACCTCACCCACCTCCCGGCGCGGTCCGTATGCGGGCCCAGGGCGTCAACAGCCGCTGGAGGCCCAGGAGCAGCAGGTCGGCGACGACGGCGAGCAGCACGCACAGCACCGAGGCGGCGAGCACCTGCGCCTTGAAGAAGGTCGGCAGGGCGTCCTCGACGAGGTTGCCCAGGCCGCCGCGCCCGACGACCGAACCGATCGTCGTCAGCGCGATCGTGGACACCGTCGCCATCCGCACGCCGGCCATCAGGACCGGCAGCGCCAAGGGCAGTTCGACCGCCCACAGCAGCCGCAGCGAGCCGTACCCCATGCCCCGGGCCGCCTCCCGCGTCTCGGCGGGCACGGCGGCGAGCCCCGCCAGCGTGTTCCGCACGAGGATCGTCAGGGCGTACAGCACGAGGCCGGTCACCACGAGCGCCGCCGAGAGCCCGAAGAACGGCAGCAGCAGCGAGAACATCGCGAGCGACGGGACCGTGTAGAGCAGCGTGGTCAGTCCGAGGACCGGGCCCGCGAACCGGGGCCTGGCCCGGACGAGCAGCGCCAGCGGCACCGCGACGGCGAGCGCGATCAGCACGGAGGCGGCCGTGATTCCCACATGCTGGAGCAGTGCCTCCGTCAACTCCTCACGGCGGGTGCGGAGGTACTCCCCGCAGATCCAGTCGTTCGTGACCAGACAGTTCGGCGCGCTCATCGTCCCTCCCCCCGGGTCTCCACCTACCCGAACGCTTGTGTGGACGACCCTAACCCCCGCCACCGACAATCCCCGGGATCCGCCACAATGCGGCAACACGCCCTTCACACACCCCCGCCGCCCAGGGGCCAGAATGGGGAACCATGATCCGGTTCGAGCACGTGACCAAGCGGTACGACGACGGCACCACCGCCGTGGACGACCTCTCCTTCGAGGTCGCCGAGGGCGAACTCGTCACCCTGGTCGGCCCGTCCGGCTGCGGCAAGACGACCACCATGATGATGGTGAACCGGCTCGTCGAACCGACCTCGGGACGCGTCCTCGTCGACGGCGAGGACATCGCCGGCGTCGACCCGGTCGCCCTGCGCCGCAAGATCGGCTACGTCATCCAGCAGGTCGGCCTCTTCCCCCACCGCACCGTCCTCGACAACACCGCGACCGTCCCCTCCCTCCTCGGCTGGAAGAAATCGGCGGCACGCGCGCGGGCCGCCGAACTCCTCGACCTCGTCGGCCTCGACCCGGCCACGTACGGCTCCCGCTACCCCGCCCAGCTCTCCGGCGGCCAGCGCCAGCGCGTCGGCGTCGCCCGCGCCCTCGCCGCCGACCCGCCCGTCCTCCTCATGGACGAGCCCTTCGGCGCCGTCGACCCCGTCGTCCGCGAACGCCTCCAGAACGAGTTCCTCGCCCTCCAGGCCACCGTCCGCAAGACCGTCCTCCTCGTCACCCACGACATCGAGGAGGCCGTCCGCATGGGCGACCGCATGGCCGTCTACGGCCAGGGCCGCATCGAGCAGTTCGACGCCCCCGCCACCGTCCTCGGCTCCCCCGCCACCCCGTACGTCGCGGACTTCGTCGGCAGCGACCGCGGCCTCAAACGGCTGGCCGTCACCCCCGTCACGGAGGCCGACCTCGACCCCGTACCGGCCGGAGGCCCCGACGGCACGGGCCCCGGCGGCACGGGCCCCGGCGGCACGGGCCCCGGCGGCGAGGACGGCGCCCCCGACCCCGTACCCCTCGGCACGTCCCTCAAGGAGGCGCTCGCGGCCCTCCTCCAGCACGACACCGGACGCCTCACCGTCACCGGCCCCGACGGCGCCCCCCTCGGCGTCCTCACCCCGGCCGGCGTCCACCGCGCGCTGCGCCGGGCCACGGTCCCCCGGGAGGAGGACGTCAGCCCGCGCTGAGCTTCCCGCCCATCCACACGAGCCCCGGCGGGATCTCCCGGTTCCACGTGTTGAAGTTGTGGCCGCCGCTGTCCAGCACGATCGACGAGACCTCCGCCGGGCTCTTCACCTTCCGGACGAACTCCCGCGTCCCCCTCAGGTTGTCCTCGCCCCTCTTCGACGTCGTCACCAGGAACGACGACCTCCCCTGCGGCAGGTGGTCCAGGCTCCACAGCAGGTCCGCCCGCTTGCGCAGCCGGTCGTCGCCCCGGAACAGGTCACCGGTCGTCACGTCCTCCGCCGCCCGGTAGTACGCCGAGAAACCCGCCCCCGCCGCGAACCGGTCCGGATGGTGCAGCGCGATCTTCAGCGCGCAGTACGCCCCCGTCGAGTTCCCCATGAAGCCCCAGTTCCGGGGCTTCGTCCCCACCCGGTACGCCCCCGAGACCGCCTCCGGCAGATCCTGCGCGAAGAACGTCTCCGTCTGCGGACCTCCCGGCACGTCCACGCACTCGGTGTCCCGCGGCGGCGCCACCGTCGGACGCAGCATCACCAGGACCATCGGCTGCATCCGCCCCTGCTTCGCCTGCTCGTACGCCGTCTTCGGGTACTTCAACCCCTTGATCAGGTTCTCCGCCGTCCCCGGATACCCCGTGAGCACCACCGACGCCGGGAACGTCCGCTTCGCGTACCGCTCCTGGAAGTACTCCGGCGGCAGGTACACGTAGGCCGACGAGACGATCCCCGACCGCTCCCCCGCCACCACGACCTTCTGGATCTGCCCGCCGACCTCCGGACGCCCGCCGCCCGGCACGTCCGTCGCCCGCGTCCCCACCACCCGCAGGTCCTTCGAACCGGCCTCGTGGTCGACGACCACCCCCATCTCCTGCTCCTGGCCGAACAGATCGGCCCACGAGCCGTAGAAGAGGAACGACCGGTTCGCCGCCAGGCCCACCGCCGCGAACAGCGTCACCTGCGTCACGAGCAGCAGACCCACCCGGCCCGCGACCGACCGCCACCCGCCGCGCGCGAGCCGCGGCCACAGCAGGACCGTGGCCAGGAACAGCACCACGGCCACCACGACCGCCAGCACGAGGACCTTGGTACTGGTGAGACCCATGAGTCGACCGAACCTTCTTTCCGAGAATTTCCCGTGAACCGATGAACCCGGCCCCGTACGGCGCCGTCCTAGAAGGCGCACCAGCCGGAACGGCCCGCCGAACGCGCCGCAGGGCCCGACCGGAGTCAGAGACCCTGCGCAGGACCACGGGAAGTACGGGAAACCATGTCTGTCACGGTAGATGGGGACAAAAGAGGATTGGTTCCGGTTCGAGCACGCCGGATCCTCCGCGGCCCCCGGCCCGAGAAGGTCCCCTCGCTCGTCGGCACGGCCTGCACCCTCGTCGGCCTCCTCGACATCGCCGCCGGAGTCTTCCCCCGCTTCCGCGCCAGCCGCGTCCACGCCGTCGCCGAAGTCCTCCCCGGCACCCTCGGCCCCCTCTCCGCCGCCCTCTCCCTGAGCGCCGGCATCCTCCTCCTGCTCCTCGCCCACGGCCTCAAGCGCCACAAGCGCCGCGCCTGGCGCGCCGCCGTCGTCCTCCTCCCCCTCGGCGCCACCGCCCAGTTCGTCTGGCGCCACTCGGTCCTCGGCTCCCTCCTCTCCCTCGCCCTCCTCGCCCTCCTGATCCGCCACCGCGCCGAATTCGCCGCCCTCCCCGACCCCCGCAGCCGCTGGCGCGCCCTCGCCAACTTCGTCGTCATGGGCGCCGGCTCCCTCGCCCTCGGCCTCGTCATCGTCAGCGCCCACCCGCGCCGCGTCGTCGGCAGCCCCAGCCTCACCGACCGCCTCGAACACGTCCTGTACGGACTCTTCGGCGTCGAAGGCCCCGTCGCCTACACCCACGACGTCGACTGGACCGTCGGCTACTCCCTCGGCGCCCTCGGCATGCTCACCGCCCTCACCACCATCTACCTGGCCTTCCGCCCCGAACACCCCGCCGCCCGCCTCACCGACGACGACGAGACCCGGCTGCGCGCCCTCCTCGACCAGCACGGCGGCCGCGACTCCCTCGGCCACTTCGCCCTCCGCCGCGACAAGGGCGTCATCTTCTCCCCCAGCGGCAAGGCCGCCGTCTGCTACCGCGTCGTCTCCGGCGTCATGCTCGCCAGCGGCGACCCCATCGGCGACGTCGAGGCCTGGCCCGGCGCCATCGAACGCTTCATGGACGAAGCCAAGATCCACTCCTGGACCCCCGCCGTCATGGGCTGCTCCGAGACCGGCGGCCAGGTCTGGACCCGCGAGACCGGCCTCGACGCCCTCGAACTCGGCGACGAGGCGGTCGTCGACGTCGCGGATTTCTCCCTCTCCGGCCGGGCCATGCGCAACGTCCGCCAGATGGTCAAGCGCATCGAGCGCAACGGCTACACCACCCGCGTCCGCCGCGTCCGTGACCTCGACGACGCCGAACTCGAACGCGTCCGCCGCGCCGCCGCCGACTGGCGCGGCACCGACACCGAACGCGGCTTCTCCATGGCCCTCGGCCGCATCGGCGCCCCCGGCGACGGCGACGCGGTGATAGCGACCGCCCACAAAGAGGACGAGGACGGCACGGAGACCCCCTACGGCGACCTCAAGGCGATCATCCACTTCGTCCCCTGGGGCCGCGACGGCATGTCCCTCGAACTCATGCGCCGCGACCGCTCCGCCGACCCCGGCATGAACGAGCTCCTCATCGTCGCCGCCCTCCAGGCCTCCCCCGCCCTCGGCATCGCCCGCGTCTCCCTCAACTTCGCCATGTTCCGCGCCGCCCTCGCCCGCGGCGAGAAGATCGGCGCCGGACCCGTCCTCCGCCTCTGGCGCGGACTCCTCGTCTTCCTCTCCCGCTGGTTCCAGATCGAGTCCCTCTACAAGTTCAACGCCAAGTTCCGGCCCCGCTGGGAACCCCGCTTCGTCGTCTACCGCACCAGCCGCGACCTCCCCCGCATCGGCTTCGCCGCCATGCAGGCCGAGGGCTTCGTGAACCTCTCCCTCCCCCGCCCCTTCACCCGCCGCC
>NZ_LGEG01000048.1 GCF_001280125.1 Streptomyces sp. NRRL F-6492
TGGAGGCTGGTGGTGTATCCGGCCGCGTCCAGCTTCGCCTTCACGAAGTCGATCGACGCCTTGTAGCCGGTACGGCCGTGGGCCCGGTTGCCGCCGTTGGCGGTGGCGATGGACTGGAGGTCCGTCAAGTGCTGCTTGACGGCGGTGAGCGAGATGTCGGGCGCGGCGACGGCACCGGCGGCCTCGGCGGGCCGGGCGGTGGCGCTGGTCCCGGTGAGGCCACCGAGGGCGAGCGCCGCGAGGGCGGCGACCGCGGTGACGCGTCTGGGCACGGAGATGTTCATGTGGGGGCTCCGGATTCCGAACGGGGATGGGACGGAACGTGCGAGACGCCTCGGGCGTGGGAGGCCGCGAGGCGTTGGAGCTGTACGGGTGCGCGTGCGGTGTTCAGTTGTCCGCCGCACGCGCGTTCTGTGGCGCATGCGTTCTGTTGTGCGTGCTGAATGTTCAGTGACAGGTTGTGTTCACGTCAAGAGCGGAAACCGGTCAGGGGCGTTCGCTCAGCGGACGAGGGGGGCTGTCGCGCCCCTGGAGCCCCGACTCCCTTGGCGGTAAAGGCACTTCGGGCGAGTGTCGCGTCCGAATCCCGCCAGCGGGCGGGCGGGGGCGGGGTGACGCTGGAGCCATGCGTACCACCGAGACTTCCCCCGCGCCCCGGACCACCGCGGCCTCTCCCGCGCCCCGGGCCGCCGTGCCCTCTCCCGCGCCCCGGGCCGCCGTGCCCTCTCCCGCGCCCCGGGCCGCCGTGCCCTCTCCCGCTCCCCGGGCCGCCGGGACTTCCCGTGCCCCCGGGGCCCCCGCGACCGCCTACGTCCCCCGGGCCGTCGAGCCCGCCGTCCTCGCGCGGCTGCGGGCCGTCGACGATGCCGGGCGTCCCTGTGCGCCGTACGCGGCCACCGGGGGCGGGGAGCCGCTCCGCTGCTGTCTGCGTCCCGCCGCCCCCGGCGAGCGGATCGCGCTCGTCTCGTACGCGCCGCTGCGGCGCTGGGCGGCGCAGACGGGGGCGGAGCCGGGCGCGTACGACGAGCAGGGGCCCGTCTTCGTGCACGCCGGGGAGTGCGGCGGGCCCGCGCCCTCGGGGGAGTACCCCTTCGCGCGGCCCGGGGCGCTGCGGACCCTCCGCCGGTACGACGCGGAGGGCCGGATCGCCGGCGGCCGGCTCCTGGAGCTTCCGGAGGACCCGGCGGAGGGCTTCGACCGGGCCTTCGCGGAGGCCTTCGAGGACCCCGCCGTGGTCCTGGTCCACGTCCGGGCCGTCGAGTACGGCTGCTTCCACTTCGAGGTCCGGCGCCCCTGACGGCCGCTCCCCGGGCCCGCGCGCACCGCTACCGCGCTACTGCACGCAGAACTCGTTCTGCTCGGGGTCGGCCATGACCACCCACGACCCCGACGGCTCGTCCACCTCGCGCAGGACCGTCGCGCCGAGGTCGGTCAGCCGGGCGACCTCCTTGTCCCGGGCGCCCTCCTCCGTGTGGAGGTCGAGGTGGATGCGGTTCTTGACGCTCTTCGCCTCCGGGACGCGCTGGAAGAGGATCCGGTGGCCCAGGCCCGCGTCGGTGTCCTCGTCGTACGGCTCGTCCGGGTGCCGCACGGCGGCGAGGTCCCGCCAGCCGAGCCGCTCGTCCTCCGTGCCCTCGTGCACGGCGGCCGTCGCCCCGTCGGGGACGGCCCCCATCCCGAGGAGCCGCCGCACGAGCGCGCTGTGGTCCTCCTCCCGGTAGTGCAGGGCGGCGGCCCAGAAGGCGGCCTGCGCGTGGGGGTCGGCGGCGTCGACGACGAGCTTCCAGTGAAGGGGTTTCATGGAACCGGTTGTAACCGCTCCGTCGCTCCGCATGCCACCGGAACGACCCTTCTGCACTAGAACGGGCGGTCTTCGTCCATCCGTACGCGGTCCAGGAGTCCCTCCCGCTCCGGATACGGCTCCTCCCGGGGGAGCAGGGCCCGGGCGCCGTCCGTGTCGCCGGCCCGGACCAGGGCGTGGACGCGGTGGGCGAGCGGGGTCACGTCGGTGATCGACACCGTCCACTCGTCCGCGTACCGGCGGGACGCCTCGCCCGTCAGGCCGAGCTGGAGCGAGCGGTACGGGAGGGGGTCGAGGCGCGGGTCGCGCTCCGGGTCCCACTGGACCCGGGCCGGGGACCGCCTCAACTCGCGCTTCCACGCGTCCCGGTCGGGGTGGAACCCGCGCACGTAGTGGGAGAGGCAGGCGTTCCGCAGGGCCCATTCGAAGCCCTCGCGGGTGATCTCCACGGCGAGGACGGTCTCCTGGCCCTCCTTGGCGCCCCAGCCCGAGCGGTACATCATCCACAGGAACGACGGCTTGATCCACGTCATCCGGTCCCGCTTCCAGACGGCCGGAAACCGGCCCTCCCGCGCCGCCGGCAGCCCGATCCCGGGCCGGTACGCCTGGTAGACGGTGACCGTGCGGTCCGTGTGGAGCGCGCGGATCCGGTACTTCGGTTCTTCCATGCGCCTCAGGGTGCGGGAAGTCCCGCCGCTTCACGACCGGTTATTTCCGGACCGCTCGGGAAGCGGACCCCGTAGGCCTCGGCGGGCGGGCGCCCCGTACACCTCGGCGGGCGGGCCGGTGCGCCTCAGTCGGCGGGCGCCCCGCACACCTCGGCGGTCAGGGCGTCCGCCTCGTCCAGTGCCGCCGCCAGCGCGGCCGGAGTCGTGCCGAGGGCGGAGAGCAGGGACTGGGCACGGGAGGTGAAGTCCGGCGGTGCGGAGGGGAGTTCGCCCGCCTCCTGCACCGCGCCCTTCTCGTTCAGGACCCAGCTCCCCGCCCGCGCGTGCAGGGCCTGGACGAGGAGGCCGACCGCGCGGAAGAGGCAGCCCGCCACGTAGAAGGTGTCCCCGCGGGCCGCCCCCTTCCGGGCGCCGGCCAGGATGAACGGCGCCTCCCAGCGCGCGTTCTCGACGAAAGCGTCCCGGAGCGCGTCCGGGTAGACGCGGGCCTGCTCCTGGAGCTCCCGGAGCTCGCCGGTCGGGTCGGCCAGGACGCGGCCGAGCGCCAACTCGCCCACGTAGGAGGGGGAGTGGAAGCCCAGCGGGTGGCCGGGCTGGACACCGATCTCGAAGCGGCCCTCCGCGCACTCCCGCCGGACGCGGCGCACCCGGTCCAGGTCGCGGTAGATCCAGTCCATCCGCTGTCCGTCGACGCCCAGCCACGCGCCGCCGTCCACCCACGGCCCCCAGCCGCCCGGCTCGGTCACCTCCACCGGGCCGCCGGTCAGTTCGGCCGCCAGCAGCCGCAGGGCGGCGGTGTCCAGCGGCGGCCGGTAGTACAGGCCGAGGTCGTGGTCCGAGTCCGGGGCGTGCGTCCCGCGCGCCCGGCTGCCGCCCAGGCACACGCCGACGACCCCCTCGACCTCGGACAGGCGGTTCGCGATCTCCGTCAGGCGTTCCATCCGGCCCAGTCTGCGGAAACCGCCCGCTGCCCGCGACCCGGTTTTCCGGCGCGCCCCCGGCGCCGCGGCGCCCTACACCAGGGCCTCCTTCGCGTCGTACTCCTCCCGCGCCGCCGCGATCTCGTTCTGGTGCCGCTCGGTCCAGGTCACCAGGGAGCGGATCGTGGTGTGGAGCGTGCCGCCCAGGGGCGTCAGCGCGTACTCCACGCGGGGCGGGACCACCGGGTGGACCGTGCGCCGCACCAGGCCGTCGCGCTCCAGCTGGCGCAGGGTGACGGTCAGCATGCGCTGGCTGACGCCGTCGATCTCGCGCTTCAGCTCCGTGAAGCGCAGCACGCGGCGGTCGAGGAGGGCGATGACGAGCAGCGACCACTTGTCCGCGACCCGGTCGAGGATCTGCCGGACCTCGCAGTCCTCGCGGGTGTCCCACTGGAAGGGGTCGGTGTCCCCCTCGGGCCCGTAGGTTCCCTCGCAGTGACTCGGTGACTTCGAAGTGCCTTCTTCCATGGCATCCGATGCTCCCGCAGGATGCAGGTGGTTACAAGAGGGAACCGGCCCTCCCGGACGTAACCGGCCACCCCAACCCACCCTGCCCTGGAGACAGTTGTGTCCTTCCGCGCCTGGAGCCTGCTTCTCGTCCTCTGCGGGACGATCTTCCTCGAAGGCATCGACGTCGCCATGCTCGCCGTCGCCGTGCCCACCGTCCGCGCCGACCTCGGCCTCACCACCGGCACCGCCGCCTGGGTGATGTCCGCCTACGTCCTCGGCTACGCCGGCTTCACCCTCCTCGGCGGCAGAGCCGCCGACCTCCTCGGACGGCGCCGGATGTTCCTCGGCTGGCTCACCGTCTTCCTGCTCTTCTCCGGCCTCGGCGGCCTCGCCGACCAGGGCTGGACCCTGATCCTGGCCCGCTTCGTGACCGGCGTCGCCGCCGCCTTCATGACCCCGGCCGCCCTGTCCATCATCACCACCTCGTACGAGGAGGGGCCGCAGCGCAACCAGGCCCTGCTCGTCTTCGCCGGCACCGCCGCCGGCGGCTTCTCGCTCGGCCTGGTCATCGGCGGGCTCCTCACCCAGCTCGGCTGGCGGTGGGTCTTCTTCGCCCCCGTCCTGCTGGCCGCCGCGGTCCTCGTCGCCGCCCTCCGGCTGATTCCGGAGGAGCCGCGCCCGGCCCGGACGAAGGGCGGCTTCGACCTCGCCGGGGCGCTCACCGCCGCCGGCGCGATGCTCCTCCTCGCGTACGGCGTCGTCCGCCTGGAGCACGGGCTCGACGGCTGGACGCCCACGGTCGCCGCGCTCGCCGCCGGACTCGTCCTCGCCGGGGTCTTCGTCGCCGTCGAACGCCGGGCCGCCACCCCCCTCGTCCGCCTCGGCGTCCTCCGCGAGGCGTCGGTCCTCCGCGCCGACCTGGGCGCCCTGCTCTTCGTCGGCTCCTTCTTCGGCTTCCAGTTCGTCGCCACCCTCTACCTCCAGGAGCTGCGCGGCTGGTCGTCCCTGGAGACCGCCCTCGCCCTGCTCGTCATGGGCTGCGACGCGATCCTCGCCCCGACCCTCACCCCGCGCCTCGTGGCCCGCTTCGGCAACGCCCGGGTGATCCTCGGCGGCTTCGTCCTCGCCGTCGTCTCGTACGCGCTGTTCCTGCCGGTCGGCCCGGACTGGTCGTACGCCGCGATGTTCCCGACCCTGCTGCTCACCGGCCTCGCCTTCGCCCTCGCCTACGGCCCGCTCACCATCGCCGGCACGGAGGGGATCGCGGAGGAGGAGCAGGGGCTCGCGAGCGGACTGCTCACGACCGCCACCCAGTTCGGCTCGGCCGTCGGCATCTCGGCGGTGACGGCGGTGTACGGCCTCACCGGCGGCGGCCTCGACGGCTTCCGGGCGGCGCTCGCCGTCCCGCTGGTGATGGTCGGCCTCGGGGCGGTGATCACCGCCACGGGGGTGCGGCGATCCCGCACTCCCGGGGCCGCCCCGGCCGCGAAGGCCCCGGCCGACGCCGTGGTCTGAACGTCCCGGTGCGCCACGGCCCCCGGAGTCCTCCTCCGGGGGCCGTGGCGCGCGGTCGGCGGCGGTCAGCGTCCGGTCAGCGTCCGGTCGCGGGCGAGGCCTCGACCGGCCCGGCGTCCCCGGCCGCGTCCGGAGTCCCGGCCGGTCCCGCCGCCCCGGCCGCTCCCGCCGCCGTCGCCGCCGCGATCGCCGCCCGGCTGCGCCGGCTCGTCCGCAGCGCGTCCCAGGTGAGGATCGTCAGGGCCAGCCAGACGAGGGAGAAGCCCGCCCACCGCTCCGGCGGCATCGCCTCGTGGAAGTAGAGGACGCCGAGGAGGAACTGGAAGGTCGGCGCGAGGTACTGGAGGAGGCCGAGCGTCGACAGCGGGACGCGGATCGCCGCCGCGCCGAAGCAGACCAGCGGGACCGCCGTGACCAGGCCGGTGGCGACGAGCAGCGCGGTGTGGCCGGCGCCGTGCGAGCCGAACGCCAGGGTCCCCCGGGTGCCGAGCCAGACGAGGTACGCGAGGGCGGGCAGGAACTGGACGGCGGTCTCGGCGGCCAGCGACTCCAGGCCCCCGATGTTGACCTTCTTCTTCACCAGGCCGTAGAGCGCGAAGGAGAAGGCGAGGACGAGCGAGATCCACGGCGGCTGCCCGTACCCGATCGCGAGGACGAGCACGGCCGCGAAGCCGATCCCGACCGCCGCCCACTGCGCCGGGCGCAGCCGCTCCTGGAGTACGAGGACGCCGAGGGCGATGGTGACGAGCGGGTTGATGAAGTAGCCGAGGGAGGCCTCGACGACGTGGCCCGTGTTCACGGACCAGATGTAGAGGCCCCAGTTCACGGTGATGACGGTGGCGGCGACGGTGATCAGGCCGAGCTTGCGCGGGCTGCGCGCCAGCTCCCGCATCCAGCCCCAGCGGCGCAGCACGAGCAGGGCGAGCCCCACGAAGGCCAGGGACCACACCATCCGGTGGGCGAGGATCTCGATCGCCCCGGCGGGTTTGAGGAGCGGCCAGAAGAGGGGGACCAGACCCCACATGCCGTAGGCGCCGATCCCGTAGAGCAGGCCTGCTCGTCCCTCGTTCTCCGTCTTCACCGGACCTCCCGCCCTGTGCCGCGCCGTCCTGTCGGCCGCTTCGACGACGGTAGCGCCGCACGGGGCGGGTTGTCATGCCCGTACCGCTATACGGTCATGACGGCCGGGTGGTCACCGGGAGGCGTCGAGGGCCTCCTGGACCGAGACGCCGACCGGGGTGGTCGGGCGGCCGATCAGCCGGGTCAGGTCGCCGGTCCGCAGGGCGAGCGCGCCGTGCTCGGCGGCCCGGTCGACGTCGACCAGGATCTCGGCGAAGGGGCGCGGGAGCCCGGCGCCGAGGAGGATCTCCAGGTGGGCCTTGGCGGAGACGGGGGCGTACGCCACCTCGCGGCCGGACCGGGCGGCGACCTCGGCCGCGTACTCGGCGAAGGACCAGGCGGTGTCGCCGCTCAGCTCGTACGCCCTGTTCAGGTGCTCCTCGGCCGGTCCGGTCAGGACGGCGGCCGCGGCGGCGGCGTAGTCGGCGCGGGAGGCGGAGGCGATCCGGCCCTCGCCGGCGTTGGAGACGACGGCGCCGTGGGCGAGGACGGGGGCGAGGTTGGCGGTGTAGTTCTCGCTGTACCAGCCGTTGCGCAGGAAGGTGTACGGCAGGCCCGAGGCGAGGATCAGCCGCTCGGTCTCCTTGTGCTCGGCGGCCAGCTCGAAGTCGGCGTCGTCGCCGCCGAGGACGCCGGTGTACGCGAGCTGGGCCACGCCCGCCGCCTTCGCCGCGTCGATCACGGCGGCGTGCTGCGCGACGCGCTGCCCGACCTCGCTGCCGGAGATCAGCAGCACCCGGTCGCCGGCCTCGAAGGCGCCCGCCAGGGTCTCGGGGCTGCCGTAGTCCGCGATCCGCAGCTCGACCCCGCGCTCGGTCAGGTCCGCCGCCTTCTCCTTGTTCCGGACGACGGCGACGACCCGCTCGGCGGGGACGGTGCCGAGGAGGGCGTCGACGACGAGGCGGCCGAGCTGTCCGGTGGCTCCGGTGACGACGATGCTCATGGTGCTTCCTTCTGCCTGGGGTGCGGTGAACGGTGTACTCACCGTACGACGGGCACTAACTTTCCAACAGTGCCCACTTTGAAGTAAGGTACTGGCATGGAGGTAAGTGAAGAGGTGAGCGCGATGGCTCCGCTGCCCGACGTGTTCGAACCGATGTGCCCCTCGCGGGCCGTCCTGGAGCACGTCACCAGTCGCTGGGGCGTCCTCGTCCTCGCGTCGCTCCTGGAGCGCCCGTACCGCTTCAGCGAGCTGCGCCGCCGCATCGGGAACGTCAGCGAGAAGATGCTCGCCCAGACCCTGCGGACCCTGGAGCGCGACGGCTTCGTCCACCGCGACGCCAAGCCCGTCATCCCGCCCCGCGTCGACTACACCCTCACCCCGCTCGGCGTCGAGGCCGCCCGCCAGGTCCGGGAGCTCGCCCACTGGAGCGAGCGGCAGGTGACCGCCGTCCAGGAGGCCCGCGAGCGGTACGACGACGCGCGTCGCGAGAGTGCCACCGCTTTGTCCCAATGAGGCTTCAGCCACGGTGTGTTGCCCCGTCAGGTCGTACGATCTGATCGCCGTTCGGGCAATCCGTGTAGGGACCGTGGGGGAACTGTGGCGTACGGAGACCGAAGACTGCTGCGCGCCTGCTGTGCCGTACTGGTGGGCGGGCTGATCGCGACCGGGTGCGCCGACGGACGCGACGACGGGGCCGACGGCGCGAAACCCACCGGCAAGGCGCGTACGGGCGGGGCGTCGACCCCGGGCGGTACGGCCCCGGCCCCCACGACCACCCCCACCCCGACCGCCCTCGACTTCACCCCCGACCCGAAGCGGGCGCCGAAGAACGCCGCCGACGCCCGCAGGCTCGCCCTCGCCGTCGTCGCGGGGCCCGACGCCTGGGGCCCGGACTACGTGAAGCGCACCCCGTACCTCAGCGACCCCGACTACTGGCCCGCGCTCGGGGACGGCTGCTCCTGGGAGACCGGCACCCGGCCCCCCGGCGTCCTCCACAGCGTCACCGCCTACAGCGAGGTCCCCGCCGCCGACGGCCGGGGGACCCTCCGGGTCGCCGCCACCGTCACCGTCCACCGCACCGAGGACGACGCCGACTGGGAGATGGCCGAGACCCTGGAGGAGGCGCTCCGCTGCCCGGACCAGTGCCTGCGCGACGGCGAACGGATCGAGGGACTCATCTCCCTCGGCAACCCCTTCGGCCTCGGCGGCAACTACACCGCCACCGACTCGCTCGGCGAGCGCGGCGGCTACTTCAACGACGCGTTCCCCGGCAGGCAGTTCTACGGCTGGTACCAGTCGAGGATCGGCCAGGTCACCGTCGCCACCGTCGTCAAGGGCGCCCCGGGCTACAGCGAGGAGACGACCGACACGACGGTCGGCACCGTCACCGCCCAGGTCCAGGCCCTCGTCACCATGCTCGAACGCGTCAAGGACGAGCTGGAGGTCCAGTCATGAGCCCTGTGAACCCACGAGACGACCGGGGGCCGGAGGACGACCGGGGGGCGGAGGGCGGCCGGGAGTCGGAGGACGGCCGGGGGACGGAGGGCGGCCGGGAGTCGGGAAGCGGCTGGGGGCCGGGGAACGGCCGTGGGCCGGAGGGCGCTCGGGAGCCGGGGAACGGCCACGGGCCCGAGGGGGGTGACGAGACGGAGGGCGGGGCCGGGCCCCGGCCGCCGCGCGACCCCCGGGTCGGCCCCCTGCCGAGCCCCCCGGCCGGGTCCGGTGCCGGACGGCGCCCCCGGGGAGGGGGCCGGTCCGACGCCGGCCATCTGGCCCCGGGCGTAGACCGGCCCGACGCAGGCCACCGGGCCCAGGACGGAGGCGGGTCCGACACCGGCCACCGGCCCCAGGGCGGAGACCGGCCCGACCCCGGCCACCAGGCCCCGGGCGAGCCCCGCCCGGAGGCCGGGCGCCCCACCCCGCCCGGAGCCGGGCAACAGGAGAACCCGCCTCCGGCCGAGACGTCGTTCCCGCTCCGGCCCCCGGCAGGGGCCCCCGCGGGGAACACGCACCCGGCCGAGCCCCCGCACCCGGACGCGCACCCGGCAGGGAACCCGCCCCCGGCCGAGCCCCCGCAC
>NZ_LGEG01000049.1 GCF_001280125.1 Streptomyces sp. NRRL F-6492
CGGGGCCCCCCGCCCGGCCGGCCCGCCCCCCCCCGCCCATTTTCCGGGCCCCGCCCCCCCGGGGGGTTCCCGCCGTACCTGGAACCACCGCCGTACCCGGAACCACAGCCGTACCCGCGCCACGACCGGAAGCCACGACACCGGAGTCCGTACCGACACCGGAGTCCGTACCGACACCGGAGTCGGTACCGGAGCCGGCGCGGGAAGCCGAAACGGACCCCGGGGAGGCCCCGGCGGCCGGCCACCGCCCCGAACCGGCACCCGCGCAGGACCCGGCACCCCCACTCGACCCGGCACCCCCACTCGACCCGGCACCCGCGCCGGACCCGGTGTCCGATCCCGGCCCCGCGCCGCGGGCCCCCCGCACCCGCCCCCGGCTCGGCACCGTCCCCCCGGCGCCCGGCCCGTCCCGTGCCGGGGCCGCGCGGCGGCGCGGTGACGTCCCCTCCGTACGGGCCGTGCGGCTCACGGACGAGCCGCCCGCACCCGCCGAGCGCACCGCGCCCCCGGCCGCCGTCACCCCCGTCCCGCTGCCCGTACCCCGGCCCGCCGTACCGACCGAGAACCGTCCCGAGGAGCCCCAGCCGTGAGCGAGACCCACGCCGAGCACGCCGACGCGTGGAGCGAGCAGGAGCCCCCGCAGGCCCCGGCCGCCCCCGCCGCGCCCGGCGGCTCCGCGGTCACCCCCGCCGACGCCGCCGACGCGGCCCGGCTCGTCTCCTTCGGGCTCCAGCCCAAGCTGCTCCCGGCCCGCGACGCCGAGTACGCCGACCTCCTGCGCCGCTACCGCGAGGACCCCGCCTTCGCGCGCCTCGCCGACGCCGTCGCCACCGGCCTCGGCCTCGTCGTCCTGGAGGTCTCCCCGCGCGCGGGGATGGCCGTCACCGCGGGCGAGGACTCCGTCTTCGCCGTCCGCATGGGCGACTACGCCCGCCGCGCCTCCACGGACTCCGCCGACCGCTTCCTGCACGGCCTGGCCCACCTCGCCGTCGCCGCCATGGCCTTCCCCCGCCCCGAGGACCTCGCCGACGACGCGTACATCGGCCGGTTCACCGTCAACGGCGTCGACGCCTTCGTGCGCCAGGCCTGCCTGCGCCTGGAGCAGCGCGCCGAGGAGGAGGGGGAGAACACCGACCCGGCGTCCGACGCCCCCGGCCTGGAGGCCGCCTGGCGGACCTACGCCCGCCGCAGCGCCACCGGCGCCACCAAGGACGCCCGCAGGCTCGCCGGCTCCACCACCGGCATCGTCGGCAAGGCCGCCGCGTTCCTCACCGACTCCGGCTTCCTCCAGCGCACCGGCGACGAGGGCGGCGGCTCCTACCGCACCACCGCCCGCTACCAGCTCCAGGTCCGCGACATGGCCGGCTCCGCCGCCATGTCCGAACTGCTCGAACTCGGCGTCGTCCCCGTCAGCGACGGCTCCGCGACCCTCCTGCCGCCGCACGAGGGCGACGACCTGGAGCTCGCGGCCGACGCGGGCCTGCCGTTCCACTCGTAACCCCGCTCGCGTCCCGCGCGGTCCCGCCGCCCCACCGACCTTCCCAGCACGAGAGTCCCCGCCATGTACGAGCTGTCCCGGGTCCGCCTCTACTCCATCGGCCCCGCCGGCGCGCGCTACGCCGACACGGTCCTGGACCTGCGCGGAGTCGGCGCCCCCGTGCCCCACCCCGCCCCCACCCAGGCGGAGTTCTTCGAGGACGAGCCGGTCGGCCCGCCGCGCCGCCCGGCCCCCGCGGGCGTGCTCTTCCTGGAGAACGGCGGCGGCAAGTCCGTCCTCCTCAAGCTGATCTTCTCGGTCATGCTCCCCGGCCACCGCAACACCCTCGGCGGCGCCAGCTCCGGCGTGCTGCGCAAGTTCCTCCTCGCCGACGACTGCGGCCACGTCGCCCTGGAGTGGCAGCACACCCTCACCGGCGAACTCGTCGTCGTCGGCAAGGCCAGCGAGTGGCGCGGCCGCCAGGTCTCCAACGACCCGCGGAAGTTCGCCGAGGCCTGGTACTCCTTCCGGCCCGGCCCCGGCCTCAGCCTGGACAACCTCCCCGTGGCCGAGGCGACCTCGGTCCGCCCGCCCGTCGAGGGCGCCTCCGGAGCGCGCGGCCGCCGCCGCACCATGAAGGGCTTCCGCGACGCCCTGACCGAGGCCGGCAAGGCCTACCCGCACCTGGAGGTGGTCTGGGAGGAGATCCACGACCGCTGGAACGAGCACCTCGGCGAACTCGGCCTCGACCCCGAACTCTTCCGCTACCAGCGCGAGATGAACGCCGACGAGGGCGAGGCCGCCGGCCTCTTCGCGGTCAAGAAGGACTCCGACTTCACCGACCTGCTGCTGCGCGCCGTCACCGACACCCGGGACACCGACGGCCTCGCCGACCTCGTCGGCGGCTTCGGCAACAAGCTCGGCCGCCGCGCCGAACTCACCGCCGAACGCGACTTCACGGCCGGCTCCGTCGACCTCCTGAACCGGATCGTCGAGGCCGCCGGAATCCGGGCCCACGCGCGCGAGGTCCACACCGCCGCCGAGCGCCGCACCCGCACCCTCGCCCGCCGGCTCTCCGCCCGCGCCACCGAGGAGCGCGGCCGGGGCGCCGCACTCGCCCAGCAGGTCACCTCCGCCGCCCACGCCGTCGCCGGGGCCGAGGAGGCCCGCGGCCGCAGCGCCCTCATCGCCGCCGAACTCGCCTACCGGCACGCCTCCCTGGCCCTGGCCGCCGCCGAGAAGGGCGCCGCCTCCCAGCGCCGCGAACTCACCGACGCCCGCACCCTGCACTCCGCCTGGCAGGCCGCCGAGGCCGTGCTCCGCCACCGCGCCGCCGGCGACCGCTCCGCGCGCGTGGCCGCCGCCATCCGCGAGGCCGAACGGGACGCCGCCCCCGCCCTCGCGGCCCGCGCCGGGGCCGCCGCCGATCTCGTACGGGCCCTCGCCGCCGCCGCCGAGGAGGGCGAGCGGCACGCGGCGGAGGAGGAGGAACGCTCCACCGCCCTCCAGGAGGCCGGCGAGACCGCCCACCGCGACGCCACCGCCGCCGCGACCGAGGCCCAGCGGGCCCGCAGCGAAGTCGGCCACCTGCGCCAGCGGCTCGCCGAGGTCGAGCAGGAGACCGCCGAGGCCGTACGGGCCGGCTGGCTCGACGACACCGCGCCCGACGCCGACCCGGCCCGCGCCGCGCTCGCCGCCAGCGACGCCGAGAAGACGGCGGTCGCCGCCTGGGACACGGCCCGCGAGGCCACCGCCGCCGTCGTCGAGCGCGCGCGCGAGGCCGCCGGGGCCGAGTCCCGCGCCGAACTCGCCGCCGCCCGCGCCGCCGACGCGGCCGCGGCCGCCGGAAACGCCCACGACGCGGAGCGCCGCGCCGCCGGGTCCCTCGCCTCCGAGGAGCGCCTCGCCGAACTCCTGGGCCTGCCCCCGGGCGGGCCCACCACCGGGGACGGCGGCACGCCCCACGAGGGGCCGCTCACCGTCACCGACTTCGACCGGTACGCCGACGAGCTGCGCTCCCTCCTCGACCGGGCCGTCTCCTCCGCCGAACGGCAGCTCTTCGACCTGCGCACCGCCGCCGCCGACGACTCCCGCATCCTCGGCGCCCTCGGCGACGGCGGCCTGCTGCCGCCGGGACCCGACGTCCTCGCCACCGTCGAGTACCTCGGCGAGCACGGCATCCCCGCCCTCCCCGGCTGGCGCTACCTCGCGCAGGCCGTGGACCCCGCCGACCACGCGCGCGTGCTCGCCGCCCGCCCCGAACTCGTCGACGGCGTCGTGATCACCGACCCCGTCTCGTACGGACGCGCCCGCGAGGTCCTCGCCGCCGCCGCCCTGCTGCCCCGCTCCGCCGTCGCCGTCGGCACCGCCGCCGCCCTGCTCGCCCCCGTACCGGCGCGGGCGGAGGACGGGGACCCCGGCGTCTTCCTCGTACCGCCGAACCCGGCCATGCACGACGAGCACGCGGCCGACGAGGAGCGGCACGCCCTGCGCGCGCGTGCCGCCGCCCGGGACGAGGAGATCCGCGCCCTCGTCGCCCGCCTCGCCGGCGACCGCTCCCTCGCCGCCCGGATCGGCGCCTGGCGCGCCGACTGCCCGCCCGGCATGCTCGCCGAACTCGCCGCCGCGGCCACGGCCGCCCGCGAGAGCGCCGAAGCCGCCGCCGCGACCCTCGAAGAGGCCCGTACGGCCCGCGCGGAGGCCGACGAGACCGCCGCCGAGGCGCTCCGCGTCCGCGACGAGCGCCAGGAGGCCGCCCAGCGCGCCCGCCGGGTCGCCGACGCCCTCGCGGGCCTGGCGTTCCGGCTGCGCGAGCGGTCCGCCTGGCAGGCCAGGCTCCGCGAACTCGCCGACGACGCCGCCGAGTCCGAGGCCCGTGCCCAGACCTGTCTGGAGCGCGCCCGGGCCGCCGACGAGGACCGCCGCGCCGCCCAGCGCGCCGCCGACGACGCCCACCGCACCGCCCGCGCCCTGCGGGCCGAGCGCGCCGAGATCGCGGGCGCCCCCGACCCCCTCCCCGAGGCGGACCCGGCCGCGCCCCGCACCGCCCTGCCCACCCTCCGCGAGGCCTACCGGGCCGCGTCCCAGCTGTACGAGAAGGTCGGCGTCGGCGCCGACCTGCGCGCCGAGCAGGCCCGCGCCGAGAGCGACGAGTCCGCCGCCCTCGCCGAGCTGAACCGCCTCACCAACAAGGTCCGCACCCGCGCCGAACAGCTCCTGGAGTCCACCGACGGCGCCGACGGCCCGTCCCGCCAGGCCGCCGCCGCCCGCGCCGAGTCCCTGGTCCAGATGCTGGAGACCCGCGCCTCCGAGGCGAGCGAGAAGCTCGGCCGGCTCCGCGGCGAGGCCGAACGCCTCGCCCCCGAGGACGGCGGGGCGCACACCGAGCTGCCCGAGGAGCTCGTCCCCGCCGACGCCGAGCGCGCCCAGGCCCTCCTGCGCACCGCCACCGCCGAACTCGCCTCCCGCAGCGCCGCCCTGGAGTCCGCCCGCGCCGCCCACGCCGGACTGCTCCGGGACCACCGGGCCGCCGAGGACGCGGCCGGCGGCTTCGACGAGACGGCGGCCCTGCTCCGGGACCTGCTCCGCGACCACGCGGACGAGGAGCGGGAGGAGACCGGGCCGTACCCCGGCACCCTGGAGGAGGCCCGTACGACGGCGGCCGAGGCGCGCCGGACGCTGCGCGGCCGCGGCGGCGAGCTGTCCGCCGCCGACGCCGCCGTGCGCGAGGCGAGCGACGTCCTGGTCCGGCACGCCAACTCCACCCGCTACGAGCAGGTCCGCACCCCGGCCCGCCAGCAGATCCGCGAACTCCCGGCGTCCGCGCTCCCCGAGCACGCCGCCAAGTGGGCCGAGGCCTTCGCGCCCCGGCTGCGGGTCCTCACCGACGAGCTGGAGCAGCTGGAGCGCAACCGGGACTCCATCGTGGACCGCCTCCGCGGCCTCGTGGAGTCCTCCCTCGCGACCCTCCGCTCGGCCCAGCGGCTCTCCCGGCTCCCCGAGGGCCTCGGCGAGTGGTCCGGCCAGGAGTTCCTGCGGATCCGCTTCGAGGAGCCCGACCAGGCCACCCTCGCGGAGCGGCTCGGCGAGGTGGTCGACGAGGCCACCCGCGCCGCCGTGAAGAAGAACACCGACCTGCGCCGCGACGGCATGTCCCTGCTCCTGCGGGGCGTGCAGGCGGCCCTCGAACCCAAGGGCGTCTCCGTCGAGATCCTCAAGCCGGACGCGGTGCTGCGCGCCGAGCGGGTGCCCGTCGGGCAGATGGGCGACGTCTTCTCCGGCGGCCAGCTGCTCACCGCGGCCATCGCCCTGTACTGCACGATGGCGGCGCTCCGCTCCAACGACCGGGGCCGCGACAGGCACCGGCACGCGGGCACGCTGTTCCTGGACAACCCGATCGGCCGCGCCAACGCCACGTACCTCCTGGAGCTCCAGCGGGCCGTGTCGGACGCGCTCGGCGTCCAGCTCCTGTACACGACGGGCCTGTTCGACACGACCGCGCTCGCCGAGTTCCCGCTGGTGATCCGGCTCCGCAACGACGCCGACCTGCGGGCGGGACTGAAGTACATCAGCGTGGAGGAGCACCTGCGCCCGGGGCTTCCGCGGACCGACCCGGAGGGGGAGACCGTCCACGGCGAGATCACGGCGACGCGGATGTTCCGCCGCCACCAGTCCGACGACCCGGCCCCGACGGACGCCGCGTAGGGAACCGTCCGGAGCACGGAGAACGGCCCGGCCCCTTCAAGGGGCCGGGCCGTTCCGGGTTCCGTTTCCTCAGGCCGCCTCGGACAGCGGCACCGCCTCCGCCCGGCCCTCGTCCCGCCGCGCCCGCAGCGGCGGACGCGCCGTGCTGCTCGGCTCCGACACCACCCCGTTGCGCTGGCGCCACACCTGACGGGTGATCCAGACGTCGAGGATGCTCCACGTGGCCACCACCGTCGAGGCCACCGCGGTGATGGTGACCGGAAACGCCAGCCACGCGCCCGCGAGGCTGCAGAAGAAGGCCACCACCGCCTGGATGAGGGTCACCGATGTGATCATCACGGCCCGTACGGCGGAGTTGCGCACCGGGTCGGGCATCCGACTCCGGCCCCGCTCGTCCTCCACCCACAACTGCCGCGCCGACCGCGCCTCGTGTTCCATTGTCCTGTCACTCCCCACCACTGAACGACTTCAGGGACGGCTGCCCGTTGTGAGCGCCTTTACGCGGACAGAACCCACCCCGTACCCAATGACGCACGCCAGAGGGAAAAGGTTTCGCCCCGACGGGAAATGAACGCGAGACCCCGTCCGGACGGAACGCACAGTTCCAGCCATCTCCGCAGGCTGACGGAATGGCACGTCATCAGGTGTCCTAGGCCACAGTGGCCGATCCCAACTCCCCGAATAACAGGACATCTCATGATCAACGCTCACTCGACAGGCTGAAAATAGCCCGGACACACCTTCGGGATGGCCGCGATGCAGTAGTAGGCTCGCGCCGCCGTTTGTTGAAACTCAAGGTTGACGCCGTGTGTTGACGCCCGACGTCACGAAGTGAAGGACCCTCGCGACGAAACGGGGGCCGAGCTGGGGGAGGCCATGCGCTTTCGCGGGAAGTCCATCCGCAGGAAGATCGTGGCGTTGCTGCTCGTACCGCTCGTCTCCCTCACCGGCCTGTGGGGCTTCGCCACGGTCCTCACCGGCCGCGAGGCCGACCAGCTCCTCGACGTCGGCTACATCGTCGACAAGGTCGGCTACCCCCTGGAGGACACCGCCCGGGTCATCCAGCTCGAACGCCGGCAGTCCCTCGTCTACCTCGCCGACCCCCGGGGTTCCGACACCCTCGGCTCGCTCCAGGAGACCCGCAGGTCCACCGACCGGCAGATCGCCCGCATCCGCGCCAACGTCGCCGAACCCGGCGTCCGCGAGGAGATGCGGCCCGTCACCGCCCAGCGGCTCAACAGCCTCCTCGAAGCGCTCGACGGCCTCGAATCGCTCCGCCGCTCCGTGGAGAACCGCAGCATCGGCCGCATGCAGGCCCTCGACTTCTACAACCGGCTCGTCGACCCCTGCTACAGCTTCCTCATCACCCTCCACGCCCTGGAGAACGTGGAGATGGACAAACAGGGCCGCGCCCTCGTCGGCGTGACCCGCGCCCGCGAACTGCTCTCCCGCGAGGACGCCCTCGTGCTCTCCGCTCTCGTCGCGGACCGCGTCACCGCCCAGGAGATCCGCGCGATATCCGACCTGATCGCCAACCGGAAGCAGTTCTACGAGGTCAACCTCGAACTCCTGCCGGCCGCCGAGCGCGGCCGCTTCGAGAAGTTCTGGCGCGGCCCCGAGACCCTGCCGCTGCGCACCGCCGAGAACGCCCTCGTCGAGGCGGGCCCCACCGACAGCCCGCGCGCCGTCACCGCCGCCCACTGGCAGGACCGGGCCAGTCCCGTCCTCGACGTCCTCGCCCGCGAGAACACCGCCGCGGGCGACCGCTACCAGGAACGCGTCCAGCCCGCCGCGTACAGCGTCCTCCTCAAGGTCGGCGTCGCCGGCGTCCTCGGCTTCCTCGCCCTGCTCGCCTCGATCGTCATCTCCGTCCGCATCGGCCGCGTCCTCGTCCGCGACCTGCGCCGCCTCCAGAAGGAGGCCCAGGAGGTCTCCGGGGTCCGCCTGCCCAGCGTCATGCGCAGGCTCGCCGCCGGCGAACAGGTCGACGTCACCACCGAAGTGCCCCACCTGCGGTACGGGGAGGACGAGGTCGGCCAGGTCGGCCAGGCCCTCAACACCCTCCAGCGCGCCGCCGTCGAGGCCGCCGTCAAGCAGGCGGAGCTGCGTCGCGGCGTCTCCGAGGTGTTCGTCAACCTCGCCCGCCGCAACCAGGTCCTGCTCCACCGCCAGCTCACCCTCCTCGACACCATGGAACGGCGCACGGAGGACACCGACGAGCTGGCCGACCTCTTCCGCCTCGACCACCTCACCACCCGCATGCGGCGGCACGCCGAGGGCCTCGTCATCCTGTCCGGCGCCGCCCCCTCCCGCCAGTGGCGCAAGCCCGTCCAGCTCATGGACGTCGTCCGCGCCGCCGTCGCCGAGGTCGAGGACTACGAGCGGATCGAGGTGCGCCGGCTGCCCCGCCTCGGCGTGGGCGGCCCCGCCGTCGCGGACCTCACCCACCTCATCGCCGAACTCCTGGAGAACGCCACGGTGTTCTCGCCGCCGCACACCGCCGTCCAGGTGCTCGGCGAACGGGTCGCCAACGGCTTCACCCTGGAGATCCACGACCGGGGCCTCGGCATGAACCCCGACGCCCTGCTCGACGCCAACCTCCGGCTGGCCGAGACCCCCGAGTTCGAGCTCTCGGACACCGACCGCCTCGGCCTCTTCGTGGTCAGCCGGCTCGCCCAGCGCCAGAACGTCCGGGTCTCGCTCCAGACCTCCCCGTACGGGGGGACCACCGCGGTCGTCTTCATCCCGGCCGCGCTGCTCACCGACGCGCCCGAGACGGAGGGCGCCGGCTTCCGCCTGGACCGCAAGGCCCCCGGCCGCGCCGACGACGACCCCGCCGCCCTGCCCGTCCGCCGCCCGGCGCTCGCCCGGGTCCCCGACGTCGGCGCCGCCCCCCTCGACGGCCCCGTCGAGCTGGAGGCCCCGCTCGACGGCGACGACTTCGACGTGCTCCTCGACCGGTCCGCGGACATCCTCGACACCGAGAGCGAGCGCGGCGGCCTCTTCAAGCCCCGGGACCGGCGCCGCACCGGCCTCGCCCCCGCGGGCGAGCAGCACGAGCAGGCCCCGGACCGGGCCGCCGCCGGCCGCGACGAGGGGGACGCGTCCGCCGACGGGACCGCCCGCCGCCCCGTACCGCTGCCGCGCCGCCACACCCCGACGCTCGTCGTGGACCACGGCCGCCGCCTCGACGGCCCCGACCGCGCCCACCCGCTCCCCGGCCGGGCCCACCCCGCCCCGGGCCGCCCGGCCGACGGCACCGGCCACGACGACCGGCAGCCCGCCCCGGGCCCCACCCTCGTCCCCGTACGCCCACAGGGCCCGGCACGCCCGCCGGGCCCCGCGCGCCCGGAGGG
>NZ_LGEG01000050.1 GCF_001280125.1 Streptomyces sp. NRRL F-6492
CGCCGGCACCGAGCCCGCCTTCCCCTTCGGCCACGGACTCGGCTGGACCACCTGGTCCTACGACCGCGCCGAGGCCCGCGACGCCCGGGACCAGCCACAAGACCGTCATCCCGGCCAGTGGCCCACCAACTATCACTGCGCCACGCACCCTGCGACGCCTGGCCGCACTCGCGCAAGCCCTGGACACCGTCCTTCCCACCACTGCCTCCACCGGTGAAACCACCGCCCCCGCACCCCTGATGGGCCTGCCGACCGGGATCCGCACCCTGGACGACGCCCTCGGCGGCCTCCAGCCCGGCCGCTTCTATCTCGTCGCCGCCGCCCCAGGCGCCGGATCCAGCCTGATCGCCACCGCCGCCGCACGCACCAGCGCCCTCGACCAGCACCAACCCGTCCTCTACGCCGCCTCCGGACTCACCCGCGCCGACATCGCCGCACGCATCGTCGCCGCACACCTGCCCGTCGACTACCGCCGCCTGCGAGCCGGCCGCCTCACACCCACCGAGCAGGACGACACCGCAGCCCTCCACCACCACCTGGCCCAAGCCCCGCTGTACATCGATGACGGCACCGACCTGACCACCGACGCGATCGCCGAGAGCGTCCCGGACCTGCCCGGCTTGGCCCTCATCGTGGTCGACCGCCTCCAGACCACCGAGGACCCCCGACTGCCGCTGTCCGGCCCGGCCCAGATCACCGACGCCGCCCAGGCCCTCGCTCACCTCGCCCGTACCCACGAGCTCCCCGTCGTCGCTGCCGTAGACAGCGACGATCCCCGCCTGATCGCCGAGCTCAGCCTCGACATCACCATCACGTTGACCCGCGACGCCGACCAGATCCACGCGACCATCACCGAACGCGACCTCGGCCCGCAGGCCGCCCTCACTCTCCACGCCGACCTTGCCCACGCCCGCATCACAGACCCGGCCATCCCCTACGCCAGCCCCACCCCTCCAGCGCAGCCACAAGCCGCGAACCTGCACACCCCCGGACACACCCCGCAGGCGCCTCTCCAAGCCCCCACACCCACCGAGCCCGCCCAGGCAGCCCACACCGACGCCCCACGCAGGTCATCGCACCGCCGCACCGCCGCTCCACCTCCGCCCGGCGGCTACGCCAACCGGGACTACAGCTACTTCACCGGCATGATCACCCGCGCCGTCGACGAAGCCCTCCACGAGCACGACGGTGACATCACCGTCGCAACCGAAGCCCTGGTGAAAAAGGCCGTACCGAACGCAATGGCCCTGTTCGAGGCAACCCGCGTCGGCGGAAATTACGAACACACCGTCTACCCGGAAACCCTTGAATTCCTCCGGAAGAAAACCAAGGACGGCGCCGACGAAATCTGGGAAGGCCGCCACAACTGGACCAACACCCACCTCATGGACGCCCTCCAAAACGGCACCCACCCCCCGATCACCGTCAACGCCCTCGATACCAACGCCAGCTTCCTGTCCGCCTTCAAGACCCACCTGCCCATCGGCGCCCTGATCCACGACCCCAACGGCGGCTTCGACCCCAAGCGCTCCGGCATCTACCGCCTCCCCACCCGCCCCACCTGGCACCACCCCGACCTGCCCGACCCGATCGGCAACCGCCGAGAAGACGGCCCCGTCCTCCTCGACGACGCCACCATTCGCCTCCTCATCCGCTGCGCCCGCCTCGGCCTGTGCGAGGCCCCGCGCATCACCGAGCGCTGGACCTCCGGCACCAGCGAAGGCCTCCTGGAAAAATTCCGCCGTGTCCTAACCGAGGCCCGCACCAATGCCATCGAAGCCGACGACACGGTGACCGTCGAATACATCAAAGCCATGTATTCAAAATTCACCTCCACCATCGGAGAATCAAGCGTCAACCGCGACATCCGCCGACCCGACTGGATGCACATCATCCGCTCCCAGGCATTCGCTAACCTCTGGTACAAATCCCACCGCGCCCACACCAATGGCCTGACCGTCGTCCGCGTCCGCGGCACCGACGAACTCCACGTAGCCGGCGACTGGCGCAAGGTATTCACCGAAGGCCGCCTCACCACCCAGATGAAACAAAAAGACCAGTACCCCCTGCCGAGGAAGAGCGCCCGATAGATGTCGACCGACGGATGGAAGAACTTCGGCAACTACGGCGCAGACCGTGACCCAGGAAACGTCCACGGCAAAATCGCCCTCGCCCGCGCCCTCGAGGACGCCCTCGAACGCATGATCATCGACGGCGGAATCAAATCCCCAGTCGGCACCCGCCGCGGCCTGAAAGCCCGCATGCGCTACCTCACCACCACCAAAGGCGGCCCCCAAGCCTTGGCCGACGCCGGCATTCTCGCCACCCCCGCCACGATCCGCGCCTGGACCCGCGGCACCCAGCGCCCGCGCCCGGCCAACCTCGAAGCGATCGACACTGCCTACTGGAACCTGCGAGCCCACAACGTGCTCGCCAACCCCGGCGCCCTCAAGCAGCACCTCAACCGAGGCGGCCGCGGCACCCGTATCGAGATCCACCCCGTCAACCAGACCACTGTCGACGAGCCCCGCCGCCGCGACAACCTGAGGATTCAACACCGGCAGGTCCGCTATATCTGGGACGACGCCGTCGACGCCCTCGTCGCCAGCGACCTGGACACCATGGAAGACCTCTGGGACGACATCATCGCCGAACTTGACTCCGACTGGGGCGCCTACACCTACGTCTCCTACATCGGCATCGGCGCCTGACACGACCGCCTGCGGCTGGCCTGACCGGCCCTGATGGTCTGCGGGGGAGTGTCGGTTGGACCTCGTCGTCTGAGTGTCAGTGGCGCAGGTGCGGTGGCCTGGTCGTTGACGCTGACGGGTGGTGCTCACTCGTTGCTTGCATGAGTAACGAAGGGCCATGTCATTCTCATGCCGACCACCAGTGCTTCCGGCGTCGCCCGCCGCCAGACCCTCCAGCACGCCTCCGGCGCCCTCCCCCTGACGCTGCGGCCGTCTGACGGCCAAGACGTCGTGCGGCCGACGGGTTACGGGCGCTGGGTGAGCAGGGCGTCGACGCGGCTGGAGTGCTGGATGTAGGCGGCGAGGTCGGGCCCGAGCAGGCCGGCGACCGTCAGGAGGTCCTTCATCCGTACGGCGACGGGAACGTTCAGGAGCGGTTCCCAGTGCGCGGCCCGGTTGCGCAGCTCGTGCAGGTCGCCGATCGGCTGGTCGATGGTGGCGCGGTTGGTCCCGGGCGGGAAGGCGTGGTGGAGGTGGGGGACCCACAGCGTCTTCTCGTGCGCGGAGGTGGACAGGTACCTCCACATGCCCAGCGACAGCTCGGCGATCACCTTCCCGGGGGGCGCGCTGCGGCCGTAGCGGGTGCGGGCGCTGTCGATGGCCTTGCGGGTCTTGTCGTTCATGTCGACCCGGCGCGTGCCGCGCGAGCCCTTCTTCACACGGATCAGCGGGGCGCGCAGGGGACTGGCCGGGTCCTCCAGCCAGTGCCCGTTGCCGTTCCAGGTCGCGTCCAGCGCGGCGGCGTACGCGTTGCGCAGGGCGATCTCGAAGTGGCTGAGGTCGCGCAGGACCGCGCAGGTCAGGCTCGTGTTCCATTCGTACAGGGCGAGGGCGCGGGCGGGGTCGCCGCCGGCCGCGGTCAGGTAGATGGCGTGCCGGGCGGGGCTGAGCCAGTTCTCCACCCACGGCCCCGGGGCGGGTGCCGGGGATGCGTGCGTCACGGTTCCTCCTGCTGGAAGGTCGGGTATAGTCATGGATGACAAGCCCCGGTGGACCGCTGATCTAAATGATCATGTCGCCGGGGCTAAGACGTTTTCCGGGCCCGGTACGCCTCGCCCGCGAGACGGCAGCCCCGCGTTCCCGTTGCCGGGGCCTGCGGAGTGCGGCCGGTCGCATAGCTCAATGAAACCCCCGATCCGGAGCTGTCCCCGTACACTGGGACCACGGATTGACCTGCATGACCTCTAAGCCACCAGGGAAGCGGAGAGACGAGGCATAACATGCGGGTCAAGCCGTAGCTATCAATCCGCTGCAATCGGTGAGGAGGCGCCGTGATCCGGGCCCGCCTTGTATCGGCCACGGGGGAGCCGCCCGGACCCGCCGAGAAGGCGGTGAAGACCCGCCACGAGACGCTCGACGCCCTCACCGACAGCGGCATGCTGAAGGATGCCGTCACAGCCGCCACCCACCTGTCCGCCGCCGGCCGCACCCCTTCGGCGGTCCGTGTCCGCCGCCTCTACGTCCGCCATACCGTGCCGCTGAAAGTCGTGACGGAACGCAATGGCCTGCCGCGCGAGAAACGGCCTCCCGCCGCCCGACTGATCGCCCCCCGCGGCGTCACCGGCCGCCTGCACCTGCTCCTGTTGTTCGCCGCCGCCTGCCAGGCCGCCCCCGGCCAAAAGTGGCACCACACGATTCCCATCGAGCACGGCCGCGACCAGCCGATCTCCCTGGAACGACTCGTCTGCGCGCTCGCCCGCCACCGGGGCGGCACGGCTTACGTTGCCAGCCCGAGGACGAACAAGCTGCGCCAGATCACCCAGGCCCTCAAGACCCTCAACGACCAGTACTTGGTCGACCTGCCCCACCGCGGTGAATACCTGCCCTTCCGCGACTTCACCCTGCTGTGCGACAGCGGGCACAGCACCGACAACGCCCACATCCCCTATCGCGTGCCGAAGAAGAACGAGCCGTACGTCGACATCCCGGCCGCGTTCTTCACCCGGGGCTGGGTACACCTGCTGACCCCCAGCGAGATCACCGCCTATCTGATGTGGCTCGATGTCAACCAGCACTCCGAGCACGATGAGCCCTACGTCACCGGCGCCGTGCGCGCGGGCGCCTACGGACTGACCCGCGAGGCCTATGAGACCCACCAGGCGCTGCAGGCCTTCGGCCTCATCGACGTCACCCCCGACCCCGACCGTCACGGCGACGGCAAGTACGCCGGCTACCACCCGGACAGCCGCCTCCCGCCGTGCCACCGGGTCACTGTGACCCCCGACGGTCTGCTTGAGGACGCCGCCGACCGGATCGGCGAAACCCTCAACTGGTATGCCGCCACCGGGGACTGGGTCCGACCGCTTCGCCTCCGGCGCACCTGAGCGACCACATCCGTCCGCGCCGGCTGCCGCCCGGCGGACGGGATCGTCGTCCCCGCGGTGCCTTCCCGGGTACGGCAGAGGCATCGGACCAGCGTCGTGGAGGGCGCCGCCCTGTTCGGCACCGGCCGGGCTCGAACCATGCGGCACGCAGAGTGGGGGGGCGATGCGGATCTCGTTGATCTGCTGCTCGCGACTGGAGACCCGCAGGCAGGGCACACTCCGCCGACAGCCCGCGCGCGAACGACAGAATCCGCACCGCCGCACACCCCTGGGCCCCGGCACCGGCTGCGCCGACCCCCGCAGCCCGCGCTCCCGTCTAGGTCCCAGTTTGTGCGCAGAGCATGCTGTTCGGTCCCGAGGCGGGGCACAGGAACGCTACCGTTCGGGCATGTCAGGAAGACCCGTGCCACGCCCTCCGCAGCGCCCGCGTAAGCCGCAGCCGAACGGCAACAGCGTCGACTACAACGTTCCGCGGTGGCGCGACGACGGCCAACTCGGCCAACTCGGCGGGAAGAAGTTCGTGCGCAGGGCCACCGAGGTGAGCAGCGGGCGTGAGGGCGTCCTCAAGCACATGTCCGACCCGCCTGTGCCGGGCGAGGGCTATGTGGACAAGGGACGGAGGGCCCGCCGCCGGCGCTTCTACGACGAGGCGCTCTTCATGCAGCAGGTGAACGGAAGTCCGGGCATCCTACCGATCTGGGACATCGACGACGCCCATGGCACCGCACCCCGCTGGTACGCCATGCCCCGGGCCCGGCCGCTGGCCGACATCGTCGACGACACCTCGACCGTCCTCGACGTGGTCACGCACACCACCGCCCTGGCCCGCACCCTCGCGGCGCTCGCCGATCAGGGGATCTACCACCGGGACATCAAGCCGGACAACCTGTTCTGGTACGACGGGATGCCGGTCCTGGCCGACTTCGGGATCGCGGCCTTCGCCCACCTGCCCGCCGGCGTGACCCGTGTCGGGGAGAAGGTCGGGCCCGCCAACTTCATGGCCCCCGAGATGCGCAGCACCGACGGCAAGGACCGCGGTGAGCGGGCCGATGTCTACTCTCTCGCCAAGACCCTTTTCGTCCTGGCCCATCGCCGTCGCGGCCCGTATCCGCCCGAGGGAACACACCGGGTGGGCGCGGAGGAGTTCAACCTGGCCACCCACGGCGGCGGGAACGCCATGACCGCCCTGGAACACGTCCTGGAGGCCGCGGCCCAGCACCGCGTGCAGGACCGGCTGACCATGACCGACTTCCATGCCGAACTGGCGGCCTGGCTCGGCCGCCACGCCCAGACAACCCGCTTCCGCCCCTTCGGCCGCCCCTTCATGGGTGGCTGGGGACCGCACGGAGACCGCAGCCGCCGCGATGTTGAGGCGACACGGGCGATGATGCTGCCCTGCATCCGACGCATCGCCGAAGCCCTGACCGGTGATCCGGACGCCTGGAGCGAGGGCATCAACCACGACAACGGCGATCGCACCCTTGGCGAGTACGGCTGGATCGACAACTGTGAGGAAGGCTTCGTACCCGACGGCGGCTTCATCTGGATGGCCACCGACCTCCACGACGGACGGCGCATCGTCCTGGACGCACTCCTCGACGACGGTGTGTGTTTTATCGCCGAAGCGCAGCGAAGCGGACCGCCGTGGGTCCTGGAACAGCAGTGGGGACACACTCCGTGGCACCGTGCGCGGATGCCGCGGACAGCCGATCAGGTCCAGCAGCTGACAGACGCGGTCGTGGCCTGGATTTCCCACTCCTCACCGGACGCTCCCGTCGCTGAGGTTCCCGAACGGACCGCCGCCACGGCCTGACCCCGCAGCCAGCCGATTCTGTACGGGTTCTGGAAGCGAGACGAGGACGAACTCGGCTGTCCCCATGGGGCTGGACGCCGATGCCGGCCGCACTCGATGCGACGGCCGCTGACGACCCGCGCTGGCGCACGTGGCACGATCCGTGCTCGGCAGCCACGCGGCCAGCAGGGCGTGCTCGGCGCGTTCGGCACAAGGTCGTCAGGGCTCGGGGACCGCAGTGACGGCCGAGCCGGGGCCGCCGCCCTCGCCGACGCTGTCGAGGCCGCGGTCCGGAGTTCGTGGAGACGGTCGATCCAGGTCTGCTTGAATGCCCCGGCCCCGCCCTCCTCGGCCCCGGGCAGCGACAGCAGCCCCTGTCCGGCGCCGGCCTGTTCGTCGATCAGCTCCTCCAACAAGGCGGCGACCACGGCGATCTCGGGCGACAGGCACATCGCCAGCGCGTGGGGGACACCGGACGGGCTGGCCATCTGAGGGACGAGCTGGGAGACAACCAGGGCGAACCCGGACTCGTCGATCCTCGCCCGCAGGCGGGCGAGGAAGGGGTTGTCGGGCATCAGCAGCCCGTGCATCACGTACAGAAAGCCGACCAGGTTGAGGATTCGCGCCACACTGCGCGCCGCAGTCATCTCCTCCTCGCCGGCGGCCCGGAGGCGGGCGAGCGGGTCAACGAGTGTCCCCGCCACAAGCCAGCTCCCCAGAGTGCCCTCGCGCTCGGCCTGCTGCGTGGACTCGGCGACCGGCGCCCAGTCCACGCCGGGCATCAGTGCGGCGAGCGCCTCCATGAGGACCTCACCGCCGACCTCCGCGGCCCCCATCCCGGCGGCCGCGGCCAGATGCATCACCGCGCGCCGCTGCCCGCGCTCCGGGCCCCGGTCCCACGCGCCCCCAGGGTCGTCGACCACCAGCCGCCGCACCTCGTCCGGGTGCGGCAGCCCGGCCGGACCTCGCCCCGCCACCCGCCCGGCCTCGGCGTAGAAGGCGTCCTGCGCCCCCCGCCGCCCGCCGTACGGGCCCGCACCACCAGGTGCTGGGCGCGCGAGCGGGAGACCGCCCACAACAGCGACTCCCGCACGGCCGGCCACGGCGGCTCGGGCACCGCCAACTCCCCTGGCCCGGCGGGAAGTCCGGCCTCGGCGTACCAGGCGATCACCGTCCACCGCAGATCCCGCCCCGGCCGCGCATGCCGCCCCAGCGCTGCCGCGACGGCCACCGTCTCCTCGGCAAGCACCGACATCGAACCGCGCCCGCGCCCCAGCCACCGCCGTGCGTGCCCGGGCAGCAGTCCCGCCGCCCGTCACCGCTCCAGCTGCGCTGCCGACACCCGCAGGCCGAGCGCCGCGAGGCGCTCGATCAGAGTCCCGCCTCGGGGTCAGGACGGCTTGGGCCAGCGCGTCGCGTGAGGGCTCTGCGGCACTGGCAACGAGTCCGGAACGAGAGCGGGTCAGACGCGGGTGTGGTGACGGCGATGAGAGTTCCGTCCCATGCCATCAGCTCCCACACACACCTCCCGAGAACAAACCTAAGCAGAAGAAAAACGAGCCCCGAATGCGGCTCTAAATTTCTACTTTTGCGGTGCACAACGATTCACGTCTTCGGGGAACGCCATCCGGAGAGAATCGTCACAGAACCCCCACACCCATGTAACGCGAGTGAATGCGTAAAATCCCTTCGGAGACCTTCTATCACTCTTTTTAGGTACCGAGTATTCCACAAGAGGTCCAGACCAATACTTGAACACGAAGAGTAGCCGTTACATAACCGTGAACCGAGCCAAGGAGCGTTACATAATGGGTACGCATCGACAGGGACGGTGTCCGGCGCTCAGCGACAAGTCAGTCTGATCTGGCTCTCACCAGGCAGGCCGTTGAGAGCCAGAGAGATATAGCCGCAGGTCAAAGGGTTATAGAGACTGGGCTGCGATGCACTTACTTCTACAATTATGTACCGGCCAACAGGGGCCGGCTCCTCCAGGCAGCCAGCTTTTGTAACGCCGCGGAGCGGCGTTACAGGTCGTCGCGGAGCGACGACGCAACGTTCCGTCACGTAGTGACGGCGCGTCATGTCTCCGGAGGAGAC
>NZ_LGEG01000051.1 GCF_001280125.1 Streptomyces sp. NRRL F-6492
GAGGCGGTGGTCGAGGGGGCGGCGGCCGTGGCCGTGGGCCGGGCGGTGCCGGTGGCGGTGCTCGTGAGCGTGGTGGTCATGGTGGGCCCCTGTCGTTGCGTAACCGGGTGGTACCGGTCAGTAACTTCCGTTGGGGACCTTGTACGGCGGGGCCCCGGGGCGCCGCAAGGAGCCGGCCGCCCCGGGGCGGTCCGGAACGGGATCACCTATCCGGGTGACGCGGCTGGAAATCGGCTCTCCGGAGGTCCGGCGCACGGCTCCCGCGGTGGACGGCCGGCACGTCCGGCCCGCCGCCCCGAAGGGGGACTCCGCACGTATCCTGAGGATCTCTCCCTCTACGAAAGCGGCCAGCCGATGCGCGTCTACGTCCCCCTGACCCTCCCCGGTCTCGCACAGGCGCACAAGGCGGGCGAGCTGGGCCCCGGCCCGCTGACCGCCTACGCCGTCACCCCCGCGCTGCGCGAGTGGTACGTCTCCGACGACATCGAGGAGCTGGAGTACGCGGCGCTCGGCCGGGCCGCCGCCGCCTCCCTGCGGCTGCTCGCCGCCGACCCCGGGGCGCCCCGGCGCCGGATCGTCGTCGCCGTCGACGTGGCCGACGAGGACGCGGTCGCGGACCCCGACCGGGGGCTCGACGCCGGTTCGGTCGGCGAGGTCCGGATCGCCGGAGCCGTACCGCTGGCCAAGGCCGCGGCCGTGCACGCCGACGCGGACGACGCCGAGGCGGACGTCAGCGCGGCGGCGGACGCGCTGGGCGCGGCGGCGGACGCGCTGGGCGCGGCGGACCTGGGCGACGACGACGCGCGGTTCACCGTGGACGGGGCCGAGGACCACGAACTGCTGTGGTTCGGGGTGCAGGAGATCCCCGGGCTCCTGGGCTGAGGGTCACGGGAGGATCCCAAGGGGGCTCCGCGCTCTTCGCCGTCCGGGGCGACGGGTACCGTCCTTCCATGGGGAAGCACGGAAAGCACCTGGTCTGGGACTGGAACGGCACGCTGCTCGACGACATCGACGCGATCATCGGGGCGACGAACGCCGCCTTCGCCGAGCTGGGACTCGCACCGCTCACGCTGGAGCGGTACCGCGAGCTGTACATGGTGCCGGTGCCGAAGTTCTACGAGCGGCTCATGGGGCGGCTGCCCACCGACGCCGAGTGGACCCTCATGGACGGGGTCTTCCACCGGCACTACTGGGAGCGGGCCGAGAGCTGCGGCCTGACCCTCGGCGCCGCCGAGCTGCTCGCGGCGCGCCAGGCGTCCGGCTTCACGCAGTCCCTCCTCTCGCTCGCGCCGCACGCCGACCTCGTCCCCCTCGTGCGGCGGCACGGGATCGCGGAGCGGTTCCTGCGCATGGACGGGCGGACCGACACCTCCACGGACGGGAAGTCCGGGCACATGGTCCGCCACCTGGCCGCCCTGGAGGGCATCCTGCCCGAGCGGGTGGTGGTCATAGGCGACGCGGCGGACGACGCGCTCGCTGCGGCGCACGTCGGGGCGAAGGCCGTGCTCTACACCGGCGGCTCGCACAGCCGCGCCTCCCTGGAGCGGGTGGGGGTGCCGGTGGTCGACTCGCTCGCGGAGGCGGTGGCCGTGGCGGAGGAGCTGGTCTAGCCCCTCCGCGCGTACGGACGGAGCCCCCGGTCCTCAGCCCTTCGAGCGGAGGACCTTCAGGAACTCCCGCATCCAGACCGGGTGGTCCGGCCACGCCCGGGAGGAGACGAGCAGGCCGTCGACCACGGCCGCCGTGTCCCGGAAGGACGCCCCGGCCGCCTGCATGTCGAGCTCCAGGGCCGGATAGGCCGTGACCCGGCGGCCGTCCAGGCTGCCGGTCGCCGCCGTCAGGAGCGGGCCGTGGCAGATCTGCGCCACCGGCTTGTCCGCGTCGAAGAAGGCCTTGAGGATCTTGCGGAGCTCCGGGTCGTTGCGCAGGTACTCCGGCGCCCGGCCGCCCGGGACCACCACCGCCGCGTACGCCCCCGGGTCGACCTCCGAGAAGGCCAGGTCGGCGGGCCAGGTGTAGCCGGGCTTCTCGGTGTACGTGTCGAAGCCGGGCTCGAAGTCGTGGACCACGAACCGCAGCGTCTTGCGGGCCGGAGCGGCGATGTCGACCTCGTACCCCTCCTCCAGGAGGCGCTGGTAGGGGTACAGCACCTCCAGCGACTCCGCCGCGTCCCCGGTCACGATCAGGATCCTCACCATGGCTCTCCCAGCTCGCAGAAGGTCGGATGCCGTGCCAAGGGGACATGTGTCACTGTCCATAACGTCAAACTTCCGTCCCCTCTTTTGTACACATACGGCTCATGACGGGGCGGGGGTCGGGAGCGATAGGCTTTCGTCGTGATCAGCGCGATACGCCGAGGGGGCAGTGAAGCCCCCGGCTGCCGCCCGACCCGCTCCGGCGGCCGGGCCGACCGTGCGTTCGCCGATCCCCTCCACCCGGGTGTGCCACGGTCAGTGGCCGACAACGACCCGGGTTTCTCTCATTCGGGCATGACGTCGTCTTCCGCGGAAACACGACGTGGAGGCGTTGTGCCCTTCCTTCCACCGATGTCGCGCAACGGCGCGCGGCCAGGAGTCAGAGGACATGCAGACCAAGCTGGACGAAGCCAAGGCCGAGCTGCTCGAAAGGGCCGCCCGGGTAGCTGAGCACAGCCCGGTCGGGGGGCGACTTCCGACGGGGCCGGACGGTTCGGGCGAACGCCCGGACGGCGACACCGTGCTCGAGTACCTCCAGCGCTACTACCTGCACACCGCGCCCGAGGACCTGTCCGACCGGGACCCGGTCGACGTCTTCGGCGCCGCCCTCTCCCACTACCGCCTCGCGGAGAACCGCCCGCAGGGCACGGCGAACGTGCGCGTCCACACCCCGACGGTCGAGGAGAACGGCTGGACCAGCAGCCACTCCGTCGTCGAGGTCGTCACCGACGACATGCCCTTCCTCGTCGACTCGGTCACCAACGAGCTGTCCCGCCAGGGCCGCGGCATCCACGTCGTGATCCACCCGCAGGTCCTCGTCCGCCGCGACGTCACCGGCCGCCTCATCGAGGTCCTCTCGGCCCAGATCCACGGCGAGCTGCCGCACGACGCGCTCACCGAGTCCTGGATCCACGTCGAGATCGACCGCGAGACCGACCGCGCCGACCTCAAGCAGATCACCGCCGACCTGCTGCGCGTCCTGTCCGACGTCCGCGAGACGGTCGAGGACTGGGAGAAGATGCGCGACGCCGCGCTGCGCATCGCGGACGGCCTCGCCGACGAGCCCACCGCCTCCGACCTGCGCCCGACCGAGGTGGAGGAGGCCCGCGAGCTGCTGCGCTGGCTCGCCGACGACCACTTCACCTTCCTCGGCTACCGGGAGTACCAGCTCGTCGACGGCGACGCCCTGTCCGCCGTGCCCGGCACCGGCCTCGGCATCCTGCGCTCCGACCCGCGCCACGCCGGCGACGACGAGGGCCACCACGCGCACCCCGTGTCGCCCTCCTTCAGCCGGCTGCCCGCCGACGCCCGCGCCAAGGCCCGCGAGCACAAGCTGCTGATCCTGACGAAGGCCAACAGCCGCTCGACCGTGCACCGCCCCTCGTACCTCGACTACGTCGGCGTGAAGAAGTTCGACGCCGACGGCAACGTCGTCGGCGAGCGCCGCTTCCTCGGCCTGTTCTCCTCGGCCGCCTACACCGAGTCCGTCCGCCGCGTCCCGGTCGTCAAGCGCAAGGTCCAGGAGGTCCTGGCGGGCGCCGGCTTCTCCCCGAACAGCCACGACGGCCGCGACCTGCTCCAGATCCTGGAGACCTACCCGCGCGACGAGCTCTTCCAGACCCCGGCCGACCAGCTCCAGGCCGTCGTCACCAGCGTCCTCTACCTCCAGGAGCGGCGCCGACTGCGGCTCTACCTGCGCCAGGACGAGTACGGCCGCTACTACTCGGCCCTCGTCTACCTGCCGCGCGACCGCTACACCACCCGCGTCCGGCTGCGGATCATCGAGATCCTGAAGGAGGAGCTCGGCGGCACCAGCGTCGACTTCACCGCCTGGAACACCGAGTCGATCCTCTCCCGGCTGCACTTCGTCGTCCGCGTCGAACCCGGCACCGAGCTGGCCAAGCTCACCGACGCCGACGTCGAGCGCATCGAGGGCCGGCTCGTCGAGGCCGCCCGCTCCTGGTCCGACGGCTTCGGCGAGGCGCTCAACGCCGAGCTGGGCGAGGAGCGCGCCGCCGAGCTGCTGCGCCGCTACGGCAACGCCTTCCCCGAGGGCTACAAGGCCGACCACTCGCCGCGCGCGGCCGTCTCCGACCTGGTCCACATGGAGGCCCTCGCCGACAGCGACAAGGACTTCTCGCTCTCGCTCTACGAGCCGGTCGTCGCGGGCCCCGGCGAGCGCCGCTTCAAGATCTACAAGACGGGCGACCAGATCTCCCTCTCCGCCGTCCTGCCGGTCCTCAACCGGCTCGGCGTCGAGGTCACCGACGAGCGCCCCTACGAGCTGCGCTGCGCCGACCGCACCCATGCCTGGATCTACGACTTCGGCCTGCGGCTCCCGGCGACCAACGGCAGCGGCGTCTCCCTGGGCGACGACGCCCGCGAGCGCTTCCAGGAGGCCTTCGCCGCCACCTGGACCGGCGAGGCCGAGAACGACGGCTTCAACTCGCTCGTCCTCTCCGCCGGGCTGAACTGGCGCGAGGCGATGGTGCTGCGCGCCTACGCCAAGTACCTGCGCCAGGCCGGCGCGACCTTCAGCCAGGACTACATGGAGGACACCCTCCGCAACAACGTCCACACCACCCGGCTGCTCGTCAACCTCTTCGAGGCCCGGATGGCGCCGGAGCGCCAGCGCGCCGGCACCGAGCTGATCGACGCGCTCCTCGAAGAGCTGGACGCCGCCCTCGACCAGGTCGCGAGCCTGGACGAGGACCGCATCCTGCGCTCCTTCCTCACCGTCATCAAGGCCACCCTGCGGACGAACTTCTTCCAGAGCGCCAGCGAGGGAAGCGACAAGGGGGGCCGGAAGGACTCGGACCTGCGGCCGCACTCCTACGTGTCGATGAAGTTCGACCCGCAGGCCATCCCCGACCTGCCGGCCCCGCGCCCCGCCTTCGAGATCTGGGTGTACTCGCCGCGCGTCGAGGGCGTCCACCTGCGCTTCGGCAAGGTCGCCCGGGGCGGTCTGCGCTGGTCCGACCGGCGCGAGGACTTCCGCACCGAGATCCTCGGCCTGGTCAAGGCGCAGATGGTGAAGAACACCGTCATCGTGCCCGTCGGCGCCAAGGGCGGCTTCGTGGCCAAGCAGCTCCCGGACCCGACCGTGGACCGGGACGCCTGGATGGCCGAGGGCATCGCCTCGTACAAGACGTTCATCTCGGCCCTGCTCGACATCACCGACAACCTGGTCGCGGGCGAGGTCGTGCCGCCGGTCGACGTGGTCCGCCACGACGAGGACGACACCTACCTGGTCGTCGCCGCCGACAAGGGCACCGCGACCTTCTCCGACATCGCCAACGGCGTCGCGGAGGCGTACGGCTTCTGGCTCGGCGACGCGTTCGCCTCCGGCGGCTCGGCCGGCTACGACCACAAGGGCATGGGCATCACCGCCCGCGGCGCCTGGGAGTCGGTCAAGCGCCACTTCCGCGAGCTGGGCCACGACACCCAGACCGAGGACTTCACCGTCGTCGGCGTCGGCGACATGTCCGGCGACGTCTTCGGCAACGGCATGCTGCTCTCCGAGCACATCCGCCTGGCCGCCGCCTTCGACCACCGGCACATCTTCCTCGACCCGAACCCCGACGCGGCCGTCTCGTACGCCGAGCGCCGCCGCCTCTTCGAGCTGCCCCGCTCGTCCTGGGCCGACTACGACACCTCGCTGCTCTCCGCGGGCGGCGGTGTCCACCCCCGCAGCGCCAAGTCGATCCCGGTCAACGCGCAGGTCAGGGCCGCCCTCGGCATCGAGGACGGGATCACCAAGATGACCCCGGCCGAGCTGATGAAGGCGATCCTCCAGGCGCCCGTCGACCTGCTGTGGAACGGCGGCATCGGCACGTACGTCAAGTCCTCGGCCGAGTCGAACGCCGACGTCGGCGACAAGGCCAACGACGCCATCCGCGTCGACGGCCAGGACGTGCGCGCCCAGGTGATCGGCGAGGGCGGCAACCTCGGCGCGACCCAGCTGGGCCGCATCGAGTTCGCCCGCTCCGGCGGCCCCGGGGGCGAGGGCGGCAAGGTCAACACCGACGCCATCGACAACAGCGCCGGCGTCGACACCTCCGACCACGAGGTCAACATCAAGATCCTGCTGAACGGGCTCGTCACCGAGGGCGACATGACCGTCAAGCAGCGCAACAAGATCCTCGCGGAGATGACCGACGAGGTCGGCACGCTCGTCCTGCGCAACAACTACGCGCAGAACACGGCCCTGGCCAACGCCGTCGCCCAGTCGCCGTCCCTGCTCCACGCCCACCAGCGGTTCATGCGCCGCCTGGGCCGCGACGGGGCCCTCGACCGCTCCCTGGAATTCCTGCCCAACGACCGGCAGATCCGCGAACTCCTCAACAACGGCAAGGGCCTGAGCCAGCCGGAGCTCGCCGTCCTCCTCGCGTACACCAAGATCACGCTGGCCGACGAGCTGATCGGCACAGAGCTGCCGGACGACCCGTACCTGACCGGGCTGCTCCACGCGTACTTCCCGTCGCTGCTGCGCGAGCGGTTCACCGAGGCCGTCGACGGCCACCCGCTGCGCCGCGAGATCGTCACCACGGTCCTGGTCAACGACACCGTCAACGCCGGTGGTTCGACCTTCCTGCACCGTCTCCGCGAGGAGACCGGCGCGTCGATCGAGGAGATCGTCCGGGCGCAGACCGCCGCCCGCGTCGTCTTCCGCCTCGGCCGGGTCTGGGACGCCGTCGAGGCCCTCGACAACCGGGTGCCGGCCGAGATCCAGACCCGGATGCGGCTGCACTCGCGCCGGCTCGTCGAGCGCGGCACGCGCTGGCTGCTCAACAACCGGCCGCAGCCGCTCCGGCTCACCGAGACCATCGAGTTCTTCGCCGAGCGCGTCGAGGAGGTCTGGTCGCGGCTGCCCGAGCTGCTGCGCGGCGCGGACCTGGAGTGGTACCGGTCGATCCTGGACGAGCTGACCGGGTTCGGCGTGCCGGAGGAGCTCGCGCGGCGGGTCGCCGGCTTCTCCTCCGCCTTCCCGGCGCTCGACATCGTCGCGATCGCGGACCGGACGGACACGGACCCGCTCGCGGTGGCCGAGGTCTACTACGACCTGGCCGACCGGCTGCGGATCACCGACCTGATGGACCGGATCATCGAGCTGCCGCGCGACGACCGCTGGCAGTCGATGGCCCGCGCCTCGATCCGCGAGGACCTGTTCGCGGCGCACGCGGCGCTCACGCAGGACGTCCTGACGGCGGGCGGCGACGACGCGGGCCCGGAGGAGCGGTTCAAGGCCTGGGAGGAGAAGAACGCGGCGATCCTGGGCCGCGCGCGGACGACCCTGGAGGAGATCCAGGGCTCGGACACCTTCGACCTGGCGAACCTGTCGGTGGCGATGCGGACGATGCGCACGCTGCTCCGCTCGCACAGCTAGGCCGTACGCGGACGAGGGGCCCCGCCGGTTCTCCGGCGGGGCCCCTCGCCGTTCCCCGCTACTCCTCCGGCGCGGCGGCGACCGTCGAGGTCCACAGGCGGCGGGCGGCGAGCAGGGCCGCGACGAGCAGCAGGCCGTTGCGGAGCACCATGACGGCGAGCCCGGTGGGGGTGCCGTCGATGACGTCGAAGTAGAGCACGGGGTACGCGAGCGCGCTCAGCGCCGCCGCCGGGAGCAGCAGCAGCGCCACCGGGCGCATCACGGTGTGCCGGGAGGTCAGGCAGACGGCGGCGAGCCCGAGCAGCCAGATCATGTACTGGGGGCTGATCACCCGGCTGGTGACGGTGAACAGCAGGACGGCGGCGAAGGCCGTGTCGTACGGGGTGGCGGGGGTCCAGCGGTGGGCCCGGACGCGCCAGAGGACCAGCCAGCCCAGGGCGATGACGGTGAACAGCAGGGAGAGGTGGCCGAGGGTGGAGACGTACGGGCCGACGTACTCCAGGGCGCCGTAACGGAACTCGACGCTCCCCGGCCAGACGCCGGCGGACCGGGCGAGCGCGAGGGCCGTGCCGCCCAGGGACTCGATCTGGATGCCCCGGTCGCCCTGCTGGCGCAGGAAGCCGAGCGACTCGGAGAAGAAGAGCGCGAGGGTGCCGAGGAGCGCGACGGCGGTGACGGCGGCGGCGGTCCACGCCTGCCGGGTGGTACGGCCCCGGGGCGTGCCGAGCAGGGCCAGCGCCGGCCACACCTTGACCATCGCCCCGATCCCGGCGAGCGCCCCGCCGAGCTGGTGGGCGGCGGTCGACCGGGCGGTGACGGCGAGCAGGGCGAGGACGGCCAGGGCGGTGGTCTGGACGTCGTACCGGGCGAGGGGCAGGTGCAGGAGGAGCGGGAGGCCGCAGACCCAGATCCAGGCGCCGTGGGTGAGGCGCGCGCCGTCGGCGCGGGCGAGGGCGAGGGTGACGACCGCGTCGGCGAGGAGGGTGAGGGTGACGAAGGCCTGGAAGTAGGTGAGCCAGGGGAGGGCGCCCGGGGACATGATCACGAGCCCGGCCCCCGGCGGGTACTGCCAGGTGGCGTCGCCGGGCGGGAAGGTGCCCGCGGTGAACTTCCCGTACCAGTGCTCGTAGAGCGCCACCTCGCGGGCCACGCCGCCGATGCCGAGGTCGTCGCGGAGGAGCAGCAGGAGCATGCCGGCCCGGGTGAGGAGCCAGACGGCGGCGAGCGCGAGCCGGGGGCCGCTGCCGACCGTGACGAAGGTGGCGGAGGTGAAGGTGTCCGACGCGAAGGGGGAGCGGGTGAGGGCGGGGGGTTCGGTGGCGGTGGGG
>NZ_LGEG01000052.1 GCF_001280125.1 Streptomyces sp. NRRL F-6492
CTCCCCGGCCCCTCAGCCCCCTCCGGCCGCGCCCCGGAGCCCCGCCGCTCCCCGGTACCCCGCCGCCCCGCCGCCGCAGCGGGCCGAGCCCACCGGACACGTCCCGCCGCCGCCCGTGGGCGCGCCCCTCGTGCCGCCCGCCGAGCACGCGGCCGGGACCGGCGGCGCGACCCTGGCCGTCCTGCTCATCGGCCCCGCCGGCGCGGGCAAGACGACCGTCGCCCGGCACTGGGCGCAGCGCCGCCGCGTGCCCACCGCGCACATCAGCCTCGACGACGTCCGCGAGTGGGTCTGCTCCGGCTTCGCCGACCCGCAGTCCGGATGGAACGAGCACTCCGAGGCGCAGTACCGGCTCGCCCGCCGCACCTGCGGCTTCGCCGCGCGCAACTTCCTCGCCAACGGCATCTCCTGCATCGTCGACGACGCCGTCTTCCCCGACCGGCCCGTCGTCGGCCTCGGCGGCTGGAAGCGCCACGTCGGCCCCGGTCTGCTGCCCGTCGTCCTCCTGCCCGGCCTGGAGGTCGTCCTGGAGCGCAACGCCGAGCGCAGCGGCAACCGGCGCCTCTCGGACGAGGAGGTCGCCGCCATCCACGGCCGGATGGCCGGCTGGTACGGCTCGGGCCTGCCGATCATCGACAACTCCACGTACGACGTCGAGACCACCGCCCGCGTCCTCGACGACGTCCTCGCCCGCGCGATCGCGAGCCCGCCCTCCTGGTGAGCCCCTTCCCGCGAGGCCCGGAGCGCGGGAGCGGGGCCCGCCCGGTCGGCCGTCCCGAACAGGCCGTCGCGGCCCGCTCCTCGTAGGCTCGGAGCATGTCAGAGGTGTATGCGGACCGCCGTGTACGGCTGCGCGACCGGTGCGCGGCCGCGGGCAGCCCGGCGGCCCTGGTCTCCCGCCCCGCCAACGTCCGCTATCTCGCGGGCGGCTCCCCGCCGGGCGCCGTCCTGCTCGTCGGCCCCGAACCGGAGGCGGACGTCCTGCTCTGCCCCGTCGCACCCGGGGGCGAACCGGCCGACGGGCGGCTCGACGAACTGCTCCGGCAGCAGGTCCTGCCCACCGGGGGAGGAGATCCGGCCGTCGCGGCCGTCGACCTCGCCCGCCGGACGGGCGCCGACGCCCTCGCCGTCGAGGAGCACCACCTGACGGTGGCCCGGCACCGGGCCATGGGCACCGTCGCGTCCGCGCCGCGCCTCACCGATCTGGACTGCGCCGTGGAGCAGCTCAGGATCGTCAAGGACGAGGACGAGATCGGCTGCCTCCGGATCGCCGCCGAGATCGCCGACCAGGCCCTCGGCGAGCTCCTCGAATCCATCCTGGTGGGGCGGACCGAGCGCCACCTCGCCCTGGAGCTGGAGCGCCGGCTCGTCGACCACGGCGCCGACGGGGCCGCCTTCCCCACCTCGGTGGCGACCGGGCCGCACTCCGGCCGCCGGGGGCACCGGCCCACCGACCGCCGGGTCGAGGAGGGAGATTTCCTCTCCGTCTGCCTCGGCGCCGACTACCGCGGCTACCGGTGCGAGATCGGCCGCACGTTCGTCATCGGCACCACTCCCGCCGAGTGGCAGATCGAGCTGTACGAACTCGTCTTCGCCGCTCAGCGGGCCGGGCGGGAATCCCTCGTGCCCGGCGCCGAGTACCGGGACGTGGACCGGGCGGCCCGCCGGATCCTGAAGGCGGCGGGGCACGCGGAGGCCGCCGTCCCCCTCACCGGGCACGGTGTGGGGCTCGAAATCGACGAGGACCCGCAGTTGTCACCCTCGGCCATGGGTAAACTGGACGCTTGTGTGCCGGTCACCGTCGAACCGGGGGTCCACCTCCCGGGCCGGGGCGGTGTCCGGATCGATGACACGCTCGTCGTGCGCCAGGAGGCGGACGGCGGACCCGAGCTACTCACCATCACGACCAAGGAGCTGCTCGCGCTGTAGGGCGCGCACGCCTCCCCGGTCCCACGTCAGTCCAGAGTCCAGGAGATTCCGCAACCGTGGCTTCCACGAACGACCTCAAGAACGGCATGGTGCTCAAGCTCGAAGGCGGCCAGCTCTGGTCCGTCGTCGAGTTCCAGCACGTCAAGCCCGGCAAGGGCCCGGCCTTCGTGCGCACCAAGCTCAAGAACGTGCTGTCCGGCAAGGTCGTCGACAAGACCTTCAACGCCGGCGTGAAGGTCGAGACGGCCACCATCGACCGCCGTGACATGCAGTTCTCCTACATGGACGGCGATTACTTCGTCTTCATGGACGAGCAGACGTACGACCAGCTGATGGTCGACCGCAAGTCCGTCGGCGACGCCGCCAACTTCCTCATCGAGGGCTTCACCGCCTCCGTCGCCCAGCACGAGGGCGAGGTGCTCTACGTCGAGCTTCCGGCCGCCGTCGAGCTGACGATCAAGCACACCGACCCGGGCGTCCAGGGCGACCGCTCCACCGGCGGCACCAAGCCCGCCACGCTGGAGACCGGTCACGAGATCCAGGTCCCGCTCTTCATCACCACCGGTGAGAAGATCAAGGTCGACACCCGCACCAGCGACTACCTCGGCCGGGTGAACAAGTAACCGTGGCCGCTCGGAGCAAGGCCCGCAAGCGCGCCTTCCAGATCCTCTTCGAGGCCGACCAGCGTGGCGCCTCCGTCCAGGAGGTGCTCGCGGACCAGGTCCGGCACGCGCGGTCGGACGACCGCCAGCCGCCGGTGAACGAGTTCACCATGCAGCTGGTCGAGGGGTACGCGACCCGCGTGGCGCGGATCGACGAGCTCATCGCGACCTACGCGGTGGACTGGGACCTGGACCGGATGCCCGTCGCCGACCGGAACATCGTGCGCCTCGGCGCGTACGAGCTGATCTGGGAGGACGGCACGCCGGACGCGGTCGCGATCGACGAGGCGGTGCAGCTCGCCAAGGAGTTCTCCACCGACGAGTCGCCGGCCTTCGTCAACGGCCTCCTGGCGCGCTTCAAGGACCTGAAGCCGCGCCTGCGCCGGGACGTGGACGCCTGAGTCCCGTTCCGTCTCCGGCAGTCGAAGGGGCCCGCATCATCCGGTGCTGCGGGCCCCTTCGGCCTGTCCGGGATCCCCCCGGGGATCCGGAAGCCCTCGCGGGCCCGGGAGCGCCCCGTACGGGCCGGGAAAGCACGAGATCCGTGGACGTCGATGACGTCCACGGATCCGGCGGTACGTTTCTGCTGAGCCCTCGGAAGGGGTCAGTTGTCCTCGTGGGCGACCGCGCGGCGCGCGTCCGCGTCCAGCACGCCCCAGCTGATCAGCTGCTCCGTGAGGACCGAGGGGGACTGGTCGTAGATGACGGCGAGCGTGCGCAGGTCGTCCTGGCGGATCGACAGCACCTTGCCGTTGTAGTCGCCGCGCTGCGACTGGATCGTCGCGGCGTAGCGCTGGAGCGGGCCGGCCTTCTCCTGCGGGACGTGGGCCAGGCGCTCCAGGTCCAGGACCAGCTTCGGCGGCGGCTCGGCGGCCCCGCCCGGCGTCGTGCCCGGCAGGAGCTCCTGCACCGGCACCCCGTAGAAGTCGGCCAGCTCGGCGAGGCGCTGCACGGTCACGGCGCGGTCGCCCCGCTCGTACGAGCCGACCACCACGGCCTTCCAGCGGCCCTGGGACTTCTCCTCCACCCCGTGGAGCGAGAGACCCTGCTGGGTGCGGATGGCGCGGAGTTTGGCCCCGAGCTGCTTTGCGTATTCGCTGGACATAACGCTCCCGGACGCTGTGACGACATGCGGCTGCGCCGCGCGGCTGGTAACTCACTGTGAGGTTACGCAGCGTTACACCTACCCGTCAAGCCGAAAGGTCCGTACCGCCCCCGCCCGGGGGACGGCGCCCGGAGCGGCGCCGGAGGTGCGCGTGAGGCCCCGCACCACCCCTGCTAGAATCGACACGCACATCCGACGTCCTTTAAGAACCGTCCCGTGAGGCGGAGAAGGAGGTCCGTTTCCCATGGACACCCGGCTGGACACCCAGCAGCAGTACGGCGACGACGCGCGGCCCGTTCTCGAAGGCCCCGACATCGCGCGGGTCCTCACCCGCATCGCCCACGAGATCGTCGAGCGCGCCAAGGGCGCAGACGACGTGGTCCTCCTCGGCATTCCCACCCGCGGCGTCTTCCTCGCCCGCCGGCTCGCCGAGAAGCTCGCCTCCATCACCGGCACCAAGGTCCCGGTCGGCTCCCTCGACATCACCATGTACCGGGACGACCTGCGGATGAAGCCCGCCCGCGCGATCGGCCGCACCGAGATCCCCTCCGACGGCATCGACGGGCGCCTCGTCGTCCTCGTCGACGACGTCCTCTTCTCCGGCCGCACCATCCGCGCCGCCCTCGACGCCCTCGGCGACATCGGCCGCCCCCGCGCCGTCCAGCTCGCCGTCCTCGTCGACCGCGGCCACCGCGAGCTGCCCATCCGCGCCGACTACGTCGGCAAGAACCTCCCCACGTCGCTGCGGGAGACGGTCAAGGTCCTGCTCGCCGAGGAAGACGGTCGCGACACCGTCCTGCTCGGCTCCAAGACCGCCTCCTAGCCGGACCGGCTTCCCCGCCGGGGCCGGGGCACCCCCCTGCCCCCGCACGCCCACACCTCCCCACCACGGAGAGAAACCCCGATGATGCGTCACCTCATCTCGGCCGCCGACCTCACCCGCGACGACGCCGTACTGATCCTCGACACCGCCGAGGAGATGGCCCGGGTGGCCGACCGGCCCATCAAGAAGCTGCCCACCCTGCGCGGCCGGACCATCTGCAACCTCTTCTTCGAGGACTCCACCCGGACCCGGATCTCCTTCGAGGCCGCCGAGAAGCGCCTCTCCGCCGACGTCATCAACTTCGCGGCCAAGGGCTCCAGCGTCTCCAAGGGGGAGTCCCTCAAGGACACCGCCCAGACCCTGGAGGCCATGGGCGTCGACGCGGTCGTCATCCGGCACGGCGCCTCCGGCGCCCCGTACCGGCTCGCCACCTCCGGCTGGATCGACGCCCCCGTCGTCAACGCCGGCGACGGCACCCACCAGCACCCCACCCAGGCCCTCCTGGACGCCTTCACCATGCGCCGCCGCCTCGTCGGCCGCGACACCGGACTCGGCCAGGACCTCGCCGGCAAGCGGATCACCCTCGTCGGCGACGTCCTGCACAGCCGGGTCGCCCGCTCCAACGTCGACCTGCTGCACACCCTCGGCGCCGAGGTCACCCTGGTGGCCCCGCCCACCCTGGTCCCCGTCGGCGTCGAGACCTGGCCCTGCGAGATCTCGTACGACCTCGACGCCGTGCTGCCGAAGTCCGACGCCGTGATGATGCTGCGCGTCCAGCGCGAGCGGATGAACGCCGCCTTCTTCCCCACCGAGCGCGAGTACTCGCGCCGCTACGGCCTCGACGGCGAGCGGATGGCGAAGATGCCCGAGCACGCCATCGTGATGCACCCCGGCCCCATGGTCCGCGGCATGGAGATCACCGCCGAGGTCGCCGACTCCGACCGCTGCACGGTCGTCGAGCAGGTCGCCAACGGCGTGTCCGTCCGCATGGCCGTGCTCTATCTGCTCCTTGGCGGCTCCGAGCCCGCCGTCACCACCACCCCCGCCGCGCGCACCGAGGAGAACAAGTAACCATGAGCAAGATCCTTATCCGCGGCGCGAAGGTACTCGGCGGCGAGGTCCAGGACGTCCTGATCGACGGCGAGACCGTCGCCGCCACCGCCCGGCAGGGCGAAATCGACTGGAGTGGTACCGGGCTCTCCGCCGAGGGCGCGACCGTGATCGAGGCCGACGGGCAGATCCTCCTGCCGGGCCTGGTCGACCTCCACACCCACCTGCGCGAGCCCGGCCGCGAGGACTCCGAGACCGTCCTCACCGGCACCCGCGCCGCCGCCTCCGGCGGCTACACCTCCGTCTTCGCCATGGCCAACACCCACCCGGTCGCCGACACCGCCGGCGTCGTCGAGCAGGTCTACCGGCTCGGCCAGGAGCACGGCTACTGCGACGTGCAGCCCATCGGCGCCGTCACCGTCGGCCTGGAGGGCAGGAAGCTCGCCGAGCTCGGCGCCATGCACGACTCCGCCGCCGGCGTCACCGTCTTCTCCGACGACGGCAAGTGCGTCGACGACGCCGTGATCATGCGCCGCGCCCTGGAGTACGTGAAGGCCTTCGGCGGCGTCGTCGCCCAGCACGCCCAGGAGCCCCGCCTCACCGAGGGCGCCCAGATGAACGAGGGCGTCGTCTCCGCCGAGCTCGGCCTCGGCGGCTGGCCCGCCGTCGCCGAGGAGTCGATCATCGCCCGCGACGTCCTCCTCGCCGAGCACGTCGGCTCCCGCGTCCACATCTGCCACCTCTCCACCGCCGGCTCGGTCGAGATCGTCCGCTGGGCCAAGTCCCGCGGCATCGACGTCACCGCCGAGGTCACCCCGCACCACCTCCTCCTCACGGACGAGCTGGTCCGCTCGTACAACCCCGTCTACAAGGTCAACCCGCCGCTGCGCACCGAGAAGGACGTCCTCGCGCTCCGCGAGGCGCTGGCCGACGGCACGATCGACATCGTCGCCACCGACCACGCCCCGCACCCGCACGAGGACAAGGACTGCGAGTGGGCCGCGGCCGCCATGGGCATGGTCGGCCTGGAGACCGCCCTGTCCGTCGTCCAGCAGACGATGGTCGAGACCGGACTCCTCGACTGGGCCGGCGTCGCCGACCGCATGTCCTTCGCCCCCGCCCGCATCGGCCGGGCCAAGGGCCATGGACGCCCCGTCTCGGCTGGTGAGCCCGCGAACCTGACCCTGGTCGATCCGGCTTACCGTGGAGTCGTGGACCCCGCGGACTTCGCCTCCCGCAGCCGCAACACCCCGTACGAGGGCCGCGAGCTGCCGGGACGCGTCACCCACACCTTCCTGCGGGGCCGGGCAACGGTCGTGGACGGGAAGCTGGCGTGACACCACTCATCGCAATCGCCGCAGAGGCAGCCGAACAGAAGTCGGCGGAAGTGACCGACTGGGCCGGAAGGATCGGCTGGGTCGCCGGACTGCTGCTCTTCGTCGCCTTCGTGTACTGGCTCATGCGCCAGGGATGGAAGTGGCGCGGCAGCCTCCAGTCGGACCTCCCCGCACTGCCCACCGCGCCGGAGACGGCCGGTGAGGCGAAACTGACCCTCAGCGGGCGCTACCACGGGTCCACGACCGCCGGGCAGTGGCTCGACCGGATCGTCGCCCACGGCCTCGGCGCCCGCAGCCGCGTCGAGCTCACGCTCACCGACGCCGGGATCACGGTCGTCCGCCCCGGGGCGAACGACTTCCACATCCCGGCCGACGCCCTGCGCGAGGCACGCCTCGACAAGGGCATCGCCGGCAAGGTCCTCGCCGAGGGCGGGCTCCTGATCGTCACCTGGGAGCACGGCGGCACCCTCCTCGACTCCGGCTTCCGGTCCGACCGGGCGGCGGAACACACCGCCTGGGTCGAGACCGTCAACTCCATGATCAGCGCAACGGAAGGCATCGCACGATGACGACCTCCATCCAGGGAGGCGCCTCGCAGAGGCAGAAAGCGGCTCCCGCCGTACTCGTCCTGGAGGACGGCCGGATCTTCCGCGGCCGCGCCTACGGGGCCGTGGGGGAGACCTTCGGCGAGGCCGTGTTCTCCACCGGCATGACCGGCTACCAGGAGACCCTGACCGACCCGTCGTACCACCGGCAGGTCGTGGTGATGACCGCCCCGCACGTCGGCAACACCGGCGTCAACGACGAGGACCCCGAGTCCGGCCGCATCTGGGTCTCCGGCTACGTGGTCCGCGACCCCGCCCGCGTCTCCTCCAACTGGCGCGCGAAGCGCTCCCTGGACGAGGAGCTGGAGCGCCAGGGCGTCGTCGGGATCTCCGGCGTCGACACCCGCGCCCTCACCCGCCACCTGCGCGAGCGCGGCGCGATGCGCGTCGGCATCTTCTCCGGCGACGCCTGGACGGGCGTCCGCGACGAGGCCCTGCTCGCCAAGGTCAAGGCGCAGCCCGAGATGAAGGGCGCGAACCTCTCCGCCGAGGTCGCCACCAAGGAGACGTACGTCGTCCCCGCCGCCGGCGAGAAGAAGTTCACCGTCGCCGCCGTCGACCTCGGGATCAAGGGCATGACCCCGCACCGGATGGCCGAGCGCGGCATCGAGGTCCACGTCCTGCCCGCCACCGCCACCGCCGAGGACGTCTACGCCGTCGAGCCCGACGGAGTGTTCTTCTCCAACGGCCCCGGCGACCCGGCCACCGCGGACGGCCCCGTCGCCCTCATGCGGTCCGTCCTGGAGCGCGGGACGCCGCTCTTCGGCATCTGCTTCGGCAACCAGATCCTGGGCCGGGCGCTCGGCTTCGGCACGTACAAGCTGAAGTACGGCCACCGGGGCATCAACCAGCCGGTCCAGGACCGCACCACCGGCAAGGTCGAGGTCACCGCGCACAACCACGGCTTCGCCGTGGACGCGCCCCTCGACAAGGTCTCCGACACGCCCTTCGGGCGCGCCGAGGTCTCCCACGTCTGTCTCAACGACAACGTCGTGGAGGGCCTCCGACTGCTCGACCGTCCGGCCTTCTCGGTCCAGTACCACCCCGAGGCGGCAGCGGGCCCGCACGACGCCGCGTACCTCTTCGACCGCTTCGTATCCCTCATGGAGGCCGAGCGTGCCTAAGCGCACCGATATCCAGTCCGTCCTGGTCATCGGCTCCGGCCCGATCGTGATCGGCCAGGCCGCCGAGTTCGACTACTC
>NZ_LGEG01000053.1 GCF_001280125.1 Streptomyces sp. NRRL F-6492
GCACCCCCGCACCCGGCACCCCCGCGTCCGGCTCCGCCGCTCCCGACGCGTCGGCCGGCCTCCTCGCCGCGCTCGCCCCGCTCCTCGCCGCGCTCGCCCCGCTCCTCGCCGCCGAGTCGGACGCCGAGGCGCCGGCCGCCGGCGTCGACCCCGGCGACCTGGAACAGGCCGTCTGGCTCCGCCTCCTGGAACGCCTCCGGGACACCGGCGCCCCCGAACGGCCCGCCGAATGGCTGCGCCGGGCCGTACGGGCCGAGGCCCGCCGCGCCCGCAGGACCGGCGACCGGGAGCGCCCCTACCGGAACGAGCCCGTCCACGAGCCGGGCGGCGCCGAGCCCCACGGCTCCCCGGAGGGCTCCCTCCTCGCCGCCGAGGGCCGCCGCGCCCTGCGCGCCGCCGTCACCCGCACCCCCGGCCGCTGCCCCGGGGTCCTCACCGCGATGCTCGACCCGAAGGACCGCACCTACCGGGAAATCGCAGGAGAGTTGGGTATCTCACAGGGGAGTCTGGGGCCGATGCGTTCCCGTTGCCTGGGATGCCTGCGCAGAATGCTGGCTGCGGAGGTTCCCGCCCCGAGCCGACGGGGAAGGGTGTGTTGAACCGATGATCGGCAGATGAGCGGGAGGCGTGCACACATGGGCCTGAGCGTGACCATCTCGGCGGCGGACGCGCGGGACGCGGAGCACATCCTGAAGCTGCAGTACCTCTGCTACCAGAGCGAGGCGGAGCTCTACGGGGACTGGTCCATCGAACCGCTCACCCAGTCGCTCGACGCCCTGCGCGCCGAACTGGAGGAGGGGCACGGGCTCGTGGCCCGCCTCGGCGACGAGGTCGTCGCCTCGGTGCGGGCCCGCGTCGACGAGGACGGCACCGTACGGATCGCCAAGCTCATCGTCCACCCCCGGATGCGGCGGCACGGCCTCGGCGGCCGGCTCCTCGACGCCATAGAGCGCCACTTCGCCGCCGGAGCCGCGACCACGACCGAGACGGCTCCGCCCGTCAAGCGCTTCCAGCTCTTCACCGGCCACCGCAGCGAACTCAACCTGCGCCTCTACCGCAGCAAGGGGTACGCACAGGTCGCCACCCGGGAACTCGGCCCCAGGCTCACCCTGGTGACCCTGGAGAAGGCCGCCTAGGCCACTCCCCACGCGCAGGCCCTAGGCGGTCTCGGACCTCCGCAGCCACCAGATGCCGGTCAGCGGCAGCAGCACCGGGATGAAGACGTAGCCGTAGCCGAAGTCCGACCAGACCGTCGCGTCCGGGAAGGCGGACGGCTCGACCAGCGTCCAGGTCCCCACGACCAGCACGCCCACGAGCTCGGCGGCGCAGCACACCAGCGCCGCCCTGCGGGCCTTCTCCCCGCCCCGTACCAGCGTGTACGTGATGAAGACGTAGACGACCGCCGCCACCGCCGACAGGGCGTACGCGAGCGGAGCCCGGTCGAACTCGGTGGCGATCTGGTAGATCGAGCGGGAGACCGCGCCGACCGACATCACGCCGTACAGCCAGACGAGGAGCATGCCCGGCCCCTTGACCAGGCGGGTCGTTCCCTCGGTCGCGGTCATGGTCAGCCCACCGTCCAGATGTCGTAGAGACGCACTTCGAGCACGGCCAGGACGACCGCGCCGGCCGCCACCGTCGCCGAACCCCACCGGCTGCGCTCCGCGAGCGACATGAAGCCGGCGATCGGCACCGCGCACAGCGCGCCGAGCAGATAGGCGACGAAGATCGTCGCGCCCTCCTCGGCCTTCTCGCCGCGCGTCAGCCGCACGATGCCGACGATCAGCTGGACCAGGACCAGGAAGGTCACCACGGCCATGCCGATGAAGTGCCAGTCCTTGGTCGGCCGGTCGCGGAAGGCGGCGAAGCCGCACCAGGCGGCGAGGGCGAGCGCGGCCACGGAGACCGTGACCGTCAGGGCGTCGAGCATGCGCCCGAGGGTATTACGGCCCGAACGGCCCGACGCGCCCGGCCCTCCCCACCGCCCCGCCCGCGCGTGGCCTTGGCCACAGACGGCGCCCGGGGCGGCCCCCCGCCCGGTCCGGCCCGCACCGGCCCGCCGCCCCGTCCCCGCAGGCCACGCGCCGGGCCGTACCAGGAGAAGCAAGCGGAAGGATGGCCTCCGAGGTGTCCGCATGGCGTCTCAACAACGTCCGCTATTCGGACAGCCCTCTTTCGTCCACGACCGTGCGTGCTTTACTTGCAGACATGACCACGACGAGCAGCCGCACCCTTGCGACCGAGGCGATCACGACGCCCGGTGCTCGTTGTATGTGTCGAATGTGCGCCATCTGAGGGCCCCCGCCGAGTTTCGCGCCCCGAAGCGAGACCGACGGCCGTGCCGGTCCCCCCGCCCCACGGCGGTGGACCGTGCCCGCCCCGCGCACTCGCCGACGTCCGGCCACCCGCCGGACAGGCCCCGTGCGCCTGACTGTCCGATGACGAATGCCCCGTGCGTGACGGACCCCGCGTCGCGCACTCGACAGTGACGGAAACCCCTGTGATCACCACTTCGGGCCTGACCAAGGTCTATGAGTCGCGCGGCCGGCAGGTCACCGCTCTGGACGGCGTCGACCTCCACGTCCGCGAGGGCGAGGTGTTCGGCGTGATCGGCCAGAGCGGCGCCGGCAAGTCCTCCCTCATCCGCTGCGTCAACCTCCTGGAGCGCCCCACCTCCGGCACGGTGACCGTCGACGGCGTCGACCTCACCGCCCTCGCCGGCAAGGGCCGCCGCGCGGGCAAGGACCTGCGCCGGGCGCGCAGCAGCATCGGCATGGTCTTCCAGCACTTCAACCTGCTGTCCTCCCGCACCGTCAAGGACAACATCGAGCTCCCCCTGGAGATCCTCGGCATATCCGGCGCCGAACGCTCCCGCCGCGCCCTGGAACTCCTCGACCTCGTCGGCCTCGCCGACAAGGCCAGGGCCTACCCCGCCCAGCTCTCCGGCGGCCAGAAGCAGCGCGTCGGCATCGCCCGCGCCCTCGCCGGCAAGCCCGGGGTCCTGCTCTCCGACGAGGCCACCAGCGCCCTCGACCCGGAGACCACCCGCTCCATCCTCCAGCTCCTGCGCGACCTCAACCAGCAGCTCGGCCTGACCGTCCTGCTCATCACGCACGAGATGGACGTCGTCAAGACCATCTGCGACTCCGCCGCCCTCATGCAGCACGGGCGCGTCGTCGAGTCCGGCACCGTCGGCGAACTGCTCGCCACCCCCGGCTCCCAGCTGGCGGCCGAGCTCTTCCCGGTCAGCGGCGCCCCCAGCGGCCCCGACCGCACGGTCGTCGACGTCACCTTCCACGGCGAGGCCGCGACCCAGCCGGTCATCTCCCAGCTCTCCCGCACGTACAACATCGACATCTCGATCCTCGGGGCGGCGATGGACACCGTCGGCGGCCGGCAGATCGGCCGGATGCGGATCGAACTGCCCGGAGCGTACGAGGAGAACGTCGTCCCGGTCGGCTTCCTGCGCGAGCAGGGCCTCCAGGTCGAGGTCATGGAAGAAGCCGAGACCGCCGAAGAGACGATCGTCCGGGAATCCGCGTCCGACGCGGCGACCGCGCTGGTGAAGGAAGGTGCCAAGTGACCTGGTCCGAGATGCAGCCCCTGCTGGAGCAGGGCACCGTCGACACCCTCTACATGGTCCTGTGGGCCACCGTCGTCACCGTCCTCGGCGGCCTGCCGCTCGGCATCCTCCTCGTCCTCACGGGCAAGGGCGGACTGCTCCAGAACCGGCCGGTGAACAAGGTCGTCGGCGCGATCGTGAACGTCGGGCGCTCGCTGCCCTTCATCATCCTGCTGATCGCCCTGATCCCCTTCACCACCTTCGTCGTCGGCACCTTCATCGGCCCGACCGCGATGATCGTGCCGCTCGCCATCGGCGCCATCCCCTTCTTCGCGCGCCTCGTCGAGACCGCGATCCGCGAGGTCGACCACGGACTCGTCGAAGCCGTCCAGGCCATGGGCGGCGGCATCCCCACCATCGTCCGCAAGGTCCTGCTCCCGCAGTCCCTGCCCTCCCTGGTCTCGGGCGTCACCACCACCGTGATCGTGCTCATCGGCTACTCCGCGATGGCCGGCGCGGTCGGCGGCGAAGGCCTCGGCTCCAAGGCCGTCACCTACGGCTACCAGCGCTTCGACACCACCTTCATGCTCGTCACGGTGGTCGTCCTGGTCGCCATCGTGACCGTCGTCCAGCTCATCGGCGACGGAGTCGTCCGACTCCTCGCCCGCCGGGGCCGCACGGCCTGAGCCGTCCCGCCCCGCCCCCGACTTCGTCCTGCGAAGAACAGTCCGGACTTGTTGTCCAGACGTCACCACTCCACCTGAAAGAGGCACTCTTCGTGCGCAAGAACATCAAGCTCACCGCCGGCGTCGCCGCCACCGCAGCCCTCGCCCTCGGCCTGAGCGCCTGCGGCACCTCCTCCGACCCGTCCTCCTCCAAGGACTCGGCCGGCGCCGCCGACAAGCCCCTCGTCGTCGCCGCGTCCCCGACGCCGCACGCCGACATCCTCAACTACGTCAAGGACAACCTGGCCGAGAAGGCGGGCCTGAAGCTGGAGGTGAAGGAGTTCACGGACTACGTCCTGCCGAACACCGCCACCCAGTCCGGCCAGGTCGACGCCAACTTCTTCCAGCACAAGCCGTACCTCGACGACTTCAACCAGAAGAACAAGACCACCATCGTCCCCGTGGTCAACGTCCACCTGGAGCCCCTCGGCCTCTACTCCAAGAAGCTCAAGTCGCTGAAGGACATCAAGCCCGGCCAGACCGTCGCCGTCCCCAACGACACCACCAACGGCGGCCGCTCGCTCCAGCTCCTCGCCGAGAACGGCCTGATCACCCTCAAGGACGGCGTCGGCACCAACGCCAAGCTCTCCGACATCACCGACAAGAAGGGCCTGGAGTTCAAGGAGCTGGAGGCCGCCACCGTGCCCCGCGCCCTGAACGACGTGGACGCCGCCGTCATCAACGGCAACTACGCCCTGGAGGCCAAGCTGGAGCCGGCGAAGGACGCCATCGCCCTGGAGAAGGCCGAGGGCAACCCGTACGCCAACTTCCTCGCCGTCAAGGAGGGCAACGAGAAGGACGCCCGCGTGCAGAAGCTCGCCGAGCTCCTCAACTCGCCCGAGGTGAAGAAGTTCATCGAGGACACCTACAAGGGCTCGGTCATCCCGGCCTTCGGCGCCCCCAAGGAGTAACCGCCGTCCGAGGGACCGTCAGACCGGTTCCCCCGTAAGGTCCTTGAGCGGAAGGCCCCGCGCACCCCGTCCGGTGCGCGGGGCCTTCCGCCGTACCCCACCCGGCCATGCGCACCGGCGGCGGCATGCTGCATGCTGTGCGTTCACGGTCGATTCGGACGGTCCACGGCATGGAGCTGCGCATGACTACCACCTTTCCGGACATCTCCATCAACACGGACCGGTTGGTGCTGCGCGCGTTCGAGGAGGCGGACGCCCCCGCGCTCGCCGAGATGATGAACGACGAACTCGTCGGCGCCTGGACCGCCGTGCCCCAGCCCTACACCGAGGCCGCCGCCCACCGCTGGATCACCGAGCACGCCCCCGCCGAACGCGCCGCCGGCCGCGGACTCGACCTCGCCGTCACCGAGTTCCTCACCCAGCGCCTCGTCGGCGTCGTCCAGCTGGGCAACACGAACTGGCGCGTCCGCTCCGCCGAACTCTCCTACGTCGTCGCCCCCTGGGCCCGCGGCGAGGGCTACGCCTCCGAAGCCGCCCTCGCCACCGCCCGGTGGCTCTTCAACGACCGGAAGTTCGAACGCCTGGAACTGCGCACCGCCGCCGACAACACCGCCTCCCAGCAGGTCGCCCAGAAGATCGGCTGCATCAGCGAGGGCGTCCTGCGCAACGCCTGCATAGCCCGCACCCGCACCGAGGACGGCGGCTGGACCGAGCTGCGCACCGACTTCATCCTCTGGGGACTCCTCCCCGAGGACCTCGACGACGTCGCCGACCAGATGGCCGAGGCGGGATACTCCTCGTACACCGACTGGAGCTGACGAGCGGGTACGCTCGGCACGCCCCCGACCTGCGACAACACCACAGGGAGACAGACGACGATGGCCGACCGCGTCACGGTGATCGGCTGGGACGGCTCGCCCCTTCCGCCGGCGGCCCTGTCCGCGCTCTCCGCCGCCACCCTGGTGGCCGGAGCCGGCCACCACCTGGCCCGGCCCGAGGTGCCACCCGGCGCCGAACGCATCCGCCTCGGCAGCGTCGACCTCGCCGCCCGCCGCATCGCCGGCCACCGCGGCACCGCCGTCGTCCTCGCCGACGGCGACCCCGGCTTCTTCGGCGTCGTCCGCACCCTGCGCGCCCCCGAGCACGGCCTGGAGGTCGAGGTCGTCCCCGCCGTCTCGCCCGTCGCCGCCGCCTTCGCCCGGGCCGGCATGCCCTGGGAGGACGCCCGGATCGTCGTCGCCCACCAGCGCACCCTGCGCCGCGCCGTCAACGTCTGCCGTGCCCACCCCAAGGTCGCCGTCCTCACCTCGCCGGGCGCGGGCCCCGCCGAACTCGCCCTCCTCCTCGACGGGGTCCACCGCACCTTCGTCGTCTGCGAGGAGCTGGGCACCGACCGCGAACGGGTCTCCGTCCTCACCTCCGACAAGGCCGCCGACCACACCTGGCGCGACCCCAACGTCGTCCTCGTCATCGGCGGGGGCGGCGGCACCCCGACCGCCCCCTGGCTGGCGGGCCTGGACCCGTCCGTCCGCCCCGTCCGGGGCTGGGGCCTCCCCACCGAGGAGTACGACTCCGAGGGGCAAGGCCCCGCAACCGATCAGGAGCGGCCGAAGGCGGGCGAGGACCCCGCCCTCCGCGCCGCCCAGCTCGCCCGTCTCGGGCCCCGCACCGGCGACCTCGTCTGGGACGTCGGCTGCGCGGGCGGCGCCTTCTCCGTGGAGGCCGCCCGCTTCGGCGCCGCCGTCATCGCCGTCGACCTCGACCCGGCCGCCTGCGCCCGCACCGAGGCCGCCGCCCGCCGCCACGGCGTCCCCCTCCAGACCGTCCGGGGCCGCGCCCCGCACGTCCTGGAGAGCCTTCCCGAACCCGACGTCGTACGGATCGCGGCCGGCGGCGTCCAGGTCGTCACCGCCTGCACCGACCGCCGCCCGGAACGCATCGTCGCCCACGCCTCCACCCGCGACGAGGCCGAGGCGATCGGCGCCGCCCTCACCGCCGCCGGCGGCTACGCCGTCGAGACCCTCCTCCTCCAGACCGTCGGACTCGACCCGGACACCTGGTCGGAACGCGATCGTTCGGCCGTCTTCCTGCTCTCCGGACGCAGGATCGAACGCGCCCCGTGACCCGGCCGCCCCACCGGGCCAGGTAGGCTGGCCGATTGTTGTACCGCGTCCGGACCTTCGTCACTTCGTGTGCCGATGTCCTGAAATGGTGGCCCCTCGGAGCCGCCGGTGTGGTAGGCGACAGGGGGGGACCGCGCGACGTGGCGCAGTCCACAGCGCACCGTGGCGAATCTTCCTGCCACGAGGGCCGAGGGCCGGGACAATGTGCAGGTGTCCGCGTCCTTCGTGCCGCGCGGCGCGCACGCTCGTTCTTGTCGACGGGCGCAGGTCTGAAGGAGCACAAGCGATGGGCGAGGGGTACGCATGACGGACACCGGCCAGGTCCCGGGCGAGGGGCTGCCGGAGAACGCAGGCATGGTCGAGCGGCCGGGCATCCCCGCACCGGGCGCTTACACCTTCCTGGACCCCTCCGAGCACACCGCCGAGGACGACGACCTGCTTCTGATGCCGGGCGCCCAGGGCGCCTGGAGCGAGCACCCGCCGGGCGTCGTGCCCGCGCCGCCGGTCGCCGTGCCGCCCCCCGTGCTCCCGCACCAGGGCGTGCCGCACCAGGAGGCCCCGGCCCCGACCGGCGACCCGCTGACGGACCCCTTGCCGGACCCGCTCACGGACCCGCTCCCCGAGCCCGTCGCCCTCGGCGACGTCCTGACCGCCCCGCAGGGCCAGACCCCGCCGCAGGGCGTACCGGTCGACCCCTACACCGGCGCCCCGGCGCACGGCACCCCCGCGCACGGCGTCCCCGCCGCCCCGTACGAGCCGGTCCTCACCGACCACGGCTACGAGCCCGGCATCCTCGACACCGGCGCGCACGAGGCCGTCGGCCACGACTCGGGCTCCGTCGACCTCGGCGCCACGCACCTGCCCCCGCCGGCCGTGGCGCAGACCCCGCCGCCCGCCCGCCGCCCGCTGCACATGGGCCCGCCCGTGCCCGAGGCCACCGGCGGAGTCGTGCGCTCGCTGGCCGACCGGGGACCGGCCACCGCGCCCGCCCCGCCGCC
>NZ_LGEG01000054.1 GCF_001280125.1 Streptomyces sp. NRRL F-6492
CGCCCCCGACCACGACCTCCCCGCCGCCACGGCCATCGTTGGGCAGAACCCGGCCGGTGGATCGCGGGACGGCCGCGTGCTGCCGGAGTCCGGGTCGGCGCGGTGGCCGCGTGTCGCTGTCCGCTCATGGAATCGGGTCCCCCGCTCCAGCGGAGGCGATGACGGCGCAGTTCGGCACCGCCGGACGCTCCGGACCTGGAGCGCTCCCTACCTGCCGGCCGTGTACCTGTGCCCCTACTGGAGCCGGGCACCGGGCCCTGGTGCTCAGCGCCTCCAAGTTGCCGACACCTCCGCCCCTTGACATGGTTTTTCATGAGTGCCAGATCATTGACTCGGGGTACGGGAGCCGGTCCGATGAGCAGCGGTCACGAGGACGAAGCCCGGTATGACAAGCCGTGGAGCAGGCCGGGGCGGGTCAGGTACGCCTTCACGCGGCTTTCGGGGATGCTGCGGCCGGACATCTCGGTGTACCGCCCGGAACCCGGGAAGGTGCACGTCGAGAACGACCGCCCGGTCGTCACCCGGGACGGCACCGTTCTGCGCGTCAACGTCTACCGTCCGCCGAACGACACTCCCGTACCGGTGATCCTCTTCGCCCACCCGTACGGGAAGGACGACCTGCCCGAGTTCACCGCCTCGGGCCGCCCCAAGCTGTCGTTCCGCTACCGGATCATGCGCCAGACCGGGCCCCTGGTCTTCTCCTCGCTCACGACCTGGGAGGGGCCCGACCCGGTGTGGTGGGTGGGGCAGGGCTACGCGGTGGTGAACTGCGACCTGCGGGGAGCGGGCACGTCGGACGGCGTCGGAGCGCTGCTGTCGGCCCAGGAGGGCGAGGACGTCCACGACCTGATCGAGTGGGCCGGTGCCCAGCCGTGGAGCAGCGGGGCCGTCGGCATGCTCGGGGTGTCCTACCTGGCGCTCACGCAGTGGCGGGCGGCGTCCACCCGGCCGCCCTCGCTGAAGGCGATCGCTCCGTGGGAAGGGTTCACCAACGCCTACCGGGGACTGGCACGCCCCGGCGGCGTGGAGGAGAACGGCTTTCTCAGGCTCTGGGACCTCGGCCTGAAGAAGGTCCGGCAGGCCTACTCGTTCCGGCGGGAGAGCGCCCGCCGGCCGGTAATCGACGACTGGTACCGGTCCCTGGACCCCGACCTGTCCGCGATCGAGGTGCCCGCGCTGGTCTGCGGCAGCTTCTCCGACAACAACCTCCACAGCCGCGGTTCGTTCGCCGGATTCGAGCAGATCGGCTCTGCGGAGCGGCACCTGTACACCCACCGCGGCGGCAAGTGGGCCGTCTTCTACGACCAGGAGGCCCGCGCGGCCCAACTGCGCTTCTTCGAGCGCCACCTCAAAGGGCGGGACGCGCCACTACTGCCCCGGGTCCGGCTGGAGGTCCGCGACCGCGCCGACCACGTCGTGGAGGTACGGGACGAGGAGACCTGGCCGCTGGAACGCACCCGGTGGACCCCCGCGTACCTCACGGCCCGAGGTCTTGCCGCCGACCCGCCGACCGCCCCGGGGTCGCTCTCCTTCGACGTCCGCCGGGCAGGCGCCCGGTTCGGCTGGACGGTCACAGAAGACACCGAGCTCACCGGACCCATGGCACTGCGGCTGTACGTCGAGCTGCACGACGCCGACGACATGGACCTCGTCGTGGGCGTCGAGAAATGGAGCGCAGGCCGCTTCGTCCCCTTCGAAGGCTCCTACGGATACGGCCGCGACCGCGTCGCCACCGGATGGCAGAACCTCGCCCTGCGGGCACTCGACACCAACCGATCGCGCCCCTTCGAACCCGTGCCGGCCTGTCTGGTGCGCGAACCCGTACCGGCGGGAGAAGCCGTCCCCGTCGACATCGCGCTCGGCGCCTCCTCGACCCTCTTCCGTTCCGGGGAGCAGCTCCGGCTGGTGGTCGCCGGCCGATGGCTGTCCCCGCGCAACCCGCTGACCGGCCAGTTCCCCGCCTCCTACCGGACCCGCACCCGGGGACGCTGCACCCTGCACTGGGGACCGGACCGGCCCGCCCACCTCCTGCTGCCCGTCATCCCCGCGACGGCATAAGGCTGCCCGGACTTCCTCAAGGACGGCTCCGCACTGCGAGCGCGCTGCCCCGGCCCGTAGCCGCGCAGCATCCCTTCCAAGCGCCCGCGATGTCGTTCGGCGAACACGTCCATCCGATGGGCGCACGCGCCCGCGTACGGCACCAGGCCCGGTCAGTTCTGCGGCGAGTTGGCTGAGGGGCCGCTGGAGCGATCTGCTCCTCTCCACCCTCCGTACTGCTCCATCTGCCTCTGTGCCTCTGCATCCCCGCTCTCGGCTCGCGCGCTGAGGCGAAGCAGGATACGGGCGGCAGTGACCATGCCGATGCCTACATAAGTCATCAGCACCGCCCCGGCGATCCCAACCGTGTAGGGCGGTACGACGGCATCAGGTCCATCGAGTAGCCGTTCGGCCACAGCCTGGCAGGCCATGGCCGGCAGGACGATCAGCATGCCCCAGATCATGCGGGGACCGGTCCAAAGGGCGATGTGACGGTGGGCAAGACGCCGAGGCCAGGAGGTTCGCCCCCGCAGATCGCGACGCAGGACGAAGGCGGGCCAGATGAACGTCAGGGAGTAGATCAGCTTCACTAGCTTGCCGGGACGTCCCGACAAGAGCACCGTCCACTCTTCCTCGTAGTCCCGCGCCAGCTCGGCGTCGGAGACACGGGCACGCCCGCGCCCCGGCCGCCGACGTCGCCCGCCACGCCGCCGCCCTGCCCAAGCACGACGGCCGCGGCGCCCTCGCCGACGTCATCCTGCGCGAGGGCCAACCGGCGCCTGTCCGTACCGACCAACGGCACCGCCCGGTGCGTCCAGAACCGCGCCCGCCTCGTCCGAGCCCTCTAACACCCGCCTGGACCGCCTCACCGAACCCCTCACGCACACCGCGCAGCCCGAAATCGGGGCAGGCACCACCTGCTCCCACTGAGGTTCGCCGGACCGCCGTGCACCACCCCATAACCCTGGGGCACGGCTGCCACCCGCGCATCACCGACCACGGAGATCGCCGCGGGGGGCCGGAGGCGGGTGGAGTGCTGTGGCCGCGATCGAGCGGGACGACCAAGTGAGTGGTCGCTGCCTTGGTTGGGCGCTGGACGGGAGACTGAAAAGCCCTCAAGACCGCTCTTCGTAGAGACCAGCCACGCCAGGCGCCACAGGAGGTAGAACCTGCACAGTGGCCCCGGTGAGGAAGAAGACATACACCGTATCCGCCTCGCTCTGGTAGGAGCGCCGCGAGGTACGGCAAATCCGCGTGAGGCCGGCAGCGCCGGGCTGCGCCGGAGTCTTGACGCTGATGCGCCTGCGTCGCCACGGTAATCTCGCGCAGGTTGTGGCCGGTCTTGGCGCGACCGTCGGCATTACCACACCTACATCACCACCGCGACCGCTGCGACCCCGTCCGTCCGAACAGCGACCGGACACGTACAGGACGTGGCGATCCGGACTGTACGCGGTCGGAGTCCTCGGGTTTCGCGGAAGGTTTGCCTGGCCAGACGAGGACGGGGAACGTACGGTGAACGGCGCCCGGCCGCCGTCGGTCCGGGCCGTCGCCGGACATGCCGGTTGTCGTACCGAGAAGCCAGCTCCTTGCTGAACGAACGCCTAGCCGAGGTCCGCACATGTCCGGCGCAGAACCGCGACACGCCCGTCGTACCGACCCGGAGGTCTCCGCCGACCGCCGCTCCGACGCCGAACTCGGCGCCCTGGTGAGGTGGTCGGGCGACGAGGACGCGCTCGGCGAGCTGTACCGGCGCCACCAGTCGGCGGTCCTCTCCTACGCCCGTACCTTCGCCCGCGATCCGCACACCGCCGAAGACCTGGCCTCGGAGGCGTTCACCCGTACTCTGCGCGCCGTACGCTCCGGCGCGGGGCCGGACGCGGCCTGGCGGCCGTACCTGCTGACCGTGGTCCGGCACACCGCCGTGCAATGGGCCGCCACCGCCCGGCGCACCGAGCTCAGCGGGGACTTCGAGCAGTGGCTGGAGGAGCGGTCCGCCGCCTATCCGGCGCCGGGAGGCCTTGAGTACGCCGACACCGAGGAGCGGGTCCTCGCGCGGGAGGACCTCGGTCTGGTCGTACGCGGTTTCCGCTCCCTGCCCGAACGCTGGCAGGCGGCGCTGTGGCACAGCGTCGTGGAAGGCGAGACCGCCGAACGGATCGGCGTCCTGCTCGGTGTGAGCCCCAGCGGGGTCACCTCGCTCACCGCCCGGGCCCGTGAAGGACTGCGCGAGGCGTATCTCGGCGCACATGCCGAGAGCGGCAGCGGGAGTGAGGAGTGCCGTCGCCATGGGCCGCTGCTCGCCGCCACCGTGCGCCGCCCCGGATCCCGGAGCACCCGGCAGCTGCGCCGGCACCTGGACGGCTGCGAGCGCTGCCGGCACGCGCTGGTCGAACTCACCGATCTGGACCGGCGTCTGGGCGCCGTCCTGCCCGCCGGGCTGCTGCTTTGGGGCACGCATGCCTATCTGTCTGCCCGGCTTGGGGCGTCGGTGGGTGCGACCGGAGCGGCAGGTCCGGCGGTCGGCTCGTCGGGCGGGGGAGCGGCGTCCACCGCGTCCACGGCCGGCGGCAAGCTCGCCCTGCTTGGCACCGCCGCGGCCACCGTCTCCGCCCTGGTGGTGGGCGGGCTACTGCTGACGGACGGCGGGGAGCAGGGCGGGAAGGCTCCGGTGGCGGTCCCCGCGCCCGGCGGCGTCACGACCCCTTCCGCGGCACCGGCCACGCCGTCCACACCGTCGGCGCCGACGAGCCCCAGCGCCCGCCCGACGGCCTCCCCTTCCCCCTCCCGGACGGCTTCGCCGTCTCCGTCGGAGTGGTTGCCGCGGGCGGAGGACCGTACCCGGCTCCGGCTCGCCGCCACCGGCCGGTGCATGGAGATCCCGGGAGGCAGCGGGGCCGCCGGGCTCCAGGCCAGGGAGGCGCCCTGTGACGGCGGTCGCCACCAGGTGTGGGACCTGCTGCGCCCGGGTGACAACGGGCGGGTGCAGATACGCAACGCCGCCACCGGCCGGTGTCTGGCCAACCAGGGCACCGAGACCGACGACGCGCCGGTCGTGCAGACCGGCTGCGACCCCGCCGATCCGCGTCAGCTCTGGCTCCTGTACGCGCCGGAGGGATCGGGAGAGGCGCGGTTCATCCAGTGGGGCGACCGGATGTACCTGGGGCTGAACGACTGGGCGAACGCCGCCGACGGCAAGGCGCACACCACCGACATCGGCACCAACCACCACTACTACGGCTCCTCCTCGTTCGGCTTCCGCTACGACGGGGCCCTGTTCGACGGGGCTCTGTTCGGCGGGCGCCCGTCCGGGGACGCCGACGGTTGATCATCCCTGGAAAAGATCTTGGGTAAAAGGCTGGCAAAGTGGCGGGACGAGGGGCCGCGCCCGGACTCCCCAACTGTGCAACGTCCCGCCAATCCCTTAAGGATCCTCATGCACAAGCGTGCCCGTAAGAGTCTCGTCACCACGGCGGCCACCGCCGCCGTGTTCGCCGTCGGCACCGCGGCCGCCCCCGCTCACGCCGCCGACGCCCCGGTCAAGAACCGGGTCCTGGTGGTCGTGGTCGACTTCAAGGACGCCCGGCACTCCGACGCCGAGGCGCTCAAGCAGGACGCCCGCAAGGAGTACTTCGGCGGGCCGCAGTCGATCGCGGGCTACTACACCAAGGTGTCCCAGGGCGCCTTCACCTACGTCCCGGCCGCGAAGGAGCAGGTCGTCGGGCCGTACGAGCTGGACCTTCCGCAAAAGCCCTGCGACGCCGGGGCGGTCTACGAGGCTGCCGAGAAGGCCGTGCTGGCCGACGGCTACACCGAGAAGGACTACGACAGCATCTCCATCCTCCAGCCCGGCACCGGAAGCGAGTGCGCCTGGCTCGGACTCGGCTCCATGCCCGGCCCCAAGACCTGGCTCCAGGTCGGCGAGGACAACAAAACCGGCAAGACCGCCCTGGTCCACGAGCTCGGCCACAACCAGGGCTTCAACCACCACAAGCGCGACGAGTGCACCGACGGCGACCTCGCCCGCTGCACCACCGGCGAGGGCTACAGCAACAAGAGTCCCATGGGCGGCGGGGGCACCGGCGTCGGCTTCGCCGCCCCCGAACTGATCGGCCGCGGCTGGCTCTCCGACGGCCAGGCCGTCACCGTAGCGAAGTCCGCCACCTTCACACTCCACCCGCTCTACGGCGGCGCGCCCGGCGGCGTCCGCGCCCTGGACATACCGCTGGGCGGCAAAGACCGGATGGTGGTGGAGTACCGCCACGAGGACACCACCTACACCGACAAAGAGGACGGCAACCTCGACGCGAACCTCGAAGGCGTGCACGCCTACCTGGTGCCCGAGGGCAACTACAACAAGTCCCGCCTGATCGACCCCACCCCGGGCGAGACCAAAGGAAGCGAGGACGCCCTCGCCTCACTGACCGACGCGGCGAACAAGGTGAAGATCGACGTCAAGAAGTCCGGCAACGGCTCGGCCACCGTCGCGGTCAACCTCAACGGCACGCCCGCACCCGCCGAGGCCGGATCCCCCGCGAAAAGCACCACCGTCACGCCCGCCCCGCAGGCCCCGGCCGCAGAGAGCACCCCGGTGTCCGAAGAAGGCACCGACGCCGACGCGGCCGCCACGCCCGGGCGCTCCTCCACCGCCCCCGCCCCGACCGGCCACACGAAGGCGGACGGCACCGGCACCGATGCCGATGCCGATGCCGATGCGAAGAACCTCGCGGAGACCGGAGGCAGCTCCGCAACCCCGCTGATCGCCGGTGCCGGCGTCCTGCTGGCCGCGGCCGGCGCCGTATGCCTGTTCACCATGCGCCACCGCGGACGCCGCCGGGCCTGACCTGCCCGCGCCGGAAAGGACCCCGCGAAGCACACGGTGCGCCTCGGGGCCCGAACCACCGACACAGGGCCGACCACCGGCAGAGGACACCGTCTCGACGGACAGATCCCACATACCTGATGGTCCTCGCCCTGAACGAACGGCTCGCTCATGACCGCACCGTAACGGAACAGGCATACCGGCCACCGCCACAACCACAAGACCGAGAACGGCGCCCCCTCACCGAACCGTGAGGGGGCACAGCCGATCCGCGGCCGTCCGTCGAACGTGGCCGGCACCGGCTCCTCGCACACGGGATGCGCCCGACCCCTTGACGCTGCTCGGCACGCGGGCGGATCGTGGCCGTTCGCATCACGCTCCACCCCGAAAGGGGGCCCTGCATGTCGCTCACCTGACGCTACGTCGTACGCCCCGACGGCTCCTTCTTCCGCGTCGGCAACATCAACGGCGGCCTCGACAACGTCACCGACGAAAAACTCGCCCGGCTCGATGTCCACCGGGACGAGGACGAACAGCCGGCTCCGCCGTGCTCCCACTGCGGCGGGAAGCTCCTGCTGCACTGGTACGGCCCGCTCATCACCGGCCTGATGCTGCTGGAACTCCGCCCGGCCTGCGACGCCCGCCGCCCGGCCGCCCGCGCCCTCATCCACTGGCACCGGGACACCGACCGCGCCCCGGAAGCACTGCCCCAGATCTTCGAGGATTGGGAGACCGAAGCCCTCCACGTCCGCGGCTGGGTCCGCGCCCCACAGCCCGAAGCCCAGTCCGGCCCGGCGGCCCACCTGAGCCTCGTACCGCCCGAACAGGACTGAGAACAGCACCGCGATGAAGCCTGCGGAACCTACCGGCTCCGGAGGCTTCGTCCATGCTCTACGTTCTCTGCCAACGAGCCCTGCTTCCGTAGGACATGCCACCCACCGTGCCCAGAGTGAAGCTCTTGCCCAGGCGGGCTGGTGCCGATGGCAGACCTTGCTTCGGAAAAGGGGAGCTGGCTGTCAGCGCGGACGAGTATTTTTTAAGATCCACGGCCACTCGTGCGCGAGTGCCAAGGCACGCAACCAGCAGCGAGATCACTCTTCCCGTTAAGAGGTTGTCTCACGTGGTGAGTTTCGCGAGCTTCTTGTAACAGGTCAGGGCGGCTGCGAGACCGAGGAAGGCCAGGAAGTGCGAGCCCTTCCGCTC
>NZ_LGEG01000055.1 GCF_001280125.1 Streptomyces sp. NRRL F-6492
TGGTGGATCCGGTTATCTTGGTCGAAACCCGTCTACCAGGGGCTTCTTCGCTCTGTCAGCCCAACGAGCAGGCCAGTCCGGCAGGTTGGAACAGGCTCATTCTTTGAGGTGTGTCGCAGATCACCCAAAGAAGCGGAACTTACGCCGTCGATTTGCATGCCCTTCGCGGCCTTTTCGCTCTTTTTTTCTTCGGTACGTTCTCCGGTGCACCACAAGATGGTGCGTCAGAAACCATGAAACCGGGGAATCATGACGATTCACATACCCGCTCCGGGGGGGCGGGACCGGCCTTGGACAGGAAGAAGCCTGCGGCACATCGCGGGTGGTCTTGCCCTGGCCTTGGCCTTGGCCATGCTGGACGGCGCCGGCTCGGCAGTCGCCCGGCCGCAGCAGACTCCTGCGGCCGAACCCAAACCGCAGGCGGTGACGCAGGCGGCCGACATCGCTTCGGCGCGTGTGGCGGCGAAGCTGTCCGGCAAGAGGGTCGAGGCGCTGTCCGAGCGAACCGAAACCTCGACGACCTGGGCCAACAAGGACGGTTCGCTCACCACCGAGCTGACCGCCGGACCGGTGCGCTTCCAGGACTCCGCCACGGGTGCCTGGCGTGATGTCGATGTCGACCTGGCCACTCAGGCAGATGGTTCGGTCGCGGCCAAGGCGCATCCGGCCGGGTTGAGGCTGTCGGGCAAGAAGGGCGTGAAGGCGTCCTCCCTGCGCGCGGCGCAGGCCACCCCAGCCATCGATCTGGTCACCCTCGGCCAGGGCGAGGATCAGATCACCCTCCAGTGGCGCGGTGGACTGCCCTCCCCGCAGCTGGACGGCACGCGCGCCACCTACGTGAACGCGGTGCCCGGCGCGGACGTGGTGGTCGAGGCCACTCGTACCGGTTTCGAGCAGTTCGTCGACCTCAAGGCCAGGCCCGCCACCGGCGGCTTCTCCTACACCCTGCCGCTTCGGACCAAGGGTCTGAAGGTCGAGCAGCAGGCCGACGGCAGTGTGCTGTTCACGGACCGGAAGTCGAAGAAGACCGCGACGATGCCGGCCCCGGTGATGTGGGACGCCTCCGTCGACGAGGTCTCCGGTGAGCACACCCGCCGTGCCAAGGTCGCGATGAAGGTCGTCAAGGCCAAGGGGGGCGTCGATCTGGTCATCACCCCGGACGCGGCCTTCCTCGCCGACCCGGCCACCCGGTATCCGGTCACGGTCGACCCGTCCACCTCGGCCCTCGGCAACCTGTTCGACACCTACGTCCAGCAGGGCGAGACGGTCGACTGGTCCAACGACGTCGAGCTCGACCTGGGCAATCCCGGTACGAAGAACGCCGACGGCACCTGGCGCACGGCCCGTTCCTTCATCACCTGGAACACCGCGCCGGTCTCCGACGCCCTGGTCTCCAGCGCCCAGCTGTCGCTGTGGAACTTCCACTCCGGCAACACCGACTGCACCGCCCAGCCGTGGGAGGTGTGGACGGCGAACAACGCCTCCACCGCCTCGCGCTGGACCAACCAGCCGTCCATGGTGACCAAGATGGCCACCTCCACCCAGACCAAGGGAAGCCCGAACTGCTCCACCCAGCCCGACGGGTGGATCAACGCCGACGTCACCGACCTGGTCCAGCACTGGGCGAACAACAAGTGGTCCCACGCCGGCATGGGCCTGCGGGCCACGGACGAGAACGACGCCAAGGAGTGGAAGCGGGTCAACTCCGCCAACGCCGCCTCCAACGTCCCCAAGCTGACCGTCACCTACAACTACCGGCCGCGCACCGGCACCAAGCAGGAGGCGGGGCCACCGTTCTTCTCCTACGGCGGCGCCTACACCGTCAACACCCTCACCCCGACGCTCCGGGACACGTTCGTCGACCCCAACGGTGACAAGATCCAGGGCGCCTACCAGATCTATGACACCGCCACCAACACCCAGGTCGGCAACGTCCTGCGATCCGCATTCGTACCCTCAGGCCAGCCCGCCCCGGTCGTCGTCCCGGCCGGCGTGCTGACCAACGGCAAGACGTACCAGTTCCGCAGCAGCCCCTACGACGGGACGCACTACAACCTGGGCTGGTCGGCGTGGAAGACCTTCACGGTCGACACCAGCGCCCCCGTCGCCCCGACCGGCGTCACCTCGACGGACTACCCGGCCACCGCGTGGGTCAAGGGCGCCGGCCAGGCCGGCACCTTCACCGTCACCCCCAACAGCACCGACCACAACTGGCTGGAGTGGTCGCTCGACGGCGTGACCTGGACCAAGGTCGCCACCGCCGGCTCCACCGCCGCCAAGGCCATCAGCGTCACCCCGCCGAAGGACGGGACCCACAGCCTTCAGGTGCGGCAGGTGGACAAGGCCGACAACAAGTCGGAGCCGGTCGAGTACACCTTCCACGCCGGCCCTGGCGGGTTCGTCCAGCCGAGCGAGGGCGAGCGCACCGCCCGTCGTCTGCCGCTCGTCGCCGAGGCCGACGGCGCCAAGTACGACAAGGTCTCCTTCTCCTGGCGCCGTTCCGAGGCCGACCCCTGGGTGACGATCCCGGCGGGACAGGTCACCTCCGGCGGCACCGCGCTGACCGCCTGGCCGGTGCCGCTCAGCGGCGGCAGGAACAGCCCGCTGGTGTGGAACGCCACCGACACCGTTGATCCCGACGGCACCGTCCAGATCAAGGCCGACTTCACCGGCCCCAACTCCGCTTCGAGCAGCACGCAGCCGCTGGCGATCGTCGTCGATCGCAACGCATCGGGCGCTGCCGACAGTGAGGTCGGACCGGGCTCGGTCAACCTGTTGACCGGTGACTACACCCTGTCCGCTACGGACGCCTCTTCTTTCGATCTCGGAGTGACCCGCACGGTCTCCTCGCGCGTACCGGACAAGGGCGTCAGGCAGGAGGGCCAAGCGGCCATCTTCGGCAAGGAGTGGGTCGCGGGCACGGCCTCTGAGCTGACGGACTCCGACTACTCGCACATCCGCAAGGTGTCCGACACGGCCGTGGTGGTCGTCGACTCCGAGGGCGAGGAGACACACTTCGCCGCGACCGCGGCGAAGACGGCGTGGATCCCCGAGCCCGGTGCCGAGGATCTGACCCTGAAGGGTGCCACCACCGGCTCGTTCACCCTGTCCGACACCGAGGGCACGGTGACCACGTTCACCAAGCCCGACGCCGCGGCCACCGCGTGGCAGGTGTCCAGCACCCTGCTCGACGGTCTGGCGGGTTCCACGACCACCGTGGTGTCCGAGACGGTGACGGTGGGCGGCAAGCAGCTGGCCCGCCCCAAGCGCGTCATCGCACCGACCTCCGCCACGACACCGGCCGCGTGCACGGCGGACCCGGCCACCAAGGGCTGCCGGGTGATGGAGTTCGTGTACGCCGCGACCACCACGGCGACCGGCGGCACCTACGGTGACGTGGTCGGCCAGGTCAAGGAGATTCGCCTGTGGTCCACCGCCCCCGGTGCCTCAGTTGCCACCTCCAAGGCCGTGGCGATGTACCTGTACGACGGCGACGGCCGCCTGCGCGAGTCGTGGAATCCGCAGATCACGCCGTCCCTGAAGACGCAGTACACCTATGACACCGCCGGCCGGATCACGCGCCTGGCCTCGCCCGGCGAGCTGCCGTGGACGTTCACGTATGGCAAGGCCGGCAACGCCGCCACCGCCGGTGAGGGCATGCTCCTCAAAGCCTCCCGCTCCGCGCTCCAGCAGGGCACGACTGGCACCGAATCCGGCACGGCGGCCACCAGCGTCGTCTACGACGTGCCGCTGACCGGCGCCACCGCCCCATACAAAATGGGCGCGGCCGACGTGAAGACCTGGGGACAGACGGACGCGCCCACGGACGCGACCGCCGTCTTCCCCGCCGACGCCGTACCCGCCTCCTACTCTGGCGGCTCCCTCGGTACGAACGACTACAAGCGGGCCGACGTGCACTACCTCGGGGTGTCGGGCCGCGAGGTCAACACGGCCAACCCAGGCGGGCACATCTCGACCACGGAGTACGACCGCTTCGGCAACACCGTCCGGGAATTGAGCGCGGGCAACCGGGCCGTCGCCCTCGGCCTGACCGCCGACGCCACGGCCACACAGGCCGACCTCGGCATCGGCAGCCTCCCGGCCGCCGAGCGCGCCGACCTGCTGTCCAGCGAGTCCGTCCACAACGAGACGGGCACGCGTGTACTGGAGTCGTTCGGCCCGCTGCGGCGCATCGACCTCACGGCCGACCTGAAGACCGGCACAACCACCCTGGTCCCTGCAGGCACCTCGTTGACCGCCCGTACCTGGACGGTCAACGAGTACGACGCCGGACGCCCGACCGACGGCACCGCTAAGGTCAAGGACCAGATCACCAGGACCACCACCGGGGCGCAGGTACGTGAGCACCCGGGCGTCCAGGGCGAGCCGCGAGCGACGCAGACGGTCTACGACTGGACCAAGGGCCTGCCCGTCAAGACCGTCAAGGACCCTGGTGGTCTCGCGATCACCGAGACCACGGAGTACGACGACCAGGGCCGTGTCATCAAACAGATGCTGCCCGGTGCCACCGGTACCGACGCCGCCACGCGCGTGACCACCTACTGGTCCGCCACCGGCACCGGCACCTGCCAGGGCCGTCCCGAGTGGGCCGACCTGGTCTGCTCCACCGGCCCGGCGGGTACTATCACCGGCGGCGGCACCAACCCCGCCCAACTGCCGACTCTCACCACCGAGTACGACTGGTGGGGCAACACCGCCAAGGTCACGGAGACCGCCAATGGCGTCAGCCGGTCCACCACGACCACGTACGACAACGCCGGCCGGCCGACCAGGGCCGTGATGACCGGCGGCACCGGCCAGACTGTGCCCGAGGCGAGCACCGAGTACGACACGGCCACCGGCCGACCGTTCAAGACGATCTCGCCGACCGGCGGAACCATCGTCAAGGGCTACGACAAGCTCGGCCGCCTGGTCACCTACACGGACGCCGACGGCGGCACGACTACGACCGAGTACGACCTGCTCGACCGCCCGGTGAAGGTCACAGACACGGTGCCCTCCACGGTCACCTACACCTACGACCACACCATCGAGCCGCGTGGCACGGCCACGAGCACTACCGACTCCGTCGCGGGTACCTTCCGGGCCACCTACGACGCGGACGGCTCGGTCTCCAGCGAGAAGCTGCCCGGCGGCTACACGGTCAAGCAGACCGAGGACACCACCGGCTCACCGGTCGACCGCACCTACACCCGTGACAGCGACGGCACGACGGTCTACTCCGACGCCGTGACCGAGTCCATCCACGGCCAGGCCACCAGCCACGCCGGCTGGTCGGACCAGACGTACCGGTACGACGCGACCGGCCGCCTGGTCACCGTCGAGGACACCGCCGACACGATCTGCACCAAGCGCACCTACACCTTCGACAACCGCACCAACCGCACGTCCCTCACCCGCGCGACCGGCACCCCTGGCGCCGACTGCCCCACCACCGGAGGCACCACCACCACCCACACCTACGACAGCGCCGATCGCCTCGTCGACACGGGCCACGTGTACGACGCGTTCGGCCGCACCACCACCGCGCCGGGCAGCACGATCGGCTACTACGCCAACGACCTCGTCCACCAGCAGACGGCCGGCGGCGAACGCCAGACCTGGCAGCTCGACGCTGCCCACCGCTTCCGCTCCTGGAAGGTGGAGACCGGCAGCGGCACGACGTGGACGCAGACCGCGTCCAAGCTCAACCACTACGACGGTGAGGGCGACAACCCGCGCTGGATCGTGGAGGACACCGCCACCGGCGCCCTGACCAGAAACGTCGAGTCGGCGTCCGGTGACCTGGCCGCCACGACTGCCAAGGCGGACGACACCGTCCTGCAGCTGACCAACATCCACGGCGACGTGGCCCTCCAGCTCCCGCTCACTGCGGGCGAGGCCCCCGTCGCGCTGGACAGCGACGAGTACGGCAATCCCCGCGCGGGCCAGCCGGCCACCCGCTACGGCTGGCTGGGCGCCAAGCAGCGTTCGGCCGAGACTCTCACCGGCCTCACCCTCATGGGCATCCGCCTCTACAACCCGGCCACCGGACGCTTCCTGTCCATCGACCCGGTGCACGGAGGCGGTGACAACCGCTACGGCTACCCGGGCGACCCCGTCAACCAGTACGACCTGGACGGGCGTTTCTGGAAGCCGAGGATCAACCCCTTCGCCCGCCTCGGCTGGCACTACCTCAACCGCGGCTACAACCGATACAGGTCCTGGAGAAACCGCCAGGAAGCCCGTGTCGTCGGTGTGTACAGCGCGTACGTGGGCACGCGTTACCTCGGCTACCGGTGCCGGGTCAGGTACGGCATGCGGGTCTGCTCCGGCGGCCTGGGGCTGCACTCCCGCGGCGGTACGACACTCGGCACCACCTTCTTCACCTCGAACCGCAACCCGTCTGCAAGCCTCATGCGCCATGAGCGCCGGCACAAGGCCCAGTGGAAACGTTACGGATTCCGCTTTGGTTACATGTACCTGAGGGCCGGTGTGAACCCGTGCCGCAACAGGTGGGAGCGGCGCGCCGGCTACCGGGACGGAGGGTACCGATGCTGAGTTCCGGTTCAAAGAAACGGTCCATATGGCCGTTCGTGGCAGCAGGATCAGTTCTCGGTGTACTACTTCTGGCCGCCGGGGGCCTCTGGGCGTTCGGCGTGTACAGCATGTCCGAGCCGTCCAGACCCCTGCTCATCGGCGTCAGGATCGAAGGCGCACGCGTCACGGTGAAGGCACCGACGTGCCCCACAGACACGGTGGCGCGGGTCGAGGTATTCGACGGCGAGTCGACCAAACCTCTCTGGCAGGCGCGCGAACCGCGTACTTCCGAGGGGAGGAGTGGCGCCGTCACCCTCTGGGCCGATGACGAGTTCCTGAAACCCGGCCCGGGCGCGCAGCCCGAGAAGCTGCCGCGGAGCCTCGATGTCCTCTTCACCTACGCCGGGACAGGTGACGGAACGGGCGACGTTGTCGATGTCGCACAGGTCGCCTCCGCAGAGATACCCGAGAGTCGGTACTGGACCAAGGACGGCCCCAAGACCGCCCAAGAGATCGACAAGCAGTTGAAGTGCACTCAGGGGAAGACGACTGCTTCGTAGCGAGAGCTATCGGTGTGATCATCCGCTGGATGGCCGGAGGGGGATTACCCCCTCCGGCCATCCAGCTGTTCCCTCCCTGACGTGGTGGCTCGCCCACGAGTGACTCCGCTCCCAGCGCGTCGGCCAGGATGGTTTCGCTGACCGCGGCATTATCAGAACCGCGCCCGCCTCGACCAGACGCTCTACGCACGTCTGGACCGTCTCACCGAACCCGTCCCGGGCACCACGTAGCCCCCGGGAGGCCGTCCAAGCCTCCTCGGCCTACACGAACTCCATTGCGATGCCGTGGGCCCGGGGTTTCAGGGCATCCGTTGATCGGCCGTGAGATGCGGACGGCCAGCTCGTCGAGGACGAGCAGGCCCATCGTGGTGACACCGGCTCTCGTAGGCCCGGGCGGTCTCGTTCACGGAGCTCGCGCACGGGCGCGTCTTCGTCAGTGAGCCTGTTCCAACCTGCCGGACTGGCCTGCTCGTTGGGCTGACAGAGCGAAGAAGCCCCTGGTAGACGGGTTTCGACCAAGATAACCGGATCCACCA
>NZ_LGEG01000056.1 GCF_001280125.1 Streptomyces sp. NRRL F-6492
CTCCCGCCGTGACCCCGGGCTCCCCCTGCCCCTGCGGCCTCGACGCGGCCTACGGCGCGTGCTGCGGCCGCTTCCACACGGGCACGGGCGGCACGGCGCCCACCGCCGAACTCCTGATGCGCTCCCGCTACAGCGCCTTCGTCGTCCGCGACGAGCCCTATCTGCTGCGCACCTGGGCGCCGGAGACGCGGCCGGCCGAGGTCGACTTCGACCCGGGGCTCCGCTGGACCGGCCTGGAGATCGAGGACACCACCGAGGGCACCGCCTTCCACCAGCGCGGCACCGTCGCCTTCACCGCCCGTTACGTCCACGGCGGGGAGCCGGGCGCGCTGCGCGAGCGGAGCCGCTTCGCCCGCCACGAGGGGGCGTGGGTGTACGTGGACGGGGACTTCCCCGAGTAGTCCGCCACCTGGTGCCCGGCCGCGGGGCGGAGACCGAGCCGCGGGCAGGCGCCCCGGCGGGCCTCAGCGGCTGCCCGCCACCGCGCGCGACCCCGAGCGCGGGATGCCGCTCGCCAGGTCCTCCGCGACGATCTTCTTCGCGATGGCGTCCGTCGCCGCCCGCAGCTCGGGCCCGCTGGGCCGGCCGCGTTCCCGCTCGACGCGGTCGGTGAGCCAGGTGCCCCAGGCGTGCGTGATGACGTCCGCCTCCCGCCTGCCCGCCGGGGTGTGGGAGAACAGGTTGCCGTCGCGGGTGAGGTAGCCCTCCTCGATCATCCGGTCGAAGACCGGCAGGAGCACCTCGGGCGGCACCCGCCGCCCGGCCGCGACCAGGCCGAGGCTCGCGTGCCCGACGGTCCGGGTGTACAGCTCGACCTGCATCACCGCCCACGCGCCCGCCACGTCGAGCCGGGTGTCGGACCCGTCGACGATCCGCCGGGCCGTGTCCGGGCCGGTGCGGCGCAGGATCCGCCCGACGGACAGTTCGAGGAGCCTCGCCGAGTCGCCCGACGTGGTGGGGGAGGCGAAGCCCTCGCCCATGTCGGGGGCGGCGGCGCGCGCCGAGTCCCGCAGCTTCACCTGCGGGAGGAGGAGGGCGACGACGAAGCCGACGGCGGCGACGGGCACGGTCCACAGGAAGACGGTGTGGAGGGTGTCGGCGTAGGCGCGCACGATCGGTTCCGCGACCGCGTCCGGCAGGCCGTGCACCCCGGCCGGGCTCTGCGCGGCCCGCCCGACGGCGGCCGGGTCGAGCCCGAGGCCCCCGGTGACGGCGGAGGCCTCCCGGACCCCGTCCGCCAGGTGGGGGCCCAGGGAGTTGGCGTAGATCGTGCCGAAGACGGCCGTGCCGAAGGAGCTGCCGAGGGTGCGGAAGAAGGTGACGCCGGAGGTGGCGGTGCCCAGGTCGGCGTAGTCGACGGTGTTCTGCACGGCGATGGTCAGGACCTGCATGCACAGGCCGATGCCGGTGCCGAGGACGAACATGTACAGGGACGCGAGCCAGGTGCTCGTCCCCGGCTCCATCAGCGAGAGCAGATAGAGCCCGACGCCCATCACCAGACAGCCGACGAGGGGGAAGGTCCGGTAGTGACCGGTCTTGCCGACCACGTTGCCGCTGAAGACCGAGGCGATCAGCAGACCGACGACCATGGGCAGGGTGCGGATGCCGGAGACGGTCGCGGAGTCCCCGTCGACGTACTGGAGGTAGGTCGGCAGGAAGGTCATCGCGCCGAGCATGGCGAAGCCGACCACGAAGCTGAGCACGGAGCAGACCGTGAAGACGGGGTTCCCGAACAGGCGCATGGGCAGCATCGGTTCGGCCGCCCGGGTCTCCACCAGGCAGAACAGGCCCAGGGCGACGATCCCGCCCGCGAAGAGCCCGACGATGACGCCGGAGCCCCAGGCGTACTCGTTCCCGCCCCAGCTCGTGGCCAGGATGAGGGCGCTGGAGCCGGCGGCGACCAGCGCGATGCCGGCGTAGTCGACGACCGGCCTGCTCGCCGAGCGGACGGAGGGGATCGTACGGGCGGCGGCGATCACGACCAGGATCGCGAGGGGCACGTTGACGTAGAAGGCCCAGCGCCAGCTCAGGTGGTCGGTGAACAGACCGCCGAGGAGCGGGCCGACGACGGTGGAGACGCCGAACACGGCCCCGATCGCGCCCTGGTACTTGCCGCGCTCGCGCAGCGGGATCACGTCCGCGATGAGCGCCATCGAGGTGACCATCAGACCGCCGGCGCCGATGCCCTGGAGGCCGCGCCAGACGATGAGCAGCGTCATGTCGGTGGCCAGTCCGCAGAGGAACGAGCCGGTGATGAAGACGACCGCGGAGATCTGGAAGACCACCTTGCGGCCGAAGAGGTCGCCGAACTTGCCGACGAGGACGGTCGCGACGGTCTCGGCCAGCAGGTACGAGGTGACCACCCACGACATGTGGGCGGCGCCGCCCAGGTCCGAGACGATCGTCGGCAGGGCGGTGCCGACGATCGTCTGGTCGAGGGCGGCGAGGAGGACGCCCAGCACGATCGTGCCGAAGACGATGTTGCGGCGGCGCCCGTCGAGCACGGGCGGTTCGGTGGCGGCCGGGGGCGCGGGCGCTGCGTCGCTGGTCGTGGTCACCCTGGCAGCGTCACACCGGCCCCGCCCCCACGCATGTGGGGGACGGCCGGACAGGTGTCGCTCCGGCACGGTCCCGTCACGGCCCCCCGAGGGCCCCTTCGGGGCTTCGACGGGGCTTCGCGTCAGGGGGTGACGGGCAGCTCGGGGTGGTGCTTGGCGAGGATCTTGTTGGCCCGCGCGAGCGCCGCGAGGGCGTGCTCGCGGTCGGCCCGGTCCTCCGCGCAGAGCGGCCCCCGGAACCGGTAGACCTCGCGCGCCGCGCAGTCCGCGTCGACCTCGGCCTGGAGGACGTGCAGCGGCAGACAGGCGCCGATCATCGCGGCCACGCGGTCGGGGATCGGAACGGGTACGAGGCGCGAGGGCGAGGTGATCACGGGTCAGTCCTAGTGGGTCCGGGAAGGGTACGGAAGAGTCTCTCCCCCATACGTACCGGATGGCGTCGCGGGTTCGGGTACGGAGACGTCGCGGGACGGTGACGGCCACGGGCGCCGCCGGCGGTCCGCGCGGACGCCGGGGGAGCGGACCGGGCGCGAAGGGTGATCTTCCGGGCGGCGTTCCCGCAGGTGCGGGGGCCGGAGGACGTCGGCGGTCCGCGCGCCTTCTCCGCGTATCGGCCGCGCGTTCGGCGAACGCGAGATCCACAAGGGGTCGTTGGGGAAGATCCATTTCTGATGGAGTGTGAAGGATCTCACTCGTCGGTCCGGAGTCTTTCGGAGCGGGTGGGGTATGTGCTCGCGCTCCCGCCCCTCGGTGCGGTCGGGCACGCCGTCGAACGGGCCGCCTCGCCTGTCATAAAAACAACACGAACGGTCGTGCTAGTATTTTTTCACACCCAGGTCACCGAGGAGATCCGCCATGCGTCCGATGGCCCCACTCGTCCGCACCTTCCTGAACACCGCCGCCCGCGTCGCTCCGGGCCCGGCCGGCCGCGTGGCCTTCCACTTCTTCGTCCGCCCGCTCGGCCGGGCCCGGGTGAAGCCCGACGAGCGGGCGATCATGGCCGCCGCCCGCGTCGGACACCTCCGCGTCCGGGGCAAGGACGTCGTCACCTACGAGTGGGGCGACGGCCTGCGGCCCGTCCTGCTCGTCCACGGCTGGTCCTCGCGCGCCTCCCGCCTCGGCGCCTTCGCCGAAGCACTGCTCGCGCGCGGCTGCAGCCCGGTCGCCTTCGACGCGCCCGGCCACGGCGACTCCCCGGGCCGGGCGTCGAACATCATCGAGTACCGGGAGGTCATCCGGCGGCTGCACGTCCGGCACGGCGACTTCGACGCCGTCGTCGCCCACTCCTTCGGCGTCCTCGCGTCCCTCTTCGCCCTGCGGGACGGCGTGCGCACGGCGCGCTTCACCGGCCTCGGCGCGGTCGGTTCCTTCGCCTTCCTCACGACGGGCTTCCGGGAGCGCCTCGGCGTGGACGAGCGGGTGGTCCGGGCCCTTCGCGGCCACGTGGAACGCCGGCTCGCGCCGGACGAGCCCGGCGTCTGGGCCCGCTTCGAGGCCGACCACGAGCCCGAACGGCTCGGCGCGCCCGCCCTGTTCTTCCACGACGAGGACGACGACATGACGCCCCCGTCCCAGTCGCGCCTGCTCGCGCGCGCCCACGGCGACCGCGCCCGGCTCGTCGTCACCCGAGGCCTCGGCCACCGCCGCATCCTGAAGGACCCGGACGTCGTCGCCGGGACCGTGGAGTTCGTGACGGCCCCGCTCGCGGGGGCGCCGGGGGAGCGGGTGGCCGCCGGCTGAACCGCCGCCGGGCGGCGGGGGGAGGGGTCACGCGGAGGCGAGGGCCTCCCGGCCCCGGTCCGTGGCCGAGGCGCCCAGCCGCGCCGCGATGCCCCGCTCGGCCCGGCCGTACGCCCCGGGCTCGCCGAACAGCACCGAGTGCGCGTTGGCCGCCTCCATCAGGGCGATCACCTCGAAGGCCAGCTGCTCCACGTCCAGGTCCGCCGCGAGCTCCCCGGCGGCGCGCGCCTCCGACAGGGTCCGCTCCACGTACGCGGTCCAGTCGTGGCGGGCCCGGGCGACGGCGTCGTGCACCGGGCCCGTACGGGCGTCGAACTCGGCGGAGGCCGCGTAGAAGAAGCAGCCGCCCTCGAAGACCCGCTCCGAGGAGTACGCCAGCCAGTTCCCGCACAGCTCGCGCACCCGCACGGCCCCCGGCGGCACGTCCCGCAGGGGGCCGACCACCCGGCGGGAGAAGACGGAGACGGCGGCCCTGACCGTGGCGAGCTGGAGCTCCTCCTTGGAGCCGAAGAGGGCGAAGACACCGCTCTTGCTCAGGCCCAGCTCGGTCGCGATCCGCCCCAGGGACAGGCCTTCGAGGCCCTCGACCGAGGCGATGTCCATCGTCCGGCCGAGCACGAGGCGCCGGGTCTGGTTGCCGCGCTCGACGCGCCCGTCCGTCTTCGTCCCCGTACCGCCGGTGCTGCCGCTCATGCCTCCATCGTACTGAACGCACGACCGTGCGGAATTCTCGTCGGGCCCCCTCAGGCGCCCTCGTCGAAGCCGCGCCGCTCTCCCGGGGCGAGGAGCAGCACCTCCAGGGCCCGCGCCGTCGCCCGCGCCTGCGCCAGGTACCAGTCCAGTCGCTCGTCGGTGATCAGCTCCGGGGTCCCCCGGAGCGCGAGCGCGAACCGCGCGTGACCCGCCCGCTCCAGGACCGGCACGGCCACGGTCCGCACCCCGTGGGCCGACTCGCCGTCGTTGAGCGCGTACCCCGCCTCCCGTACGCGCTCCAACTCGGCCGCGAGCAGCGGCGGTTCGACGATGGTCCGCTCGGTGAACGCGTACAGCGGCGGCAGGGAGCGCGGTCCGCCCTCGCCCGCCCTCGGCCACGCCAGCAGCACCTTCCCGAGCGCCGTCGAGTGCAGCGGCCTGCGCAGGCCCACCTTCGGGGTCACCGAGCCGCCCGCCACGATCACGACGTGCGGACCGCTGCGCAGCGCCAGGTCGGCCGTCGCGCCCGTCCGCTCGGCCAGGTCGGACAGCTCGGGCGCCGCCAGGTGCAGCCCCCGCTGGTGGTACGAGAGGCGGCCCAGCTCCGTCATCGCCGGACCGAGCCGGTAGCGGGCCGTCCTGGCGTCCTGTTCGAGGAAGCCCGCGCCGAGCAGCGTCCGGGCGAGCCGGTGCGCCGTGGAGGTGGAGAGCCCGAGCCGCCGCGCGAGCTCGGAGGCGCTCAGATCGGGCCCGTTGTCGTGGAAACAGTGCAGCACGTCCAGTGCGCGGCGGACCGCCTGGGCGCCCGCCGGGGGACGGACGATGCCGGCCTCGGTCGTCATAGGGTTCGCTCCCCGTGGGTGATCGGGCTCCCACGCTCCCACATGGCGGGAGCCGAATCAGCGGCCCCGCGAGGTCGGAAACACTCCGTTCACGAGCAATCCCACATGGTGGGAGACGAGTTGTGGGCGGTCGGACTTCCATGGCAAGGTTCCGGCCAACGCAGCACCACGGCGGTACCGAGCGGAAGGGAGCAGGGCCGGTGACGAACGGACGCCGTACGACACGATGCGCGCCCGCCGCCTCCCCCGTCCCGCTCGGGCTCACCCGCCGCCGCCACATCGATCTGGCCCGCGTCGCGGGCGCCACCTGTCGCTGACGCGACCGGCGGCCGGCACCGGCCGCCACCGACCGTCCCCGGCGCGACACACCGGTGACGGCTCCGGCCGGCGACACCTTCGTCCGCGACACCTTCGTCCGGCGACCTCTTCGTCCGGCGACACCTTCGTCCGGTGCGCCTCCGGTCCGCCGGGCCTCCGTCCGCCGACGTCCGCCGCCCGCCGGGGCGTGGCCGAAAAGCCCCTGTTCCGGCATCCGCCGACCGCCGGGGCCGCCCCCTCCCTCCGAGCCGGAGCGGTTCCCCGGCGCCTCCGCGCCCACCGCCGCCCCCTCGACCCACCACACCCCGGGAAGCCCTCCATGACGCACGCCCGCGTTCCCGACACGCTCTGGTTCACCCGCTGCCCCGTCCCCACCGCCACCGGCGTCGCCGCCGACCGGGGCTGGCTGGCCGGGGAGTTCGCGGCCGACGGCATCGCCGTCCGCTCGCTCCAGGACGCCGAACCCGGCGCCGACCGCGCCACCCACTTCACCCACGCCCTTCCCGGCCTCTTCCGCGAGGGCGGCAACGTGCCCGCCCTGTGGGCCCGTTCACGGGGCGAGCGCACCCGGCTCGTCGGACTCACCTGGATCGAGGAGCGACAGGCGGTCCTCGTCGCCCCCGGCTCCCCGGTGCGCGGCGCCGCCGCCCTGCGCGGACTCCGGCTCGCCGTGCCCCGCCACTCCGTCCCCATCGACTTCTGGCGCGCGATGGCCCTGCGCGGCTTCGAGGGCGTCCTCGCCTCGGCGGGGTACGCACTCGCCGACGCCGTCCTCGTCGACGTGCCCGCCGACGGGCACGAGGGCCAGTGGGCCGCCGAACTGGACGCCCTGCGCCGGGGCGAGGCCGACGCCGTCTACGTGAAGGGGGCCCTCGCCGTCGAGGCCGCCCGGCGCGCGGGCGCCGAGGTGGCCGTCGAGCTCGACGAGCTGCCCGACCCCGCGCACCGCGTCAACAACGGCACTCCCCGCCCCCTCACCGTGCACCAGGACCTCCTGGACGAGCACCCCGGCCTCGTGGCCCGCTTCCTCGCCGTCCTGCTCCGCGCCGCCGACTGGGCCGCGGGCGAACCGGACGAGGTCGCCCGCATCCTCGGCGCCGAGACCGGCGCGGGCGCGGAGGGGGTCGCGGGCGCCTACCGGCCCGGCACCCACCGCACCCTCCACCCCGACCTGTCCGAGAC
>NZ_LGEG01000057.1 GCF_001280125.1 Streptomyces sp. NRRL F-6492
CCTCCACGCCCCCCACGCCCGCCCTCCCCGCCGACGAGCGGCTGCGCCGCTGGCGGCTCGTCCTCGGCGGGGACGACGCCGACGGCACCGGGCGCGCGCTCACCGGGACCGACGCCGCCGTGGACAGGGCCCTCACCGCCCTCTACGGCCGGAGCCCGGACGACCGCGACCGCGACCGGGACCGCGACCGGGGCCGGGACGCCGCCGGGCGGGGCCGCACGGCCGGGCTCGGCGCCTCCGCGCCCTCCGTCGCCCGCTGGCTCGGCGACATCCGCACGTACTTCCCCGCCTCCGTCGTCCAGGTCATGCAGCGCGACGCGATCGACCGGCTCGGTCTCGCCACCCTCCTCCTGGAGCCCGAGATGCTGGAGGCCGTCGAGCCCGACGTGCACCTCGTCGGCACCCTCCTCTCCCTCCGCGAGGCCATGCCCGAGACGACCCGGGAGACCGCCCGCGCCGTCGTGCGCAAGGTCGTCGACGACCTGGAGAGGCGCCTCGCCGCCCGCACCCGCGCCACCCTCACCGGCGCGCTCGACCGCTCCGCCCGGACCGCCCGGCCCCGCCACCGGGACATCGACTGGGACCGCACCATCCGCGCCAACCTCAAGAACCACCTGCCCGAGCACGGCACGGTCGTCCCCGAGCGGCTCGTCGGCCACGCCCGCGCCGCCCGGGGGGTGCGCAAGGAGGTCGTGCTCTGCGTCGACCAGTCCGGCTCCATGGCGGCCTCCGTCGTCCACGCCTCCGTCTTCGCCGCGGTGCTCGCCTCGATGCGGACGATCGCCACCCGGCTCGTCGTCTTCGACACCGCCGTCGTCGACCTGACCGACCGGCTCGGCGACCCGGTCGACGTCCTCTTCGGCACCCGGCTCGGCGGCGGCACCGACATCAACCGCGCCCTCGCCCACTGCCAGGCGGGCATCACCCGCCCCGCCGACACCGTCGTCGTCCTCGTCAGCGACCTGTACGAGGGAGGCATCCGCGACGAGATGCTCGGGCGGGTCGCGGCGATGAAGGCCTCCGGCACGCAGTTCGTGGCCCTGCTCGCGCTCTCCGACGAGGGCACCCCCGCCCACGACCGCGACCACGCGGCGGCGCTCGCCGCGCTCGGCGTCCCGGCCTTCGCCTGCACCCCCGACCTCTTCCCGGAGATCATGGCGGCCGCCCTGGAGAGGCGCCCCCTGCCGATACCCGCCGCCTGATCCCGGAGGCGCCCCGGGGTGCGGAATCCGTCGCCGCGGACCACCCGCACGAGTGGACGGAGAGCGACTGAGTTCCATATCACAGCGCCCCCCGGACGGCCCTCACTCCGCCGCCCCGCGCGCCGTGAGCGGCCGGAACCCCGGGCCCCGCCTGCCACGACCGCCGCGGGCGGCCCTCCCGCGCCCCCCGCGGCCCGTCCCGCCGCCCCTACGGTCTGTGACCCGTATCACCGCTCTCCTGTGATCTGCGATTTAGGGACCCACGGCACACGGCGATAACCTGCGAGACGGACATGCCGCGTCCACGGACACCGTGTACGCCTCCCTTGTGACAGAGCAGTCACGTTGCCCTTCGCGGCACGCCCACGCAGACAACGAACCGCGATCATCAGAAAAGGGACGGACGCGCGTGGACCTGTTCGAGTACCAGGCGAGGGACCTCTTCGCCAAGCACGGTGTACCGGTGCTGGCCGGTGAAGTCATCGACACGCCTGAGGCGGCGCGCGAGGCCACCGAGCGTCTTGGCGGCAAGTCGGTCGTCAAGGCGCAGGTGAAGGTCGGCGGCCGCGGCAAGGCCGGCGGCGTGAAGCTGGCGGCGAACCCGGACGAGGCCGTCGCCCGCGCGACGGACATCCTCGGGATGGACATCAAGGGCCACACGGTCCACAAGGTGATGATCGCCGAGCTGTCCCCGGAGATCGAGGCGGAGTACTACGTCTCGTACCTCCTCGACCGCACCAACCGCACCTTCCTCGCGATGGCGTCGGTGCAGGGCGGCATGGACATCGAGGAGGTCGCGGAGAAGACCCCCGAGGCCCTCGCGAAGGTCCCGGTCAACGCCGTCGACGGCGTGAGCATCGAGAAGGCCCGCGAGATCGTGGCCCTGGCGAAGTTCCCGGCCGACGTGGCCGAGGGCGTTGCCGAGGCCCTGGTCACCCTGTGGAAGACCTTCGTCGCCGAGGACGCGCTCCTCGTCGAGGTCAACCCGCTGGTGAAGACCAAGGACGGCCGCATCCTGGCCCTGGACGGCAAGGTGTCCCTCGACGAGAACGCCGACTTCCGCCAGCCCGACCACGAGGCGCTCGAGGACAAGGCCGCGGCCAACCCGCTCGAGGCCGCGGCCAAGGCCAAGAACCTCAACTACGTCAAGCTCGAGGGCGAGGTCGGCATCATCGGCAACGGTGCCGGTCTGGTCATGTCGACCCTGGACGTCGTCGCGTACGCCGGTGAGGCGTACACATCGGCGAACGGCGGCGGCGTGAAGCCGGCCAACTTCCTCGACATCGGCGGCGGCGCCTCCGCCGAGGTCATGGCGAACGGCCTGGAGATCATCCTGGGCGACCCGGACGTCAAGTCCGTGTTCGTCAACGTCTTCGGTGGCATCACCGCCTGTGACGAGGTCGCCAACGGCATCGTCCAGGCCCTGGAGCTCCTCGCCTCCAAGGGCGAAGAGGTCACCAAGCCGCTGGTCGTGCGCCTCGACGGCAACAACGCGGAGCTGGGTCGCAAGATCCTGTCGGACGCGAACCACCCGCTCGTGCAGCGTGTGGACACCATGGACGGCGCGGCCGACAAGGCCGCCGAGCTCGCGGCTGCGAAGTAAGGGACGAGGTCAGAACACCATGGCTATCTTCCTGACCAAGGACAGCAAGGTCATCGTCCAGGGCATGACCGGTGCCACGGGCATGAAGCACACCAGGCTCATGCTGGGTGACGGCACCAACATCGTCGGCGGCGTGAACCCGCGCAAGGCCGGCACGACCGTCGACTTCGACGGCACCGAGGTCCCGGTCTTCGGCTCCGTCGCCGAGGCGATGAAGGAGACCGGCGCCGACGTCTCGGTCCTCTTCGTCCCGCCGGCGTTCGCGAAGGCCGCCGTCGTCGAGGCCATCGACGCCGAGATCCCCCTCGCGGTCGTCATCACCGAGGGCATCGCCGTCCACGACTCCGCCGCCTTCTGGGCGTACGCGCAGGCGAAGGGCAACAAGACCCGCATCATCGGCCCGAACTGCCCCGGTCTCATCACCCCGGGCCAGTCCAACGCCGGCATCATCCCGGGCGACATCACGAAGCCGGGCCGCATCGGCCTGGTCTCGAAGTCCGGCACGCTGACGTACCAGATGATGTACGAGCTCCGCGACATCGGCTTCTCGTCCGCCGTCGGCATCGGTGGCGACCCGGTCATCGGCACCACGCACATCGACGCCCTGGCGGCCTTCGAGGCCGACCCGGAGACCGACCTGATCGTGATGATCGGCGAGATCGGCGGCGACGCCGAGGAGCGTGCGGCCGACTTCATCAAGGCCAACGTCACCAAGCCGGTCGTCGGCTACGTCGCGGGCTTCACCGCGCCCGAGGGCAAGACCATGGGCCACGCCGGCGCCATCGTCTCCGGCTCCTCCGGCACCGCCCAGGCGAAGAAGGAGGCCCTGGAGGCCGCGGGCGTCAAGGTCGGCAAGACGCCGACCGAGACGGCCAAGCTGGCGCGCGCGATCCTCGCGGGCTGACGCCGCCACCGCACAGCGAGTGGGCCCCGCCCCCTCCCGGGAAACCGGGCGGCGGCGGGGCCCACTCGCGTACGGGGACGGTGCGGGGCCCACTCGCGTACGAGGCGGGGCCGGGCGGCTATCCGGCCACCGGGACCAGCCGTTCGGGGCCCGGGTTCGGTTCGGAGCGCAGCCGGTCGCGGAGCTTCAGGTCCTCGGGCCTGAGCTTCTCCGGGCCGCCGCGCACCGGCACCCCGTTGACGGTCTCGCCGGGGGCGTTCACCGGGATGTAGCGGGTCGGCGCGGTCACCGCCGTGACGCCGGTCATCACGACGAGGACGGCCGTCACGCCGACCACCGCCCGCGTCCAGGCGCGGATCCGGCGCTCGCTGCCGGTCCGGACCGCGCGCGCCGCCGGGAGCGCCGCCTCCGGCACCTCCGTGACCAGCGCGTTCAGCCGCCGGTGCAGCTCCTCGGTGTCGGCGAGGTCGGGGTCCCGCCGCCCGAGGACCGTGCGCGCGTGCAGCAGCCGGTTGGCGGCGGCGGGGGTGCTCGCCTCCGTCTCGGCCGCCGTGTCCGGCAGGTCGAGGCCGAGCCCGTCGTAGAGCAGCACGGTGCGGCGGTACGCCGGCGGCAGTTCGAGCAGCGCGGAGAGCAGCTCCCGCTCCCCGCGGCCCGCCTCGGCCGGCGGGGCGTCGGGGTGCTTGTGGGCGCGGCGCAGCCGGTGCCAGGGGGAGAGGGCGTACTCGTACGCCGTCGCCCGCAGCCAGCCCACCGGGTCCGCGTCGACCGCGACCTCGGGCCAGCGCTGCCACGCCTGCTGGAAGGCGCGCTCGACGGCCTCGCGGGAGAGCGCCCGGCGCCCGGTGAGCAGGTACGTCTGGTGGACGAGGCCGGGCGCGGCGTGCGCGTAGAGCGCGTCGAACGCCTCCTCGGGGGTGAGGCCCGGCACGGCGGGGCCCTCGGCCGGTTCCGCGGCCTCCGGCTCCGGAGCGCCCGGTTTCAGGCGCTCCGCCGGCATGGAGACCCCGTCACCGGCCGGGACGGCGGGCGGCGGGGAGGAAACCGGGGAGGAGGGGGCCGAAGGAGTGAGAGCGGCCCCGGACACGGCCGTCTCCGCCGCCTCCGACGCCTTCTCCGACGTCTTCTTCGACGCCTTCTCCGACGTCTTGGCCGCGGGCGCCGCTTCCGCTCCGGCCGCCGGGCGCGGGGCTTCCGCCTGCCGCGCCTCCGCTCCCGGTGCTTCCGTCCGCCGGGCCTCCGTACGCCCACCGGGCTTCGGGGACGTGGACGGGGGCGCCCCGTCGGGCCCGCACGCGCCGAGCAGCCTCGCGTACGCCTCGCGCTTGCGGCCCCGGGGCGCCGAACGCCCGGCCTCCCACGCCTTGACCGTGGCCTTCGTGACGCCCACGGCCTCGGCGACCTGCTCCTCGCTCAGGGCGAGGGCCTCGCGCAACCTGCGCCGCTCCCCGGGGGCCGGCAGGGTGACGGAGGAAGGGGAATCCGCGGTGCTCCGGCTCATGGGCGTCGACCTCCCGCAGAGCTTCTCTGGGCGGAAAAGTACATAAACGTATCTTGAGCGACACAACGGATGTTTGCCTGTTACGCGGCGAAAGCGCGTGTCGTTGGGAGCATGGCCCCGTGACCCACGTGACCGAGCAACCCCTGGTCCAGGGCGGGCGCTCCGCCGCCCTCGCCGCCGCCTGCGTCCGGGGCGGGGCCGCCGCCGGACTCGGCCTCGGCGCCCTCGCGGTCCTGGTGATCGCGGCCTGGGTCAGCTCCCCGTTCCCCGACGGCGGCCCCGGCGACGTCCTCCACGCCGCCGCCGGGCTCTGGCTGCTCGCCCACGGCGTGGACCTGATCCGTACGGACACCCTCTCCGGCCTGCCCGCGCCCCTCGGCGTCGTCCCGCTCCTCCTGACCGTCCTGCCCGTCTGGCTCGTCCACCGGGCCGCCCGCGACACCCTCGATCCGGGCGTCGGGGCCCGGGACCGGCCGCGCCCCTCCCCGAGCGGCGCGGCCGCCTCGGTCGCCGGGGGATACCTGCTGGTCACGGCGGCGGTCGTGCTCTACAGCGAGAGCGGTCCGTTCCCCGCCGACCTGGTCACGGCGGGGCTCTGGCCGCCCGTCGTCGTCGCCGGCGCGGCGGGGGCGGGGGTCTGGACGGCGCTCGGCCGCCCCTTCCCCGGGCAGCGGTGGGCGGTCCTCGCGCGCGCGACGGGGCTCGGGCTCGTGACGCTCCTCGTCGGCGGCGCGACGGCCGCGGCGGTCTCGACGGCCTGGCACGCGAGCCGGGCGCAGGCCGCCTTCCTGGGCCTGGCGGGGGAGTGGTCGGGACGGGCCGTGGTCCTGCTGCTCGTCCTGGCACTGCTGCCGAACGCCGCCGTGTGGGGGGCCGCGTACGGCCTCGGGCCCGGCTTCGCCCTCGGCACGGGCGCCCTCGCGACCCCGCTGGGCCTCGCCGGGGACCCGGCCGTACCGCCCTTCCCGCTCCTGGCCGCCGTGCCCGCCGAGGGGCGCGGCGCCTGGCTCCACTGGTCGGCCGCGGCGGTCCCGCTGGTCGCGGCCGTGGTCCTGGGGCACCGGGTGGGCCGCTCGGCGCGGACCTGGACGGCCCGGGACACGGCGTTGGCGGTCCTGGGCGCGGCCGGGGCGTGCGGGACGGCCGTCGCCGCCCTCGCGGGGGCGGCGGGCGGCCCGCTGGGCTCCGGCCGGCTGTCGGCGTTCGGCCCGGTGTGGTGGCAGACGGGCGCGGCGGCGGTGCTGTGGGGGGCCTGCGTGGGCGTCCCGGCCGCTCTGGGGGCACGGGCCTGGGGCCGCCGCTCCCCGCGCCCGGAGCGCGTACCGGCTCCGGCTCCCGCGCCGGACGCTCCGGACGCTCCGGCCTTCGAGGAAACGGGGGCGGAGACGACCGACGGCCGGGAGCCCTCCCGGAAGCGGAAGCGGAAGTGGCTCCCGGCCCGGAGCCCGAGCCTGCTGAAGAGCGGCCGCCTCCGGCGGACCGGAGCGGCGCCCGGGACGCCGTCCCCCGGCGGCGGCTCGCACGGGGACGTGTACGACGACCTGTACGGGAGCGCGTACGGCGGCTCGTACGGCGACCCCTTCGGCGACACCGGCTACGAGCCGTACGACTTCCTCCCGGCGGCCTGGGAGCCCTCCCCGAAGCCCCGGCCGCAGTCGCATCCGCAGCCGAGGCCGGAGCCGCAGCCGGGCGAATAGACCCGCCGGACCCGACTACTCCCGGACCCCGAAGCCCGCCCGCAGCGGCTTCGGCAGGAGGTCGTTGCAGGCCAGCCGGCCCGCCTGGGTGAGGGCGTCGTCGCGGCACTCGTAGAAGTCGCGGTAGACGAGCTGCATGGTGAAGGCGCCCGCCACGATCGCCAGGGCCACGCTCGACGCGACCAGACCGCTGATCGCGGCCGTCCGCATCGCGCGCAGCGGGGCGGTCGCCGGAGAGGCGCCCTGCCCCGGGGTCCGTCCCGAGGACTGGGACGCCGGCTGTGACGTCGGCGACACCGCACCGGCCTCGCCGCCGGTCCCGTCCACCGCCCGCGGCCCGTCCTGCTCCGGCTTGGTGCGCAGCGAGCTGATCGCCCAGTAGAGGCCGAGGGCGCCGAGGAGCAGCGCCAGCTCGGGGATCTCGAAGAGGGCGAAGAAGAAGCCCCACATGCCGGCGAGGATCGCGTACCGCGCCCGCCGCTGCGCCGGGTCCTTCGGGTCCCAGCGGAGCCCCGGGCCGCGCCCGGATCCGCCCTGACCCGGCCCGTCCTGGCCGCCCTGGCGCTCGGGTCCGCGGCCGAAGCCGTCCTGGGAGGGGCCCGGCTGGCGCGGGCTCCAGCGGCCGTCGGACGGGCCCGACGGATCCGGGGCCCCGGACGCGTCGTCGTCCTGGCCCTCCGGGCGCCGCGGCTGCCACGGCTGGTCCGGCCGGCCCTCGGGCGGCGGCGCGAACGGGTTGTTGTCGTCCGTGGACTGGCGTTCCGGCATCTGCTGAACGTCTTCCCTCTGTCGTCTCGACCACGGCCGCACCCGTGGTCTCCGCTGCTGTCTCGTGCTGACTCGTGCTGTCTGCGTGTCGCCCGGTCCCCCGACCGGGTCCGGCCCGGGACCCTGACGCTACCGCCCGGCTCCGCCCCCGTCCCGTGGGGGCCGTCCGGTGTGCCGGTATCGTTGCTGACGGTCGAGCCATTCGTAGGGTTCCCCGTATCGAGCGGCACGATTCGTTCGTACGACCGCACAAACACCACGGAAAGAGTGACCCAGTGGCTGCCGCCCGCCTCGTCGTCCTGGTCTCCGGTTCCGGTACCAACCTGCAGGCCCTCCTCGACGCCGTCGCCGCCGACCCCGAGGGGTACGGCGCCGGGATCGTCGCGGTCGGCGCCGACCGCGACGGGATCGCCGGTCTGGAGCGCGCCGAGCGCGCCGGGCTCCCCACCTTCGTGTGCCGGGTGAAGGACCACGCGAGCCGCGAGGAGTGGGACCGCGCCCTGACGGAGGCCACGGCCGCGTACGAGCCCGACCTCGTCGTCTCGGCCGGCTTCATGAAGATCGTCGGCAAGGAGTTCCTCGCCCGCTTCGACGGCCGGGTCGTCAACACCCACCCGGCCCTGCTGCCCAGTTTTCCCGGTGCCCACGGGGTGCGTGACGCCCTCGCCTACGGCGCGAAGGTCACCGGGTGCACCGTCCACTTCGTCGACGACGGCGTCGACACCGGCCCGATCATCGCCCAGGGCGTGGTCGAGGTGCGGGAGACGGACGATGAAACCGCTCTGCACGAGCGCATCAAGGAAGTCGAGCGCTCGCTGCTCGTCGACGTCGTGGGGCGTCTCGCCCGGCACGGCTACCGCATTGAGGGACGAAAGGTTCATGTCGGTGAACACGGACACCGTTAAGCCCATCCGCCGCGCGCTGGTCAGCGTCTACGACAAGACGGGGCTCGAAGAGCTGGCCCGCGGTCTGCACGAGGCCGGTGTCGAGCTCGTCTCCACCGGCTCCACCGCCGGGAGGATCTCCGCCGCCGGGGTTCCCGTCACCAAGGTCGAGGAGCTGACCGGCTTCCCCGAGTGTCTGGACGGGCGCGTCAAGACCCTGCACCCGCGCGTGCACGCCGGCATCCTCGCCGACCTGCGCCTGGAGTCGCACCGCGAACAGCTCGCCGAGCTGGGCGTGGAGCCGTTCGACCTGGTCGTCGTGAACCTCTACCCGTTCCGCGAGACGGTCGCCTCCGGCGCCACCCCGGACGAGTGCGTCGAGCAGATCGACATCGGCGGCCCGTCGATGGTCCGCGCCGCGGCCAAGAACCACCCGTCCGTGGCGATCGTCACCAGCCCCGAGCGGTACGCCGACGTGCTCGCCGCCGTCCAGGGCGGCGGCTTCGACCTGACCGCCCGCAAGCGGCTCGCCGCCGAGGCCTTCCGGCACACCGCCGCGTACGACGTGGCCGTGGCCTCCTGGTTCGCCGACGAGTACGCGGCGGCCGACGACAGCGGCTTCCCGGACTTCCTGGGCGCCACCTACGAGCGGAAGAACGTCCTGCGGTACGGCGAGAACCCGCACCAGGGCGCCGCGCTCTACGTCGACGGGACGGGCGGCCTCGCCGAGGCCGAGCAGTTCCACGGCAAGGAGATGTCCTACAACAACTACACGGACACCGACGCCGCGCGCCGGGCCGCGTACGACCACGACGAGCCCTGCGTCGCGATCATCAAGCACGGCAACCCGTGCGGCATCGCGATCGGCGCCGACGTCGCCGAGGCCCACCGCAAGGCGCACGCCTGCGACCCGGCGTCCGCGTTCGGCGGCGTCATCGCCGTCAACCGCCCGGTGACGGTCGAGCTGGCCGAGCAGATCGCGGAGATCTTCACCGAGGTCATCGTCGCCCCGGCCTACGAGGACGGCGCGGTCGAGGTCCTGGCCAGGAAGAAGAACATCCGCGTGCTGCGCGCCGAGGGCGCCCCGGCCAACCCGGCCGAGGTCAAGGCGATCGACGGCGGCGCCCTCCTCCAGGTCACCGACCGCCTCCAGGCCGACGGCGACGACCCGGCGAGCTGGACCCTGGCGACCGGCGACGCCCTCTCCGCCGAGGAGCTGGCCGAGCTGTCCTTCGCCTGGAAGGCCTGCCGCGCGGTCAAGTCCAACGCGATCCTGCTCGCCAAGGACGGCGCCTCGGTCGGCGTCGGCATGGGCCAGGTCAACCGCGTCGACTCCGCGAAGCTGGCCGTCGAGCGGGCGGGCGAGGGGCGGGCGCGCGGCTCGTACGCCGCCTCCGACGCCTTCTTCCCCTTCCCGGACGGCCTGGAGATCCTCACCGCGGCCGGCGTGAAGGCGGTCGTGCAGCCCGGCGGCTCGATGCGTGACGAGCTGGTCGTCGAGGCGGCGCGGAAGGCCGGCGTGACGATGTACTTCACCGGCACCCGCCACTTCTTCCACTGAGCCGTCGGCAGGTGAGCGGACCACCCGTTCGGCCGATCGATCGATCGGCCGAACGGGTGGTCTCTGGTCTAATGGGTTGCTCTTCTGTCGGCCGCCGGTAATGGGGACGTGATGTTGGACGTAGGGAACAAGTCCCCCGAGGAGGCCGTCGCGGGCACCCCCGCCGCCGGCGTCCCCGCTCCCGCCGTCTCCCCCGAATCGGGCGGCTCCGGAGCGCCGGACGGCCTCGCCCCCGCGCCCCTCCGTCCGTACCTGATCGTCGCGGGCGTCCTGTGCGTCCTCTACTTCCTGTACTCCTGGGTGCAGTACGCGCACTTCCGGACCCCCTCCTGGGACCTCGGGATCTTCGGGCAGTCCGTCCGCGCGTACGCCGAGCTCCGGGCGCCGGTCGTCGACATAAAGGGGCCCGGCTTCCCGATCCTCGGGGACCACTTCAGCCCGGTCACCGCCCTGCTCGCGCCGCTGTACTGGATCTGGCCCTCGCCGGTCGCCCTGCTCTTCGCGCAGGCCGCGCTCTTCGCCGCCTCCGCCGTCGTCGTCGGCCGCACCGCGCAGCAGGTGCTCGGCAGCCGGGCCGCCGGCCTCGGGCTCGCGATCGCGTACGGGCTCTCCTGGGGGCTCCAGGAGGCGGTGAAGTCCGACTTCCACGAGATCGCCTTCGCCGTCCCGCTGCTCGCCCTGACCTGCCGGGCCCTGGTCCTGGGCCGCTGGACGGCGGCCGCCGCCTGGTCCGCCCCGCTCGTCCTGGTCAAGGAGGACATGGGGCTCACCGTCGCCATGGTCGGCGCGGTCCTCTTCCTCAAGGGCGCCCGACAGCTCGGCGCCGCCCTGGCCGGCTTCGGCGTCGCCGCCTTCGCCCTCACGGTCCTGGTCCTGATCCCGGCGGCGAGCAGCCTCGGCCAGTACGACTACTGGTCGAAGCTGGAGAAGACGGGCGAGGGGACCGGCACCTCCTTCGGGCAGGTCGTCGGCGACGCCCTCGCCTCGGGCGAGCGCTGGGAGATGGTCCTCCACCTGCTCGCGATCACCGGCTTCCTCGCCCTGCGCTCCCCGCTGCTCCTGCTCGTCCTGCCGACCCTGGGCTGGCGCTTCCTCTCCCAGGACCCCAACCACTGGGGGATGCTCTGGCACTACAGCGCGATCCTCATGCCGGTCGTCTTCCTGGCCCTCGTGGACGGCGCCCGCGCGGTGCGCACCTCGCCGCGCGCCTGGCTCGTCTCGTACGGGAGGGTCGTCGTCCCGGTGGCGACGGCGGTCGCGCTCGTCCTCGCCGCGAACCTGCCGCTGAGCGAGCTGCTGAAGCCGGAGACGTACCGGGCGGACGCGCGGGTCGCGCAGGCGCGGGCCGCCGTGGCCGCGGTGCCGGAGGGGGCGAGCGTGGAGACGGACGTCTCGCTCCTCGCCCACCTCACGGCGGACCACCGGGTCTACTGGGCCGGCTCCTCACGGGACGTCGACCCCGACTACCTCGTCTACGACCTGCGCGGCTGGTCGCAGCAGGGCTCGGACCCGGTGCAGCTGGCTTCGCAACTGCATCCGGGGGCCCGGTACGAGCTCACGCACCGCTCGGACGGATTCGCGGTCCTGAAGCGGCGGTGACGCGCGGCGGCGAAACGCCGCGGCCGTGCGGGAGGCCCCGGACATCGGTCGATGTCCGGGGCCTCCCGCACGCGAAGGGGCCGGTGTCAGCCGTTCTCCTTGACGACCAGCGTGCTGCAGACCTTGTCCGCGAAGGTCTGCTTCTTGGAGTCCCAGATCGGCCAGAGGTAGCCGATGTAGCAGGCGATGCCGTCGAGGAAGTGCGCCAGCTGGCGCACGAACGCCATGCCGAAGCCGAGCGGGCGGCCGTCCGACTCGCGCAGCGTCCGGGTGCCGACGATCTTCTTGCCGAACGTCTGGCCCGTCGCGCCCTCCTTGTAGAACTGGAAGAAGAACATGAAGACGAGGTAGACGAAGCCCACCAGGGTGAGGATCACCGCGAGGCCGTTCTCGCCGTCGCTGTTGCTGCCGCTGGTGCTGCCCATCGAGGCGCCGACGCCCGCGAGGATGTAGTACGGCACCAGCATGATGGCGCTGTCGATCAGCCGGGAGAGGACGCGCCAGCCCCAGTGCGCCAGCGGCGGAACGTTCCCGTAGCCGCCCGCGCCCGGGTAACCGCCACCGGCGTACGGGGAGACCGGCGGGGCGGCCGGGTAGCCGTAACCCTGCTGCGGCGGCACGCCCTGCGGGGCCTGCTGGGGGTAGCCGTAGCCGGGCTGCTGGCCCTGCGGGTAGCCGTACCCGGGCTGCTGGCCCTGTCCCTGGGGCTGACCGTAGGGGTTGTTCGGGTCGCCGAAGCTCATCGCGGGATTCCTCCGTGAAATTTCTCTGTGCGGGGACGACGCGGCCGCGCGGAGGACTTTCACGGCATCTCAGCGGATTTCCCCCCGGCACTTTCCGCGGTACTGCGCGGATCATCGTCGTCGTAGCGTCGACTTCTTGTCCAGTCGGTACGTCGCGGAGTTGTGCAAGTGCAACCTTCCGTCCCGCGGCCCGGAGCCCTCGGTGCGAGCGAATTGGAACAAGGCGGGGGACATCCGGGAAGATGGCTCCATGAGCGCCCAGATTCTCGATGGCAAGGCCACCGCAGCCGCGATCAAGTCCGATCTGACCGTCCGTGTGGCGGCCCTCGGGGAGAAGGGCGTCACGCCCGGCCTCGGCACCCTCCTCGTCGGCGACGACCCGGCCAGCCAGAAGTACGTGGCCGGAAAGCACCGCGACTGCGCGGAGGTCGGCATCGCCTCCCTCCAGCGCACGCTGCCCGGCACCGCCACCCAGGAGGAGATCGAGGCGGTCGTGCGGGAGCTCAACGAGGACCCGGAGTGCACCGGTTACATCGTCCAGCTGCCGCTGCCCAAGGGCATCGACGAGAACCGCGTCCTGGAGCTGATGGACCCGGAGAAGGACGCGGACGGGCTGCACCCCACCAACCTCGGCCGCCTGGTGCTCAACGAGCCCGCCCCGCTGCCCTGCACGCCCAACGGCGTCATCACCCTGCTGCGCCGCCACGGCGTCGAGATCAACGGCGCCGAGGTCGTGGTCGTCGGGCGCGGCGTCACCATCGGGCGCTCGATGCCGCTGCTGCTCACCCGCCGCTCCGAGAACGCGACCGTGACCCAGTGCCACACCGGCACCCGGGACCTCGCGGCGCACCTGCGGAACGCCGACATCGTCGTCGCGGCGGCCGGCGTGCCGCACCTGATCAAGCCGGAGGACGTCAAGCCGGGCGCGGCCGTCCTCGACGTCGGCGTCTCGCGCAACGCCGAGGGGAAGATCGTCGGCGACGTGCACCCGGGCGTCGCCGAGGTCGCCGGCTGGATCTCCCCGAACCCGGGCGGCGTGGGCCCGATGACCCGCGCGCAGCTCCTCGTCAACGTCGTCGAGGCCGCCGAGCGCGCGGCCGCGGCGCTCTGACGTGGCGTCCGGGAGCCTCCGGATGCGCCGCGGACCGCGCCGACGGCCGCCCCTCGTCACCACCGACACCGCGCGCCCCGAGGGCGGCGGGCGCGCCGCGCCCGGCGCCGCCCCGGCGCCCGCGCGCCAGTGGCCGCTGCTCACGGTCCTCTGCGTCGCCGGGGCCGGACTGCTCGTGGTGGGCGCGGACGCGTTCCCGCAGTCCTTCCGCGTGGGGACGATCCTGGTCGGGACCGCGCTCCTGCTCGGCGCCGTGATGCGGCGGACGGTGCCGTCCGTGGGCATGCTGGCGGTCCGGTCCCGCTTCACCGACATGATCACGTACGGGGTGATGGGCGGCCTGATCGTGCTGCTCGCGCTCATGGTGCAGCCGGGGCCCTGGCTGCGGATCCCGTTCCTGGAGGACATCCTCCACCTGACGGTGACGTAGGCCTCCGGCCCCTTCCGACGACGGTGCGGCGCCCGCCCTCTCCCCCGTGGGAGGGCGGGCGCCGACGTGATCAAGGGTCATGTACGTGCCAACGCCGGTTCAAGGCCCGTCGGCGCGCTGTGGCACGGAAGTGACCATTCCGGTACCTCGTCCTCCTCATGGGGGCGCGCATCGCCCCCGGAGCTGCCATCCTTCGACGTGGCGGACGGGGCAGGGGACGAGAGCAGGGGACGAGGGGGCCGCACATGCCTGGCTGGAAGGCGCTTCCGGAGGAACTCGACCCGGAAGTCCGCGCGTTCACGGAGCTGATCCGCCGGCTGATCGACCGCAGCGGCCTCGGCGTCGTGGCCGTCGCCGAACGCGCCGGCCACGAACGCGCCGTGTGGGACGCGTATCTGAACGCCCGTCGGCCGATGCCCCGAGGAGCTGTCATCGCCCTCGCGGAGGTGACCGGCGCGGACCCGGCCGACCTCGCGACCCGGTGGGAACGCGCGAGGGGGCGCTTCGCGCCCGGAGCGGTGGATGGCGGCGTTCCCGGGGGCCCGGCCGCCGAAGGCCCCCGCACGGAAGACCCGCGGGGCGAGGCCTTGTACGGGGGTGCTTCCGGCGGCCCGGCGACCGGCGGTCTCGCGACCGGCGGTCCGCGCGGCGGCGTTCCCGGGGGCCCGGCCGCCGAAGGCCTGAACGGCGGTGTTTCCGGGGGGCCGGCCCCCCGGAGCCTCCCTGACCACGCCGACCGACCCGGTGACGGCCTCCCCGGTGACGACCGCACCATGCGGATCCGGCGCGTCGACCCGCCGGGCCCGGCGGAGGCGCCCGTCCCGGCGGAGGCGCCTACCCCGGCGGCCGTACCCCCGCCGGGAGGTGGCCGGCCCGCCCCCTCCCGTCCTCCTGGCGGGGCGCCCCCCGCCCGCCGTCGCCGCACCACCGTGCTCCTCTACGCCGCCGGGATCCTCGGCGCCCTGCTCGTCGTCACCGCCGCCCTCCTCCTCGTCGACCTGGGCGGCGGCGGCGACGGGACGGACGGCGCGGACGGGCGCGCGGCCGCCCCGCCCACCACCACCGCCCCGAGCCCCGCGCCCCGTACCGACCTCCCCGGGGGAGTGAAGTGCTCCGGGGCCGACTGCGCCGGACGGGACCCCGAGGCCATGGGGTGCGGCGGGCCCCTCGCCGTCACCGTCGACCGCGTCCGCGTCGGCACCGCCCGCGTCGAGGTCCGCCACAGCGCCACCTGCGCGGCCTCCTGGGCCCGGATCACCGGCGCCGCCCCCGGCGACACCGTCTCCGTCGAGGTCGCGGGCGCGACCGAGCGCGCCACCGTCCCCGAGGGCGCCGACCCGGCGGCGGAGACCGACGCGTACACCCCGATGCTCGCCGTCGCCCCGCGCGCGGCCGCGCGGGCCTGCGGCACCCTCGCGGACGGCACCGAGCGCTGCACGGCGGGCCGCTGACCGCACCCGCTCGGACGGGTGGCAGTGAGCCGGACCACAACGGGGTGGGGGTTCGGGGGTGCCCGGGTCGGATAGCCTGACCGCTGGATATCTCTTCACGTCGAGACACCGATCGATCAAGAGGGGTATCCCGCACCAGGGGCAGGGACCCCCACCGCCAGCTGTCTTACGGAGATCGCCATGACCCGCACTCCCGTGAATGTCACCGTGACCGGCGCGGCCGGCCAGATCGGCTACGCGCTGCTCTTCCGCATCGCCTCCGGCCACCTGCTCGGCGCGGACGTGCCGGTCAAGCTGCGCCTCCTCGAGATCCCGCAGGGCGTCAAGGCCGCCGAGGGCACCGCCATGGAGCTCGACGACTGCGCCTTCCCGCTGCTCAAGGGCATCGACATCTTCGACGACCCGAGCCAGGGCTTCGAGGGCGCCAACGTCGCGCTGCTCGTCGGCGCCCGCCCCCGTACCAAGGGCATGGAGCGCGGCGACCTGCTCGCGGCCAACGGCGGCATCTTCAAGCCGCAGGGCAAGGCCATCAACGACCACGCCGCGGACGACATCAAGGTCCTCGTCGTCGGCAACCCGGCCAACACCAACGCCCTGATCGCCCAGGCCGCCGCCCCGGACGTGCCGGCCGAGCGCTTCACCGCGATGACCCGCCTGGACCACAACCGCGCGCTGTCGCAGCTGGCGCAGAAGACCGGCGCGTCCGTCGAGGACATCAAGCGCCTCACCATCTGGGGCAACCACTCCGCGACCCAGTACCCGGACGTCTTCCACGCGGAGATCGCCGGCAAGAACGCCGCCGAGGTCGTCGACGACCAGGCGTGGCTGGCCGACACCTTCATCCCGACCGTCGCCAAGCGCGGCGCCGCGATCATCGAGGCCCGTGGCGCGTCCTCCGCCGCCTCCGCCGCGAACGCCGCCATCGACCACGTCCACACCTGGGTCAACGGCACCGCCGAGGGCGACTGGACCTCCATGGGCATCCCGTCGGACGGCTCCTACGGCGTCCCCGAGGGCCTCATCTCCTCCTTCCCCGTCACCACCAAGGACGGTAAGTACGAGATCGTCCAGGGCCTGGAGATCAACGACTTCTCCCGCGCCCGCATCGACGCCTCCGTGCAGGAGCTCGCCGAGGAGCGCGACGCGGTCCGCGAGCTCGGCCTCATCTGAGTCCGGCCTCATCCGAGTCCGGTCTGATCCGAGTCCGGCTCCACCCGAGCCCGGCCCCCTCCGGGTCCGGTTGCTCCCCACTCCCGGCGCCCCCGGCCCGTACGACCGACCGTACGGACCGGGGGCGCCGTTTTTCCCGCCGACAGGGCCCTCCCGCCTCGCCTATGCTGTGCCACCGGCTCCCGGGCAACTCTCCGGGAGCGTCGGACAGTTCCACACCATCGGGGGAGCCTTGGCGCAGTCGTTCGTACCTCAGCAGCCCGGACAGCCACCCAGTACGCCGCCACCCAGTACGCCGCCGCCCGGCACTCCACCGCACGGCACTTCGCCGCCGGGCGCCCACCCGGCCACCAGCGAGGCGACCCGGCTGCTCTGCGCCGGCGCGTACCTCGACGACGGCTTCCGCGACGCGGTCATCGACGAGCTGTACGTCCACGAGGAGCGCTTCGCCGCCCCCTCCCTCGGCTACGACGCGAGCCGCGTCCTCGCCCACGCGCTGCGCGCCCGCCGCGTCGAACTCGGCTGGGCCGCGGGCGTCCTGGCCCTCTGGATCGTCGCGTTCCCGCTCACCAAGGGCCTGGTCGTCCTCCTCGTCGTGCCCTTCCTGGTGCTCGGCATCGCCCGCTGGATCCGCGGCCGGGCCGTCGCCGCCGTCACCCCGATCTACCGCCTCGTACCCGCCTTCCTCCTGCGCTGGTACGGCCGGATCATGCTCTTCCAGGGCGCGCTGTTCCTCCTGCTCCTCGCCCTGGGCGACGAGGAGTCCCGGTGGGAGCTGCTCGGCGACCTCTCCGAGGCGGGCGAGGTCCTCGGCTTCCTGGCCCTGCTCGCCGCCGAGGAGGTGTGGGGCGTCGGCCGGCTGGAGGCGTGGATCACCATCGCCGTGCCGCTGCTCGTGGCCTGGGCGGTGGCGGTCCAGCGCGGCCAGTTCGCCCGCGCGCTCACCCAGGAGCTCTCCAAGGAGCGCTTCCCCGACCAGCGCGCCGACCCGGCCGAGCAGGCCGAGGGCGCCCGCTCCCGCCGGCTGCGCGACCGCATCCGGATCGAGCAGCACGCGCGGCTGGTCATGTACGGCGCCGACGACCCGTTCTGCGGCGCCGGCGAACCGTACGAGCCCTGGTCGCTCTCCATCGAGCTGCGCCCCCGGAAGGACCTCGACGGCAAGGCGCCCGAACCGCTCGACAACAGCGCCATCATGCGGCACGTCGTCCCGCTCGTGGAGGCGCTGCGCGTGCCCTCCCCGCACGGCTCGCCGCAGATCCAGGCGGCCGTACGGGACCGGCTGCGCGACCTGGAGATCGACGAGGTGGTCTTCCTGCCCGTCGACGGCCTCCCGGCCCGCACCGCCGCCCCGTACACCCCGGAGGGCTTCGAGGCGCACCGCTCGGGCTCCATCGAGGAGGGCGGCGAGACCCGCCGCCACTTCCTCCGGATCCGGGTCGGCGGCTGGGGCGAGGAGATCGTCACCACCGTCTTCGTCCGCGTCCACACGCAGGGCGGCATGCTGATGCTGGAGGTCGCCCCGCACGTCCTGCGGCCCGTGAAGCCGCTCTACCGGTACGCCGACCGGATCGCCCACCGCTACCGGCACAACCACCACTTCGGCAAGGCCGTCTGGGCCCTCGGCCAGACCCCCCGCTCCGCCGGCCAGGCCGTCGTCACCCTCTGGCGCGCGCTCGGCCACGCCTGGCGGCTGCTCACCGCGGGCCACGCCCACGCGCTGCCCGAGGGGCCCGCGGTCTCGGTCCGCGAGCTCGGCTCCGACGACGACGCCTCGCTGTTCCAGGAGATGGACGTCAGCCGCTACCTGAAGAGCGTCCAGGACCGGGTCGCGAACGGCGTGACGGTCGCGCTCCGCGAAGCCGGCTACGAGACGGCCGAGTTCGAGCAGAAGATCGTCCACGTCGCCGAGGGCGGCACCTTCATCGAGAACACCAAGGGCAACGTCACCCTCGGCAACCACAACACCGTCACCAACAAGTCCTTCACCACCTCGACGCCCGGAGGCAACCGTGGCTGACACCGACAACACCCCGCGCCGCGACGGCATCCGGGTCTCCAACACCGGCGGCAACGTCACCATCGGCGACCACAACACCGTCACCAGCACCGTGACCGGGAACCAGCCGTCCCGCGACCCCCTCCAGGAGGAGCTGCTCCAGGCGATCCGCCGGCTGCGCACCGACCTGGGAGGCGTCGTCGCCTCCGAGCGGACGACCGCCCTGGACGCCGAACTCTCCGACGCGGAGGACGAGATCGAGGGCACCGGCCGCGCGGACACCGGCCGCCTCACCCGCCTGCGCCGCGCCCTCGCGGACGCCGGCGCCGTGACCGGCATCCTCGCCTCGGGCGTGGCCGTGGGCCAGGCCGTCGGCGCCCTCCTCGGAGGATGAGATGAGCGGGTACGGGGGAGGCGGGGGCGGCGGGGCCCGCTGGAACGACGAGACGCAGAGCTGGGAGACGGGCGCTCCGGGGGCCGGGCCCGCGCCCGGCCCGGCCGGCGGGAGCGGCCCGCTCCTCCCGCCGCTGCCGCCGCCCCCGCCACCGTCAGCGCCGGACCACACCCTCGCGTACGGACCGGAGCACGGGCCCCAGGACGGACCCCGGTACGTACCGGAGACGGGCGACTGGCAGTACGCGCCGCCCCCGCCCCCGCCGCCCCGGTCCTCCGCGCGGGCGGCGGTCGCGGCCGGGGCGGCCGTGGCCGTCCTGGCGGCGGGTTCCGTCGCGGGCTGGCTGCTCTGGGGCGGGGACGACGGGAAGGCCCCGGCGGCGGGCCCGCCGGCCTCGGTGTCGGCCTCGGACCCGGCCCCGGAGGAGACGCCTTCCGACGCCCCGCCCTCGTCGTCCTCCACCGTCGCCACCCCCGCGGACGACGTGCCCCCGCCCGGCTACCGGGCGGTGAAGGACCTCAAGAGCTTCACGATCGCGATCCCCGAGGACTGGCACCGCACCGAGTCCGACCAGGGCGTCTTCTACAACGCGCCGGACGGCCGGAGCCTCCTCCAGGTCTTCGTGGTCACCGAGGACGGCCTGACGCCGTACGAGGCCCTGCGCGGGACCTCGCGGGACGGCATGGCCAACAAGCCCGGCTACGAGGAGATCAGCCTCGAACGGGTCACCGGCGAACCGGACGTCCCGGCCGACACCGTCGAGCTGGTGTACGTGTACGACCGCGACGGGGGCCGCCGCAAGGTGGTCGACCGGGCGTTCACGGCGGCGGACGGCACCCACTACGCGATCCTGGCGGCGGGCCCGGAGTCGGACTGGCCGAAGCAGCGCGAAGTACTGCGGGTGGCCCTGGAGTTCTTCGAGCCGGGCCCGTACTGACCCCGGGAACGGCCCCGGGAACGGCCCGGGGGACTGCCTAGGGGGCGGGCGGGGCGTAGTGGCCGGGCGTCATCCGGGTGGTGACGCCGATCCGGTTCCAGGCGTTGATGGCGATGATCCCGGCGATGACCCGGGCCAGCTCGGTCTCGTCGAAGTGCTCGGCGGCGTGCGCGTACACCTCGTCGGGCACGAAGCCGTCGGTGAGGACGGTGACGGCCTCGGTCAGGGCGAGCGCCGCGAGCTCCCGCTCGGTGTAGAAGTGCCGGGACTCCTCCCAGGCGGAGAGCTGCACGATCCGCTCGACGCTCTCGCCCTCCGCGAGGGCGTCCTTGCTGTGCATGTCGACGCAGAACGCGCAGTGGTTGATCTGCGAGGCCCGGATCTTGATCAGGTGGTAGAGGACGGGGTCGACGTCCTTGGCGGCGGCCGTCTCCAGGCGGATCATCGCCCGGTAGAACTCGGGGGCCCGCTCGGCGAAGGCCATCCGGGGCGCGTGCTCGTGGGCGCGTTCGGCGGTGGTGTGCGTACTGGTCATGCGTCCACCGTAGGAGCCGGTTGGCGCAGGGGTGTGGGCCATTTCCACGGCAGGCGACCGGGCCACTTCGGGAGCGCCGGAGAGCCCGGGTTCAGGACGCCGGGCCCTCCTCCACCCAGGACGGGTCCGCGAGGAGCGCCTGGAGCTCGTTCACGAGCCGTGCCGTGTGGAACCCGTCCGCGGCGGCGTGGTGCACCTGTACGGCGAGGGGGAGCAGGACCCGGCCCTCCCGCTCGCCGTACCGGCCGAGCGTGAAGATCGGCGCGAGGTGGTCCCAGCCGCCGCCGATGTTCAGGTTGAACCCGGTGAACGACGTCCACGGCAGGCTCGACACGTCGAACGCGTTGGGCGGCAGGTCCCCCTGCGGGAAGAAGTCGGTGGCGCGGCCGTGCTCCGCGAGCAGCGGGGCGGCCACGTCGTGGAACGCGCCGAAGTCGGGGTCGTGGGGCGCCCACGCGCACGCGAACGTCTCGCGCTCCGGATGGAAGACCGTGAAGGCCGGGTGCACGACGGGCCAGACGGCCGGCCCGCCCGCCGCGGTGAGGCACATCCTGAACTCCTCGTGGCGGTTGACGACCGTGGAGAGCGCCCAGACCTGCGCGAGGTAGGTCTTGCGCGACGACCCGCGCAACGCGGCGGCGAACGCGGTGACGTCGAGCTCCACCGTCATCGAGTACGTGCACGGGACGGTCCGGCGGTAGTGCTCGAAGTGCTGCCTGCGCGGCCAGGTGTCGAGGTCGATCGGGGCGGGGGCGTCCATCCGCCCATCCTGTCAGCCGCCGGAAAACGGCGAAGGGGCTTTTCCGGCGCGGGGGTATGGTCCGTTCCCATGGCGAACGACTGGGCCGCCTTCGGGGCCGACCTCCATCTGGAACTCCGAGGGACGCGCCTGCGCGCGGGACTCATGGACGCCCTGCGGGAGGCGGTGCGCAGCGGGCGCCTGGCGGCGGGGACCCGGCTGCCGTCCTCCCGCTCGCTCGCCGCCGACCTCGGCACGGCCCGCAACACGGTCGCCGACGCGTACGCCGAGCTGGTCGCCGAGGGCTGGCTGACCGCCCGGCAGGGCTCGGGCACGCGGGTGGCCGGCCGCGCGGAGCCCCGGGACCGTCCGCGCCACCGGCCCCCCACCACCCCTCCGGCCAGGGCCACCCCCACCCACAACCTGAAGGCGGGCACCCCGGACCTCGCCTCCTTCCCGCGCGCCGACTGGCTCAAGGCGTACCGGCGGGCGATCACCGCCGCCCCCGACGAGGCCTTTGGGTACGGGGACCCGCGCGGCCGCCCCGAACTGCGCGCCGCGCTCGCCGAGTACCTGGCCCGCGCGCGGGGCGTGCACGCCCGGCCCGGACGGATCGTGGTCTGCGCCGGGTTCGTGCACGGCCTGACGCTGATCGGCCGGGTGCTGCGGGACCGCGGGGCACGGGCCGCGGCCGTGGAGTCGTACGGCCTGAAGGTGCACGCCGACGTCCTGGCCGGCGCGGGCCTGACCACTCCGCCCCTGCCCTTCGACGAACGGGGCACGGTCGTGGAGGAGCTGTCGTCCCTGGCCGGCTGCGGGGCGGTCCTCATGACGGCGGCCCATCAGTTCCCGCTCGGCGGGGCCCTGCCCCCGGACCGGCGGGCGGCCGTGGTCGACTGGGCGCGGGCCTCGGGCGGGCTGGTCCTGGAGGACGACTACGACGGCGAGTTCCGCTACGACAGACAGCCCGTGGGGGCCCTCCAGGGCCTCGACCCGGAGCGGGTCGTGTACCTCGGCACCGCGAGCAAGTCCCTCGCCCCCGGCCTGCGCCTCGCGTGGATGGTCCTGCCGGAGGGCCTGGCGGACGAGGTGGCGGCGGCGAAGGGGGCCGTGGACTGGGTGTCCGGCGCGACGGACCAGCTGGCGTTCGCGGAGTTCCTGCGCTCGGGGGCGTACGACCGGCACGTCCGGGCGATGCGGCTGCGCTACCGGCGCCGCCGCGACCAGCTCGTGGCGGCGGTGGCCGCGCACGCGCCGGAGACCCGGGTCGGCGGCATCGCGGCGGGCCTGCACGCCGTCCTCACCCTCCCCCCGGGCACCGAAGGCCCGACCCTGCGGGCCGCCGCCCGCCACGGCCTCGCCGTCCAGAGCGTCTCCCACTACCGCCGCCCCACCGCCCTCCCGGCCCCGCCCGCCCTGGTCGTCGGCTACGCCACCCCGTCGGACAGCGCGTGGCCGGGGGCGCTGGAGGCGCTGTGCCGGGTGCTGCCCTGAGGACGGGGGGCCGGAGGGGGTTCCCCGGTCCGCCTCCGGAGGAACCCCTCCGTCCGGACCGCCGCACGGCCTCTCCTTGTCAGGCCGCCCCTGACGCTCCTATCCTGCGTGTCAGGGTCGGCCTGACGGACGGGCCGCCGGTGGAGGAGGGTTCGCGATGCTCCCCGAAACGACGGACCACGACGGCCGGGCGTGCTCGTTCTGCGCCAAGCCCGAGGCCGAGGCGACCAAGCTGGTCGCCGGTCCCGGGGTGAACATCTGCACCGACTGCGTGGACCTGGCCGCCTCGATCGTCGCCGAGTACCGCCCGGGTCCGACCGAGCTGCGGATGCCGATGTGGAGCGAGCTGACCGATGCCGAGATGCTGGAGCGGCTGCCCCGGGTCGCGGCACTCGCCGACCAGATCGAGGCCGATCTGCGCATGTGGGTCACGGAGCTCCGGCGTCGCGGCGTGACCTGGGCCGGGGTCGGCCGGGCGCTGGGCATCACCCGCCAGTCGGCCTGGGAACGCTTCTCCGGGGAGCGGTGACCGGGAGGCCGGCCCCGCCCGTCCCGCCGACCCGGCCCGCGGGAACGAGCGCGTCGCGGCCGGCCGGGCGCGTGCCGGGGCGCGTCGGCGGCGCTCAGGGGGCGCCGGAGGCGGTGCCCGGCCCCCGGCCCGTCGTCGGCCGCACCGGCCCCACGCGCTCGCGCGGGATCAGGGCCGCCGGTCGCCGTGCTCGACGAGGATCTCCCGGGCCGCCCGCACGAGGTGCGCGTTGTCCCGCGCGGTCGAGCCGTCGGGCAGCGCGAGTACGTCCTCCAGGCCGATCCTGGTGGCCAGGCCCAGGCCGGCCGCCGTGCGCAGTACGGGCCAGGCGCCGCCGTCCTCGCCGTGCAGCAGCAGGGGGGACACGAGGTCGTCCCCCAGTTCTCGCAGCAGGGCCGCGGCCGTGGCCGCCGCCGTGGCCGGGTCGGTGTCGGTCACCTCGACCAGGACCCGCAGCACCCGGTGGGCCGACGCCCAGGTGCGGAACCGGCGGGCGCCGTCGGTGCCCGACCAGACACCGGCCTCGACGCCGATCCCGCGCTCCAGCAGCGCGTCGGCCACCGCCTCGGCGCCCTCCTCGTGCCAGTTCACCGAGGCGTGGTCGGGCAGCACCGTCCACGACCGGATCAGCTCGATCCGCTTCCCCGGGTCCGGGACCGCCCAGGCCCCGGTGGTGACCCCGACCCGCACCCCTTCCGGCACGGCGGCACGCACCGCGCCCACCGCCTCGGCGACCACCCGGGGCTCCAGCGAGTCGAGACCGTCGGCTCCTCTGGGGTGGAGGTGGACGTCCTCCGCCCCGGCCTCCACGGCGCGTGCCGCCTCGGCCGCCAACTCCCCGGGGGTCACCGGGACCCGGCGGTTCTCGCTCCGGTTCCGTGCTCCGTTCAGACACACCTGCAACATGCGCCGCACTCTGCCAGGCGCCACGGGCATCCTTCACGGTCCGCGCCGACGGGACCGGAACGGGTCGGCGCCCCGGTCCCCGGAGCCGCTTGACGCCCCAGGGGGTGACACCGGCTCCGGCGCCTCCCCGAAGCGGGCCAGGGTCAGAGAGCCCGCCACCGCCACCGCGAAGCCGGTGACCGCCAGCCAGCCGAGGCCGGGGCGGGTGGTGTCGCCGAGCCAGGCCACGCCGACCGCCGCCGGGCCGATCGTCTCGCCGAGCACCATGCCCGCCGTCGCCGTCGTCACCGAGCCCCGCTGGAACGCCGAGGTCAGCAGGAGGAACGCCGCCCCGCCGCCCGCCAGGAGGGCGTACAGGGCCGGGTTCGTGAGGTCGATCCCGTCGATCAGGCGGACCGCCACCTCCACCACCCCGAAGCCGAGGCCCGCGCCCAGGCCGAGGGCGAGCGCGCGCGGGCGGTCCGGGAGCCTCCCGGCCGCCGCGCCGAGCAGCAGGATCCCGAACGCGACGGCCAGGAGCGCCCAGTCCAGGGCCTCCGGGCCCGCCCGGTGGCCCTCCCGGCCCGAGGCGAGGGCCAGCATCGCGAGCCCCGCGCAGACCACGGCCACGGCCGTCCACTCCACCCGGCTCAGCCGCACCCGCAGCACCCGCGAGGCGACGACCGCCGTCACCGCCAGGCTCGCGGCGAGGGCCGCGCCCACCACGTAGATGGGCAGCGTCCGCAGGGCCACGATCTGGAGGACGAACCCCAGGCCGTCCAGACAGAGACCGGCGAGATATCGCCATTGCCGCACCGCCCGCCACAGCAGCGCGACGTCGACCCCGCCGCCGCTGCCCGGCTCCGCCGCGCGGGCCGCCACCGCCTGGAGGACGGAGGCCGTGCCGTAACAGATGGCTGAAGCAAACGCACAAATCATCCCGAGGAGCACGAAACGACTTTAGGGCGTGCAGCCGGAAAGCACCGGACTGGACTGGCGGTCTCGGCATGTGTGACCGTGAGGGCGCGGCCGTGAGGATCGCGACCGCGAAGGGGGAGGGTGACAGGCATGCGGAGGCTGAGGTCGAGCACGGTGGTGCTCGGCGGAATGGGCCTGCTGGCGGCGACGATCACGGCGTGCGGTTCCGAACCGGACAAGCGCTGCGTGGACCGGCTGAGCCGGGAGCAGCTGCCCCGCTACGAGTGCGAGAGCGGCGGCAGCGGGAGCGGCAGCGGCACCAGCACCACCACTCCCCGCGGCTCGTACTACTACGGCGGCTCCGTCAGCGACAAGAAGGTGAGCGGCGGCAGCTTCGACAAGGCCGCCGTCGACAGCGGCGGCTTCGGCTGCTCCCGCACCGGCGGCGGCTGAGGCGGGCCGGAAGCATGGAACGCCACACCGTCGAACCCCGCCCGGACTGGCAGCGGACGGTCGAGGAGCAGGGGCTCGTCTATCCGCTCACCCGCCACCCGGACGGTTCGCTGCGCCCGTACTGGGACGAGAGCGCGTACTACTCCTTCTCCCTGCCCGAGGTCGAGGCGCTGGAGGAGGTCGTCGAGGAGCTGCACGCGATGTCCCTCGCGGCCGCCGCGCACATCGTCGGGAAGGATCGTTTCGCGGACCTCGGCGTCACCGACCCCCGGCTGGCCGGCCTCATCGCCGAGTCCTGGCGGCGGCGCGACGAACTCCCCTCGATCTACGGGCGGTTCGACCTCCGGTACGACGGCACCGGACCGGCCAAGATGCTGGAGTACAACGCCGACACCCCGACCTCCCTCGTGGAGGCCGCGAGCCCGCAGTGGTTCTGGATGGAGGAGCGGTTCCCCGGCGCCGACCAGTGGAACTCCCTCCACGAGCGGCTCGTCGACGCCTGGCGGCGCCAGGCCCACCTGCTGCCGCCCGGCCCCGTCCACTTCGCCCACTCGGACGGCGACGAGCTCGGCGAGGACCTGATGACGGTCGCGTACCTGCGCGAGACCGCCCAGCAGGCCGGACTGGAGACCGAGGCGCTCTCCGTCGAGCAGATCGGCTGGGACCGGCTCTCGGGCCGCTTCGTCGACGACCGGCTCCGCTTCCTCCGCAGCTGCTTCAAGCTCTACCCGTGGGAGTGGCTGACCACCGACCGCTTCGGCCCGCACGTCCTGGACACCCTCGACAACGGCGGCGGCACCGGCACCACCTGCTGGATCGAGCCCGCCTGGAAGATGCTGCTCTCCAACAAGGCGCTGCTCGCGATCCTCTGGGAGCTGTACCCCGGCCACCCCAACCTGCTGCCCGCCTACCTCGACGGGCCGCGCGAACTCGCCACCACCACCGGCTGGGTCGCCAAGCCGCTGCTCGGCCGCGAGGGCGAGGGCGTCACCCTGCACGAGGCCGGCACGGAACTCCCCGTGCGCGACGGGGAACCCCTCTGCTACCAGGGCCTCGCCCCGCTGCCCGACTTCGACGGCAACCGGGTGGTCCTCGGCGCGTGGGTCGTCGGGGACGAGGCGGCGGGCCTCGGCATCCGGGAGTCGGCGGGCCCCGTCACCGACGAGTACGCCCGCTTCCTCCCGCACGTGATCCTCTGACCGCCCCGCCGCGGCGGGCTACTCGGGGACGTAGTCCCTCAGCGGCGCGGGCCTCAGGCCCGCCGCCGCGGCCAGGTCCAGGGCCCTCTCCAGGTCCTGCTCCAGGGTCTCGTTGAAGTGCAGCAGGACGATGTCGCCGGCCTTGAGCTCCGGGGTCGGCGGCGTCCACTGGCCCCAGGTGGTGAGGTCGTGCGTCCAGGTCACCACGGCCTTCGCCCCGCAGGCGCGCGCGGTGGCCAGGGTGGTCGCGTCGTACGTGCCGTACGGCGGGCGCAGCAGCCGCGGGCCGTCGCCGAACCGGGCGAGGTGCTGGTCCCTGGCCCCGCAGAACTCCGCCTTCTGCCCAGCGGCGTCGAGCGTCGTCAGGTCCGGGTGGTTGACGGTGTGGTTCTCGACGCGGGAGGGCCCGTGGTCGAGCAGGGTCCGGAAGTAGCCGGAGTCGTACGAGTAGGCGCCGGGGAGCAGGAAGAGCGAGGCGGGCACCCGCCGGTCGAGCAGCAGCTTCGCGGCGGCGGGGTCGTGGAACCAGCCGTCGTCGATGGTGATGAAGACGACCGGGTCGGTGGTCTCGACGTGCGAGACCACCGGGACGGGAGCGGGCCAGGCCGTCTCCGGGACGGCGTGCGCGGGCCCCGTGACCGCGCCGACGAGCGCGAGCGGGACGAGGGCGGCGAGCGCGGCACGCACGGCGTGACGCGAGCGGGGTCTCGGCATGGCCGCATCATTGGCCTAGACCAACTGCCGTGTCAATGGTCCGTGTTGCCCTGCCTGGACCGGACTGTCCGGGCCGGGCTGTCCGGACCGCCCTGTCCGGACCGCCCTGTCCGGGCGAGGGCTGGCCGGGCCGTCCGGGCGGGCCCGCACGGACCTGGTCCGTACGGGCCGAGCCCGCCTCGACCGGATGACCGGGAAGCGCACCGGCACGCGCCCGCCCCGCACCGGCCCGCCCCGCGCCCGCCCGGTCCACGATCCCGGCCGTCAGACGCGTCCCTCCGACAGCACCCCCCTCAGCTGTTCGAGACCCCAGTCCAGGTCCTCCTTCGAGATCACCAGCGGCGGGGCGATCCGGATCGTCGAGCCGTGGGTGTCCTTCACCAGGACCCCCCGGTCGAGCAGCCGCTCCGAGATCTCCCGGCCCGTGCCCTTCGACGGGGCGATGTCCACGCCCGCCCACAGCCCGCGCCCCCGCACCGCCTCCACCGCGCCGTCGCCCACGAGGAGGCCCAGCTCCGCGTGGAGGTGCTCGCCCAGCTCCGCCGCCCGCTCCTGGTACTCGCCCGTCCGCAGCATCGCGACCACCTCCAGGGCCACCGCGCAGGCCAGCGGGTTCCCGCCGAAGGTCGACCCGTGCTCGCCCGGCCGGAAGACCCCGAGCACGTCCCGGTCGGCCACCACCGCCGACACCGGCACCACCCCGCCGCCCAGCGCCTTCCCCAGCAGGTACACGTCCGGCACCACGCCCTCGTGGTCGCACGCGAACGTCCGCCCGGTGCGGCCGAGTCCCGACTGGATCTCGTCCGCCACGAACAGCACGTTCCGCCGCCGGGTCAGCTCCCGCACCCCCGGCAGATAGCCGGCCGGCGGCACCAGGACCCCCGCCTCGCCCTGGATCGGCTCCAGGAGCACCGCCACCGTGTTCTCGGTGACCGCCGCCTCCAGCGCCGTCAGGTCCCCGTACGGCACGATCTCGAACCCCGGCGTGTACGGCCCGAAGTGGTCCCGCGCCTCGTGGTCCGTGGAGAAGCTCACGACCGTCGTCGTCCGGCCGTGGAAGTTGTTCGCCGCCACCACGATCTTCGCGTGCCCGTCCGGCACGCCCTTCACCTCGTACCCCCACTTCCGGGCCGTCTTCACGGCCGTCTCCACCGCCTCCGCCCCCGTGTTCATCGGCAGCACCGCCTCCTTGCCGCACAGCTCCGCGAGCCGCGTGCAGAAGTCGGCGAACCGGTCGTGGTGGAAGGCCCGCGAGGTCAGCGTCACCCGGTCCAGCTGGGCCTTCGCCGCGTCGATCAGACGCCGGTTGCCGTGCCCGAAGTTGAGCGCCGAGTACCCGGCGAGCAGGTCCAGGTACCGACGCCCCTCGACGTCGGTCATCCAGGCGCCGTCCGCCGAGGCGACGACGACCGGAAGGGGGTGGTAGTTGTGGGCGCTGTGCGCCTCCGCGGAAGCGATGGCGTCTTCTGTCCTCGACACGGGATCTCCGTTCGTCCTGCGGCCCGGGGCGGGTGCGGCCCCTTTTCCTATCGTCGCTCGCATGCCGGACGGGGAAACCTCCGACACGTCGCGCCCGCTAGGGTGGCGGCACGCACGGCGACTGGCGTACGGGGAAGCGACCCCGGGGAAGTCGTGCGCGGCAGACCACACGAGGCGCCGCCCGCCTGGGCGTCCCGGGACCGAAGTCCCGCGTGGCGCCGCGCCTCACGCAGTGCCCCGGGACCCCGCCCACGCCCGGAGGACACCACCGTGACCACCACCGCCGTTGGAACCACCACCACCGCCGTTGGAACCGCCGCCGCCCACCCCGCCCTCGCCGCCGCCGACCCCGAACTCGCCGCCCTCGTCGGCGCCGAGGAGCGGCTCCAGGCCGACACCCTGCGCCTCATCCCCAGCGAGAACTACGTCTCCGCCGCCGTCCTCGAAGCCTCCGGCACCGTCCTCCAGAACAAGTACAGCGAGGGCTACCCCGGCCGCCGCTACTACGAGGGCCAGCAGAACGTCGACCGGGTCGAGACCCTCGCCGTCGAGCGCGCCAAGGCCCTCTTCGGCGTCGACCACGCCAACGTCCAGCCCTACTCCGGCTCCCCGGCCAACCTCGCCGTCTACCTCGCCTTCGCCGAGCCCGGCGACACCGTCATGGGCATGGCCCTGCCCATGGGCGGCCACCTCACCCACGGCTGGGGCGTCTCCGCCACCGGCTCGTGGTTCCGGGGCGTCCAGTACGGCGTCCGCGCGGACACCGGCCGCGTCGACCTCGACGAGGTCCGCGAACTCGCCCTGAAGGAGCGCCCGAAGATCATCTTCTGCGGCGGCACCGCCCTGCCCCGCACCATCGACTTCGCCGCCTTCGGCGAGATCGCCCGCGAGGCCGGCGCCGTCCTCGTCGCCGACGTCGCCCACGTCGCGGGCCTGATCGCGGGCGGCGCCCACCCCTCCCCGGCCGGCCACGCCGACGTGATCTCCACGACCACCCACAAGACCCTGCGCGGCCCGCGCGGCGCCATGCTCCTGTCCCGCGAGGAGCACGCCAGGGCCCTCGACAGGGCCGTCTTCCCCGGCCTCCAGGGCGGCCCGCACAACCAGACCACCGCCGCCATCGCGGTCGCCCTGCACGAGGCCGCCCTGCCCTCCTTCCGCACCTACGCCCACGCCGTCGTCGCCAACGCCGAGGCCCTCGCCGAGGCCCTCCTCGCCCGCGGCTTCGACCTGGTCTCCGGCGGCACCGACAACCACCTGATCCTCATGGACCTCACCTCCCGGCAGGTCCCCGGCAAGACCGCCGCCAAGGCCCTCGACCGGGCCGGCCTCGTCGTCAACCACAACACCGTCCCCTTCGACCCCCGGAAGCCCTTCGACCCCTCCGGCATCCGCATCGGCACCCCCGCCCTCACCTCCCGCGGCCTCGGCACGGAGCACATGGACCGGGTCGCCGACTGGATCGACCGGGGCGTCACGGCCGCCGCCGGGGGCGACGAGGACGCCCTCGCCGCGATCCGCGCCGAGGTCGCCGACCTGATGGCCGCCTTCCCGGCCCCGGGCCTGCCGGTCTGATCCCGCCTGATCCGGCCTGATCCCGCCTGATCCGGCGACCCGCCGACAGCGCCGGAGCGGGGGCGCGGACCGTCGCGCGCGCTGTGTTCCTGGTCTCATCCACCCCAGGTCACGGCCGCCGCGACCGGAACCGCGCCCCCGCGCGCGTACCACTGACGCATCGGTCGGGCGGGGACCGGTCCCGCACCTGAGAGAATGATGTGCATGGCCTTTGACAGCCCGCCCGTCGCCCACCACCACCCTCAGGGGAATGGCTCCGCCATGCAGCATCGTCCGCGCGTGCTCTCCGGAATCCAGCCCACCGCCGGCTCGTTCCACCTCGGCAACTACCTCGGCGCCGTCCGCCAGTGGGTCGCCCTCCAGGAGACCCACGACGCCTTCTACATGGTCGTCGACCTGCACGCGATCACGGTCCCGCAGGACCCGGCCGAGCTGCGCGCCAACACCCGGCTCGCCGCCGCCCAGCTGCTCGCCGCCGGCCTCGACCCGGACCGCTGCACCCTCTTCGTCCAGAGCCACGTCCCCGAGCACGCCCAGCTCGGCTGGGTCATGAACTGCCTCACCGGCTTCGGCGAGGCCTCCCGCATGACGCAGTTCAAGGACAAGTCCGCCAAGCAGGGCGCCGACCGCGCCACCGTCGGCCTCTTCACGTACCCGATCCTCCAGGTCGCGGACATCCTGCTCTACCAGGCGAACGAGGTCCCGGTCGGCGAGGACCAGCGCCAGCACATCGAGCTGACCCGCGACCTCGCGGAGCGGTTCAACGGGCGCTTCGGCGACACCTTCACGATCCCCTCGCCGTACATCCTGAAGGAGACGGCGAAGATCTACGACCTCCAGGACCCCTCGGTCAAGATGAGCAAGTCGGCGTCCACGCCGAAGGGCCTCATCAACCTCCTGGACGACCCGAAGGTCACCGCGAAGAAGGTCAGGAGCGCCGTCACCGACACCGACACGGTGATCCGCTTCGACCCGGTGGAGAAGGCCGGCGTCTCCAACCTCCTCGGCATCCTGTCCACCCTCACCGGCACGAGCGTCGCCGACCTGGAGAGGGACTACGAGGGCAAGATGTACGGCGCCCTCAAGACGGACCTCGCCGAGGTGATGGTGGACTTCGTCACGCCGTTCCGGACCCGCACCCAGGAATACCTGGACGACCCGGAGACGCTGGACTCGGTCCTGGCCAAGGGCGCCGAGAAGGCCCGCGCGGTCGCCGCCGAGACCCTCGCGCAGACGTACGAGCGGATGGGCTTCCTGCCCGCCAAGCACTGAGTCCGAGGACCCTGGCCACGAGGGTGGTGCAGGCCGCACACTGGCGGCTGCACCACCCGTACACGAGACGCACCGGACAGACGCACCGGACGACGGAGGAGAACGACGTGGGGACCGTAACGCTCGGCGTTTCGATCGCGGTCCCGGAGCCCTACGGCAGCCTGCTCCAGGAGCGGCGCGCCGGCTTCGGGGACCGGGCCGCGCACGGCATCCCCACCCACGTCACCCTCGTCCCGCCGACCGAGGTCCCCCGGGAGCTGCTGCCGGAGGTCGAGGCCCACCTCGCGCGCGTGGCCACCGGATACCAGCCCTTCCCGGTGCGCCTGAAGGGCACCGGGACCTTCCGGCCGCTCTCCCCGGTGGTCTACGTCAAGCTCGCGGAGGGCGTCACCCCCTGCGACCGGCTCCAGCAGCGGATCAGGGACGAGGCCGGGCCGCTCGTGCGCGCGCTCCAGTTCCCGTACCACCCGCACGTCACCGTGGCGCACGGCATCTCCGAGGAGGGGATGGACCGGGCGTTCGAGGAGCTCGCCGGCTACGAGGCGGCCTGGACCTGCCGCTCCTTCGCCCTGTACGAGCAGGGCGCGGACGCGGTGTGGCGGAAGCTGTGCGACTACGAGTTCGGCAGCGGCCACCCGACCCGCGCCGTCCCGGCCCAGGGCGGCAGCCCGGTCGACACCCCGACGACGACGCCGAGCGCCTGAGACCGGGCCCGGGGACCTACACCGGCAGCCGCCGGTACAGCGGCCTCGGCACGTGCCGCACCGCCGACGTCACCATCCGCAGCGCCCCCGGCACCCACACCGTCTCCGAGCGGCGCCGCAGCCCCAGCTCGATCGCGCCCGCGACCGCCTCCGGGGTGGTCGCGAACGGCTCCTCCGGGCGCCCCGCCGTCGCCCGCGAGCGCACGAACCCGGGCCGCACCACCATCACGTGCACCCCGGTGCCGTACAGCGCGTCCCCGAGCCCCTGGGCGAAGGCGTCGAGCCCCGCCTTCGAGGAGCCGTAGATGAAGTCGGCGCGGCGGGCCCGCTCGGCCGCCACCGAGGAGAGCACCACGAGCGAGCCGTGCCCCTGCGCCTGGAGCGCGCCCGCGCACACCAGGCCCGCCGAGACGGCGCCGGTGTAGTTGGTCCCGGCGACCCGGGCGGCGGCGACCGGGTCGGACTCGTCGCGCGCCTGGTCGCCCGGCACCCCGAAGGCCAGCAGCACCACGTCGACGTCGCCCTCCGCGAAGACCGGGCCGAGCCGCTCCTCGTGCGACCCGGGGTCGAGCGCGTCGAAGGGCACGGTCCGCACCTCGGCCCCCAGCGCCCGCAGCGACGCGGCGGCGGCGTCGAGGGCGGGGGAGGGGCGGCCGGCCAGCCGGACCGTACGGGTGCGCCGGGCGATCATCCGGCGGGCCGTGGCGAGCCCGATCGCGGACGTGCCGCCGAGGACGAGCAGGGACTGCGGTGCGCCGAAGGCGTCCTTCACGATCAGCTCCTAGGGGGTGTCTTGTCGATCGGGCCGGATCAGGGAGCGGCGTCCGGTGCCGTGCGTCGCAGGGCGGAGGAGGGAGTCGACGCGGTGGGGGCACCTCCCGTGCCCGAAGGGCTACGGCGGAGTCGGCGAGTGACGGCGACGCGGCGAGGCGCGGTGCCGGGCGCCGCGAGCCCGGCACGGTCGGCAAGACACCCCCTAGAGACCGAGACGGCGGGAGAGGTCCGAGACGAGGACGGACCGGGGGTCGAGCGCGGCCCGCAGCTCCCGGAACGCGCCGAGCCGCGGATACATCGCGGCCAGGACCTCCGGCCGCGCCCGCGCGTCCCCGGCCAGGCTCACCCGGCCGCCCGCGTCCGCGACCTCCTCGTCGAGGGCGTCGAGGAAGGCACCGAGCCCGGGAAGCCCGGTGGGCAGCTCCAGGGCCAGGGACCAGCCGGGCAGGGGGAAGGAGAGGAGGCCAGGACCGCCCGGACCGAACCGCTTGAGGACGGCGGGCAGGACCGGCCAGCGCCGCTCCGCGATCCGCCGCACGATCCCCCGGAGCGTCTCCTCCCGCCCGTACGGGAGGACGAACCGGTACGGGACGCGGCCCTCGGGCCCGTACAGCCGGTTCCAGTGCGGGACGGCGTCGAGGGGGTGGAAGACGCCGGACAGCGGCCGGAGCCGGCCGGTGGCGGCGCGGGGCGCGGCCCGGTGCCAGAGCGCGCCGAAAAGCCCCGCGGAGGCGCCGCCGAGCAGCCCGCCGGGGACGTGCGGCGGCGGGGCGGGCAGCCGGACGGGCCGGAAGGCGAGCGGCGCGCGGCGGGCCGGGTGCCGGCGGGGCAGCGCGTCGTACGGGGTGGGGTTCCCGCGCGTCAGGACGGCGCGGCCGGTGGCGGCGCCCCGGGCGAGCAGGTCGATCCGGGCGGTGGAGTGCTGGTGGCGGTGGTCGCCCCCGGCGAGCAGGGCGAGGAGGGCGTCGAGGTCGCGGGCGCGCTCGGTGTCCACCGTCATCAGGGACGTCTCGACGGCCGGCAGCCGCAGGACGGCGGAGAGGACCACGCCGGTCAGGCCCAGACCGCCGGTGGTGGCGTCGAAGAGCGGGGTGCCGGGCAGGACGGTCCTGACCTCCCCGTCGGCGGTGAGGAGTTCGAGCGAGACCACGTGCCGGCCGAAGGAGCCGGCGACGTGCTGGTTCCCGCCGTGGACGTCGCCGGCGATCGCGCCGCCGACCGTCACGTACCGGGTGGCGGGCACGACCGGGACGAACCGGCCGAGCGGCAGCAGGACCTCCATCAGCCGGTGCAGGCTGACGCCCGCCTCGCAGACGACGAGCCCCGCGCGCGGGTCCACGGCGCGGATCCGGTCGAGACCGGTCATGTCGAGGACGGTGCCGCCGGCGTTCTGGGCGGCGTCGCCGTGGGCGCGCCCGAGACCGCGCGCGATCACGCCCCGGGCGCCGGGGGCCCGGAGGGCGGCGGCCACCTCGGCGACCGCCTCGGCGGGGCCGCGGGGCCGGTGCACGCGCGCGAGGGTGGGGGCGGTGCGGCCCCAGCCGGTGAGGGCTTCGCAGTCGTCGTCCGGGACGCGGGTCTCGACAGCCATGGAGCGACCGTATAGGCGTCGGTGCCCGTTATGTCGGCATTGCTCCGCACGGCTCGACGGTTCGCCGAAAGGGTGATGATCCGACAGGGAGGGGTCCGGAGGGGAATCCCGGCCCCCGTCGCCATGTCGATCACGCATACACCGCCCCGATGGGGGGATTCTCGTACTCCGGTCACCCGCGCAGCGCACGGATCGAGGGGTACACCCATCACATGGACTGGCTGACCAAGCTCCCCGTCATCGGCCCCTGGGTCGCCCGTTTCATGCGCACCCACGCCTGGCGCGCCTACGAGACCCTCGACCGGGCCCACTGGACCCGCCTCGCCGCCGCCATCACCTTCCTCTCCTTCCTCGCCCTCTTCCCGCTCATCACCGTCGCCGCCGCGGTCGGCGCCGCGCTCCTCAGCGACGAGCAGCTCGACCGGATCGAGGACAAGATCGGCGAGCAGGTCCCGGGCATCTCCGACCAGCTGAACATCGGCGCGCTCGTCGACAACGCCGGCACCGTCGGCATCGTCGCCGGCGCCCTGCTCCTCTTCACCGGCATCAGCTGGATCGGCTCCATGCGGGAGTGCCTGCGCGCGGTGTGGGGCCTCGACGACATCGAGGGCAACCCGGTCCTGCTCAAGGGCAAGGACGCGATCGTCCTCGTCGGCCTCGGCGGCGTCGCCCTCGCCTCGCTCGCCGCCTCCTGGCTCGGCTCCACCGCCGTCGGCTGGAGCGCCGAGCGGATCGGCGTCTCCGAGGGCGGGGCGGGCGGCGTCCTCCTCCAGACCGCCGCCGTCCTCGTCGGCGTCGTCGCCGACTTCCTGATCCTGATGTACGTCCTGTCCCTGCTGCCCGGCGTCGAGCCGCCCCGCCGGGCGCTCGTGGTGGCCGCCCTCATGGGCGCGGTCGGCTTCGAACTCCTCAAGCTGCTGCTCGGCGGCTACATGAAGGGCGTCGCGGCGAAGTCGATGTACGGGGCGTTCGGCGTCCCCGTCGCCCTCCTGCTCTGGATCAACCTCACCGCGAAGCTGCTGCTGTTCTGCGCGGCCTGGACGGCCACGGCCGCGGACCGGAAGAAGGAGGCGGACCCCGGCCTTCCGGAGGCTACCGACCCTCGCCCCGGTCCCGGCGACGCACCGCCGCCACGGCCAGCGGCCAGCGGCGGTTGACCAGGAAGCCGGCGCCCGCGAGGAACACGAGGACCCCGCCCGCCACGGCCAGCGCGGTCCCGACCCCGCCGGTCCGCCCGGCCGCGACCGCCTGGACGGGCCGCGCCGAGGCGTCCCCGCCGGACGTGGGGTCCGCGCCGACCGGCGCGGACGTCTGCGTACGGGCCGAGCGCGGCGGCACCAGCTCGCCCACCGGCTTCACCTTCCCGAGCGCGGCGAAGCCCCAGTCGAACAGCCGGGCGGTCTCCCGGTAGACCGCGTGCTGCTCCTTCGAGGACGGGTTCATCACGGTGACGAGCAGCACCCGGCCGTTGCGCTCCGCGACCCCCGTGAAGGTCGCGCCCGCGTGCGTGGTGTTGCCGTTCTTGACCCCGGCGATGCCCTGGTAGGGCGGGACGCCGAAGTCGCCCGTGAGCAGCCGGTTGGTGTTCTGGATCTCGAAGGACTCGCGCTTCTTCTCGCCCGGCTTCTGTATGCCGGGGAAGACGGCGCGGGGGGTGGCGGCGTACTCGCGGAAGTCCGGCTTCGTCATGCCGTTGCGGGCGATGAGGGTGAGGTCGTACGCGGAGGAGACCTGGCCCGGGGCGTCGTAGCCGTCCGGGGTGACCACCTTGGTGTCGAGCGCCTGGAGCTCGGCGGCGTGGTCGTTCATGTCCTTCACGGTCCGCGCGAGCCCGTGGTTCATGTTCGTCAGGACGTGCACGGCGTCGTTGCCGGAGCGCAGGAAGACGCCGAGCCACAGGTCGTGGACGCTGTAGGTCTGCTTCTCCTTGACGCCGACCAGGCTGGAGCCCTCCCCTATGCCCGCCAGGTCCTGAACGGTGACCAGGTGGTTCTGCGTCTTGGGGAACTTGGGCAGCAGGGCGTCCGCGAAGAGCATCTTCAGGGTGGAGGCCGGGGCGAGCGGCCAGTGCGCGTTGTGCGCGGCGAGGACCTGGCCGTTCTCCGCGTCCGCCACGATCCAGGACCGGGCCGACAGCTCCTTCGGCAGCACCGGGGCCCCGGCCCCGAGCCGCACCTGCGTACCGGGCACGCCGAGCAGGGCGCCACCGACCTCGGACATGACGAGGGGCGGCTTGGGCTGCGTGTCCCGGGCGTCCTTCCCGTCCGCGTGGGCGGCGGGCGCGGCGAGGACGAACGGCAGGAACACGGCGGCGGCGACCGCCCAGGCGGCCTTCTTCGAAGCAGACACGGTCGTGAACGTACAGGTACGGAACAGAGATCCGAACTCCGGCAGGCGGTTCGAACCCCCTCGTCCACCCGGACGCGGGGGGCGGAGGGCCGACGGCGATACGGAGGGCATGAAGCTCAGCCGTCGCGTCTCCTGGTTCCCGCTCGGGTTCGGGGTGTGGAGCTGGTTCATCTGGATCACTTTCTACATGCGGCTGACCATTAGGGCTTCAACGACAGAGAAGAGCAGGTGAGAGAGCTTGACCCCCTTCGTTTCGCCCGTGGGAGCCGAGCATCTGGACACGGTGCGGGTGGCTGTCTACGCCCGGCAGCCCAAGGCGCGCCCCGACTCGTCCGAAGCGTCGCCGGAGGCGCAGGTGGCAGCCGGCGAGGCGCTGGCCGTCAGCCGGGGTTGGGAGGTCGTTCACACGTTCAAAGACGTCGGTAGGTCCGGTTGGGATCCCCATGCCGTGCGTCCGGCTTTCGAAGACCTCATGTCCGCCGTGCGCGCGGGTGAGGTCGACGTGGTGGTGGTCAACGAACCGTCCCGGCTGACTCGCAAGGGCGCGCACGACGCGCTGGAGATCGACAAGGAGTTCAAGAAGTACGGAGTCCGTTTCGTCTCCGTACTGGAGCCCTTCCTCGACACCTCGAACCCGATCGGCGTCGCGATCTTCGCGCTGATCGCGGCACTCGCGAACGCCTTCCCGGCGGGGCCCTCACCGCGACCCAGCAGCCGATCAACCGGGTCCTGTCGGCGGCCCGGGCACCGGTCGAACGCAGCAACGCACGGCTGAAGTCGTGGCGGATCTTCCGCCGGGCCCGCTGCAGTCCCCATCGCATGACCGCCATCGCCGCTGCGGTCCCCACCCTGGAGCGTCAACGCCGAAAAGGCTCACCGAGCGGGACGACTCCCCGGCGGCCACGTCTGTGCGCTTCCCCCGCGACGCAGGGGCGGGGTTCCTACCTGCCCGCGTTCGCTCGCACGCCCCTCAGTCCGATCACGCCGACGGCTGTCCCCAGGACGAACGACGTGACGGCGAGGGCGAGGTGGACCCAGAAGTACGCCGTCGGATCCCCCGCGTCGTCGAAGGCGAGACCGCTCCCGTCCTTCCAGAGGTTCTTCGCGAAGGTCACCCAGATCACCCAGGACCAGACGCCGAACGCGAGCAGGAACCAGGAGACGCGGCGGCTGAGCTTCATGGGGTGTCCTTCGGGGAGGGCGGGGCATTCCTTGCCAGTATCGAACGGCCCCCGCCGGGCTCCGAAGGCGGGTCTCTGTACGCTGGGCCCGGCTGCGCGCGGATCGACTTCATCGAGAACCCCCGGGACGACGGGAGCGGCCTCGCCTTCGACGAAGCGGGCGATCCGGCGGCCCTGCGTCCACGGGCCGCGTGGGGTGCGCGCCGCGCGGGCGCCTAGAAGAAGAAGGAGTTCCGGGGCGTGGTCGTCTTCCTGCTGGTCCTGGTCGTGGTCCTCGCGCTGCTCGGCGCCGTCCACTGGTACGTGTGGCGGCGGCTCGTCCGCGACGTGACGGCGCCCGGCGGCCTGCCGCGCCGGCTGGGTACGGCCGCCCTCGTGGCCCTGCCGCTGCTCTCGCTCGCCGCCCTGGTCTCCGCCCGCGCGGGCGTGCCCTTCCGGCTCCAGCAGGTGATCGCCTGGCCGGGGCAGATGTGGCTCGCCGTGCTCCTGTACCTGGTCCTGGCCCTGGTGGTGGGCGAGGCGGTCCGCCCGCTCCTGCGCGCCGGGCTCGCCCGCCGGGCGCCGGGCGCCCCCGCTCCGGCGGTCCCCGAGCCCGTACCCGTGGCGGTGGCCGCCCCGGACGCCCCGACCGGTCCGGTGGACCCGGTCTCCCCGATGGACCCGTCCGCCCCGGCCTTCCCGGACGCCCCGCCCGCCCCCGCCGACCCCTCCCGGCGGCTCTTCGTCTCCCGGGTCGTCGGCGGCGCCGCCGCCGCCGTCGCGCTCGGGACCGTCGGGTACGGCACGTACGGCGTGCTGCGCGGGCCCCGGGTCAAGCGGGTCACCGTGCCGCTCGCCAGGATCCCGCGGGCCGCGCACGGCTACCGGATCGCCGTCGTGTCCGACGTCCACCTGGGGCCGATCCTGGGCCGCGCCCACACCCAGCGCATCGTGGACACGATCAACTCCACCCAGCCCGACCTGATCGCGGTCGTCGGCGACCTCGTCGACGGCACCGTCGAGGACCTCGGCCCCGCCGCCGAGCCGCTCGCCCGGCTCCGCGCCCGCCACGGCTCCTTCTTCGTGACCGGCAACCACGAGTACTTCTCGGGCGCCGACGCCTGGGTCGACCACGTGCGCGAACTCGGCCTGCGTCCGCTGCGCAACGAGCGCCTGGAGATCGCGGCCGGCTTCGACCTCGCGGGCGTCGACGACGTCGCGGGCGAGAGCGAGGGCGGGGGTCCCGACTTCGTCCGCGCCCTCGGCGACCGCGACCGGGCCCGCGCCGCCGTCCTCCTCGCGCACCAGCCGATCGTCGTCCACGACGCCGTGCGCCACGGGGTGGACCTCCAGCTCTCCGGCCACACCCACGGCGGCCAGCTCTGGCCCGGCGAGTACCTCGCCGATCTGGCCAACCCGACCGTCGCCGGGCTCGAACGGTACGGCGACACCCAGCTGTACGTCTCGCGGGGCGCGGGCGCCTGGGGTCCCCCCGTCCGGGTCGGCGCCCCCTCCGACATCACCGTCGTCGAACTCGCCTCGAAACAGGCGTAAAAGGGGCCGGTCACTCCGTGCACCGAGAGTGATACGTGCTGCTCATCGACTTAAATTCTCATATCCCGGACATATACCTGTGGTGTGAAAGTTTTCTCTTCCGCTTGTGAAGACCGTGTGATGGGATGACGCCATCGCGACGTTTCCGGGGGGCCGTCGCACCTGGGGCGGCACCAAAAAAAGGAAGCACGGCAATGCGGTCGACGGTCCGTCTGCGGATCCTCATCACTTGTGGAGTACTGGTGGCGGCCGGAGTGGGGGGCTGGCAACTCCTGCCCTCCGACGGCGTCAGGACCGATCCGATCGCCGTCGGCACCACCGACGAGATCACCTCCCTCGACCCGGCCGGCGCCTACGACGCCGGCTCCTGGGCGATCTACAGCAACGTCTACCAGTCGCTCCTGACGTTCAAGCAGGGCTTCACCGAGCCGGTCCCGGACGCCGCCGAGAGCTGCGGGTTCGCGGGCTCCGGCCTCACCACGTACCGGTGCACGCTCCGCGACGACCTCACCTTCTCCAACGGGCGCAAGGTGACCGCCGAGGACGTCGAGTACTCCTTCGAGCGGATGCTGGGGATGAAGACGGACGTCGGTCCGCAGCCGCTCTTCCCGACCCTGAAGAGCGTCGACTCCGAGGACCGCACCGTCACCTTCCACCTCAGCGCCAAGGACGTCACGTTCCCGCTGAAGCTGGCCACCGGCGCCGGTTCGATCGTGGACCGCGAGCACTACCCGGAGAAGAGGCTGCGTCCCGACGACGCGGTCGACGGATCGGGGCCGTACGTCCTCAAGGAGTACAAGCCCGGCGAGTCCGCCCTCCTGGAGCCCAACCCGCACTACAAGGGCGCCGTCACCAAGGCCGGCCGCCCGGTCCTGGTGAAGTACTACGCCAAGTCCGAGGAGCTCGCCGACGCCTGGAAGGCGAAGGACGTCCAGGTGACGCACCGGCAGCTCCCGCCGGACTTCGTCTCCGGGCTGGAGACCTCGGACGGCACCCGGGTCACCGAGGCCGAGAGCGCCGAGATCCGCAACATCAACTTCAACGTCCGGTCCGGCTCGCCCATGGCGGACAAGGCCGTCCGGCAGGCCGTCGCGGCGGTCCTCGACCGCCCGGCGATCACCACCGGCGCCTACAAGGGCACGGTCGAGCCGCTGTACTCCCTCATCCCGCAGGGCTTCGTCGGCCACAGCACCGCGTTCTACGACCGCTACCCGGAGCCGAGCGGGAAGAAGGCGGAGCAGATCCTGGAGGCCGCCGGGGTCAAGACGCCGGTGGCGTTCACCTTCGGCTTCCGCAAGGACGACACCTACGCCGCCGAGACCACCGAGATCAAGCGGCAGCTGGAGGAGACCGGCCTCTTCGAGGTCGAGACCGTCGAGGTCAAGTGGGAGGACTTCCAGAAGCGGTACGCGCAGGGCGCCTTCGACGCGTACACCGTCGGCTGGCTCCCCGACTTCCCCGACTCCGACAGCTTCACCGCGCCGCTCGTCGGCACCGGGAACACCCTGCACAACGGGTTCTCCAGCAAGCGGATCGACTCCCTGATCGCCTCGACGCAGCAGCTCAGCGACCGTTCCAGGGCGACGGGCGACTTCAAGGAGATCCAGAACGAGGTCGCCGCCGACGTCCCGCTCGTGCCGCTGTGGCAGAAGAAGGACTACGTCCTGTCCACGGAGGCGGTCGCGGGCTCCCAGGCCCTGACGGACGGCACCGGCATCTGGCGCCTGTGGGAACTGAGCTGGATCTAGCGGATCCTCCGTGGGGCCGTGCTCGTGCGAGTGCGGCCCCACGGGCGTTCCCTACGGCTTCGCGCCGGCCCGCTTCGGCTTGCCCGAGGCCGCCATCCCGGCCGCCGTCGGCATGAAGTCGGCGAGCAGCTCGTGGGTCTCCTTGACCAGCGGGCGCAGGATCCGGAAGCGGGAGAGCGAGATCGCGCGGGCGGTGACCGGCGCGAGCCGCTCCACGAGCCGCCGGCTGTTGGCGGCCCCCTCCGACCGGTCGTACACCCAGAAGAGCACCAGGCCCATCTGCTGGAGCCACAGCAGCTGCGGCAGCGCCTCGGCCAGTTCCGGGTCGACCTTCACCGAGGCGCCGGAGATGACGCGCCGGTGCACCTCGATCGCAGCCTCGCGCGGCCCCTCCGACTCGGGCGAGAACGGGCTGAGCGGGCTGTCCGGGTCGGCGGCGTTCTTGAAGAACTGGGCCGCGAACTCGTGGTACGGCTCCGCGATGTCCAGCCAGCCGAGGTAGACCCCGCGGATCCGGGCCGTCAGGTCCTTCTCGCTGCCGGTCAGGATGGGCTCGACGGTCGCCTGGTGCTCTTCGGCGATCCGGTCGTAGAAGCCCTGGACCAGGTGTTCCTTGGAAGAGAAGTAGTAGTACGCGTTGCCGACGGAGACCCCGGCCTCCTGGGCGATGGCCCGCATCGTCGTCTTGTCGTAGCCGCGGTCCCTGAACAGCCGGAGCGCGGTCTCCAGGATGAGCGTGCGGGTCTGCTCGCTCTTGGGGGCCTTCTTCTCTTCCTTCACGTCCTTCACGGGGCCGAGCCTAACCGGGCGGGCCGGGCGCCTCGCAGCGCCCGTCCCCGCAGCCGTCCGGACCCGGGCCTCCGCCGGGACCCTTGAGGGCCTCGCGCCACTTCGCGGCGGCCAGGACGGTCATCCGGGCGAAGGGCTGTCCGGCGGGGGTGGCCAGCCAGTGGGCCCTGGGCCGGTGCTCGGCCAGTGCCCAGAGGCAGACGATCCAGGCGGCGGTCTCCCGGTAGACCTGGCCCCGGTCCCCGACCACGGTGATCTCCCGCAGGGTGGCGGCGTGGTCGAGGGCGGGGAAGCGGCGCCGGGCCTCCTGGGACCCGGCCGGCACCAGGTCGAGCGGGACGAGCTGCCGCTGCCGCAGCAGCCAGTGCCGCAGGTGCACGCAGAGCGGGCAGTCGGCGTCGTACAGCACGGTCAGGCGCTTCACGGGCGTCCGGGGGGCGGGCGCCGCCGGTGCGGGGGCGCCCTGTCCGGGTGCGGTCGGCACGGCGGTTCAGCCCTGCGGCGCGGGCGGGGCCCAGGGGCCGCCCTTGGGGGCCGCGGTCCAGCCCTGCGGGCCGACGGGCGGCACCTGCTCGCGCTCCATGACCCCGCGCCGGCGGATCTTGTTGAGCACGTAGACGTTCCCCAGGTGCATCACGCCGAGGACGAGCAGGACGACCCCGAGCTTGACGGAGAGGGCCTCGAAGAGCGCGCGGGCGTCGAGGACGGCGTCGTCCTGGCTCAGGTAGAGGGCGACGAAGCCGAAGTTGACGAGGTAGAAGCCGACCACCAGGAGGTGGTTGACGGCCTCCGCGAGCTTCTCGTTCCCGTGCAGCACGTCGGCCAGGAAGATCCTTCCGTTGCGGCTGAGGGTGCGGGCGACCCAGATGGTGAGGGCCACGCCGATCAGCAGGTAGACGATGTACGCGACGACAGTGAGGTCCATGCCCCACCCTCCCTTGAACACGTTCAAAAGCTGGCGGTCCTGACTGTAGACCTCCTCTTGAACGTGTTCAAGTCCTGGGGGGAAAGTGGTGGCCGCCCCCGTTCCGGGCGTCTAGGGTCCGGGGGGTGACGCTCTCTCATGACCTGGCCGGCACCGGCCCCTCGACCGTCGTCCTGCTGCACTCCGGGGTCTGCGACCGCCGGATGTGGGACGTGCCGTTCTCCGCGCTCGCCGAGGCGGGACACCGCGTCGTCCGCTGCGACCTCCGCGGCTTCGGCGAGACCCCGGTCGACGCCCCGCACACCCACGCGGAGGACGTCCGCGACCTCCTCGACCACCTCGGCGCCGACCGCGCCGCCGTCGTCGGCTCCTCCTTCGGCGGCGAGGTCGCCCTGGAGTTCGCCGCCCGCCACCCCGGCCGCGTCTCGGCCCTCGCCCTGCTCGGCTCCGGCCTGCCCGGCAGGGAGCCGGGCGAGGAGCTGCGGGCCTGGGGCGACCGCGAGGACGCGCTCCTCGACGCGGGCGACGTCGACGCCGCCGTCGAGCTCAACGTCGGCACCTGGCTCGGCCCCGAGGCCGGACCGGAGGCCCGCGCCCTCGTCCGGGAGGCGCAGCGCCACGCCTTCGACGTGCGGCTCGCCGCCCCCGAGGAGTACGGCCCGGTCGACCCCGGGGTCACCCGGGACGAGATCGCCCGCGTCCGGGTCCCCGCCCTGGTGGCCGTCGGCGCCCACGACCTCCCCGACTTCCGGGCGGTCGCGGACGAGCTGACCCGTCTGCTCCCCGCCGCCCGCCGCGTCGACCTCGACTGGGCCGGCCACCTCCCCGCCCTGGAGCGCCCCGAGGAGACCGCCCGCCTGCTCACCGGCTTCCTGGCGGAGGCCCTGGCGCCGGCCGCGCCCTGAGCCGAACCCCGGGCCCTACGTGAACTTCCGTACGCCCGGCACCAGCGCCGTCCCCAGGCAGCAGCCGCCCACCACCACCGCGGCGGCGAGCAGGGGCACTTCGGGACCCCAGGCCGAGGCGGCGAGCGGGGCCAGGGCGTAGCCGAGGGGCATCGCGGCCAGCGAGAGCAGCCAGTCGTACGAGGTGACGCGGGCGAGCGCGTGGGCGGGCACCGCGCGCTGGACGGCGGTCTGCCAGACCGGCGACAGGAAGCCGAGGCCCGCCTGCGCGAGCCCGTAGGCCGCGATCGTCACCGGCGCGGGCGCGGCGACGGCGAGCAGGACCAGCGGCAGCGCGTACGTGGCGAGCCCGAGGTTCGCGGCCAGGACCGGGCGCCGGGGGGTGAGGCGGTCGGCGAGCAGCGCCCCGACGAGGAAGCCGACGGCGCCGACCTGGAGGAGGACGACCCAGGTGGTGCCGCCGCCGAGCCGCTGCACGGCGATCGCGGGCCCGAGGGTCATCAGGACGGCCGCGGCGCCGTTCCAGGCGCCGTGGCCGACGAGGCTGGTCCAGTACCAGTCCCGGGAGCGGACCTCCCGCCAGCCCTCGACGAGGTCGGCGCGGAGCGAACGGCGGGGGATCGGCACCCGCTTCACCCGGACGGCGGTCAGGAGCAGGGCGCTGGCGCCGAAGGTCGCCGCGTCCAGGACGAACGCCCAGCCGGCACCCACCGTGAGCACCAGCGTGCCCGCGAGCGCCGGGCCCGCGAGGCGGGTGGCGCTCTGGGCCACCCCCATGGCCGCGTTGGCGCGGTGCAGCGCCCCGGTCTCCACCGTGCCCTTCACCAGGGGCGCGCCGGTCGGCACGGCGAAGGCCCCGGCGGCCCCGCCGAAGGCCTCGGCGACCGCGAGCACGGCGAGGCCGGGGGAGCCGCCGAGGAGCTGGAGGCCGACGAGGAGCTGGGTGGCGCAGCGCACGAGGTCGGTGGTGAGCGCGACCGTCCGCGCGTCGAAGCGGTCGCCGACGACGCCGCCCAGCGGCAGCAGGAGCAGCTTGGGGACCATCGCGCAGCCGAGGACCAGGGCGAGCGCCGCGGTGGAGCCGGTGGCCTCCAGGACGGCGAGGGCCAGGGCGGCGGGGATGGCGGCGTCACCGAGGAGGGAGAGGGCGCGGCCGGCGAAGAGGAGGCGGAAGGGGCGGGTGCGCAGGGGGTGGGGGACGGGCGCGGGCGCCGTGGCGGCGGGAGCGGCGGTCATGGCCCGAAGAGTATTTCGGTACCGAATGATTCGTCAACGAAATATTCGGTACCGAAGCATCTGGAGGGGGAGGTGTGCCCCGTCCCGACGTACGATCGCCCCATGGACCCCACCCCCGCGCTTCCCGTCCCCCCGGAACGGCGCGACTGGACCGACGGGCACGTCACCCGCTGGCAGCCCGTCCTGCCCGGCCTCGACCCCGTCGTCGAGGGCGCGGTCACCCGGATGAAGAAGCTCTCGGTCCATCTGCGCCGGGTCAGGGAGCAGTCGCTCGTCGACTTCGACCTGGAGCGCCACGAGTTCGACACGCTCCACAAGCTGGCCGGCCGCGGCGGCAGCGCCGCCCCCTCCGAACTCGCGCAGGACCTCGACCTGGCCCCCGCCTCCGTCTCGGGCCGCCTCGACGCCCTGGAGAAGCGGGGCTTCGTCCGCCGCACCCAGTCGACCACCGACCGGCGCCGGGTCGTCGTCGAGCTCACCGCCTCCGGCCGCGAGACCTGGCTCGGCGCGATGGACGTCCTCGGCCACGAGGAGTACCGGCTCCTGGGCGTCCTCAGCCCCGAGGAGCGCACCCTGCTCAACGACATGCTGCGCAGGGTGATGGTCGCCGCGGAGTCGGGGGACGCCCCCGGCTCCTGGCACGGCTAGACGCTCGCGGGCGGCTCGCGGGACGCCCCGTCAGACGCTCAGCGAGCGCGCGAAGTTGACCTGGCCCATCACCCAGTGGATGGTGTCCGGGCCCGTCGCCGGGATCATCGTCGCGTGGTGGCGGCCCCCGCTGGTCACGGTGACCTGGATGAAGCCCGTGGTCCTCTTCTCCTTCATCAGGAGGAACAGCAGGCCCACCAGGCACAGCAGCGCGAAGACGATCGCGAGCACGATCGCGGCCGTCGGGATCTTCTCCTCGGTCCGCGACATGTCCATCGCGTTCCACACCGCGCCCTTCAGGGGCATCGCCCCGGCCGGCGTGATGATCTGGTCCCCGACCACCGTGATGTCACCGATCGCGAGCACCGGCGCGGCCCCGGCCGGCGGGAACTGCTGCGGCACGGGCGGCACGGCCACGCCCTCGGCCAGCGTCGGCTGGTACCCGGGGGTCTGCGGGTACCCGTACGCCGGGGTCGCGCCCTGCGGGTAGCCGTAGCCCGGGGCCGGCGGATACCCGTACGCCGGGGTCCCGGGCGCGCCGCCCTGGCCCGGCGCCTGCCCCGGTCCCCACTTGTACTCGCCGTCCGCGTAAGGGTTCGGCTCGCTCATCAGTCCCCGCTCTCCACAACGACACACGTGCGCGTGCGGTACGGAAAGGCCCGCCTCCGCACGTCGAGCGTACAGAAGCGGGCCCAACCGCCGTGCCGTGGTTCAGAAGCGACGCGTGATCAGCGCGCGCTTCACTTCCTGGATCGCCTTGGTGACCTCGATGCCACGCGGGCAGGCGTCCGTGCAGTTGAACGTCGTGCGGCAGCGCCACACGCCGTCCTTGTCGTTCAGGATCTCCAGGCGCTGCTCGCCCGCCTCGTCGCGCGAGTCGAAGATGAAGCGGTGCGCGTTGACGATCGCGGCCGGACCGAAGTACTGGCCGTCGTTCCAGAAGACCGGGCAGGACGACGTGCACGCGGCGCACAGGATGCACTTGGTGGTGTCGTCGAAGCGCTCGCGGTCCTCGGCGGACTGCAGGCGCTCGCGGGTCGGCTCGTTCCCCTTGGTGACCAGGAACGGCATGACGTCCCGGTACGCCTGGAAGAACGGCTCCATGTCCACGACCAGGTCCTTGAGGACCGTCAGGCCCTTTATGGCCTCGACCGTGATCGGCTTCTCGGGGTTGATGTCCTTGATCAGCGTCTTGCAGGCGAGCCTGTTCTTGCCGTTGATCCGCATCGCGTCCGAGCCGCAGATGCCGTGCGCGCACGACCGGCGGAAGGTCAGCGTGCCGTCGACGTCCCACTTGATCTTGTGGAGGGCGTCGAGCACGCGCTCCTTGGGGTCGATCTCGATCTGGAAGTCCTCCCAGACCGACGCGTCCGACACCTCGGGGTTGAAGCGGCGGATCCGCATCGTGACCGTGATGTACGGGGAGGCGGCGGAGTCCTTCTCGACCTTGTCCAGTACGGGAGTAGCCATCAGTACTTACGCTCCATCGGCTGGTAGCGGGTCGTGACGACCGGCTTGTAGTCGAGACGCACGGTCTCGGAGCCGTCCTTGCCGACCTCGCGGTACGCCATCGTGTGGCGCATGAAGTTGACGTCGTCGCGGTTCGGGTAGTCCTCGCGGTAGTGACCGCCGCGGGACTCCTTGCGCGCCAGGGCCGAGACGGCCATGACCTCGGCCAGTTCGAGCAGGTTGCCCAGCTCGATGGCCTCCAGGAGGTCGGTGTTGAAGCGCTTGCCCTTGTCCTGGATGGACACGTTCTCGTAGCGCTCGCGCAGCTCGGCGATCTTGTCGACGGCCGTCTTGATGGTCTGCTCCGTGCGGAACACCATCACGTTGGCGTCCATCGTCTCCTGGAGCTCGCGGCGCAGGTCGGCGACCCGCTCGCTGCCCGTGGAGTTGCGCAGCTTCTCGATCTGCGCGACGACGAGGGACTCCGGGTTCTCCGGCAGCTCGACGTAGTCGGCCTTGGCGGAGTACTCGGCCGCGGCGATGCCGGACCGCTTGCCGAAGACGTTGATGTCGAGCAGCGAGTTGGTGCCGAGGCGGTTGGCGCCGTGCACCGACACGCAGGCGACCTCGCCGGCCGCGTACAGGCCCGGGACGACGGTGGTGTTGTCCGAGAGGACCTCACCCTCGACGTTGGTCGGGATGCCGCCCATGGCGTAGTGCGCGGTGGGCTGGATCGGGATCGGGTCCGTGTACGGCTCGATGCCGAGGTACGTACGGGCGAACTCGGTGATGTCCGGCAGCTTGGCGTCCAGCTGCTCCGGCGGGAGGTGCGTCAGGTCCAGGTAGACGTGGTCGCCCTCGGGACCGCAGCCGCGGCCCTCGCGGATCTCCGTGTAGATGGAGCGGGAGACGACGTCACGGGACGCGAGGTCCTTCATGACCGGCGCGTACTTCTCCATGAAGCGCTCGCCGTCCTTGTTGCGGAGGATGCCGCCCTCACCGCGGGCGCCCTCCGTCAGCAGGATGCCCATGCGCCAGATGCCCGTCGGGTGGAACTGGAAGAACTCCATGTCCTCCAGGGGCAGGCCGCGGCGGTAGCAGGCGGCCTGGCCGTCACCGGTCAGGGTGTGCGCGTTGGAGGTCACCTTGAAGAACTTGCCGGTGCCGCCGGACGCGTAGATCACGGCCTTGGCCTGGAAGATGTGGATCTCGCCGGTGGCCAGTTCGTAGGCGACGACGCCCGCGGAGTGCTTGACCCCGTCGACCTCGGTGATCAGCTGGTCCAGGACGTAGAACTCGTTGAAGAACTCCACGCCCTCCTTGACGCAGTTCTGGTACAGCGTCTGGAGGATCATGTGGCCGGTGCGGTCCGCGGCGTAGCAGGACCGGCGGACCGGGGCCTCGCCGTGGTTGCGGGAGTGGCCGCCGAAGCGGCGCTGGTCGATGGTGCCGTTCGGGGTGCGGTTGAACGGCAGGCCCATCTTCTCCAGGTCGAGGACGGCGTCGATGGCCTCCTTCGCCAGGATCTCGGCGGCGTCCTGGTCGACCAGGTAGTCACCGCCCTTGACCGTGTCGAAGGTGTGCCACTCCCAGTTGTCCTCCTCCACGTTCGCGAGCGCGGCGGCCATGCCGCCCTGCGCGGCGCCCGTGTGGGAGCGGGTGGGGTAGAGCTTGGTGAGCACGGCGGTGCGGCTGCGCTTCGTCGCCTCGATGGCGGCGCGCATGCCGGCGCCGCCGGCGCCGACGATGACGGTGTCGTACTTGTGGATCTTCATGAGTGGATTACCTCAGCCCCGTGCCTAGCGGATGTTCGGGTCGAAGGTGAAGATCACCAGCGTGCCCAGAAGGATGGTGAACACCGTGGCGGTGTACAGCAGGCCCTTGAGCCACAGGCGCGTGTTGGCCCGCTCCGCGTAGTCGTTGATGACCGTACGGAGACCGTTGGCGCCGTGCAGCATGGCGAGCCAGAGCATCAGCAGGTCCCAGACCTGCCAGAACGGGGACGCCCAGCGGCCGGCCACGAAGGCGAAGCCGATCTTGGAGACGCCGCCGTCCAGGAAGAGCTGGATCAGCAGGTGGCCGATGACCAGGACGACGAGGACGACGCCCGAGAGGCGCATGAAGAGCCACGCGGCCATCTCGAAGTTGCCGCGGGTCGCGCGCGGGGTCTTGCCGGTGCGCTTGCGGGGGGCCTCGATGTACGGCGCGGGGTTGTCCACGTCGTAGTGGGGGCCGCCCTCGACGGGGCCGATCGCGGAGGTGGTGTCAGTCGACATGTCTGGCGTCAGCTCCCGAACAGTTCACGTGCGGCGTGCCCGAGGATGGGGTACAGCGAGCCCGCCATCAGCACGACCCAGATGCCCACGACGGTCCAGAGCATCTGCTTCTGGTAGCGCGGGCCCTTGGACCAGAAGTCCACGGCGATGACCCGGAGGCCGTTCAGCGCGTGGAAGAGGATGGCGGCGACGAGGCCGTACTCCAGCAGAGCGACGATCGGCGTCTTGTAGGTCGCGACGACCTCGTCGTACGCCTCGGGGGAGACACGGACGAGAGAGGTGTCGAGCACGTGTACGAACAGGAAGAAGAAGATGAGGACGCCGGTGACTCGATGAGCCACCCAGGACCACATTCCTTCCCGGCCGCGGTACAGCGTTCCAGCCGGCACGGAAAAACCCTCCGGGAGCGGGGATCAGGGTCGGCCGGCTTCAGTGTCGGTCTGACCCGGCCGGGTACGGTCCACCGGCCCCGGTCATCGTAGCGACGAGTTGTCGGTTCGCTCGCGCGGGGTCCATAGGTGTGATCAAACAGGCACGGACGGGCTATCGCACGAGCCGGAATCACCGCATTGCGGACGGAATCACGCGTCGGAGTGTCGGGGTGTGCGCCCCTCGGCCAGCCGGAAGGCCAGCCGGGCGCGGGCGAGCCGGCGCAGTTCCTCGGCCGCGATCACCCGCTCCTCCTCCCGTTCGTTGCCGAGACGTGACCGGATTCCGGCCAGGACCTGGTCGAGCCGCTCCCCGGGACGCACCCCGTCGAGGCTGATCACGAACGCGTGTCCGAAGCTGCTCTCGTACGCGGCGTGCGCGGCCCGCAGCGCGGTCCGGGCGGCCGGCGGGGCGCCGGGGTGCGGCAGCGCGGAGGACTCGGCGGCCAGGGCGCCGTCGAGATCGGTGCGCGACAGGTCGTAGCCGGCCTCGTCGGCGGCGGCGAGCAGCGCGTCCACCGTGGGATAGGGGCGGTGGGCCGCCACCCGTTCGGCCCAGCGGAGGCTGTGGCAGCAGGAGAGCAGCAGGGCCACGGCCTCGGCGGGGGCCGCCGCGTTGAACCCCACGAGACCGCCGGCGCGCCGGGGCGCGGAGTGCTGGACGGGTATGGCAGGCGTGTCCGCGGAGCCCGGTTTCCGGTAGGGGGTGTGGGTGTCGCTGCTCAGCGTGGGCTCCGGTTACTCCGGGACGGGTGGGGTGGGCGTGACGCAACGTTATCGACGGGACGGGGGAAGTGTCCGACGGATGCGCGATTTTCACCCGGAAGGGAGAGTTTCGGAACACCTGATGGACTCCGGGATTCCGCTCGCCCGACGGTGGGTGAACACGGCGTGTCGATCGGCCCCGTCGTGGGGGGCGTCGTGGGGGTTGACGGCATCGGGGCCTCCGGCGTTCCCTCCGCGCCGGACGCGGCGATCCGGACGCGAGGGTTCCGGTGGCGCCGTCCTCCCCGGCCCGTCCCGTCGCCCGATTGGCCGGACCGTCATCCGTGGGGGAGGATTTCGATTGATGCGGTACTCCATACGAGGGCCCCGGCGCGGCCCCGCACTCCTGGCGACCTCGGTGGCACTGGCCACCGTGGCGGCCTGTTCCGGCGGCTCCGCGGCGGGCCCCTCCTCCGCCCCGTCCCCCGGCTCGGCCACGGCCGCCGCGCCCACGAGCGCGCCGCCCCCGCCGACACCGACGCCGACCCGCACGTACCCGCTCTCCAGCGCGCCCCGCACGGTCCCGGCCGTCCGCGCCCACGAGCCCGCCCGCGGCCCCGGCTGGAAGCCGGCGCCCACGGGCGGGGTCGTCATCGCCGCGAACAGCGGGGGCCTCGCCGACGAGGGGAAGCTGATCGCGGGCGAGCTGGGCATCCCGTACCGGGGCGCCGTCGCCGCCGGACCCGGGGACGTCGAGCTGGCCCTCGGCGGGACGGGTGCCCCCGAGTCGTACACCCTCGTCGTCCAAGGCGACCGGGTGCGGATCAGCGGGCCCGACGAGGCCGGGGTCTTCTACGGCACCCGCACCCTCAAGCAGTCGGTGAAATCGGCCGGCACGATGCCCGAGGGGACGGTGAACGACCGGCCGGCCAAGCCGCAGCGCGGGCTGAACGTCGACACCGCCCGCAAGCACTTCACGGCCGCCTGGATCGAGGACCGCATCCGCGAGATGGGCGACCTCAAGCTCAACCAGCTCGGACTGCACTTCTCCGACGACCAGGGCTTCCGGATCGAGTCCGACAGCCACCCCGAGGTGGTCTCCGCCCAGCACCTCACCAAGGCCGAGGTGCGGCGGATCCTCGCCCTCGCCGCCGAGCGGCACGTCACCGTCGTCCCCGAGATCGACTCCCCGGGACACCTCGGCGCCGTCATCGCCGCCCACCCGGACCTCCAGCTCCGCAGCGCGACCGGCCGGGCCCCGCGCGGCGCCGTCGACATCGCGAACCCGGCCTCGGCGAAGATCGTCGACGACCTGCTGCGCGAGTACTCCCGGCTCTTCCCCGGCGCGTACTGGCACCTCGGCGCCGACGAGTACGTGGCCCTCATGGCGAAGGACCCCGAGGCCACCTACCCGGAGCTGGCGCGGGCCGCGAAGGCGAAGTACGGGCCCTCCGCCCGGGTCCAGGACCTGGCCACCGGCTGGCTCAACGACCGCGCCGCCGTCGTCCGCCCCACCGGCAAGACCCTCAAGGCCTGGAACGACGGCTTCTTCACGGGCGGCGTCGTGAACGCGGCGAAGGACCTGGAGGTCGAGTACTGGACGGGCAAGGAGATCGGCGCCCGGCCGCCCGTCTCCCACCTGAGCCAGGGCCGGAAGATGGTCAACCTCAACGACGAGTACCTCTACTACGTCCTCGGCGAGCCCAACGACTTCGCGTACCCCACCGGCCGCCGGATCTACGAGCAGTGGACCCCGCTCGTCGTGCGCGGCACCAGCCCCGTCCCGGCGAAGTACGACGCCCAGATCCTCGGCGCCCGCTTCGCCGTCTGGTGCGACCTGGCGAACTCCCAGACCCCGGCCCAGGTGGCGGCCGGCATCCGGCTGCCCCTCGCGGCCCTCTCCCAGAAGGTCTGGAACCCGGCGAAGCCGACGGCGGGCTGGGACCAGTTCCGGGCGCTGGCGGAGCGGGTGCGCGGCTGAGCTGCGCTTTTGACGTGGACGTACCGACTTCGCATCGCGTACGTTCCCCCGGCGGCGGCCGCTCGGCCGCCGCCGGTGCCTCGGGGAGGGGCGCCGACCTTCCCCGGGGGGACCCCTGTCTTCATGCTCCGCAATCCGAACGGCCTTTCGCACGCCGTCGTGGCCCTGCTCGCGGGCAACATCGCCTTCGACGTCCTGTTCGCCGTGATCGAGCTGCGCTTCCTGCTGACCGACGTCGCCGCGGACTCCTTCGACCCGGCCGTCTTCGGCACCCTCGACCTGAACGTGGCCTACAGCATGGCGTTCACGCTGTACGTGGCGACCGGGATCGTCTTCGTCGTCTGGTTCCACCGGCTGCGGAAGAACGCCGAGGTCTGGGCCGGCGACCTCCAGGGCCGGAAGCCCGGCTGGGCCATCGGCGGGTGGTTCGTCCCCATCGCCAACCTGTGGATCCCGCGGGGGATCGCCGCCGACATCTGGCGGGCCAGCCGGTGGCAGCCGTACGCCGCCGACGCCGCGCGGGAGCTGGCGCTCCTCAACGCCTGGTGGACGTTCTGGGTCGCCGACGTGGTCGTGGACAGGATCGCCACGCAGCTCTACAAGGGGGCCGAGACTGCCGGGGCCTACACCACCGCGGCCTCCTGGTCCCTCGCGGGCTACCTGCTCGACATCGCCGCCGCCGTCCTCGCGATCCTCTTCGTCCGGCGCCTCACCTCTATGCAGCACGCCAAGGCCAATGGCATGATTCCGGCCACACAGTGACGAAAAGGCGACTCCCCGCGACGTAAGGGGAAGCGCCGCGTCCGTATCGGGTGGCGAGGAGGCGTCCATGACGTCGGGGAAGCCGGGGAACGACCGGAGCCTGCGGGAGCTGATCGACGGGGCCGACGAGCGGGGACTGGCCGCGGCCGGCCTCGCCTGCCTCGACCGCTGCCTCCCGCTGCTCGCCGCCGACCGGGACGACGCCCTGCGACCCGCCTGGGCGGCCGTCGCGCGCGCCGACGGCGCGGCGTGGGCCGAGGCCGTCGCCGAGGCCCGCGTCGAGCTGGACGCCGGGGACGGCGGGGACGGCGGGGACGCGGCGGAGGCCGTGCGCGGCATGCTGGCGTCCGCCCCCGAGGCCTGGTCGCCGGAGTCCCTGCGCGCCTGGGTCGGCGCGTGCTCCGGCACCGCCCTCGCCCTGCACGGACGGTACGACGCGGCCGGCGCCGACGAGGGACTCGTCGAGCGCTGCCGCGCCGGGGACGAGGACGGCGCGGGCCCGCTGCTCGCCGGGGAGCTCCGCCGTCAGCGGGCCGTCCTCGAATCGGTCGCCCACGGCCCGACCGGACTGCGCCGGGCCCGCGAGCTCTCCGTCGAGGGCGGCCGGGTGCTGCGCGCGGTTGTCTCCCGCCGGGCCCGCACCACCGCCTGAGGAGACCGCCCGAGGAGACCGCCTGAGGAGACCGTCGCCCTGGGCGTACCACCGGCCGAGGAGGCCACTGCCCGAGGCGACCGCCGCCCGAGGGCGACCGCCGCCCACCGTCCGAGGCGCGGTCAGGCCCCCGTTTCCGCCTCCGGGGCCTGGATCGCGATCGAGGCGACCGCCTCCGAGATCTCCCGCTCCGCCGTCGCCTTGTCGAGGCCGAGCCCGCTCAGCACGCCCTCCCCGTCCTCGTGCTCCAGGAGCGCGAGCAGGACGTGCTCGGTGCCGACGTAGTTGTGTCCGAGGCGCAGGGCCTCGCGGAACGTCAGTTCCAGGACCTTCTTCGCCGCCGCGTCGTACGGCACGAGCGCGGGCGGTTCCTCGACGGCCGGCGGCAGGGTCGCGGCCGCGGCCTCGCGCACCCGGTCGAGGGCCACGCCCCGCGAGGCGATCCAGTGCGCCGCGAGCCCCTCGGGCTCGGCGAGCAGGCCGAGCACCAGGTGGGAGGGGGTGATCTCGGCGTTGCCCACGGCCGTGGCCTCGTTCTGGGAGGCCATGACCACGTTCCGGGCGCGGGGCGTGAAGCGGCTGAACCCGGCGTTCGGGTCCATCTTCTCGGTGTCCGGTTCCTTGGGCACGAACCGCTTCTGGGCGGCCTGGCGGGTGACGCCCATGCTGTGGCCGATGTCGGTCCAGGAGGCGCCGGAGCGCCGGGCCTGGTCCACGAAGTGGCCGATGAGGTGGTCGGCGACGTCGCCGAGGTGGTCCGCCGCGATGACCGCGCCGGAGAGCTGCTCCAGGGCGTCGGGGTGGACCTTCTTGATGGCTTCGATGAGTTCGTCGAGACGGACGGGAACGGTCGGACCGACTGGATTCGTCATGAGGCAACCCTAGGTTGACACCCGAGGGGTGTCAACTGTCGGTTGACATGCATGAGGGCGCACCGCGCCCGGGAGGATCCGGCGGCCGGAGAAAGGGGAAAGGGGGAGGGAAAAGGAGAGACGACCGAGGCCGCCACCCCCCACAGGAGAGGCCCCGGTCGTCCTCCACGGAGCCGCAGCACGGCTCCGTACTCCTTTCAGCGCCGGGAGTGCGCTTTCTGTCACACCGGATCCGGCCACTGGAAGGTTGCAAGTTGTACAAGGGGGGGACGCCGCGTGGACGAGGTGCCGGAGCACCACGTAGCGTGCTCGTGTGTTGGACAGCGTGGCGGCGGTGACCGGCCGTGACGAGACGACGCGACCGACGAACAGGGTTTGGGGAGTGCTGGGGGACGACGCGGAGCTGACGGCCGCGGTGCTCGCCGCACAGCACGGGGACGAGGACGCCTTCCGTGCTGTGTATCGCGCCGTGCACCCCCGGCTGCTCGGCTACATACGCACACTGGTCGGCGACGGCGACGCGGAGGACGTGGCCTCCGAGGCCTGGCTCCAGATCGCGCGCGACCTCGACCGCTTCGGCGGCGACGCGGACCGCTTCCGCGGCTGGGCCGCCCGGATCGCCCGCAACCGCGCCCTCGACCACATACGGATGCGCGGCCGGCGCCCCGTCGTCGGCGCGGACGAGACCGAACTCACCGACAAGCCCGCCGAGTCCGACACCGCGAGCGAAGCCCTGGAGGCCCTGGCCACCGGCCGCACCATGGACCTGATCGCCCAGCTCCCGCAGGACCAGGCCGAGGCCGTCGTGCTGCGCGTCGTCGTCGGCCTGGACGCCAAGAGCGCCGCCGACACCCTGGGCAAGCGCCCCGGCGCCGTGCGCACCGCCGCGCACCGCGGCCTCAAGAGGCTCGCCGAACTCCTCGGGGTCGAGGGCGCCCAGGACGGCACCGGCGGGACCGTCGTCCCGCTGGACGGCGTGCCCCCGCAGCGCGGCCGGACACCGGGAGCGGTGGCGCCCGGTCGTGTGACGCAATCGCGTCCGCGTACGCAGAAGGACATGTGATGGCCGACGAGCGGTACCAGTGGCTCGACGCGGAGGCCGCGGAGCGACTGCTGCGCGGCGAGCCCGCCGCCCCCGCCGACGACCTCGCGCGCCTGCGGGCCGAACGCCTCGCGGCGGCCCTCGACGCGGTCCGCGCCCCGGCCGCGGACGCCGCACTGCCGGGAGAGGCGGCGGCCCTCGCCGCCTTCCGCGAGGCCACGGCCGCCCGGGCCGCCGCGGCGCCGGGAAGCACGAGGTCCGCGGCCGGGAGCGCCGCCGGGAACCCCGCCGACCTCGGCCGGGTGCGCCTCGCCCGCGTCGCCGCCCCGCCGCGCCGCTGGGGCCGCTCCGCCCGGTACGGGCTCGCCGCCGCGGTCGCCGCCGTCGCCGTCGGCGGGGTCGCCGTCGCCGCGGGCACCGGCGCCCTCCCGCTGGTGGGCCCCGCGCCCGCCAGCTCCGTCTCGGCCGGGGACACCGCCCGGCCGCTCCTCTCGCCGGAGCCCGACGGCATGCGCGAGGACCTCGGGATACCCGGGCCCCCGCCGCCCGGCGAGGACCGCACGCCCGGCTCGTCCCCCTCCACCGGCACGGACTCCCCGGCACCGACCACCCCGGCCCCGGACGGAGGAGGCGCCGGAGACGGCGGCGGAGAAGGCGACGGGGAGGGCGTGGACCGGCCGAAGCGGGACGTCCCGGAGCCCGGCCGGAGCACGGCGGGCACGGACGGCGCCCCGGACCCGGGCCGCACGGGCGGCCGGGACCGCGACCGGGCCGGGAACGGGAACGGGAACAGGGACGGCGGCACGGACTTCCGGGAGAAGGCCGTCGAGGCCTGCCGGGCGTACCGGTCGGGAAAGCTCGACGACGGCAGCCGCCGCCGGCTCACGGACACCCTGCGCGACGGCGAGACCCTGCGCCGCTACTGCGACCGCGTCCTCTCCGGCGCCACCGGCGCACCCGGAGACGCCTCCAAGGGCGGCTCGAAGGACCGTCCCGGCTCCGGCCCCAGGAACCGCCCCGAGGGCGACGCGAAGGGCCCCCGCCCCGGCGGCCGGGCCGGGGGCTCCTGGAACAGGGACGGAGGCGCCCCGCCCTCGGCGCAGCCCCTCGCCGGACCGGCCTCCGCGACCTCCGGGGACCCCCTGGAGAGCGGCGCGACGACGCGCCTCCCGCTCGCGGTGTAACACTTTCCGGACCGTCGGCGCAGTACGTAATGCCGACTGGTCATCGGCCGCGCGATGAGCCGGGGTTCCCCCCGTACCTACGGCTCGGCGCACCCGGCGCGGGTGGGGCACGTTCCCCCGGTCCCACCCGCGCCCTTCCCCCTTCCCGTCCCTACCAGTGGACGACGACCTTGTCCCCGACCTTCACCTGGTCGAAGAGGGCCGCGAGCTTGGCCCGGTCCCGGACGTTGACGCAGCCGTGCGAGGCCCCCGCGTAGCCGCGGGCCGCGAAGTCCGCCGAGTAGTGCACGGCCTGGCCGCCGCTGAAGAACATCGCGTACGGCATGGGCGTGTGGTAGATCGTCGACGTCCACTCGCGGGCCTTCCAGCCCACGCTGAACGTGCCCTCGCGGGTCGGGGTGTTCTCCGAGCCGAAGCGGACGTCCATCGACGAGACGACCTTGCCGTCGATCATCCAGGCGAGGGTCCGGCTCTCCTTGCTGATGCAGAGCACCCGGCCGGTCGTGCACGCCGGTGCCGGGGCGTCCAGGGCGTTGGTGGTCGCCGGCTTCAGCTCGTCGGCGGTCGGCTTCCGGCTCGCGGCGAGCAGCCGCTGCCAGGTGGTCTCGTCGACCGAGCCGGTGCCGGGCAGCCCCTGCTTCCGCTGGAAGGCCTTGACCGCGCCCCCCGTCATCGTCCCGTAGAAGCCGGTGGGCGCGCGGTCGAAGACGCCGAGCTGCCGCAGCCGCGCCTGGAGCTCGCGCACCCGCTCGTTCTCGTCCCCGTCCTTCAGGAGGACCGGGGACGCCGGCGTCCCGGAGTCCGTGCCGGAGGGCTCCGGGGTGGGGAAGGAGGGGGAGGAGGACGGCGCCTCGCCGTCGGCCGTCGGGGAGGCGCCGGGCGAGCCCGAGGCCGACTCGGAAGCCGACGGCGACACCGAGTCCGACGCCGAGGCCGACGGCTTCGGCGAAGAACTGCCCGAGGGCCCCGCGGAACCGCCGCCCCCCGTACCCGCCGCCTGGGCCGTACAGCCCGCGACGAGCGCCACCGACACCGCCGCCAGCACCACTCTCCGTACGACACCTCTGCGCACGACGGCCGAAGACCGCTTCATCGTTGCCCCCCGGGAAACTCGTTCTGTACGTAGAGGGATGCTTCCCGGGCCCTCGTGGTTGCGCACCACGGCCGGAAACCGCCCCTCCCGCGCAAGTCGGAGCGGGGGCCGCCGGGCGACCCGTGCCGATCTTCCGTGATGCGAAACACGGGGGCGGAACGTCGTACGCGCATGCGACACTCCGCCCATGCTGGGTGTCACCGATCTGCCGACCTACCTCGCCGGGCTCGTCCTCATCATCCTCCTGCCCGGACCGAACTCGCTCTACGTCCTCTCCGTCGCCGCCCGCAAGGGCACCCGGACCGGATACAAGGCCGCCGCCGGCGTCTTCACCGGCGACACGGTCCTCATGACCCTGGCCGCCCTCGGCGCGGCCTCCCTCCTCCAGACCACCCCGCTCCTCTTCACGGTCGTGAAGTACGCGGGCGCCGGATACCTGGCCTGGATGGCGTACGGGATGCTGCGGGCCGCCCGGTCGATGTGGCGCTCGCGCGAGGAGACGGCCGCCGAGGAGCCCGCGGGCGCCCCGGCGGGCCCCGCCGAGCGCCCGTACCGGCGCGCGCTGGTCATCAGCCTCTTCAACCCGAAGGCGATCCTCTTCCTGATCTCCTTCTTCGTGCAGTTCGTGGACCCCGGCTACGCCTACCCGGCGCTCTCCTTCCTGGTCCTCGGCGCCCTGCTCCAGCTCGGCAGCTTCCTCTACCTCACGACCCTCATCTTCGGCGGCACCCGCCTCTCCGCCGCCTTCCGCCGCCGCCGGCGCCTCTCCGCCGGCGCGACCTCGGCGGCCGGCGCCCTCTTCCTCGGCTTCGCCGCGAAGCTCTCCCTCAGCAGCGCCGCCTGACCCCGCCCCGCGGACACCGCTTGACCCTCACACCGTGTGAGGCCGTTCCGTAGGGGGCGTCATGTTCACCATCGGAGACTTCGCCCGGCACGGGCGGGTGTCGGTCCGGATGCTGCGTCACTACGACGCCGTCGGACTGCTGCGCCCGGCCCGGGTCGACCCGCACACGGGCTACCGCTTCTACGCGGCGGAGCAGCTGGCCCGGCTCAACCGCGTCATCGCGCTCAAGGACCTCGGCTTCACCCTCGAACAGGTGGGGGCCGTCCTCGACGAGCGGATCGACGCGCACGAGCTGCGGGGCATGCTGCGCCTGCGCCAGGCCGAGCTGGAGACGGCCCTGGCGGAGGCGCGGGCCCGGCTCGACCGGGTCGGCGCGCGGCTCCGGGCCATCGAGGAAGAAGGACACATGTCCACCCAGGAAGTCGTCGTCAAGAAGATCCCCGCCGTCCGGATCGCCGAACTGAGCGCGGTCGCCGCGAGCTTCGGCCCGCAGGACATCACCCCCGTCATCGGCCCGCTGTACGAGGAGCTGTGCGGCCGGCTCGAAGCCGCGGGCGTCACCGGCTTCGGCCCGGCCGTCGCGTACTACGAGGACGCGGGCCGGGGCGACGGCTCGGTCGTCGTCCACGCGGGAACGGCCGTCCCCGAGGGGACGGCGGCGCAGGGCGTCCTCGTGCACGTCCTGCCCGGCGTCGAGGAGGCGGCGACCGTCGTCCACCGGGGCGCGATGGACGACCTGCTGCCCACCGTGCAGACCCTGGCGACCTGGATCGATGCCAACGGCTACGCCTCCGCCGGGTACGCCCGCGAGCTGTACCTGGAGTGCCCGGAGGACCGGGCGCGGTGGGTGACCGAACTCCAGGAGCCGGTCGTCCGCGCCTGAGCGCGCCCCGACGCGCCGCCGGGCACGCATCCGGACACGCGCCCGAGCGCGCGCCGCGGGACGCGTACGGGCGCGCACCCGCGCGGAGCCCGGGACCCCCGCACGGGTCCCGGGCTCCGGCGCTTCACAGTGGCTGTTTCCTGAGCGCGGCGCGCAGCCGCAGCGCCCGCCGGGCGAGGCGGCGGACCTTCGGGTGCCGGGGGAGGGGCAGGCCGCCGGGGAGCCCCAGGGCGGTGAGGCGGCGGCGGGTGAAGTGGTGCCGGGTGCGCTCGGCGAGCGGCCCCGACAGGTGCCGTACCGCCGCCGTCCGCAGCTCCGGCCGGATCTTCGGCTGCATGGCGAAGCCGACCGCCGCGACCAGGTCGTTCAGCTCCTCCGTACCGATCGCGGGAGCACCGGCCCCCGGGGCGTCGAGGGGCGGGACGACCGCGTCCACGACCGTGAGCGGGATCCGGTTGCTGTTCTGGAACGGGGTGAGCCGCTCCAGGAGGGCGCGCGTGCCGACCCGGGCGACCGGCAGGCCGTAGAAGGTGCGCGCGGTGAGCAGCGCCGTCGAGAAGCAGCCGACGACGAGGGCGGGCCGCAGCTCGCGGTAGAGCACCTCCGCGAGGACGGGCCGGTCCTCGACCGTCAGCTCCGCGCCCAGCTCCTCCGCCGTGCGCACCAGCGTCCGCGACCAGGCGTCCGGCGCCGTCGGGTGCGGCTTGAAGACGAGCCGCCGGTGGCCCAGGGCGACCGCGCCCCGCACCATCCGCAGGTGCAGCTCCTCCTCCTCGGCGGCGGTCAGCAGGTTCAGGGCCGCCAGGTACTGGCCCAGGAGCAGCACCGGGCCCTCCTCGGCGGCCGTACCCGGGTCCGGGCCCGCCAGCTCCTCGACGCACTTGGTGAACGCCTCGACCGGTACGGCCTCCGGCACCGCGCCGAACTCCCCGAGCAGCAGCGGCGCGAGCCCGGGGACCAGGTCCAGGTGGAGCAGCCGGGACACCCGGCCGCCGATCAGCGGGTCGATCTTGTTGCGGGTCGGTCCGTAGCTCATCAGCCCGTCCGCGTACACCGTGACCGGCGCGTCGGGGAGGAGCTGGGCGATCGCGAGCGCGGGCGTCACCTGGATCGACTCCAGGGCCAGCTCGACCCGGTCGTCCCCGAGCCCCCAGAGCCTGCGCAGATGGCGCTGGAGGAGGGGGAGGTCGCTCGCGCGGGGGGTCCAGCCGCCCGGGTGGAGCGGGGAGATCACCTCGTTCCAGGAGAGGACGGAGTCGAAGCGGCCGCGCAGCCGCGCGAAGCCCTCGGCCTCGCCGAGGGCGGGCGTCGTCTCCGGCACGGGCGCGTTGTTGGTGACCAGGAGGATCCGGCGGTCGGCGGAGCCGAAGCAGCCGCTGTCGATCGCGGCGGCGAGCGTCACCGCGCCGTAGAGGGTGGAGGCGCAGAAGACCTGCGTGGTGCGGCGGGGGCGCGTACGGGAGCTCACGCGGCCACCTCCGGCGCGGACGGGGCGGCGGTGCCGGGACCGGACGCCGGACCCCCCGGCGGCGGCGCCGGCCGCCGCCTGCGCAGTCTGCGCAGCAGCGTCGCGCGGTCGCCGCCCATCGCCGTCAGGGCCTCGTCGAGGACGTCCTGCGGCATCCGCCGCAGCGCCCCCGCGCTCATCGCCCTCAACTGCCGGGCCACCTCCGGCTCGAACCTGTCGATCGAACCGACGTGGTGGGAGATCACCGCGCAATAGGTGCGCACGGCTTTCGGGAGGAGGAGATCCGCGTCGCGGTCCCGTGCCGTTTCCGCGATCACCTGGTCGAAAGCGCGGATGAAATCCAATTGCCGCACGTCACCGATCTGCGTGAGGGAAGTCGCCACTCCGCGCCGGTAGAAGACGCCGAGTTCCCCGACCGCCGCGAACGATTCCGCCTCGCGGTGCAGCCGCCAGATCCACGGCCGGTCCTCGGCCGTCCGCAGCCCGTGCGTGAAGTGCAGCAGGCCCCGGTCCAGGAGCCGCCGGTGATAGATCCCGGCCCAGGCGTACGGGTAGTCGACGGAGGTCGTCCGGTGCGCCGGCAGGATCGCGTCCCTCGGGCGCAGCACCTCGCCGCGCCGGGGGACCGGCGCCCGGCGCACCCCGCGCTCGCGGCCGGTCACGGAGACGTGGTCGGTGCGCAGGAAGTCGCAGCCCAGCTCCTCGGCGGCCGCGACGAGCCGGTCGTAGTGCCCGGGGGCGAGCCAGTCGTCCCCGTCGAGGAAGGCGACGTACTCGCCGCGGGCGGCGTCCAGCCCGGTGTTCCGGGCCGTGGCGAGGCCCTCGTTGCGCGCGTGCCGGAGCAGGACGGCACCCGGGATCTCGCGCGCGGCCCGTTCGAGGAGCTCCGGGGTCCCGTCCGACGAGCAGTCGTCGACCAGCAGGAACTCGAAGTCCTCGCGGGCGTTGGCCCGCAGGCTCGTGAGGGTGTCGGGGGCGTATGTCTGCACGTTGAAGAACGGCACGACGACGGAGAGCTTGACCACGCGGCCGACGCTAGGCGCCGGCCCGGCATTCCCTCCGACCGGCGGGGGGACGTCCGGTGAACACCGAGCGGCGGTCCGCTTAACCGCCTTTTCCAAAGAGGGGAATCAGGCCGCGGCCGACCGGATATCGGTCCGCTTCAGAATGCGGTGTGGCTCTGTTCACCGGCTGTTGCGGCCCAGTTGGGCCGGAAAGCGGAATGCCCTTCTAGCGTCCTCGACGTGCCATCACGTACCCGAGAAGCGATACGCGTCGCCGTACTCGCCGACTCCGACACCCGGTGGAAATGGGGCGCCCTCACCGCGCGCCGCATCACGGCGACGGCCGCCGAACCCACCGGCTTCGTCCTGCGCGGACGCGCCACCCCCACCGCCCGCCAGCTCGCCGAGACCGGGGTGTCCACGCACCCCCCGCGCGAGGTGACGGGCGCGGAGTTCCTGCGCGCCGTACGGGACGCGGAGACGCGCGGCGAGGGGTACGACGTGCTCGTCCTCGCCCTCGTCGGCGGCACCGTCCGGGCCGTCCTCCAGGGCCTGGCCGACCTGCGCCCCGCCCGGCGCCCGGTGATCGTCACCGGCTACGTCGGGGTGGTCTACGAGAAGCTGACCGACGGGCTCCTGCTGCGCCACGGCGCCGACGTCGTCCTCGCCAACTCCCGCCACGACGCGGAGCGCTTCCGCGCGGTGTACGAAGGGGTGGGCGCGAGCGCCGAGCCGGTCGTGGAGGCGGCGCTGCCCTTCCTCGGCGGCGCCCCGTACGCCCCCGCCGCCGGCCGCGACACCCTGGTCTTCGCCGCCCAGCCCTCCGTGCCCGCCACCCGCGCCGAACGCGCCTACGTGCTGCGGCGGCTGATCGGGCACGCCCGGCTCCACCCGGGCCGCGAGGTGCTCCTCAAGCTCCGCTCCAAGCCGGGCGAACACACCACGCACCTGGAGGAGTTCCCGTTCCAGAAGCTGGTCCGCGAGCTCGACCCGCCGGACAACTTCCGCCTCGTGTACGGGCACATGGGCGAGGTCCTGGACCGCACCGACCTCCTGGTCACCGTCTCCTCGACGGCCGCCCTCGAAGCCCTGCACCGGCGGATCCCCACCGCGGTCCTCACCGACCTCGGGGTCCGCGAGGCGCTCGGCAACCACCACTTCGTCGGCTCCGGCCTGCTGACCTCCTTCGACCTGCTCGACGAGGGGGCCGTGCCGACGCCCGACGAGACCTGGCTCGCCCGCCAGGGAGTCGCCTCCGACGGCTCGTACGAGGAGGCCTTCGACGCGGCCCGCGACCGGGTCGCCGCCCTCCTGGCGCTGCCCGAACGGCCCCCGGTCACCCCCTACTACACCGCGCGGACGGCCCCCGGCTACCTGCCCGGGATCCTCGCCCGCCACCGCCTGGACGTCACCGCGCCGGAGCCCCGCGAGAGCGGCCTGCGCCGGATCGTCCGGGAGGCCGCGCGGGGCGCGTACCGCCACGGCGTGCAGCGCGTCGCCCCCGTCGTCCGCCGCCTGGGAGAACTCTGATGACCACCACGCCCGCGCCCGGGGCTGCCGCGCCCGCGCCCGCCACGCCTGCCGCGCCCGCGCCCGCGTCCGCCCCCGTCGTGCTCGCCGTGATCCCCGCCCGGGGCGGCTCCAAGGGCGTGCCCGCCAAGAACCTCGCCCCGGTGGCCGGGGTCCCCCTGGTCGGCCGCGCCGTCCACGCCTGCCTCGGCGCCCGCTCCGTCACCCACGTCGTGGTCTCCACCGACGACCCCGCCATCGCGGCCGCGGCCCGCGCCGCCGGCGCCGAGGCCGTGCACCGCCCCGCCGCGCTCGCGGGCGACACCGCCACCAGCGAGGCCGCCGTCCTGCACGCCCTGGACGCCTTCGAGGCCGCCCGCGGCCGCGCCGCCGACGTGGTCCTCCTCGTCCAGTGCACCAGCCCCTTCCTCACCTCCGACGAGGTCGCGGAGACCGCCGGCCGGATCCTCTCCGGCGCCGCCGACACGGCCTTCACGGCCGCCCCGTCGCACGGCTTCCTCTGGCGCGAGGCGGCGGAGGGCGCCGAGGGCGTCAACCACGACAAGGCCCACCGCCCCCGCCGCCAGGACCGGGAGCCCGAGTACCTGGAGACCGGCGCCGTCTACGCCATGGCCGCGCCCGGCTTCCGCGCCCACCGGCACCGCTTCTTCGGCCGCACCGCGCTCGTCGCCACCGACCCCGCCCGGGTCCTGGAGATCGACGACCCGCACGACCTGGCCCGCGCCAAGGCCCTCGCCCCGCTCCTGGACGCGCCCGTCACCCCCGGCTTCGCCGACGTGGACGCGGTGGTCCTGGACTTCGACGGCACCCAGACCGACGACCGGGTCCACCTCGACGCCGAGGGACGCGAGTTCGTCTCCGCACACCGCGGCGACGGCCTCGGCATCGCCGCCCTGCGCCGCGCCGGCCTCCCCGTCCTCATCCTCTCCACCGAGCGGAACGCCGTCGTCGCCGCCCGCGCCCGCAAGCTCCGCATCCCCGTCCTGCACGGCATCGACCGCAAGGACCGGGCCCTCAAGGAGTGGTGCGAGGCCGAGGGCATCGACCCGCAGCGCGTCCTCTACGCCGGCAACGACGTCAACGACCTGCCCTGCTTCCACCTCGTCGGCTGGCCCGTCGCGGTGAGCAGCGCCCACGACTCCGTACGGGCCGCCGCCCGCGCGGTCACCGTCACCCCCGGCGGCGCCGGGGCGATCCGCGAGATCGCCGCCTGGCTCCTCGGACCCGAGCTCGACACCCCCGCACGCACGACCCCCGAACCCTAAGGAAACAGCACCATGAGCACCCGTCTGCGCACCCTCGGCGCCAAGACCGCCGGCCCCGGCCAGTCCGTCTACGTCACCGGCGAGATCGGCATCAACCACAACGGCGAGCTGGAGAACGCCCTCGCCCTGATCGACGTCGCCGCCGAGGCCGGCTGCGACGCGGTCAAGTTCCAGAAGCGCACCCCCGAGATCTGCACCCCGCGCGACCAGTGGGACATCGAGCGGGACACCCCGTGGGGCCGCATGACGTACATCGACTACCGCCACCGCGTGGAGTTCGGCGAGGAGGAGTACCGGGCCATCGACGCGCACTGCGAGGAGCGCGGCATCGACTGGTTCGCCTCCCCGTGGGACACCGAGGCCGTCGCCTTCCTGGAGAAGTTCGACGTCCCCGCCCACAAGGTCGCCTCCGCCTCCCTCACCGACGACGAGCTGCTGCGCGAGCTGCGCGCCACCGGCCGCACGGTCATCCTCTCCACCGGCATGTCGACGCCGAAGCAGATCCGGCACGCCGTCGAGGTCCTCGGCAGCGACAACATCCTGCTCTGCCACGCCACCTCCACCTACCCGGCCAGGGCCGAGGAGCTCAACCTGCGCGTCATCCAGACGCTCCGGGAGGAGTACCCGAACGTCCCGATCGGCTACTCCGGCCACGAGACCGGCCTCCAGACCACGCTGGCCGCCGTCGCCCTCGGCGCCGTCTTCGTCGAGCGCCACATCACCCTCGACCGCGCCATGTGGGGCTCCGACCAGGCCGCCTCCGTCGAGCCCCAGGGCCTGACGCGCCTGGTCCGCGACATCCGCACCATCGAGACGGCCCTCGGCGACGGGGTCAAGAAGGTGTACGAGTCGGAGCTCGGCCCGATGAAGAAGCTCCGCCGGGTCCAGGGGGCCGGCGCCGCATGACCGGGCAGCTGGCGTTCGTCGAGAGCCCCGTCCAGCTCCTCAACGTCCTGGAATGGGCCCACACCCGGTCCACCGGCCCGTCCTCCGCGACGGGCACGGCACCCACCGCCGACGCGCCCGGCACGGGCACGGCCCCCGGCACCGGGGCCCCCGCACCCGTCACGGCGTCCGGTACCGCGCCAGCCCCCGCCCCGGACGCGGCCCCCGCCGCGTCCCCCCTCACGGTCGTCGTCCTCTCGCCGACCGACCCCATGTCGCGTGGCCAGCTGCGCCGGATGGCCCAGCTGGCCCGCGACGAGGGCCTCACCGTCCACTGGCAGGAGGCCCGCGGCGGCCGGGGCGCCCTCGTCCGCACCCTGCGCCGGCTCGCCGGGCCGCTGCGCTCGGCGGAGCGGGTGATCATCGGGGACCCGTTCTCCCGGTACGTCCAGCTGCTCCTGACCCTCTTCGGCCCCCGGCACCTGACCGTGGTCGACGACGGCACGGCGACCATGGAGTTCGCCGCCCAGCTCGGCCGCGGCGAGCGCCTGGTCCGCTGGCACCGCAAGGGCAGCCTGGGTCCGCGCGAGCTGGTCCTCGCCCCCGTGACCACCCTGGCCCGGCGGCGGCTCGCCCCGGCCCGGGGCCGCACCGTCGAGGTCTTCACCTCGCTGCCCGTCCAGGCGCCGGCGGGCGTCGAGGTCACGGAGAACACCTACGCCTGGACCCGCTCCCGCTTCGGCCCGCCGCTGCTCACCGGCGGCGCCGACCTGGTCGGCACCTCGCTGGTGGAGACGGGGGTGGTCGACGCCGGCCACTACACCCGGGTCGTCGGCGAACTCGCCCGGACCCACGGCGCCACCCGCTACTTCGCGCACCGCAGGGAGAGCGCCGAGAAGCTGCACCGGATCGCGGTCGAGACGGGCCTCCAGGTGGTCCGGCCCGATCTGCCCCTGGAGCTGGTCGCCCGGCGCGGCCCGGTCGGCCGCACGATCGTCAGCTTCCCGTCCACGGTCGTGCACACCCTGCCGCTGGCCCTGGCCGGCACGGGCGTGAAGGTCGCGGTCTGCGAGGTGGCGCCCGAATGGCTGCGGGCCACCGCCTCCCCCCGCGCGCAGGGCTTCCTGTCCGGGGTGACGGGCACGGCCGCCCACGAGGTCGACCGGCTCACGGCGCGCAGGACCCCCTCCGTCGACCGGCTGGGATTCGGCTGATGTTTCCCGCCGTCCGTGCGGGGCAATCGGGTGAGGATACCCACACGGGGTGGTCCTTAAGCCCGGAAAATCGAGGTTCTTTCCCCTAACGGACTGAACTTTTCGTGATCAACGGGCAGTTGACCACCCCGAAGGCCTACCCTTCAAAAGGTGAACCAGTTGATGTCCCGTGAGCCAGGCTCCGCCACTCTGCCCGGAAAGCTGCCCGCAACCCTGCGCGACGAACTGATCATGTTCCGCAGGGACTTGCACATGCACCCCGAGCTCGGGAAGCAGGAGTTCCGTACGACCGCCGCGCTCAAGGCCCGCCTGGAGGCGGCCGGCCTCGCGCCGGAGGTGCTTCCGGCCGGCACCGGACTCATCTGTGACATCGGCACGCCGGACCCGGACCGGCCCATGCTGGCGATCCGCGCCGACCTCGACGCGCTGCCCATCCCGGACGTCAAGACCGTGTCCTACCGCTCCACCGTGGCCAACCGGGCCCACGCCTGCGGACACGACGTCCACACCGCCTCCGTCCTCGGCGCGGGCCTCGTCCTCGCCGGGCTCGACCGGCAGGGGCTCCTGCCCAACGCCGTGCGGCTGATCTTCCAGCCCGCCGAGGAGGTCCTCCCCGGCGGCGCCGCCGACGCCGTCGAGGCCGGCGCCCTGAACGGCGTCGGCCGGATCATCGCCGTCCACTGCGACCCCAGGGTCGACGCGGGCAGGATCGGCCTGCGCGCCGGCCCCATCACCTCCGCCTGCGACCGGCTGGAGGTGACCCTGGACGGCCCCGGCGGCCACACCGCCCGGCCGCACCTCACCACCGACCTGGTCACCGCCGCCGCCCGCATCGCCACCGACGTCCCCGCCGTCCTGGCCCGCCGCGTCGACGCCCGCTCGGGCCTCTCGGTCACCTGGGGCCGCATCGAGTCCGGCCACGCCCCCAACGTCATCCCGCAGCACGCCGAGCTCTCCGGCACCGTCCGCTGCCTCGACCTGCCGGCCTGGCGCGACGCGCCCGACCTGGTGCACGCGGCGATCGACGAGATCGCGTCCCTGCACCGGGCCAAGTCGACCGTCACCTACGTCCGGGGCGTCCCGCCGGTCGTCAACGACGCGACCGTCGCCGAACTGCTCCGCGACGCCATGACCGCCCGGCGCGGGGTGCACGCGATCGAGGACACCGAGCAGAGCCTCGGCGGCGAGGACTTCTCCTGGTACCTGGAGCACGTCCCCGGCGCCATGGCCCGCCTCGGCGTCCGCACGCCCGGCGACACCCGCGTCCGCGACCTGCACGCCGGCGACTTCGACGTGGACGAGGACTCCATCGAGACGGCCGTGGAGCTCTTCACGGCGGCGGCCCTGCTCACCGGCGACGTCCCGGAGGCCTGAAACCCCGGGCGGCATCCGGGCGGCCTTGGACCCCGGCCCCACGGGGCCGGGCGCCCGAGCGGCGTTTTCCGGCCGGACGGACCCCTTCATCCGTCCGGCCCACCCCGTCCCCCGCACGGCCCAGCGCCCGGCGTGTCAGACGTACGCCCCCTGTCGCACCGGGCGACCCCACCGGTATAACCGACGGTACCGGGCCGAACGCCCTCGGTCGCCCCGCGCGGCCGGTTCGCGACGATCCGATAACGACTCATGAACGGGTCTTTAACTGACATCTACGCGCGTTACGATCGCCGCGAAACCAGCGCCGGAAGAGGCGCTTTCGGTCAGTCTTGAAGGGACCCTCCTCTTGCGCCGGATCACCAGGATCACGACCGTGGGCATCGCCTCCGCGGCGCTCGCCCTCTCCGCCACCGCGTGTGGCAAGTCCTCGACGGACACCGGTTCCAGCACCGCGTCGGACTCGAAGAACATCACCGCCGCCATCGCGTACGACATCGGCGGCCGCGGCGACCAGTCCTTCAACGACGCCGCGTACGCGGGCCTGAAGAAGGCCGAGGACGAACTCGGCGTCAAGGGCAAGGAGGCCGAGCCCTCGGAGGGCGAGGGCGACGCCGACAAGGTGCAGCGCCTCACCGCCCTCGCCCGCGCCGGGAACAACCCGGTCATCGGTGTCGGCTTCGCCTACGCCCCGGCGATCGCCAAGGTCGCCAAGGCCTACCCGAAGACCACCTTCGGCCTCATCGACGACACCTCGGTGACCGCCCCGAACATCGCCAACCTCGTCTTCAACGAGGAGCAGGGCTCCTACCTGGCCGGCGTCGCCGCCGCCAAGACGTCGAAGACCGGCACGGTCGGCTTCATCGGCGGCGTCGAGGTCCCGCTGATCAAGAAGTTCCAGGCGGGCTTCGAGCAGGGCGTCAAGGACACCAACCCCAAGGCGAAGGTGCTGGTCCAGTACCTGACCCAGCCGCCGAACTTCGACGGCTTCTCCAAGCCCGACCTCGGCAAGGCCGCCGCGCAGGGCCAGCTCGACAAGGGCGCCGACGTGATCTACGCCGCCGCCGGTCTGGCCGGTTCGGGCTCGATCGAGGCCGCCGCGTCCGCGGGCAAGTGGGCCATCGGCGTCGACTCCGACCAGTACAACCAGGCGGGTCTGTCCTCCTACAAGGACCACATCCTGACCTCGGTCACCAAGGACGTCTCGGACTCCGTCTTCAACCTGATCAAGTCGGTCAAGGACGGCAAGCCGCAGACCGGTGAGATCCGCTACGGCCTCGCCCAGGACGGTGTCGGCCTGGCCGACTCCAACCCGGCGTACAAGAAGATGACCGACGTCATCGCCGCCGTGGACGAGGCGAAGAAGAACATCGTCGACGGCAAGATCACGGTCAAGACCGCTCCGTAAGGAACCGCAGGTCAACGACCGCAGGGCCCGGCGACGGTGGGACCCCCACCGGAGCCGGGCCCCGTTCCCGTACGGATTTTCATTTTTCGGCAGTGCTACGCGTGTAGATGTCTCCCTGGCACGATAGCTTCGCCCCGCCCTGCCCTCCCGCTCCCACTCCTTCCGGCCAAGGAGAGTGCGTCATCAACGCGTCCAGCCCCCCTGCCGTAGAACTGCACGGCATCACCAAGCGATTCCCCGGCGTCGTCGCCAACAGGGACATCGCCATCACGGTCCGCAAGGGCACCGTGCACGCCCTCATCGGCGAGAACGGCGCCGGCAAGTCGACCCTCATGAAGATCCTGTACGGCATGCAGAAGCCGGACGAGGGCACCATCGCCGTCGACGGCGAGCAGGTCACCTTCTCCAGCCCCGGTGACGCCATCGCGCGCGGCATCGGCATGGTGCACCAGCACTTCATGCTCGCCGACAACCTCACCGTCCTGGAGAACGTCGTCCTCGGCGGCGAGAAGCTCTACGGCATCGGCTCCAGGGCCCGGAAGAAGATCCGCGAGATCTCCGACCAGTACGGCCTCGGAGTCCGCCCGGACGTCCTCGTCGAGGACCTCGGCGTCGCCGACCGGCAGCGCGTGGAGATCCTCAAGGTCCTCTACCGCGGCGCCCGGATCCTCATCCTCGACGAGCCGACCGCCGTCCTGGTCCCGCAGGAGGTCGACGCGCTCTTCGACAACCTGCGCGAGCTCAAGTCCGAGGGCCTGACCGTCATCTTCATCTCGCACAAGCTGGGCGAGGTCCTGAAGGTCGCCGACGACATCACCGTCATCCGCCGGGGCACCACGGTCGGCACCGCCGACCCGAGGACCGCCACCACCAAGCAGCTCGCCGAGCTGATGGTCGGCAGCGAGCTGCCCTCCCCGGAGACCCGCGAGTCGACCGTCACCGACGTGCCGATGCTCCAGGTCCGCGACCTGACCCTGTCCGAGGCCGGCGCCGCCTCCGCCGCCCCGCTCACCAGCGCGGCTCCGCCGGACCCCGCCCGGGCCACCACCGTCCTGGAGGAGACCGCCGGGGGCCGCAAGCTCCTCGACGACATCTCCCTCACCATCCACAAGGGCGAGATCCTCGGCATCGCGGGCGTCGAGGGCAACGGCCAGACCGAGCTCATCGAGGCCCTCATGGGCATGGCCACCCCCGACGCGGGCACCATCTCCCTCGACGGGCAGGACATCTCCAAGGTCTCCGTGCGCAAGCGCCGCGAGGGCGGCATCGGCTACATCCCCGAGGACCGGCACCGCCACGGCCTGCTCCTGGAGGCCCCCCTCTGGGAGAACCGCATCCTCGGCCACGTCACCGAGGCCCCCAACTCCAGGCGCGGCATCCTCGACCCGAAGGCCGCCCGCGCGGACACCGAGCGGATCGTCCGCGAGTACGACGTGCGCACCCCCGGCATCGACGTCACCGCGGCCTCCCTCTCCGGCGGCAACCAGCAGAAGCTGATCGTCGGCCGCGAGATGAGCCACGCCCCCAAGTTCCTGATCGCCGCCCACCCCACCCGCGGCGTGGACGTCGGCGCGCAGGCGCAGATCTGGGACGCGATCCGGGACGCCCGCCGCGAGGGCCTGGCGGTGCTGCTGATCTCCGCCGACCTCGACGAGCTGATCGGCCTCTCCGACACCCTCCGGGTCATGTACCGCGGCAAGCTGGTCGCCGACGCCGACCCCGCCACCATCACGCCCGAGGAGCTGGGCTCCGCCATGACCGGCGCGGCCTCCGGCCACCTCGAAGGCACCGAAGAGCAGTCCGAAGACGGTGACGCCCGATGATGAAATTCGACAAGGACCGGCTGATCCTGGGCGCGGCGGGACCGGTGCTCGCGCTGGTCTCCTCGTTCGTGCTCACCGTGCTGGTGCTGCTCGCGACCGGACTCGACCCGATCGAGCCGATCCGGATCATGATCGAGAACGCCGGGTACGCCGACATCCAGGTCCTGATCGTCAACCAGACCGGGATCTACTACCTCGCGGCCCTCGCCGTGGCGGTCGGCTTCCGGATGAACCTCTTCAACATCGGCGTCGACGGCCAGTACCGGCTCGCCGCGATGGTCTCCGCCCTCGTGGGCGCCTCCGTCGAGCTGCCGGGCCCGCTGCACATCCTGCTCATCGTGCTCGTCGCGATGCTGACCGGCGCCTTCTGGTCCGGCATCGCCGGCATCCTCAAGACGACCCGCGGCGTCTCCGAGGTCGTCTCGACGATCATGCTCAACGCCATCGCGACCTCCCTGGTGGCCTGGCTGATCCTGCCGAAGAACTTCGGCGTCCAGCCCGCCGGCTCGAACAACCTCACCACCGGTGAGATCTCCGAGTCCGGCTGGTTCCCCGGCATCGACATGGGCCAGGGCAACGGCGTCGTCTACGGCTTCACCTTCGTCGCCCTCGCGCTCGGCGTCGTCTACTGGTTCGTCCTCAACCGCACCCGGTTCGGCTTCGACCTGCGCGCCACCGGCGCCAGCGAGTCCGCCGCCCAGGCCAGCGGCGTCGACGCCAAGCGGATGATCCTCACCTCGATGCTGCTCTCGGGCGCGCTCGCCGGCCTCTCCGGCATGCCGACGCTGCTCGGCGAGTCCCACACGTACAGCCTCGACTTCCCGGTCGGCGTTGGCTTCACCGCCATCACCATCGCGCTGCTCGGCCGCAACCACCCGGTCGGCATCCTCTTCGCCGCCCTCCTCTTCGCCTTCCTCGACAAGGCGTCCTCGTCGCTCGACACCTTCGGATACCCGAAGGAGATCACCAAGATCATGCAGGGCATCATCGTGATCGCCGTGGTCGTCTCCTACGAGCTCGTCCGCCGTTACGGCCTCCGCCGCCAGCAGCAGAAGGTCGGCGAGGAACTCGCCGCCGGCGGCGCCCTCAAGACCGACAAGGAGGTCTCGGCATGAGCACCGCCGCTGCCACCAAGCCGAGCGCCGCGCCCAAGGGCGGCGGACGCCGCAAGCTCACCCTGCCGTGGATCATGCTGATCGTCGCGGCCGGCCTCGTGCTCTTCTCCCTGGTCCGGGTCGTCTCCGGGGCGAACGACCTCACCTCCGTGGGCCAGGTCTCCGGCGCGCTCCAGCTCGCCGTCCCGATCGGCCTCGCCGGTCTCGGCGGTCTGTGGGCCGAGCGCGCGGGCGTCGTCAACATCGGCCTCGAAGGCATGATGGTGCTCGGCACCTGGTTCGGCGCCTGGGCCGGCTACCAGTGGGGCCCCTGGGTGGGCGTCCTCTTCGGCCTCCTCGGCGGCGCGCTGGGCGGCCTGCTCCACGCGGTCATCACCGTCACGTTCAACGTGAACCACATCGTCTCCGGTGTGGCGATCAACATCCTCGCGGTCGGCTTCACCCAGTACCTGTCGAACTTCACGTTCGCCGAGGCCGAGGGCGGCTCCTCCAAGCAGTCCCCCCGCATCGAGGCGATCACCAAGATCACGATCCCAGGGCTCTCCGACTGGTTGCAGGACCTCCAGGCCAAGCACTGGTTCCTGGTCTCCGACCTCGCCGGCATCCTCGGCGGCCTGGTCACCAACCTGTCGCTGCTCACCGTCGTCGCGATCCTGCTGATCCCGGCCACCTGGTGGATCCTGTGGCGCACGGCCTTCGGCCTGCGGCTGCGCTCCTGCGGCGAGAACCCGGTCGCCGCCGAGTCCCTGGGCGTCAACGTCTACAAGTACAAGTACATCGCCGTCACCGTCTCCGGCGCCCTCGCCGGCCTCGGCGGCGCCTTCCTCGCGATCGTCGCCACCGGCATCTACCAGGAGGGCCAGACCGGCGGCCGCGGCTACATCGGTCTCGCCGCGATGATCTTCGGCAACTGGATGCCCGGCGGCATGGCGCTCGGCGCGGGCCTCTTCGGCTTCACCGACAGCCTCAAGCTGCGCGGCGGCGCCGAGAACGTCCACGCGCTGCTGCTCCTGGTCGCGCTGCTCCTGGTGATCGCCGCCCTCTGGCAGCTGTACAGGAAGAAGTACGTGGTCGCGGTGGTCTCCGCCGCCTTCTCCGTCGTGTTCTTCCTCTGGTACGCGCTGACCGACGAGGTCCCGAGCCAGTTCGTCGACGCCGCTCCGTACGTCACCACCCTGCTCGTGCTCGCCCTGTCGGCACAGCGCCTGCGGATGCCGAAGGCGGACGGGTTGCCCTACCGGAAGGGCCAGGGCAAGTGACCGCGAAGCTCTCCGAGTCCGACTGGGAGGCCCTGCGGGTCACGGCGCGCGAGGCGATGTCCCGCGCGTACGCCCCGTACTCGGGCTTCCCGGTCGGCGCGGCGGCCCTCGTGGACGACGGGCGGACGGTCTCCGGCTGCAACGTGGAGAACGCCTCCTACGGTCTCTCCCTGTGCGCCGAGTGCGGTCTCGTCTCGCAGCTCCGGGCGACCGGCGGCGGCCGGCTGACCCACTTCGTCTGCGTGGACGGCCGGGGCGAGCCCCTGGTCCCGTGCGGGCGCTGCCGGCAGCTCCTGTACGAGTTCGGGGGCCCCGACCTCGTCCTGGAGACCCCGGCCGGGCTCCTGTCCCTGGCCGAGATGCTCCCGCAGGCCTTCGGCCCGGACCACCTGTCCCGGTAGTACCTCGGAGCGGCCCTTCCGGCACGATGGAAGGGCCGCTCCTCCTTTCCCCCTCTATGCGCGTAGAAAGAGGCACCACCTCATGGACGTCATCTCCGTCATCCGCACCAAGCGGGACAAGGGCGAGCTGAGCCCCGAGCAGATCGACTGGGTCATCGACGCGTACACCCGCGGCACGGTCGCCGACGAGCAGATGTCCGCCCTCGCCATGGCGATCCTGCTGAACGGCATGAACCGCGACGAGATCGCCCGCTGGACCGCGGCCATGATCGCCTCCGGCGAGCGCATGGACTTCTCCTCGCTCTCCCGCCCCACCGCCGACAAGCACTCCACCGGCGGCGTCGGCGACAAGATCACCCTCCCGCTCGCCCCGCTCGTCGCCGCCTGCGGCGCGGCCGTGCCGCAGCTCTCCGGCCGGGGCCTCGGCCACACCGGCGGCACCCTCGACAAGCTGGAGTCCATCCCCGGCTGGCGCGCGCTGCTCTCCAACGAGGAGATGCTGCACGTCCTCGACACCACCGGCGCGGTCATCTGCGCGGCGGGCGACGGCCTGGCCCCGGCGGACAAGAAGCTGTACGCGCTCCGCGACGTCACCGGCACCGTCGAGGCGATCCCGCTGATCGCCTCCTCGATCATGTCCAAGAAGATCGCCGAGGGCACGGGCTCGCTCGTCCTGGACGTCAAGGTCGGCACCGGCGCCTTCATGAAGACCATCGAGGACGCCCGCGAGCTGGCCTCCACCATGGTCCAGCTCGGCACCGACAGCGGCGTGCGGACGGTCGCGCTGCTCACCGACATGTCGACCCCGCTCGGCCTGACCGCCGGCAACGCCCTGGAGGTCCGCGAGTCCGTCGAGGTCCTCGCGGGCGGCGGCCCGGCGGACGTCGTCGAGCTGACGATCGCGCTGGCCCGCGAGATGCTCGACGCGGCCGGGATCAAGGACGCCGACCCGGCGAAGGCCCTCGCCGACGGCTCCGCGATGGACGTCTGGCGCCGGATGATCGCGGCCCAGGGCGGCGACCCGGACGCGGCCCTCCCGGTCGCCCGCGAGCAGCACGTCGTGACGGCCCCGTCCTCCGGCGTCCTGACCCGCCTCGACGCGTACGGCGTCGGCATCGCCGCCTGGCGCCTGGGCGCGGGCCGCGCCCGCAAGGAGGACCCGGTGCAGGCGGGCGCGGGCGTCGAGCTCCACGCCAAGCCCGGCGACACGGTCACGGCGGGCCAGCCCCTGCTGACCCTCCACACGGACACCCCGGAGAAGTTCGACTACGCCCTGGGCTCCCTGGAGGGCGCCTGGGACATCGCCCCGGCGGGCACGGACTTCACGGCGTCCCCGATCGTCCTGGACCGCATCGCCTGACACCTGGGCATATGCGCCTGACACCTTCAGGTGAACGGGACCGGTGGACCCCCACCGGTCCCGTTCGGCATGCTGGGATCGGTGACGCACTGATTGGAGACCGCCATGAGCGCACTCACCGTCGACCCCGCGTCGGCCAATGGCCGCGACTGGGACGACCTCGTCCGGATCTGGGAAGGGACGGACGCGCCCGAGGGCTGCAAGGTGGAGATCATCGAGGGGATCATCACCGTGTCACCGCCGCCGTCACCCCTGCACAACGACATCGCCGACGAAGTCCAGAGGGCTCTCTACGGGGTGATCCCCCGTGACTGGGGGGTCTACCAGACGCAGGCCGTCACTCTGCCCACGCGTGCGGGGATGTTCATTCCCGACCTGCTCGTGGCTCCCAAGGGGGCCGTGCACGAAGCCCCTCTCGCGATCCAGGCTTCCGACGCCGAACTCGTCGTCGAGATCACCTCGCGGAACAACGCGAACCACGACCGGATCGTGAAGCTGCAGGCCTATGCCACCGCCGCCGTCCCCCTCTACCTGCTCGTCGACCGCTGGCACTCCGGCCGCCCCACCGCGACCCTGTACGGCGAGCCGAAGAAGGGCCTGTACCGGGTCCTCGACGCGGTCGAGTTCGGCCGGGAACTCCACCTCCCCGCCCCCTTCGACCTCACCCTCGACACCGGAACCTTTCCGCTCGGCTAGAGCCCCGTCCCCGCCAGCAGCCCCGGCAGCGTCCGCATGTCCTCGAAGACCACCGTGTCCGGGCCCGCGAGGCGGTCCGCGCGGGTCAGGCCGCCGCAGTAGCCGAAGGCGCGCATTCCGGCGGCGCGGGCCGCCTCGACGCCGTACGGGCTGTCCTCGACGACGGCGCAGCGACCGGGCGGGACGCCCATCGTGGCGGCGGCGTGCAGGAAGAGGTCCGGGGCGGGCTTGCCCCGGGCGACGTCCTGCGCGCTGAAGATCCGGTCCTCGAAGCGCTCCAGGAGACCGGTGCGGCCGAGGTTCCGCCGGATCGTGGGGTGGCTGCCGTTGGAGGCGAGACAGTACGGGACGGACAGCGCGTCCAGGACGTCGGTGACGCCCTCGACGGCGGTCAGCTCGGCGTCCAGGGCGTCCTCGTACCGCTGCCGGAAGGGCTCGTGCCAGCCGGGCCCGAGGGGGCGCCCGACGCGCTCCTCCAGGATCGCGGTCAGGACCTCGTGGGAGGAGCCCACGAACTGCTCCACGATCTCCGCCTCGGTGAACTCCGCCCCGAGACTCGCGAACACCTCCCGGTCCACCCGGCAGTAGATCCGCTCGCTGTCCACCAGCACGCCGTCGCAGTCGAAGATCACCAGTTCGACAGGTTCGAGAGTCATGATCGGGAGCCTAGTCAGCGGGTCCTCCGATGAGTTCCCGCCCCCGCTCCGGTCTCATCGGACGTGGACACCAGTCGGCCGGGCACCAGCCGGCCCCTCGTCGTGACCCTGACCGCCCGGCCCGGGCGGGAGGAGGTCGACCGCCTCTGCGCGGAGCTCTCCGCCGCCCCGCCGACCGAGGTCGTCTGCGAGGCCGGCGCCCTCGTGCCCGCAGGGCTCGCCGCCGTCGACGCCCTCGCCCGGCTGAAGCTCACGGCGACCCGGCACGGCCACCGCATCCGCTTCCGGGGAGCGGGCCCCGATCTGTGGGCCCTGCTCCGGCTGACCGGCCTCGACGAGGTGCTGGAGCTCTAGGTGTCTTGCCGATCAGGCCGGATCAGGGAGCGGTGTCCGGTGCCGGGCGCCGCGAGCCCGGCCTGATCGGCAAGACACCCCCTAGGGCTAACGTCGTTCGGTTTGGGCGGGGGTCGGGATGTCAAGGGCTGCTCGTGAGCATGTTGGTGTTGATGGTGGCCTTGTAGGTGGTCCGGTCGATGGCGGGTCCGCGTGCGTTGTATGTGGAGATCGCTCGTTTGACGATGCGGTCTTTGGTGCGGATCCGCCGGGCGGGCAGGAGGTGGGCCGGCACGTGGCGGCCGATGGCTCCGACCAGGTCGGTCATGGTGTCGGTGATACCGGCGACCAGGACCGGCTGGTCGCGGGCGGCGGTGGGGGCGGAGGTGAAGCCGGCCCGGTCCGGGTCGGTGCCCGGAACACTGTCGGTGGCGTCCGTCATCGCGGTCCGCAGCGCCTGGCGGGCCACCGGTTGCGGTCTCCGGCCGGACGTGCAGTGCACCAGCAGGTCGGTGCCGGTGGCGGTCCAGTGGTTCAGCAGTCCGGCGGCGGCGAAGTTCCGGTTGCCCGGCAGTAGCGTTCCCGCCGGCAGATCCGCCGCCGAGCGGCGGGCGTACTCCGGCTCACCGGTCGGTGATCGGGGCCGATGACGGCCCCGATCACCGACCGGGTCCCGCAGGCCACCAGCGCGACCAGCCGCAGGTGCGGATGGTGAGGATATTTTGGAGGACAAACCTCTTCTACAGCAGCTCCGTTGCCTCGTTCACCAGTCTTGACGAACAGCGACCACCCCAAACTGAACGGCGTCGGGGCTAGAAGGCCAGCACGACGACGCTCTCGTCCTTCGCGATCACGTGGCCGTCAGCACCCCCCACCAGAGGGCCGACCCTCCGGTGGATCGTCATCGTCGGCACAGCCGTCCGATCCGCGCCCCAGGCGTCGATGTGACCCACCAGCCGCCGCGCCAGCGCCGCCCCCTCAGGGCCGTAGCCAGCCGCACCCAGACGCCACGGCCGCTCGGCGTCCACGTCCTCCCGCAGAAGGATCATGTACGCGAGCGAGCCGCCCTCCACCAGAGCGGGGGTCCGGATCGGAATCGCCGGACGCCGCACGCCCGCCTCCAGCGCCTCGGGCGTGACCTCCAGCCGGCACACCGAGTCATCCGAGACGGTCGCCCGGAGCCAGACTCCGTCGAACGGCTCCTGGCCGCCCACACGCGCCTGCGACCACACCTCGTTCAGGGGAGTGGAGAACACCTCCCCGAGGGCATCGCCGACGACCGCCTGGTCCTGGTCGAAGTGAAGACGGATCGTCCCGTCGGAGAGCTTGACCGTCCGCTCGCCATCCTGGCCGATGATGGGCACGAAGCCGCACAGCTCCATCCCGTCGGACACGAGGGTGTTGCCCCGACGATTCAGCGCGACGGACCGGGTCTGGCCCCGCCACCGGAACGGCAGCACGAGCCGCCCTCCATCAGCGAGCTGCTCCCACCACGCTTCGGGAATGTCCCAGAGCCCGACGGTGGCGATCATCCGGTCATAGGGAGCGTTCTCGGGCGCCCCCAACAGGCCGGTGCGCTCGATCACCGTGACGCGCTCGTACCCCGCCTTGTCGAGCATGGACCGGGCGTGCAGGGCCGCGTCGCTGTCGATGTCCACGGTCGTCACCGAGCCGTCCGGCCCCACGACCTCCGCCATGAGCGCCGCGTTGTAGCCGGTGCCCGCGCCGCACTCCATCAGCCGCTCCCCAGGCTTGGCGCCGAGCTGGGCCAGCATCATCGCCACGATGGACGGCACGGACGCCAGGGAAAGCGGCAGCGGCCCGTCCGGGTTGTCCTTGATACTCACCGCCTCGTCGGTGTAGGCCCGAGACGGATCGAGACCCGGGAGGAACTGGTCGCGCGGGACGGTGCGCATGGCCCGCTCGACGGCCTCCGGGAGTTCGCGGGTGGCAGTGATCTCGTTCACGAGCTGGTTGCGCCGCTCGTCGAGCGTGGGTGTGTCGGTCACAGGGTCCCTTTCAGATGAGGAGGAGGCAGGTCGCCCACCCTGATGCAACGGGATGGGACGTGTTGAGGGTGTGAACCGTCAGGAGCACGCCGTCAGCTCCCGTGAGCAGGCCGGCGCCCTCGGGGAGCTCGCCGCGCTCCAGGCGGGCGGTGAACTCGTCGCGGAGGCTCGGCAGCATACGGCGCAGCGGGCTGGTGACGGAGGCATCGGCAGCGGCCTGTTCCGCCGCGAGGCACAGTCCGGCCCAGCCGTGGCAGACCGTCAGGTCGGTGACGCGGTCGAGCTGCCTGGGGTCGCCCAGACATGCGGCCAAAAGATCCTCTGCCCGAACACGGCTGTCCTTCATGTCACAGGCCACAGAAGCCAGTTGGAGGGCACGGGCGATGCCAGGCGTCCCGTAGCACCACGAAGGCCGGCCCGCGCGGTACTGGGGCACCGGCCCGTCCAGCCATGCGTCCAGGCCCAGGGTCTCGGGCCATGCGGCGCCTCCCTCCGGGGCGGGCAGCGCCCAGCGTTCCAGGAGCCGGCACGCGTCCGTCAGTGCTTCCTGCTGGCCCGGCACGGACAGCCCCGCGCGGGCTGCCAGCGCCAGGAGCGTGATGGGGCCGGCAACACCGTGCGCCACTCCCCAGTTCGCGTGCCCGGACGGGAAGGCGTTACCAGGCCGTCCGGAGGGCCCGTCGGAAGTCCACCACCCCGGCACCTCGTGGCCACGCACGCTGACCGGTTCTCGAAGGAGGCGCACCAGGTACCGCAGGACACCACACAGCAGCTCAGGGCTTGACCCCCGGTGCAGGAGATACGCGCCCAGCCCGCTCAGGCCGGAGATCAGGTCGTACTCCCGCATCCGGGCCGGCCGACGGCTGTCCAGGCGCTCGTGCGCCGCCGCCAGCCGCGCGGAAACCATCTCGACCAGAGGCTGCTCCAGGCTCGCGAGAGCAGAGCGGTAGGCCGGGTGCCCCACGGTGTGGAGAGCGAAGGCGACGGCGGGCGCCCCGTAGAACAGCCCCGCACTATCCGGGTGGGCGGCTGCCGGCTCGCCGGCCATCGCGCGAGCGGCGCGGTGCGCGGACTCCCACCGGCCGGTGCGCTGTGCGAGGAGCCCTTCGTGGATCACGGAGCCAGGCAGGCCGCGCCCGAGGTCGTGTGTGAGGTCACCCATCGAACGCCTCCCGCGCGATGAGCGACCGGCACGCCTGGCGGGCCGCGTGACGGCACGCCGCCTCCGACTCACGGTCCGGGCCCAGCAACCGGTTGTGGTGCATGTGGAGCAGGGACTCCAGCAAGGGGCCGAGCGGACGGTCGCCGACCTGCGCACGGTAGGCGCCCAGCGCTGTGTGCCGGCGTTCCCGCGCGGTGGTGCTTCGGTCGGTCCATCCGGTGCGGCGTCCGAGAGGGCCCACGCGGACCTCGTCCAGCACGGCCCGAGTGACGTCCTGCTGGCCGGTGGTGGGGGCGCCGGCGGCAGCCAGCCAGCGGACGCCGTCCTCGCCCCCCAGCAGTCCACGCGCCGTGTCGACCATGCCGAGAGCGCACAGAACGAGGCGATCGGCCTTGGGCGCATCGGTGAGCAGGGCGCGGACGACGTCGCTGTCCGCGACGAACACCGCCTCGGCACGTTCGAGGGCCAGCCCGGTTCCGTAGCGCCCGAATTCGGGCCGGTAGCCGTCGATGACGAGCCGGGAGGCCAGCGCGGCGTCCTGGAGCTGCTCGGTCCAGGCGGCCAGGGCCTGGGTCACCGCAGCGTAGGTCTCAGGGGTGGCGGCGATCCGGAGACGAATGTGCTCGTCCTCCTGCGACGTCCGGTAGCGGATGTACCAGCACTGTGGGTCGCCCAACGCATCGAGCAGTGCGGGCAGTCGGCGAGTCAAGATCTGGTCCATCACCGTGGGGTGGGTGAAGATCTTGGCCTGTGCCCAGCGTCCGTCGGCGCCCGGCGGCGCCAGCATCCGGTTGTGAACCACGGGAGCTGCCGAGAGGTCCGGGTGGGGCAGAGGGGGCCTGGCAGAGGTCATGGACAGGGTGAGCTCGTGAGCGTGGCCGATCCAGCTCATCTCACCGTCGTCGGCGGCCTCCGTCATCTCAGCCCTGTCGTGACGCTGAAGGTGGGCGTGCAGCAGCCGTGCGTGCACCGGCTCGGCGAGATCCAGACGTAGGTACCGGTCGTCGGAGAACAGCTCCAGGCGGCGGGGGCAGTTCCACTGCCTGGCCCACGCGGACAGCGCCTCGTGCCAGACGTCGGTGAATTCGCCGGTGGGAAGGTCTCCGACAGTCAGCCGCCAGCGTGCCGGCGAGAGGACGGCTCGGCCGTACCGGACCCTCGGCAGGTACGAGAGGCCCGGTGCCAGCGGTCCCCAGTCGAAACGGGTCCATGCAGCGGCGAAGCTACGGGAGAGCAGGGCTACGAACCGGGCGATCGGAGGGGCCTGCTTCTCCAGGGCCAAGGGGTGCAGAACCACGGGCTCGACCACACAGCGCCTGGAAAGGCTCACGAGGAGCATCCGCCGCCCCGTGGAATACACCGCGAGATCTTCGAGCGGAATCACATCGTCGCCCGGCGCCCGGTGCTCACCCACGGGAATGACGTACGGGAGGAACTGGGGAATGCGCGCGATGTTTTCCGCGTGCGGATGCGGCGCGGCAAAAGAAAGCTGCGCAGAAAGGGCGCCGTCGACCAGCGTCGGCAGCTTGCCGTAGGCCGCCCCGATGGCTTTCTCGTCGAGCGTCGCGGCGAAGCGGCCGGAAAGGGTTCCAGTACTCCACGACGGACGCACGGAAAGCGTGAAATTTCCTTGGTCGACGGCCTGGGGCGTCGCGGCGTGAATCCGAACGGCCATCTCCATGTGCGGGACGATGGGGACGTCATCGATGTCCACGGTGCACAGATCGTCAATGTCGGAGTCCGTGAGCCGGATCTCGTCGTCCCCTTGGAGGGCGGCCTTCCACGCCAAGCGCATCAGCAGCTCATCACGCGGGAGCACACGCACGGGCGGCTCGGAGTAGAGGGACATGGGGAAGCCCGCCGGCAGGCCGGCTCCGGCAGCCAGGTCGGCGGCCTCACGTACGGGGACGAGACTGCCCGCGCCGTACCGTTCCCAGAACATCTCGTGATACGCGGACCACGGGGGCTGCTCCCGCAGGTTCCTGGTGAGCCGGAGCAACGCCTCCCCGGCACGCTCGGCCTCCCGAATGACGACGGAAGGGACGCGGACCGAGGCGTCGAGCCGCAGATCGATACTGAGTCGCGTCCTGCCCTCGTCGCAGATGGCCGTCATGGTGGCGGCAGCGGTACGCCGCAGCTCTCGGGCCGGCACGGGGCTGGTGCCCGAGTTGTGGTCGGCGAGCAGGCGGTGTACGTCGTCCAGCTCCCCGAGCATGGCGCCCGTCTCGGGGTGCAGGTTGACCAGGTGGGGCACCAGCAGTCGGAGGATGTGGCCGAGAGGATCGGTCTCGGTCATCGGGGCCGCCAGCGAGCTCGTGAGCGCACCCGCTTCCAACGCCTGGCCGAGGAGCTGGGCGGCCTGACTGGGTGTGGCTCCGAGCGTGGAGAGGTGTTTCACGATGTCGCGACCGAGGACCGGGGTGGCGGCGAGTCGGAGCACGGTGGCGAGCGGCCTGCTGATCCGCACAGTGGCCAGGCGCCCCCCGGAGAGCTGCCTGTCCAGGACGTCACCGTGTCTGACGGCGAGGGGGTCCGCGTGGAACGAGAGATGGGGCAGTACGTCTGGGCGGACCGCGAGGCTCTTGCGCACGTGGTCCAGCCACAGAGTGTCCGGCCGTGCAACGGGTTTGTGTGCCGCGCCGATCGCCCCGGCACACGGGCCGCACTCGGCAGTGGCCACGCCGGCGAAGAGGCCGAACGGAGTCGGCCGGCCTGCGGCCCGCAGAAAGTACCGGGCCGTGGAAGCCACGACTTTCCGGAGCTCCTTCGGCGGGGTGTCGTCGCCGCGCAGGACGCGGTCGACGGCGTGCGCCAGTCGGGGGCTTGCCGACCGGGTGGCGTCGGAGAAGTCGGGGATGGCCCAGACTGCCTTCAGCCAGCGCTTGTAGTCGTCCGGCTGATCCCTCTGGGGCCAGCGGACGCTCTGGGAGGCCAGGGGCAGTACAGCGGCCCGGACGAGGAGCACGTCACCGCTGCGCAGGAGTTTGGTTCGCGTCGTCATGGGTTCCCCTTCCGCCGGGCCCGTGCGGGACGGGCGCGCCGCCCCGCACAGACCTCAGCTCAGCTCAGGTGTCAGCTCGCGCAGGCGGAGGCGCAGGTGCTGCCGCACCCGTCGCCGCTGCCGCAGTCGACGGGGACGGGGGTGGGCGAGCTGGTGATGCTGATGTCGAGGTCCCAGTCGTCTTCGATGCCGGGCATCGCGACAGCGGCAGTGGCGGGAGTGGTGATCTGAGGAGACAAGGCTGTACCTCCGAGTAGGACAGCTCGCGGAGTGCGAGCGGAGAGAGGACTTCTCTCGCCGAGAAAAGTAGAGCTGCAACCCCCTCGATAGGAAGCCGGTAATCCCCAATTCAGGAAAATGGCATATGCGTTTCATGGTGAAAGGAATTTGGGCACGCCGAATTCCGGAAGTGTCAATTAGATGCTTCCGGATTGTTGGATTGAGTCGTTCTGGAATGATCCCAATGCGACGCCGGGGTACCCCCTTTCTGGTGTACCTATTTCGCTCCTGGGTACGGTGGGTGGGGCGCCTGCTCACGAGACCTGTGTGAGCAGGTGCCCCGTCCGCCCCGCTGACCGTCAGGGATCGAGGCGGAAGTAGGAGTGCGCGACTCCGGGGGAATTGGTCACGGGTCATTCCCGGTGCCGCGCACGATCAAGGCGTGACGCAGAGCGTCACCGGGGGGCTGGCCCCTCCTCGGCCGGCAGCCGTATGCGGCGGACCCCATACAGCGGCTCATCGCCTTGGGCGGTGATGAGGAGCACGCTGATGAGCTGCACCACGGCGAGTAGGGCCGTCATCGTGACTGACTCCAGGGAAGAGAAGGGGGGGTGGGTCCGGCCGGCCGGGAGCGGTGCCGGCCGGACCGTCCTCGCTGTCTCCTGTCGGCAGCGAGGGGCGCGACTCGATGAGGAGGGGGATCGAGTCGTGGGCTAGCCGGGGCAGGCGTCGGGAAGGCGGCGCAGGCCGCCGACCACGCGCCGCAGCAGGACCTCGTCCGGAGGCGCCGGCTGCGTGAGTGCCTGCTGAGCTACCGCCTCCTCATCCGCCTCGTCGGCCTGGCGCCGACGCTGGACGGCGAGGGAGGCTTGAGCCGCTCGCCCCTGGGCGAGAAGGCGGGCCAGAGCTCCCGAAGTCGTGCGGTAGGAGAACTCGGTCGCGGGATGCTCGGGGTTGCCGCTGTCCCGGGCCAGGACCGATAAGGCCACCGGGCGGTCGGGGTCGTCGGCCGCCTCCTCGGGGGACAGCACGCGCAAGCTGAAGTCCTCGAACTCCCCTACATCGCCCATGAGACGTCCTCGGGGGCGGGGGTGAAGGTCAGGGTCTTGCCGGTGGCGTCGAGAGACCACTGCATCCCGGACGAAAGCCGGCCGATGAGGTCCAGGCCCCGCCCGCTCTCGGCGCCGGGGCGAGGTGTGCCCATGGGGATGGGCACGACGTGGGAGGCGTCCCACACTTCGACGCGCATGTCCGGTGTGGTGATGCGCACCTTGAAATCGGCACCCTGGGCGTGCCGTACGGCATTGGTGGCGGCCTCGCTGACCAGGAGTACGCACACCATGGGGTCCTGGGCGAGGCCCGCGTAGACCTCCTTGACGAAGCGACGGACTTCCGAGATGGACTCGGGGGCCCGGCGAAACCTCCGCTCGTGAGTGGTGTCGCTAGGTAAGCGTGATGCTGCTGCTGTGACGTGCTGTTCCAGTTGCATGGAAGCCTCCAGCGCGCGGCCGGTGACGGCCACGCAAGACGATCACATCCGGCAACGAAACCGCACCGGTGCGTGACGTAAAGAGTGGTGCGTACGCAGGTGCGTACGCAAGTCCATGTGCTGAAATACCCTCGGAAGTGCCGTCAGTTGATCCCTTCGCGCTACCCTGCGCAGGACGCCAACCGGCGCAGAAGGGAGGGACACCATGGCAATCAACACCGCCGCCTTGGTCGCGCGCCAAAGGTTCGGTTCTGCGCTCAAGGACGTGCGAACCAACGCGGACGGCGGCCCGATCAAGCAGGCCGACGTCGCCAAAGCGATGGGCCTCGCCCGGTACGACCGCTACAGCCGCATCGAGCGAGGCGAGTCCTGGCCTACCGACAAGGAATGGCCGGCGATCGTCAAGTGCCTCCAGATGGACACCGAGGACCGCGTCCGGCTGACCACCATGCTGAAGGAGGGCCAGTCCATCGGCCGCGCCTGGTGGAACGAGTACGAGGGCGAGCGCCCGGACTCCCTGATCGAGTTCGTCGCTTACGAGGGCAGCGCCGCGAAGATCACCACGTGCGCAGGGAACGTCGTCCCGGGTCTCCTGCAAACCCCGGACTACGGGCGAACCCTGCAAAGCGCCCTCTCCGGTGGAGCGATGAGCGCCCTTCAGATCGAGCGGAACGTCGATTTCCGTGACAAGCGGCGCCAGATCCTGGCGAAGGAGAACCCGCCGGCCGTCGAAGCGGTCATCGGCGAGGCAGCACTCCGTCAGAAGGTCGGCGGCGCCGAGGTCATGATCCGCCAGCTCGACAGCCTCCTCGACGACGCTGCCCATCGGCACGTCAGCTTCCGAGTCGTCGACTTCGGCGCCCCGGCCACACTGACTTACTTCTTCCACCTGTTCGAGTTCGGTGAGAAGAGTGAGAACCCCATCGCGGCATTCGACGCCGTGACGGGGATGACTTTCAAGAAGAGTCCCAAGGAACTGCGTGAGGTCCGCGACTTCATCGAGTCGCTGCGGTCCATCGCGCGCACGCCAGAGGACTCATTGGAATTGATCGAGACGATCAGGAAAGAGCTGGCCCGTGAACACTGAGGGTGCCCGTACCGACAACCTGAACACCCCCGCCGCGATGGCGTACGACCTGTCGGGCGTCCAGTGGACCAAGTCGTCGTACTCCGGCGGCGGCGGCTCGGGTGACTGCGTGGAGTACGCGAGCGTTGGCGGCGCCGTGGCCGTACGCGACTCGAAGAACCCTGAGGGCGGCAAGCTCTTCCTGGGCGTTCAGCAGTTCGCCGGCCTCGTCGCCATGGCCAAGGGCGCGCAGCTCTAGGTTCCGGTTGCCCGGCAGTAGCGTTCCTGCCCGCGGATCCGCCGCAGGGCGGCGGGTGTACTCCGGCTCACCGGTCGGTGATCAGGGCCGAAGACGGCCCTGATCACCGACCGGGTCCCGCAGGCCACCAGCGCGACCAGCCGCAGGTGCGGATGGTGAGGATGTTTTGGAGGACAAACCTCTTCTACAGCAGCTCCGCTGCCTCGTTCACCAGTCTTGACGAACAGCGACCACCCCAAACTGAACGGCGTCGGGGCTAGGCAGTGTCCCGTGGATCACCACATGAGGTAATTGATCAATGAGCTACTTCATGTACGACGTCATGGGCGGGACGGTCGACGAGCCTGACTCGGAGACGATGAAGCGAGTGCTCGACGGTCTGGCACAGGCCGATGACGAGCACCCCGATGTCTCACTCACCCATGAAAGCGGGTGGTCCCTCAGCGCCTTCGGTGACGGTCTGCTGGTCTGGGAGAACCCGGACGAGGACTCGATGGCTCCGGGGGAGATGCGCGATGTCGCCCGCGAGGAGGTTCTCCGGCTCTTCGGACTGCTGGCGGCGGGTGACATCGCATCGGTTGAGGCGCTCTCCTGGCAGAGATGACCGGCCTCAGCGTCAGGTTCGGACCCAGAGGAAGATTGCTGCGACCTGAAGTGCCGCGAGGTAGTGCACGGCGAGCTTGTCGGTGCGCATGGCGATACCGCGCCACTGCTTGAGCCGGTTGATGCATCGCTCGACAGTGTTGCGGTGCTTGTACGCCTGGCGGTCGAAGCTGGGCGGGCGGCCGCCGCGTGATCCGCGCCGCTTGCGGTTGGCGATCTGGTCGGCAGGTTCCGGGATCACCGTCGTGATGCCGCGACGGCGCAAATAGGAGCGGATCGCGCGGGAGGAGTACGCGCGATCCGCGCTCACGCTGGCCGGTCTCGTCCTGGGTCTGCCGTTCCCGATCCTGGGCACGCGGATGCCGGCCATGACGGCCTCGAAGTAGAGAGAGTCGTGGCGGTGCCCAGCCGCGACCAGCAGTGACAACGGACGGCACCGGCCGTCGGCTGCCAGGTGGACTTTGGTGGTCAGCCCGCCGCGGGACCGCCCGAGAGCGTGATCATCCGGTTCTCCTGATGGAGCCCCCTTTTACGGGCGCCGGCAGCGTGCTGATGAGCGCGCACGGTGGTGGAGTCCACACTGACCAGCCAGTCGATGTCTCCGGCTGCGTCGGCCTGGGCCTGGAGTTCGGTCAGGATCCGCTGCCAGGTGCCGTCCCTCGCCCAACGCCGGAAGCGGTTGAAAACCGTCTGCCAGGGACCGAACCGCTCAGGCAGGTCCCGCCATGCGTTGTTGCCCCGGTACTTCCATGCCACCGCGTCGATGATCACCCGATGGTCCCGCCATCGACCACCGCGCGGCGGATCCGGCGGCAGCAGTCGCCGAATCCGCTCCCAGCCCTCATCGCTCAACCCACCCCTGGACTCCACATCGGATCAAACGATCATCTGATCCACGGGACACTGCCTAGGCCTCCAGCCTCGCCGGCAGGTCGAAGAGCGGGAACCAGCGCTCGGTGTCCAGGAAGAAGTCCATCCCCGCCACCTTGCCCTCCCGCACCTCCAGGACGATCAGCGCCCACGGGCCGAAGCCGCCCGCCGGGTCCGGGTGGTACTGGGCGAACGCCGGCGAGCCGTTCGCCACGGTCGGCACCAGCTTCGAGCCCGCGCAGACCTCGCCGACGCCCAGCATCCAGCCCACGATGTCCTCGTGCCCCCGGAGCCACAGGTCGTACGGCGGCATGGACATCGTCGCGTCCTCGTGGAGGAGCGCGGTCAGCGCCTTCATGTCGTAGCCCTCGAAGGCCGCGACGTACCGCTCCAGGAGCGCCTTCTGCTCCTCGTCCAGCGGGTCCGCCGGGTCGGAGGCGGCCGGCGCCTGCTCGGCCAGGGTCGCGCGGGCCCGCTGGAGCGCGCTGTTCACCGAGGCCACCGAGGTGTCGAGCAGCTCCGCGACCTCGCTCGCCCGCCAGGCGAGCACCTCGCGCAGGATGAGGACCGCCCGCTGCTTGGGCGGCAGGTGCTGGAGCGCGGCCACGAACGCGAGCCGCACGGTCTCCCGGGCGACGGCCGCCTCCGCCGGGTCCGCCACCGAGGGCAGCACCCGTCCGTCCGGCACCGGCTCCAGCCAGGTGATCTCGGGCTGCTTCACGAGCTGCGCCCGCTCCACCGGCGTGGGGGAGGTCAGGTCCATCGGCCGCGCCCGCCGGTTGCCCGCGCTCAGCGCGTCCAGGCAGACGTTGGTCGCGATCCGGTACAGCCAGGACCGCAGCGAGGAGCGGCCCTCGAAGGAGTCGAGCGCCTTCCAGGCCCGCACCATCGTGTCCTGCACCGCGTCCTCCGCCTCGAAGGAGGACCCGAGCATCCGGTAGCAGTAACCGGTCAGCTCACGGCGGTACTCGTCGAGTTCCTCGGTCGTCGCGACCACGGTGTCGCTCATCGGTCCACACCCCGCTCACCCTCACCGGCACCCGTCCGGTGCCGATGAGAGCGAAGCTACCGCAGCGCACTGACAGCCGGGGTCACGTTCCCGGCTTGCGCCCGTACACGTAGACGTCGTCCCCGTTGCGCAGCAGGTTCCAGTACGCCTTGGCGTCGGCGGACGTCATGTTCACGCAGCCGCCCGAGCCCGGCGGGTTCCACATGGACTTGGTGGTCGAGTGGAAGGCCTGGCCGCCGTCGAAGAACTGCGAGTACGGCATGGAGACGTTGTAGAGCGTCGACCAGTGGTTGATGCTCCGCCAGTAGATCTTCTTCGCGCCGGTCCGGGTCTCGGTCCCGTCCTTGCCGGTGCGCACCGGCACCGGACCGTACTTGAGCGTGGCGCCGTCCTGGATCCAGCTCAGCTGCCGGGTCAGGTCCACGCAGGCGATCCGGCCCTTGTTGGTCGGACACCTGCGGTCCTTGTTCGGGTTCTTCCCGGCCGCCTTCTGCTGGAGCATCGTGTTCATGGTGCGCCAGGTGATCTCCCCGGCGTACCCGGCGCTCGGGGTGATCCCGTGCTTCTTCTGGAAGGCCTGGATGGCCGTGCAGTCGGCGGACGACTGGCGTCCGTCGACCGTCCGGCCCAGGAACTTCTCCACCTGCTTCTGGTACGGCCCGGTCGTCGCGTTGCAGGAGGCGGCCTCCGCCGTCCCCGTCCCGAGCGCGACCGTCAGCGGCACCACCAATGCCGTCAGACCGGCCGTGACGGCCGCCTTCCGGCCCGTCCGTCGTATGACTTCCCTCATGATCCTCTGCACCCCCTGGAGTCCTGTCCCTGAAGACGTACGGGGGAGTCTGGCGGTTGCGGGCCGTCGCGGGAAGTACGGGTCCGGGGGAGCGGGCCCGTCAGGCGGTCGCCGGACGGATCCGCCGCGCCTCCACGCGCGCGCTGTGCGTGCCGTACAGGGTGATCGAGACGACGCCGAGGACCGCGACCAGGCCGATCAGGACCGTGCCCGCCCAGCCGCCCGCGTGGAAGGCGACCGCGCCGAGCGTGCCGCCCGCGCTGGAGCCCAGGTAGTACGCCGACTGGTACAGCGCCGAGGCCTGCGCCCGGCCCGTCTTCGCCGTGCGGCTCACCGAGGAGGACGCGACCGCGTGGCCCGCGAAGAAGCCGGCCGTGATCAGGACGAGGCCCGCCAGGACCGCCGGGAGCGCGTCCGAGAGCGAGAGCAGCAGGCCCGCGGCCGTGGTGGAGACCGCCAGGTAGAGCGCCCCGCGCCGGCCGAGCCGTCCGACGAGCCTCCCGGCCGCCGCCGAGGAGACCGTGCCGACCAGGTACACCAGGAAGATCGAGCCGATCACGCCCTGCGGCAGCGAGAACGGGGCCTCGACCAGGCGGTAGCCGATCACGGTGTACACCGCGCCGAAGACCGTCATGAACAGGGCGCCGATCGCGTAGAGCCGCATCAGCAGCGGGTCGGCGAGGTGCGTGCGGACGGTACGCGCCAGCGCCTTCGGGTCGAGCGTGCCCGGGGTGAAGTGCCGGGCCTTCGGGAGCAGCGCCCGGAAGGCGAGCGCGCACGCCAGGGAGAGCAGGCCGACGGCGGCCAGGCCCGCGCGCCAGCCCCACAGCTGGGCGACCCAGCCGGACACGATCCGGCCGCTCATGCCGCCGATGGAGTTGCCCGCCACGAAGAGGCCGATCGCGCCGATCAGCGCCTTGGGCCGCACCTCCTCGGCCAGGTACGCCATCGCGGAGGCCGGGAGGCCGGCGAGCGCCGCGCCCTGGAGGGCGCGCAGCACGACCAGGGACTCCAGGTTCGGCGCGAGCGGCACCAGGAGCGCCAGGGCGACCGCGACCGCGAGGGAGACGGTCATCAGCGTGCGCCGGCCGAAGCGCTCCGAGAGTGCGCTGAGCGGCAGGACGCACAGGGCGAGGGCGCCGGTCGCGGCGGAGACCGTCCACGAGGCGGCCGACGCGGTGGCGCCGAACCCGGCGGAGATCGCCGGGAGGAGGGCCTGCGTGGAGTAGAGGAGGGTGAAGGCGGCGAGTCCGGCGGCGAAGAGCGCGAGGCTCATGCGGCGGTGGCCGGGGGCGCCGGGGGCGAGACGGGTGTCGGCGGACGCGAGGGTGGCGGCCGCCCTGGTACTGGCGGAAGGCATGCCACGAACGTAGGACGCCGGGTTTCATGCGTCCAATGCACGGAACTGCTGTAATCGTTCCCATGGCGCATGAGTACAGGTCACAGCCCCGGCTGTCACCGAGTAGTAACGAAGAAGACATGGGGCTGCTGCTCGCGCCCCGGCTCGCGTACTTCGCGGCCGTCGCCCGGCACGAGCACGTGACCCGGGCCGCGGCCGAGATGGGCGTCCCGCAGTCCACGCTCTCGCGGGCGATGGTCCGGCTCGAACAGGACCTCGGCGTGACCCTCTTCGCCCGCCGGGGCCGCACGGTCTCCCTCACCCCGGCCGGCCGCCGCTTCCTCACCGCCGCCGAGCGGGCCCTCGCCGAGGTGGAGCGGGCCGCCGACACCGTACGCGCCGACGCCGACCCGGCCGCCGGGCGGGTCGCCTTCGGGTTCCTGCACACCATGGGCTCCGAGACCGTCCCCGGGCTCATCCGCGCCTTCCGGGTCGACCACCCCCGGGTCCGCTTCACCCTCGTCCAGAACTACGGCGAGGCCATGATCGAGCGGCTGCGGGCCGGCGACCTCGACCTCTGCCTGACCTCGCCGGTGCCGGACGCCCCCGACCTGGTGGCCCGGCGCCTCGACGAGCAGCGGCTGCGGCTGGTCGTCCCGGACGACCACCGGCTCGCGGGCCGCAAGCGGGTGCGGCTCGCGGAGGCCGCCGACGAGACCTTCGTGACCCTGGAGCCGGGGTACGGGCTGCGCCGCATCACCGACGACCTGTGCGCGGAGGCCGGGTTCAAGCCCCGGGTGGCCTTCGAGGGCGAGGAGGCCGAGACCCTGCGCGGCCTGGTCGCCGCCGGTCTCGGCGTCGCCCTGCTGCCCCCGCCGGCCGTGCCCCGGCCCGGCGTCGTCGAACTGACCGTCACCGCCCCGCGCGCGGTCCGCGAGATCGGCGTCGCCTGGCTCGACGGCCACCCGGACACGGCCCCGGTGGCCGCCTTCAAGAAGTTCCTCCTGGGCCGGCGCGGCCACCTGCTCCCGAAGGAGCCCTCACCGGCGGAGTGAACCGCCGAACCCCGCCGCCAGCGGCATCCGCAGGCCGAGCGGCGGGGGCGCGGCGAAGGCGTCGGTCAGCGGGCGGGCGACCGGCCGGGCGAAGAGGGAGCCGAGGACGAAGTCGGCGGCCAGGGCCCGGACCTCGTCCGCGTACTGGCGCAGCGCGTGGCCGTCCGAGTGCACCTCGAAGCGGCAGGTCTCCCGGTTCGCCTTCTTGGCCCGCTGGGCGAAGCGGAACGACAGCTCCGGGTCCGTACGGGCGTCGTTCGTGCCGTGCACGAGCAGCACCCGGCGCCCCGCCAGCTGCCGCACCGGCTCCGGCTCCGCCGCCACGTCGTCCTCCGGCAGCCAGGGCGCGAGCGCCAGGACCGCGCCTACCGCGTCCGCCCCGGCCGCCCGCAGCGCGGCCCGCCCGCCGAGCCCGTGCCCGGCCAGGCAGACGGGGACGTCGCCGTAGCGCCGCACCGCCTCCGCGACCGCCCAGGAGGCGTCCGCCGCCAGGTCCGCGTCCGCGCCGTTCCAGCCGCGCGCCCGGTAGCGCACCACGTGCGCGACGAGCCCCTCCGGCCGGCCCGCCCGCACCAGGGCGCGCCCGAGCGGGACCATCGCCGCGTGGGCCCGCGCGGAGGCCCGGCGCCTCGACGACGGCTCGCCGTCCGGCAGGAGCAGCACCACGCCGCCCGCCGTCGACGTGCCGGAACCTCCAACGGGCCGTCCGAGCCGGGGTCTCCGTGCGTCGGGCGGTCCCACGAGTGCGAAGTGCGCCATGGCAGAACAGTCTCAGAAGCCGAGGTGTACGCCGGCCGTACGGGCGGTCACTGTTGCGTATCGCCGCCCGCGTTTCGAACGGACGTGCCCGGCAAGCCCGTTCGAGCCCGGGGATGCCGCCGCGAACGCGCGGAGAGCCGGGCGTGACGAGGGGCGCTCTACGCGCGTAGGGGCTAGAGTGCGGCAATGACGAGCCAGACCCACAGCGTTCCCACCGCGGACCAGATCCGCCGCGCCCCGAAGGTGCTGCTCCACGACCACCTCGACGGCGGGCTGCGCCCCGGCACGATCGTCGAACTCGCCCGCGAGCAGGGCTACGAGAACCTCCCCGAGACCGAACCGGACAAGCTCGGCGCCTGGTTCCGGGAGGCCGCCGACTCCGGGTCCCTGGAGCGGTACCTGGAGACCTTCGCGCACACCTGCGCCGTCATGCAGACCCGGGAGGCCCTCTTCCGCGTCGCCGCCGAGTGCGCCGTCGACCTCGCCGAGGACGGCGTCGTGTACGCGGAGGTCCGCTACGCCCCCGAGCAGCACCTGGAGGGCGGCCTCACCCTCCAGGAGGTCGTGGAGGCCGTCAACGCGGGCTTCCGCGAGGGCGAGCGGCGGGCCAGGGCCGACGGCCACCGCATCCGGGTCGGCGCCCTGCTCACCGCCATGCGGCACGCCGCCCGCTCCCTGGAGATCGCCGAACTCGCCAACGCCCACCGCGACTCCGGCGTCGTCGGCTTCGACATCGCGGGCGCCGAGGCCGGCTACCCGCCCACCCGCCACCTCGACGCCTTCGAGTACCTCAAGCGGGAGAACAACCACTTCACGATCCACGCCGGCGAGGCCTTCGGGCTGCCCTCCATCTGGCAGGCGCTCCAGTGGTGCGGCGCCGACCGACTCGGCCACGGCGTCCGGATCATCGACGACATCGAGGTCGCCGAGGACGGCTCGGTGCGCCTCGGCCGCCTCGCCGCCTACGTCCGCGACAAGCGGATCCCGCTGGAGATGTGCCCCTCCTCCAACCTCCAGACCGGCGCCGCCGCCTCGATCGCCGAGCACCCCATCGGGCTGCTCCGCACCCTGCACTTCCGCGCCACGGTCAACACCGACAACCGCCTCATGAGCGGCACGAGCATGAGCCGGGAATTCGAGCTCCTGACCGAGGCGTTCGATTACACGCTCGACGACATGCAATGGTTTTCCGTCAATGCGATGAAGTCGGCGTTCATTCCTTTCGATGAACGACTCGCCATGATCAACGAGGTCATCAAGCCCGGGTACGCCGAGCTCCGGTCCGAATGGCTGTTCCAGCAGACCGCCGCGACCAGCGGATCTTCCGGTACGGAGGACTGAGCGGCGGCTCCGGGAAGGAGCGGGGGCGGCCGGGCGGGCGCGACACCCGGCCGCTTTCCGGTGTTTGCGGAGGAGATCCCCGCTGGTTAGGTTGCAGAGCCGCTCTGCGTTCCCCATTCCCGGATTTCCCCGTACGGCTTTCCCGAAGCCCCCGGATTCCCCCAAGGAAGATTCTCAGATGAAGCAGTCCGCCAAGAAGCTCGGTGTCGCCGCCCTCGGTGCCGCTTTCGCCGCTGCCGCCGCCGGCACGGCCTCCGCCGCCCCGGTCGCGCCCGCCGCCCCCGACGCGCTCGGCCTGGTGACCCAGACCGTTCCGCTGGGCGACGGCCTCACCGAGCTCCCCAACGGTGCCGCCGAGTCCCTCGGTGCCGGGCAGGGCGCCCTCGGCCAGGGCCTGGAGCAGGGCGTGAAGACCCTCCCGGCCGCCGCCGGCCAGGCCACCCAGAACCTCCCGCTCGCCGCCACCGCCGGCGCCCTCGGCGGCACCCCGGTCGGCGGCCTCCTCGGCGGCCTGCCGCTGAACGGCCTCCCCCTGAACGGCCTGCCGCTCGGCTGACCCGGCCCGTACGACTCCGTGCCCACGCCGAAGGGGCGCGCACCCGGAACCTTCCCGGGTGCGCGCCCCTTCGGCGCGTCGGCGCCTACCAGGCCCCGGCCGCCGTCTTCCGCTCCGACGGCAGCAGCAGCCACAGCGCCAGGTACAGCAGGAACTGCGGGCCCGGCAGCAGGCAGGACGCCAGGAAGATCACGCGCATCGTCGTCGCGGAGGTGCCGAAGCGCCGGGCGAGCGCCGCGCACACCCCACCGATCACGCGTCCGTCACGGGGGCGGATGAGTGCGGCCATGGTGGGCTCCTTCGGAGTCGGTCCGGGAGCCGCTCCGTCGGGCTCCCGATGACTCCATACTGCCGCCGGAAAGGGAGACGAAGCGTCGGTCTACCGGGCGATCGGGACCCTGGAAATCGTCGGGGTCGCACCCTGAGAACCCTCGTTCCGCAGCAGGGCGGAACCCCGGCCGCGGCCGGTCCCTCCGGAGGACCCCGGACGGCCCGCCTCCGACCTGCGGCGCAGCCAGGTCCGCCCGGCCGGGACGAGCAGGAGGTGCGCGAGCGCCACGCCCGCCGTGTTCAGGAGCACCGAGTCCACGTCCACGACCTGCCCCGGCACCGCGGTCTGCAGCAGTTCCACCGCGAGCGACACCAGGGCCCCGGCGGCGACCGTCCGGACCAGGGAGGCCCAGCCGGGGACGTCGAGCCGGCCGTCGGCCATCGGGAGCAGCACCCCGAGCGGGGCGAGCAGCAGCAGGCCCTCGCCGATCAGCCGGGCCGCCTCGGCGGAGCCCAGCGCCAGATCGGCCCGCAGGCCGTCCAGGGGGATCGTGTTCGGCGCGGTCACCCAGGCCACGTCCCGTGGCCGCAGGCTGACCCAGGCGACGAGCAGCAGATGCGCGAGGAGGAGGAGGAACCCCGTCGCGCGGACGACCACGGCGGCACTGCCGCCCGAACCTTGACGCTGCACGCCCCCCAAGACGTCCCCGGGAGCGACATCGGTTCCGCCGGGCGACGACTCAGCCGGTCGGGGACCCCGGAACCGACCCCGAGGCCGAAGCCGAAGCCGAGGCCGTCGCGGTCGGCGGCGGGGCCGTCGGCGGGGCGGACTCCGGCCGCTCGCGCAGCTCCGTCGTACAGCGGTAGCGCTTCGGCGCGTACGGGCCCGGGCCGCCGAGCAGGACCGTGCGGTCGCTCGTGCCCGCCGAGCTCTCCGCGAAGGAGCAGACCAGCTGCGACAGCGCGACCGGCGCCAGGTCCTCCGGCTGCCGGCTCAGCCGCAGCGTGCCCGCCGGATCGTCCCGGTGCCCGCCGCCCACCGTCAGCGGACCGCGCACCGCGGTCGTGAACCCGGCCCGCCGCTCGCTCTCCGAGGGCACCGCGAGCAACTGCGTGAGCAGCAGCCGGGCCGTCCGCACCGGATCGGCGTCCGCCTTCCCCTCCGGCAGCGGCGACCGGCGCTCCACCGTCTCCAGCTGCGAGCCGCAGACCAGGAACACCCGGACCGGCACGCCCGTGGTCCCCGTCGTCCCGTCCTCGGCCGTGCTGCACGGCACCCGGGACGGGGCCGCGCCCGCGTCCACCGGGACCGACGTCGTCCTGATCCCGCAGCCGGCGACCAGGGCGGCCAGCACGACCGCGCCGGCCGTACGCCCGTAGGTGCGGCGCCTCACGCTTCCTCCACCTCGCCCCGGCCGCTGCGGGTCCTGACCTCGCTCGTGATCCCGGAGGCGTCCAGCGGCAGCCGCAGCACGAACACCGCGCCGTCCACCTCCCCGTCCTCGCCCACCGAGTTCGACGCCGTGATCGAACCGCCGTGGATCAGGGCGTTCTCCATGGCGATCGACAGTCCGAGACCGCTGCCCTCGGACCGCGGCCGGGACGCGCTGGCCTTGTAGAAGCGGTCGAAGACGTGCGGCAGCACCTCCTCGGGGATGCCGGGGCCGTGGTCGCGGACCGCGATGACCAGCTCCCCGTCCTCCGTGCGCACCGACACCCGCACCGGCGAACCGCCGTGCTTGAGCGCGTTCCCGATCAGGTTCGCCAGGATCACGTCGAGCCGGCGCGGATCGAGCGGCACCACGATCCCGCGCTCGGCGTCGAGGTCCACCGCGTCCAGCCACGCGCGCGCGTCCACGCACGCGGTGATCTGGTCGGCGATGTCCACCTCGTCGAGGACCAGCCGGGCGGTGCCCGCGTCGAAGCGGGTCACCTCCATCAGGTTCTCCACCAGGTCGTTCAGCCGCCGGGTCTCGCTCACCACGAGCGCCACCGCCGGCGCGATCATCGGGTCCAGGGAGTCCTGCTCGTCCTCCAGGACCTCCGTGACGGCCGTCAGGGCGGTCAGCGGGGTCCGCAGCTCGTGCGACATGTCGGCCACGAAGCGCCGGCTGGACTCCTCCCGCGCGCTCATGTCCGCGACCTTCTTCTGCAGCGACTCGGCCGCGCCGTTGAACGTACGGGACAGGTCGGCCAGTTCGTCCGCGCCGGTCACCCGCAGCCGGATGTCCAGCTTGCCCTCGCCAAGCTGCCGGGCGGCCTCCCCGAGCCGGTGCACCGGACGCAGCACGGTCGTCGCCGCGACCTGCGCGAGCAGCACCGAACCGGCCACCGAGAGCGCGGTGGCGATCCCGAGCGACCAGGCCAGCGAGTTCAGGTCGGCCCTCTCCGCCGCCAGCGACTTGAACATGTAGCCGGCCGGGCCGCCGCCGTCGATCCGCGTCCCGCCCACCAGGTACGGCGTCCCGTTGCGCTCCGTACGCTGCCAGAACAGGTGGTACGGATACGGGTTGGCGTCCGTCACCGGCCGCCGGGTGTCCACGGCGTCCCGCAGCGGGCGCGGCACGTCGGCCAGGGTGAAGTCGTCCGGGTCCGAGGCGCCCACGATCGGCTTGCCCTCGTCCCGCTCGCCGAGCAGCAGCACCTGGTAGCCCGCGCTGCCGCTCGCCATCTGCTCGGCGGTCCGCCGCAGGTCGTCCTGGCCGGGCCGCAGCGGCAGCGTCGCCACCCGGTTCTGCATCTCCTGCCGGAAGTCGTTGAGCGCCCCGTCCTGGGTGCGGGTGAGCACCGCCTCGCGGTTGAGCCAGTACGCGATGCCGGAGGCGGCGACGGCCGCGGTGAGCGCGACCAGGGCGAAGACGACGACGAGCCGCAGGCGCAGGCTGGAGAGGCGCAGCCGCGCGAGGATCCCTCTGCTCACGCAGGGACGTCCAGCCGGTAGCCGACGCCGCGCACGGTGCGGATGAGGGTCGGCGAGGACGGCACGTCCTCCACCTTGGCGCGCAGCCGCTGCACGCAGGCGTCGACGAGCCGCGAGTCGCCCAGGTAGTCGTGCTCCCACACGAGCCGCAGCAACTGCTGCCGGGACAGCGCCTGTCCGGGCCGCCGGCTCAGCTCCAGGAGCAGCCGCAGCTCGGTCGGGGTCAGCTGGAGGTCCTCGCCGTTCTTGGTGACCGTCATCGCCGACCGGTCGATCACGAGCGAGCCGTACGTCGCCGAGTCCGTCGACTCCCGCTCCCCGCGCCGCAGTACGGCCCGGATGCGGGCGTCCAGGACCCGGCCCTGCACGGGCTTGACGACGTAGTCGTCGGCCCCGGACTCCAGGCCCACGACCACGTCGATGTCGTCGCTGCGCGCGGTCAGCAGGATGATCGGCAGCTGATCGGTCCGGCGGATCCGCCGACAGACCTCGAAGCCGTCGATGCCGGGCAGCATGACGTCGAGCACGACCAGGTCCGGCCGCTGCTCGCGCAGCAGCTGGAGGCCGTCCTCGCCCGTGGCGGCGGTGGCCACCCGGTGACCCTGCCGGGACAGGGACAGCTCAAGGGCCGTACGGATGGCGTCGTCGTCCTCGATCAGCAACAGAAAAGGCACGGCAGCATTCTGTCTCATTCGGCCGTCCGAGTTCGACCGCCAGGGACCACGCTTCCGCGACGGCCCCTGTGACACGCCTGTGACAGTCGGCGGACAACGCCATGAAGTCCCGGCGGCAAGCTTCTTGGCACACGGACCGAAACACACTCCAGCCGACGGGGGGCGCGAGATGAACGCACTGCACAGCACCAGCTCAAGCGCAGTTGTCACGCGTCTCCACGACGTCGTGCGGAGCACGGAGAAGTCCGGCGCGGCAACCGGGGGTACCTCCCTGCTCGGGGGAGGACGGGGGTGCGTTCGCGGCGTCGGACGTCAGCGCAAGGCGCCGCACATGGTGGCCGTCGCTGACGGGGGAGCGGTGTACGGGGAGGCCACGGGGGAACGCCCCGGTTGTTCGGAGGCCGAGTTCACGGCCTACGTCCAGGAGCGTCGGGCCTCCCTGTACGCCACCGCCTACCACCTCACCGGTGACCGTTTCGAGGCCGAGGACCTGCTCCAGAGCGCGCTGTTCTCCACGTACCGCGCCTGGGACCGGATCAGCGACAAGGCCGCGGTCGGCGGGTACCTCCGCCGCACCATGACCAATCTGCACATCAGCGCCTGGCGCCGCCGCAAGCTCAACGAGTACCCCACCGAGGAGCTGCCGGAGACGGTCGGCGAGACGGACGCGATGCGGGGCACGGAGCTGCGCGCGGTCCTGTGGCAGGCGCTGGCCCGGCTGCCCGAGCTCCAGCGCACGATGCTGGTGCTGCGGTACTACGAGGGCCGGACCGATCCGGAGATCGCGGAGATCCTGGACATCAGTGTCGGCACGGTGAAGTCGAGCATCTGGCGCTCGCTGCGGCGACTGCGCGAGGACGAGGTGCTGAGCTTCGGCCGTGACGAGGAGGAGTCCTTCGGCGAGCTGGTGGCCTGAAGGTCGGGGGGAAACGGGGGAAGGCAGGGGGGGAAG
>NZ_LGEG01000058.1 GCF_001280125.1 Streptomyces sp. NRRL F-6492
CCTTCGCCCAACTGAAGTCCTGGCGCATCCTCCGACGAGCCCGATGCTCCACCCGCCGCATCAGCACCATCGTCCAAGCCGTCCACACCCTGCTGACCTGCAACTATTCAGGATGAAAGAGGCTCAGTAAGCGTTCACGTACCACAACGCGCCACCGAGGAAGATCGGCAGCGTGAAAGCTATCTGGAGCATCCAGGGAACACCTGGTCCCTCGTCGTCAGGCTTGCCGGGGTTCTCCGCTCGCCACGCCATGAAGGCACGCATCGCCTTCCCGTGGCCCACGACACCCAGGGCGATGCCCAGCATCCCCCCGCAGTAGACAGGCAGCAGCTCGTTCAGAGACCAGTCGTAGTTGGCGCTGAAAGCCATGATCGCCAGGAACGATGCCACCGGACCGCACGACACCCAGACCATCTGCCGCCGGTTGACCATCCCAGGGAACATCACGGCGAGATACAGAGCCACACTGATCGCGGCGAACAGCCACCACAGCGGAGAGGACTTCTCCGGCACCAGAACCCTTTCATCTGCCTTCGCGATCATGTCCCGAAGGTCCCCCGCCCCGCCCGCAACGGCTAATTGTCCCGCCGTTCCCGCAGTTCAAGGCCTATAGGACAACCTTAATAGCTTACGGATGATGAACATCAGGGGGGGCGGACGATCTACTTCGCAGACACTGGCCCATAACCGGTGTGAGTATCCCGAGGGCCGGTCACACCAGCCCTTTGACCTGTGTATTCAGATTGGCGGCAGCTCACTTCCCTTCCACTCCACCGGTGGGCTCCACACACCGCCACGGCTGCCGGGTGGAGTCCACCGGCGTGTGCTGCCCCGGGTGGTTCAGGCGGTGGCCGGCCATCGGGCGGCGACGTCGCCGCGGATGTCGGCGAGGAACTGGCTCACCTGGTCGACCTCCTGCATGCACTCGATCAGGGACTCGGCCGCGATCCGGGCGGAGTGCGCTCCGCCGCGCTGACCACGGGTTCTCGCCAGTCCGCAGGGGCGGTCCCGACGTCAGGCGGCCGGACGCTTCTCATGCCACCTTGATGACGACCTTGCCCGAGGCGTGCCCGTTCTCGACGGCGGCGAGGGCGGCCGGGGCTTCGGAGAGCGGATGGACCACGGTGATGACGGGCGTGAGGACTCCGTCGAGGGCCAGCCGGGCCGACCGCTCCAGGTTCTCGCGGTCGACGCGACGCTCGACGAAACGCCCACCGAGATCGGGCACGGACGTGTCACCCACAGCAATGACGTCGCGGGGGTCCCGGGCCAGCGGAGCGACCGTCCGCAGCGAGGTGCCTCCGACCAGGTCGACGATCCCGTCGAAGCCGTCCGGAACCAGCTCGCGTGCCGAGGCGGCGACGTCCTCGGCGGTGTAGTCGATGAACCGCACCCCGATGCCCTCGGCGTGCTCGCGTTTGGCAGTACTCCCGGTGCCGATCACGAGCAACCCGCGCCCGACGGCCAGCCGGGCGACGGCAAGGCCGACCCCGCCTCCGACCCCGTTGACCAGGACCGTGGCACCAGCCGGGAGTCCGAGCTGGTCGAGCACGTCCACCGCGGTCGTCCCGGCCACCGGCAGCGTCGCCGCCACGGTTGCGGACAGACCTGCCGGGATGCGCGCGGTGTTCGGCGCGGACAGCACCGTGGTCTCGGCGTAGGTGCCGCCGCCGGTCAGTGCGAAGCCGAAGACCGCGTCGCCCACCTCGAGCCCGGTGACGTCCTCGCCCCGGGCAAGAACGGTTCCGGCTGCCTCCATGCCCAGCACGCGGGGAAACGGACGCCCGCCGTCGAGCCCGTCGACCAGACCTGAGCGCAGAAGGTGGTCGAGGGGATTCACGCCGGCGACGTCGACCCGGATCAGCACCTCACCACGACCGGGTACGGGATCGGGACGATCGAAGAACTCCTGCACCTCGGGCCCGCCGTACCTGTCGAAACCCCATGCCCGCCCCATCTTCCGCCGCCTCTCGTATGACCGACCCGGTAATTCCGGGCGCTGTCGCCATCCTCACCTCTGACATTGATGTCAGGGGCAACCGGCTGAGACGCAGATCACAGCATCAGGTCGACCGCGCGACCGGTTCCGGGGCCGTGGACAGCTCCGCCCGGTGCCGGCTGTTGGCCCTGATCAGCACGTCGAGTGCATCCCGGGTCTCGATCAGGTGCGCGATGTCGGCGTCGATCCGGTCGCGCTCGCGCATCATCGCCGTGAACGTCTCCTCGGCGACGCCCAGGTCACCCGGGATGTCCACACACGGCAGCACAGTCGCGATCACCCGGCTGGACATCCCCGCGTCGAACAGCTGCCGGATGAGCGACACACGCTGGACCGCAGCATCGGAATAGTGACGCTGCCCCGCGCCGGAGCGTGAGCTGGTCAGCAGTCCCCGGTCTTCGTAGTACCGCAGTGAGCGCGGACTCACGCCCGTGCGCTCGGCAAGTTCGCCTATCCGCATCCTTGAGATCCTACGCCCACAGCCTCCAGATTCAGACCGCCGAGTACGCCAGCGCTGGCCGGCGAGCGCTCAACATCCTGGCCAACCCCGACGCAACCTCAAACACTGACCTCGCGCTCTTCCCCACATGCTGGCCAACTACCCGGCAAGGTCACACCGGTCATGGACAAACCAAAACGGCAAGGGGGTGGTCAAGGAGGGACCGGGCGGGCGGTGGCAGGGTCGGTCGGACCGCGGTCAAGGGGTGCCCGTACACGGCGGCCCCGGCGCGCGCACGCCTGTGTGCGGGCCGGACGACTGCCGACCCGGCCGCGCAGGCCGGAGAACCGTGAGGAAGCGATGACCACCGCCCCCACCCCGCACGCCCCGCCGACCCCGGCGGATCCCGCTGCGACGGCGAGTCCTACGGCGAGCCCCACGACAAGCCGCGCACCCAGCCCCGCAGCTTCCAGCCGCCCAATGACGGTTGTTGCTGATCAGCCCCCCGATTCACCCACTCCGGCCGGTTGCAACTCCTCTTCTCCTGTCCCTGATGTGCCTGGAGGAGCGTCCCGGACCCGGAAGACGGCGGCGAAGACCGGCGCGGACATCCGCGGCGAGGTCCTGCTCGCCCTCGCCCGGCTGCGCCCGGCCACGCCCCGTCAGCTCAAGGCCCTGCTGCTGCCGCACCAGCAGGGCACGGATCATGTGCGCCGGGCGCCGCGCAACCTGCTGGAGCAATCCCCGGCCCTGGTCGGCCGGTCCCACCGCGCACAGCAGAGTTATTGGTACTGCACTCCGGCCGGTCTCGCCGAAGCCGCCGCCTCCGCCCAACTCGCGCCGACAGCCGGCCGGATCACCGGACGGCGCGTGGCCCACAAGACGGGGCTGCGTGAGCACGGCCTCGTCCTGGTCGACACCGTCATCGCCTTCCACCGGGCCGAGGCCGCCGACCACGCGGACTGGCGCGTGGAGGTCGCCCACTCCACCCCGGCCGGCGCCCTCGTGCCCGACGGCGTGGTGCTCCTGCCCGACGGCGTGGTGCTCCTGGACGACGGGACGAGCGCGTTCGTGGAGATCGACCGCACCACGTCCTACGCCCGCCTCATCGGCAAACCGGAACGCTACGACGCCTACCGCGAGACACCCGCTGCCGGGCGGGGCAACGCCGCCCGCGCCCCGCACTCCCACCGGCAGGAGACCTACCCCGGACCGTCCCTGGAGCGGGCCTTCCCGCCGGTGCTGTTCGTCTTCGCACCCACCCCGAGCCGCGCGGCTCCGGCCACCAGGGAGACCGCCTTCCACGAACGGACCCGCCGGGTGGGGAGTGTGAACTACCGCCTCGCCGTGGCGACCACGCCCCTGCCCCTGTTGACGAAGAACGGCGCCGGCCGGGGTGGCGCATCGTCGACCGCGGCGAGGAACGCCGCACGCCGGCCGCGCTGCCGAAGGCGCGGTGAGGCACGGCTCGCCCGGCCTCCACACGGACCCGGGCGAGCCGCTGCGACCGTCCCGGGCTTGCCCGCGGCCCCTGGGCAAGCCCAGGGCAGGAGCGTGCCATCGGGGTTTGAGTAATTCACCCCGTGGCGAAGTGGCCGGTGGGACCTCACTCGCCGCCGCCCCCGCCGCCCCCGCCGCTGTGACCGCCGCCGGAGTGCGTATCCGTATCCAGGCCGGGACCGGGGCCGCCGTGACGACGATTGCCGCCCGGCCGCCTTCGGGGCTGGCCCGCCGGGGGCGGCACGGCCCCTTCCCAGCGCGGGCTGCGATGAGGGAAGACGTACGCCAGCATGCGCGGGTCAAGCTGGGCCTGTTGGAGATGTCGCCGGCCCGCAGGGGTCATTTGACGCTCCGCGCCCGTCACCAGCCCCCACGTGGCCAGCCCGCGGCCGATCTTCTCAACCTCTGAGGAGCGCTGCAGGACGGCTCGTACGATGTCGATGTCTGTCGGGTGCCTGCAGAAGGCGACCATCGCGTGCTCGAACGGATGTAGAGGTTGCTTCCCCTCCACGGAATGGACCTGTGCGTTGTTCACCACGAGCAACCCACGCTGGTGCAGCGCGGTGACCGCACTGTCCACCACATGCCGGGCCCCGCCCGCCAAGAACGCGACGTCGTACACGTCCAGGGCTCTCGTCTCGCCCGAGCCCCTGACGATCCACCGGAACACCCACCGCATACCAGCCCCCCCGTCACGGCCTGCATCTGTCACCTGGCAGTGCAGCTTTCCCTATCCCTCAGAGTCTGATGGCACGCGATCGACTTTGGGTGGCACAGGACAGTCAAGGCAGATCCTCCTTCTCAGGGAGGGGTGGCTCCGTTTACGAGAACCGGTTCTGGCGCAACTTCTGTGAAGCCGAGCCGATCCTTGGTGACCGAGGTCGGCATACTCGAAGAACCGACAGGTCAGCGGCTTGCCGTGATGCGAGGGGCGGGCCCGGTCGACGCTGCTTCACAGAAGTTGTGCCAGAACCCGTAATCGTGAACAAAGCCACAGGTGGGAGCCCGGTGAAACGGGCACCCTTTGTTTTCGCAGGTCACCTCGTACGGGCAAGTCGTCCGCGTGCGCGGACGCCTCTTTCCCACCCGACAGCCGTAGGGAAGAGGAGCCCTTATCCGCAGGCCGGCCGTGCCGTCCGCGCCCCGTTGTCGGTGGCGGCTGGAAGGCTGGCCGGTATGAACGGTGATGAGCAGCTGCTGCGCGGCCGGGTGTACGGCGCGGAGCACGACGACCCCGACCCGGGGCCGAAGCCCGGACGGACCTACGCCGAACTCGTCGGCGGGCCGCTGGACGGTCTCCTGCTGGATATCCACGGCTGGCGGAGTGAGGAGGTCGATGACGGCGCCGCCCTGACCACCGAGCTTTCCCGGTGGCCCGGGGGACGGGCACTGTACGACCCGCGCTCCGGCGAACTGCGCGCACCGGGCCCGGGCGTCACCTGCCGCTTCTACTACACCAGTGACACGCCCTGACCGGTCCATTCGAGAAGCGGGATGTTCACGAGTGCGCCTGACCAGGCCCTCAAGAGGCTTACGAAGATCGCTTCCCGAACCGGCGGAGATCGTTTCCCGGATGCCGCCCCCCGGCTCCAGGGCTTCTTCGTCCGCAAGCTGGTCGGCACGACCATGCCCTGGGTGCCCGTGGCCATCGCGGCGGCGGGGGCGGGGGTCCTGAGGTCCGCCTGGCGCCGGGTGGACCGCAGGTTCCCGGCGTGACGCCGTCTTCAACGCGAACCGACCAGGGTGTGGACCGCGGCGGCCGCCGTCCGCTCGACGAGCGCGATGCCCGCTTGCCGGGTGGCCTGGCCGTCGGCGAGAACGGCCACGAGCAGGGAGTGCCCCGAGTGCTCGACGAGGCCGATGCTGTTCACGACCCACAGGCCCGTCGGCTCACGAGGCAGCCAGCCGTTCTTGAGGGCGTACCCGGAGGCGGGTGAAGCCGCAGCGCCGACGCCCAGTCCTGACCCGCGGCGATGTCGCTCATGAGGGAGCGCAGATACGCCCGGGAGGCGGCGGACAGTGGCGAGTCGGCCGTGAAGACGGCCTTCAGCAGGGCCGTCTGGTCGTGGACCGTGGACCGTGGACCGTGGTCCGCGCTGGCCCGAGTGGGCCGCGCTCAATCCGAGCCGCGCGTTGGCCGCGTCGAGCCCCCGGCGCCTTCCTATGCCCACCCACAGTTCCTGCGCCGCGTCGTTGTCGCTGAAGCGGATCATGGCGGAGGCAAGCCGCTGCTGGGCCGTGGTGAGCGGCACTCCGCGGTCCTGGCTGAGCAGTAACGGCGCGGCCAGGATGTCGACCTTGATGATGCTGGCCGAGGCGAAGGTCCCGGTGGCCGAGCCATGGGTGAGGGCGCGTCCCGACGTCAGATCCGCGACAGCGAGCGCGTACCGGCCGTCGAACGGCCCGAGCCGCCGAGCGCCGCACGCGCGGCACGCTCGGGGCTCTGCGCGGGAGGCGGTGTGGGGGCAGGAGCAGGCGGGCGTACGGAGGTGCGTAAGGCTCGTGGCGGGGTGCGCGGAAACGCGGCGTCGGCGGTCTCCGGGTCGGGCAGGAGGAGATGAGCCATCACCGTCACACCCCGCAGGAGGGGTACGACCAGGGCTGTCCTTCTGTTCATGACAAGCTCTCACTTCCGGGGTTCAGGGCATGCCGAAGGCGCTCGGGACGCGAGCGAGGGATCTAAGGGAGCTGGCTGGCCAACTGGAGCTAAAGGGTGTTGCAGAAGGCTTAGTTCTGGGCATTTTGCCTTTGTGGGTGGGGTGTTGGGGGCTGAGCCGGTGTGAGTGGAGGCGTTCACGGGCTTGCGGATGGACCGGTTCGTGAAGCTGGTGAAGGCGGTACGCGAACGGGGCGGGAACGGGCCCGGGTGGTGGCCGGCCGTGGTGTCTGCCGCTGCCGGACCGGGTGCTGCTGGTGGACGAACCCCACGATGCGGCAGCTCGCGCCGCTGTTCGGCTGCTCGCCGGCCACGGTGTGCCGGGTCGTCCAGCGGCTCCGTCCGCTGCTGGCGCTCGAGCGGGCTCCGCGGCCGGTGGCGGACGCCGACCGGTTGTGGATCGTGGACGGTACTTTGATCCCGGTCCGCGACCGCAAGGTCGGCGCCTCGTCCCGCAACTACCGGTTCTCGGCGAATGTGCAGGTCATCATCGATGCCGACACCCGCCTGGTCGTCGCGGTGGCCCGGCCGGCGCCGGGCAACAAGGCCGGCGTGCATGTCTGGCGGGATTCGGACCTGCCCGCCCTGGCGGCGGGCACGACGGTGATCGCGGACGGCGCCTACCTCGGCACCGGTCTGATCGTCCCGCACCGCAAGAGAGCCGGCCGCCCCCTCCTGCGCGGGCAGGAGGAGGACAACGCCGAGCACCGGAGAGTGCGAGTCCGGGTCGAGCACACCTTCGCCCGGATGAAGAACTGGAAGATCCTGCGCGACTGCCGACTGCCGACTGCCGACAGCGAGGCGACGGCCTCCACCATGCCGTCCAAGCCGTCGCCGCCCTGCACAACCTCGCCCGCACCGGGTGAACCGACAGGCCAAACCCCTCTCCGGCCTGCCCGGACGCAACCTTCTGCAACACCCTTTAGGGCGTGTCCGTCGCCTTCTTGGGCGGACCGTTCCTCGTGCTTCGTGAAGTACCGAACACGTCGTTGGATGGCGGTCCCGGCTCGACATCCGTCGGGTTCGGCCTTACCGCGAGGTGCCACTGGGTTGGCCTCAGGAGTCGTTCACCGGAGGTCGCTGAAGCCGTGGGGGCGGCGTACGGCCCGGTGGGTCTCGGCCGCGGCCGACCGGGCGGTGATGGATCCGCGCTCAGGTCGCGTCCGGAAGAGCCGAGACGAGCATGCCCGTCAGCCAGTCCTCGTAGGTGTCGGTGTTCCAGCCGCGACCGGTGGTGAGCTGGGTGTAGAGGTGGGGGCCGGTCAGGGCCCACCAGGAGTCCGCCAGGCGGGCCGTGTGGGCATCCGGGGGCAGGACGCCCGTGTCGGCGAGGTGGGCGACGAAGGCGCTCACACCGGTCATCCGCTCTTCTTCGCTGAGGGCGAGGAGCTGGCCGACCTCGGGGCCGGCCTGGGCGAGCAGGGCGGACAGGGCGGCGAGGCGTTCGTGGACGCCGCGGACGAACGCGGCGTACAGGCGGAGCTTGGCGTGGGTGTCGCGGGTGGCCAGGACGGCCTGGAGCTGGGGCCGCTCGGCCATGGTCAGGGGTTCGTCGTCCCCTGCCAGGGTGACGTCCCACAGTGCCTTGACCAGCCCCGGCTTGCCACCGAACGCCTTGTAGAGGGTCTCGGGGGAGACGCCGGCACGCTCGGCCACCGCGCGGACGGTGGTGGCCTGATAGCCGTCGCGGAACAGCAGCTCCCGGCCGGCCGCCAGAATCGCGGCACGGTTGCGGCGCGCGGCCTGCTGCCGGCGTCCCGAGTTGTACGGCCTGCGCGGAGTCCCGCTGGGCATGTCGTTCTCCCTCTCATCCATTACAGTCAACTGTATCTAATATTTCCGTCCCGTCCCCGGAGGAACGCATGCCCCGCTCCACCCGCTCAGACCGGCGCGTCGCCCCCGGCGTGGACCGCCTCGGCGACGACGTCGTCAACTTCTACCTGGTCGAGGAGCCCGACGGCCTGGTCCTCGTCGACGCCGGACTGCCGGCCCACCTGAAGCAGCTGTGCGCGCACCTGGCCGGCTCCGGCCGCTCCCTGACCGACATCCGGGCCGTGCTCCTGACTCACGGACATCCCGACCACACCGGCCTGGCCCACACTCTCCAGCAGGCCGGCGCCGACGTCTGGGTCCACGAAGGCGACGCCGCGATCCTGCGCGACGGTCCGCGCAGTGCCCTGCGCCACGCCAAGCCGGAACGCTCCGCACTGCCCTACCTCCTGCGCCGGCCCGCCGCGATCGTCACCCCGCTGCACCTCGCTCGCACGGGAGCCTTCACCGCCCCCGCCACCCCCGGCGTGCGCGTCTTCGATGCCGACCAGCGGCTGAACGAGGTCCCCGGCGCACCGCAGGCCGTCCTGCTGCCCGGCCACACCCCGGGCAGCACCGGCTATCTCTTCCCCGACCGCGGACTGCTCTTCACCGGCGACGCGCTGGTCACCCACGACGGCCTGACCGGACACACCGGACCCACCCTGGTCTGCCGCGGCTTCACCCACGACAGCCACACCGCCCTGGCCTCCCTCGACCGAATCGACGAACTCGCAGGCGCCACCCTGCTCCTGCCCGGCCACGGCCAACCCGTCACCGGTGACCCCCGCACCGCCACACGCCAGGCCCGGCAGGCCGGCTCACACTGAACACACCCACAAGCCGCCGACCGACGCCCGATCGATCCCGGATGCCGATGCCCGTGTCAGGCGGGGTTACCGTCCAGCGCCGAGCCGTCGAACATCGGCGCCCCCCCTGTGGCTCAACGTCCCCGGCTACGAAGCGTGCAGGTGGCTGACTCGCGGACGGGACGGATCTTTGAGGGCAGTGGCTGCGGGCACCTTCGCTTGGCGTTATCGCAGAAGGAGTGCGCTGACGGTCTTGCCACCGGTCGTCCGGCGGGTGACGGCGGTCGCCGCGGTGAGCCGGTTGACCATGGGCCAGCCGAATCCTCCGGTGCCCCCGTTCAGGTCGGGGGTGCGCATGCGCGGGGCATGGGGGCTTTGGTCGTGCACGGCTACTTCGATGCCGTCCGGATGGGCGGTCAGGTCCAGAACGCAGGTGCCGCCGCCGTGACGCAGGGCGTTGGTGACGAGTTCGGAGACCACCAGAAGCACGTTCTCGGCGGTTTCGGGGGCGGGTAGGGGGAGGAGGCTCGCGAGGAAGCGCCGGGCGCTGTCGCGTGCGGTGGCAATGGACCCGGGGGAGCGGCCGGACTCGACATCGACGCTGATCGTGCTCATCAGGTCCTCCTGATCGTTGCGTTATCCCTGCCAGCACTCCCTGGCCGCTGCTTCTCCCCCGACCTTCAGCCTTTAATCGGACATATCGAACCTCTACTTCACCTTTCAGTTCCCTTCGGGGTGGATTACCTTTCTGCGGCGCACGTGAAAATCTGCACTGGCCAAAGTAGACATTGCGATGCGGTGGAGCTATGGTTTCTCTCGTAGCCAAGAAGGACAGCAAGGCCTGGCAGGGATGAACTGCCGGCAAGCAGGATCAGCGGTACAGGTAGTTGCAGTTCGCAGGACGGTACGGCGGTGGAGTTCCGAAGCCAGGGTTGTTGCAGGACGGCGACGGGGCTGACGGCCGGACCTGGTGGCTCGCAGTGATCAGGAGTCACCGCAGCAGGACCGCCGCATGGTGGATGCGGTCCGGTGAGTGCAGTACGCGGTGCCCCGCAGTGAAACGAGTGAGCAGTACCCCCGGTGAAGGCGTCGGCTGCGGACGCGCGCACCGGGAAGTCCGGCAGTGGGGTTCCAGGCCAGAGCAGACGCAGGACGGGCAACGGGGCTGGCTGCCGGAGAGTGGCGCTGACACAGGCCACGGAGCAGTTCGCATCATCAGCAGTACCCGCAGTAGAGCAGCACCCAGCGGTAAGTAGTTGATCACCGAGGAGAGGACGGAGGAGCGCAGCGCCATCAGGATCGCCCGGACGCACGTACTGGGTCCGGGTACCGCAGGACATCGTCAGTGAGGTG
>NZ_LGEG01000059.1 GCF_001280125.1 Streptomyces sp. NRRL F-6492
CGCACGCGCCCGCGAACTCGTCGACCAGGGCACCGCCGTCGAGGCCGCCTGCCGCATCATCGTCCTCGAGGACCAGCTCGAAGAAGCCCAGCGCATCAATGCCGAATACCGCCGCGCCGCCGAAACGGCCGAGACGGCCGAGCCGTCGAGCGCAGCCTGAGGTGGCGCTCTGCCTGACACCGGCGAGCCTTGTTCGTTCGGACCGGTTTCGAACGCGTCGCTGTTTCCTGTGGTGACGCAGGGTGCGGGCGTGTAGCGTTCCTGTCAGCTGTCGTGGTTCGGAAATTCCCCTTTGCCCACGTCCCAGGCGTGGGCGTTTTGCTGTGCTGTGCCGCAGGAACCAGGGCGATCACCTCCGTCTCCCGCACCGTGCGGGAGACGCTCATCGACTGGAAGGCATCAGACATGGCTACTGGAACTGTGAAGTGGTTCAACGCGGAGAAGGGCTTCGGCTTCATCGCCCAGGACGGCGGCGGCCCGGACGTCTTCGCCCACTACTCCGCCATCAACTCCTCCGGCTTCCGCGAGCTCCAGGAAGGCCAGGCCGTGACGTTCGACGTCGCCCAGGGCCCCAAGGGCCCCCAGGCGGAGAACATCACCCCTGCCTGATCTCCTCCGCCCCGGCACGATGAAGAGCCGGTGGCGCAGCGTGTGGTGAACGAGTTCAGGGCCGTGGGGCTATCAACTGCACGGCCTTGAACTGTTGTCCGCGCGGACCGGCTCACCCGGTACCAGCCCGAAACGACCGGGGCTCCGGTGAGAAAGCGAGCACGACGAGCCGCGCTGCTCCGCTTCTTCTCCCGAAGAATCCGGCAGGTCAGCGCCAGGTGAGGTGCTCGTAGTGCCGGAGACGGGCGCGGGCGGCCTGTTCGGTCATGCCCAGGGTCTCGGCGAGCGCGGGCACCGACCCGTCCTCTAGGACTTGTCTCCTTGAAAGGTTAGGGGCGCCATTCCTGCTGATAGGCGGGGTGCTCGGCGTATGACTGGGTAAGGACTCGAAGCGCGTATGCCAGGCCGGCCGAGCGGGGGTTCGAGGGCTCCATGGCCTTGTAGTCGTGGGCCAGTTGCTCGGTCAGGTCGAGCATGGGGAGATGGCTGTCGAGAAGAGCCTCGCCGCCCAGGGTGTCGGCCACGTAGGCATAGGCGTGGTTGTCGTCATTGATGCGTGCGACGAGGAACTTCACAAGATCGTCCATGTGGCCATCTTCGCGGCCGAGGCGCTTCGGCGGTCAAGCGGCTGTCCAGATGAGGATGGCGGCGAGGTGGAGTGCGGCGTGGTAGGCGATGGCGAGCTTGTCCGTTCGCATGGCCAGGCCGCGCCACTGCTTGAGTCGGTTGATGCGCCGCTCGACGGCATTGCGTTGTCGATACGCCTAGGCGTCGAAAGCCGGTGGGCGACCGCCGGCGCGGCCTCGCCGCAGACGGTGGCCGACTTGGTCGGACGGCTGGGGGATGACAGTGCGGATCCCGCGCCGGCGGAGGTGATTCCGGATCGCTCGGGATGAGTACGCGCGGTCCGCCAGGACGGTGTCCGGGCGGGTTCTCGGCCTTCCGGGTCCGTTTCGCGGAACCCGGATGCCGGTCATGACGGTCTCGAAGGCCGGGGCGTCGCCTGCCTGGCCTGCCTGGCCTGCGGTGACGCGGAGGGCCAGGGGCCGTGCACGGCTGTCGCTGGCGAGGTGGACTTTCGTACTCAGGCCACCGGGGGAGCGTCCGAGGGCGTGGTCGTCGGGTTCAGCTCGGCCGGGCGCCCCTTTTTCCGGGCTCCGGCGGCGTGCTGGTGGGCTCGGCAGACGGTGGAGTCCACCGAGACGGTCCAGCCGATGTCGCCATCAGCGTCGGCCGCTGCCAGAACCGCGGAGAGGATACGTCCCCAAGTGCCGTCCACGGCCCACCTGATCAGGCGTTTGTGAGCGGTCTGGAACGAGCCGAGCTCGTCAGGCAGGTCGCGCCAGGGCGAGCAGGTGCGGTACTTCCACGCGATGGCCCCCAAGGTTCGGCGGTGATCGGCCCACCGCCGACCGCGGACCGGGTCGGCCGGCATCAGCGGCTCGATCCGGTCCCACATCACACCAGTGATCACTAATCGAACAGACATATCCGATCAACTGGCCAACCGATCAAAGAGACACGCTCTAGCTCGCGCGCACCACCGCCGGGATCGCGGGGCTCGTCGCGATCGTCCAGCACGACCGCGGTGACCAGCGCAATGCACACCGCTGGTTCGCCACCGCGCAGCGAGCCGCTCGCGAGTCCGGGGACCTGCGGATGACCGCCTGGGTACTCGCATGGCACGCCATGGTGCCGCTCAACTACGGCGCCCCTCAACAGGCCGCCCATCTCGCCGCGCTCACCCGCCGCGAGGCCGATAGCGCGCCCACCACCGCCGCGCTGTCCGCGGCGGTCACCGCTCAGGCGCTCGCCGCCCTCGGCGGTCACCGCTCAGGCGCTCGCCGCCCTCGGCGACACCGGCGGCGTCGAACTCGCCGTCCGGGATGTCCGGGCGCTCGCCGACCGTCTCGACGGTCAGGAGAGTGCCGACACGTCATTTGGCTACCCGGGGCAGAAGCACTTCGTGCACCTGTCGCAGGCGTACGCCCTCCTCGGCGACACCGGCCGCGTACGCCGCCCGAGGGGACGCACTCGAACCCACTGCATCCCCGTCCGTGATGACCCGGGCGTTCTTGGTCATGGACACCGCCGCGTGCCTGCACGCGGACGGCGACCCCACGGCGGCGGCCGAGATGGCCGCCGGTGTCCTCGACCGGCTCCCCGGCCCCCACCGCGACGACCTGGTCCGCTCCCGGGCCGAGGCCCTGCGCCGGCAGCTCACCGGGCGCCCCCACACTCACCTCGGCCAAGTCCTCGCATAACGGCATCTCAGGTCACAGGGCCCTCGGGTCCCGAGTTCGGACCACGACATGCCGGTGCCCCTCCCCGCTCGGCGGGGACGAGAAGGGGCACCGTGGACGAACCGGTCCTCCGTTTGAAGCACGGACAGCGCTCAGGCAACGTGGTTGTAGTAGCGGCCCTGGTGCTTGTACAGGCTCGTCGTGCGACGGCTGAAGGGGGCGGTGGCATTGCCCGTCGAACGGTAGACGTACGCGCCGTACTCGCCGCTCGTCCCGTACGCGATCAGGTCCGGGCGCCCGTCGTTGTCGAGGTCGCCGGCGCCGACGAGCTGGGAGTAGGCGCCCCAGCCCGCGCCGATCTTCACGCGGGGGGCGAAGCCGCCGCGGCCGTTGCCCTGGTGGAGCCAGAGGACGCCGGAGGCGTCGCGGGCGACCATGTCCCCGGCGGCCGTGCCGGCGATGTTCCCGACGGCGGTGATGTGGTTGTAGTTCTGCCAGCCGCCACCGACCTTTACGCGGGGCGCGTACGGCTTGGCGTAGCTGCCGGTGCCCTTGTAGAACCACAGGGCGCCGACGCCGTCGGTGGCCACCAGGTCGGGACGGCCGTCGCCGTCGAGGTCCGAACCGGCGGCGATCTTGTTGTAGATCTGCCAGCCCGTGCCCACCTTGACTCGCGTGGCGAACGTGCCGTCGCCCTTGCCGAGGTAGAGCCACTGCACGCCGGATCCTTCGACCGCCATCAGGTCGCCGGCGGCGGCGCCTCCGGCGTTGCCGACGGCCTCGATCTGCTTGTAGATCCCCCAGCCCGAGCCGACACGAGTGGTCTTGGCGGTCCAGATCTCGTCGTGCTGCGGCCAGTCCTGCAGGTCGTCGCGCCACAGCACACCGTTGGAGTGCCGGGCGAAGACGTCGGTGGAGCCGTTGTCGTTGAAGTCGTGCGGGTTGTACGCACGGGTGATGTTCATGAACCAGCCCTGGTAGGCGGGCTCGCCCGTGCCGTCGAGGAGCGTCGCCTCGGCCTCAACGGCGTACTTGCCGTTCGGCGCGTCCACGAAGCTGGCCCCATCCGGCGTCACCTCCTCGAAGACGGCTTCCCAGACGAAGGAGAACTCCGTGCCGTTCGTGGGTGCGGTCAGACGCTTGGTGAACTCCTTGCCGGTGGCGATGTGCGTGAGCGTGACGTCCACGTGGGCGTCGGCACGCGACAGCGTCCAGCCCAGGGTCACCCGGCCGCGAGACTTGTCGAGGTTCGCCATGGCGGGAACGTGGACCTCGTCGATCTCCAGCGGGATCACTGGCTTGCCCGGCTCCGCGGCCTTGGTGACGGTCGGGGTGCCGTCCTGCCCAGCCGCGACGCGGAACAGCCCGTCGGAGGCCGGGTTGCCCTGCAACAGCGCGGTGTTGTCGGCCGAGGACGCCCAGGCCGAAGCGGTGATGCCCAGGTCGCGAATCTCGCCGCTGGTCAGGGACACGGCCCGGACGGGCGTCCAGGGCTCGCCGTACACCAGCCAGTCGCCGACGAGCACGTAATGCCACTCGCCGTGGATGTTCCCGAGAGGGGTCCGCTTCTGCGCGCCCGTCTTGCGGTCGACTGACGAGACGTACAGCTCGGTGCTGTCCGTCTGGTCGGGCCAGGCCACGTGCGAAGCGGAGAACACCAGGCTGTCAGAGCCGTACCCGGACCGGACAGCGGAGTAAGTCGCGGATACCGTCCCCGCCGCCACGTCGATCAGTGCCCGTCCGTAGGCCTGCTCGTCCTCCGGGCCCGTCACGTACCCGACGAGAACGGAGCCGTCGTGAACCATCGAGCCGGCGAAGTCGGTGGCGTCCTGCGGCAGACCCGCGATCTCGCGACTGCTCGTCGTGGTCCCTGTCCTGGTCACGACGTGCAGTTCCGTCGTACCGTCATCCTTCGCGATCTGCGCGAGCACGCTCGTCGGGCTCACGACAGTCAGGTAGGTGCCGCTCAGCGCACCGAGGTCGATGTCGACGGCCGACGCGGAGGGGTCTGCCATGTTCCGCAGGGTGAGCCTGCTCATCTCGTCGGCCCGGGCCGCGTCGCCGATGACGACCACGTCACTGCCGGCCACGGTGGAACCACCGCGCTCGGGCACCTTCAGCCGGGTCGACATTCCGCCGTCGAACGGCGTCCACAACACGCTCTTCGTCCCGGCCCGGTCGTAGGAGTAGCTGAGGAAGCCAGAAGTGCCCACGCCCGCGAGGTCGGCACCCTGGGGGAAGACGGGAGGAGCGGCGTCGGCCTGCTCGGACGAGGTCGACGTCGCCGCGAACGCGGCCGGTGCGGTCGCCAACGTGCCGGCGCCGAGGGCGGTGACCGCGAGGACAGCCGTGACGGCGGTGGCGAGACGGGCGCCGGTGATGCGGAGTTGCAAGGTGAAGCCCCTACGAGTCTGAGTCGGACACGGAAATGCCGTGTCCGACTCAGACTCGTGAGCGGATCGAATAGTTGTACGAGAAGCTCGGGAGTTACGGGTCAGTGCCCAACTGGGCCGTCTTCGTCACTTCTCCCCGCAGTATGTGCTCGACCAAGCCGTCATAGGTATGGCGTCGATCGCCCGGTGCCCCTCCTCGCGCGGCTGGGGCGAGGAGGCACCGGGGTGGGGCCGGTCCGTTATGGGAGTACGGACCGGCGGCCAGGGGGGGGCAGACCCCCAGGCGGGCTACGGCGTCTTTGAGGAGTGTGGCGTTGACGCTGATGTCGTGGCCCATCACGAGGCCCCGGCGAGGAAGCTCCGCCAGGGCAGCGCGCAGCGCGGTGTGGCCGGCGGGCGGGGGCAGGAGTCCGAAGACGTCGGGGTAACGGTCCTCGGCGGTCTCGTCGAAGAAGGCGCCGTCCTGGACGCTGCGGCAGTTCTCGATCAGCCGCGGGGCGGCCTCGCCGATGATCTGCGGGTAGAGGACGCCGGCTCGAGATCGAACGAGAACCGCCGGACGTTACCAGTGCCGTAAAGGCCCGCCACGCCCTTCAACACGTCGGCGAGCGTATTCGTGCAGTAACTGAACCTTTTCATCCTGAATAGCTGCAGGTCAGCAGGGTGTGGACGGCTTGAACGATGGTGCCGACGCGGCGGGTGGAGCATCGGGCCCGGCAGAGGATCCGCTAGGACTTCAGCTGTGCGAAGGCGCGTTCGCCGGGAGCTCTGAGCCTGGCGTGGTCGCGGTTGAACTGCTGGTAGTGCTCGGGTTGTTCGCGGTGGTGGTAGTGCGGGGTCGGACGGTGGCGCCGGCGCCCTGGTAGGCGCGGTCCGCCAGGACAAGGATCTGCCGGGTCAGGCAGGCTTGGACGATGCCGTGGGCCCGGGCCGCGGTTAGGTCGTGGGTGCGGCCCGATGTCGCGTGGGAGAACCACAGGGCTGTGGGGTCAGGGTGGGCGATGAGCTGCACGTTCACGGCTGTGCTTGCGGTGTTTTTGCGAGTAGTACGGCTCATCGGCTGCGATGCGGTCGATAGGAATCAGGGCGGCTGTCGACGATCACATGGTCACCCTCGCCCAGGCCGGTCAGGGCCTCGTGCAGGCCCGGCGCTCACGCCGCGAGGACGTCGAGGGTCTCGCTGACGTAGCGCCAGGCCGTGGCGGTCGAGACGCCGAAGCCGGCTGCCAGGGCGGGCAGCGGCTCCGTTCTTGCGCAGATGCACCAGGACGAGCAGGGCCTGCCGGAAGCAGCCAGGCTTCGGCCACCGCGAGCGGCGTTCACACCTTCGTGCGCAGATCAGCCGGGAAACATGCTCGACCAGCTCATGCGGGACATCAACCTTGAGCCTGTTCCAACCTGCCGGACTGGCCTGCTCGTTGGGCTGACAGAGCGAAGAAGCCCCTGGTAGACGGGTTTCGACCAAGATAACCGGATCCACCA
>NZ_LGEG01000060.1 GCF_001280125.1 Streptomyces sp. NRRL F-6492
CAGCAGCTCGCGGGCGGGGGTGGACACCGTGGAGATCGCCCACGGGGGTCTCCGGCCCCCCTGACGCCCCCCGCCCCGCCCTCCCCCCCCCCGCCAGTTCCCCGGAAGGAACCCCCGTCATGTCCCCAGTGTCCCGAGCCGGCCGGGCCAGGGCCCAGCTCACGCTGAAGGAGCCCCCGGCCTCCGTCGGCGCCAAGCCCGGCGGCACGCTGGCACGGCTGGACCTCCAGTTCAACCCCTCCACCCTGGAACTGCGCAAGACCACCGAGTGGCGGCGCTCCCCGTCCCGGATGGCGGAGGAGTCCTCCCTGCCCGAGTTCGTCGGCAGCGGCCCGCGCGAGCTGAGCCTCGAAGTGTTCCTGGACGCCACCGCCACCCACGACAACTCGGTGGAGCAGGCGGTGGAGAAGCTGATGAAGGCGTGCGTGCCGACCAAGGCCAGCCTGGGCCGCAAGAAGCCCGCCAGCCCCTGGGTGCGGTTCGAGTGGGGCAGCGCGCGCACCACGTCGTTCGACGGCGTGCTCTCCAACCTGTCCGTGTCGTACACCCTGTTCGACGTGGACGGCAAGCCGCTGCGGGCCACCTGCCGGCTCTCCATCGAGGAGGCGAGCGTCGGCCCCGCCGGACAGAACCCGACGTCCGGCGCCCGCACCGGACGCAGCACGCACGTCGTCGTGGCCGGCGACAGCCTGGCCCTGCTGGCCTGGCGGGAGTACGGCGACGCGACGGCCTGGCGGGTCATCGCGGAGGCCAACGACATCGACGACCCGATGGCGCTCGTGCCCGGCACCGAACTGGTCGTGCCGGCGCTGAGCGACGCGGGCGCCGGGGAGGAGCGGTGACGGGCGGGGCGCGGGACGGCCGGTCGTTCGCGGCGGACCCGATCGTGGAGACGCCCGGCGAACTGCCGCCGGTCTGGGCGGCCCAGCTGGTGAGCTGCGTGATCGACGAGAACGTGGGGCTGCCGGACGCGGCGGTGCTCACCTTCCGCGACCCCGACCACGAGTTCCTGCGCAAGACCGGCATCACCATCGGCACCCCCCTCAGGGTCTCCGTGGTCACCGTGACCGGGCAGGCCCGCGAGCGGCTCTTCGACGGCGAGGTCACGGCCCTGGAGGTCGACCGGGACCGCACCGGTTCGTTCACCGTGGTGCGCGCCTACTCCAAGGCGCACCGGCTCCAGCGCGGCCGGAAGGTGGTGGCGTACCGGAACATGACGGCGACGGCGATCGTCCGCAAGGTGGCCGCCGGGGCGGGTCTGGCCTGCGGCACCGTCGAGGCCGCGCCGGTCACCTACCAGCAGCTGTCCCAGGCGAACGTCTCCGACTGGGACTTCCTCCAGTTCCTGGCCGCCGAGAGCGGTGCGCAGGTGCGCGTCGACGACAAGGGGCTGCTCCAGTTCACCAGGCCGCGGAAGGCCTCCGGGGCGCCCTCGCCGTCCACCTCGGCCGCCCGCGACCCGCTGGTCCTGGAGTACGGGCGCAACCTGCTTGCGCTGCGGGCCTCCCTGTCGGCGGCGGACGGGGCGCAGCAGGTGGAGGTGCGCGGCTGGGACGTCACCACCAAGCGGCCCCTGGTGGCCCGGAAGCCCTCGGTCGACAGCGACACCGTCGTGCCGGGACTGAGCCCGGCGTTCGCCGCCCGGTTCGGCACGTCGAAGCTCACCGTCACCGACACCCCGTACCGCACCCAGGCCGAGACGAAGGCGGTCGCGGACGCGGTCGCCGGACAGGTCAGTGCCGGGTTCGGCGAGCTGGAGGCGCTGGTCGAGGGCAACCCGACGCTGCGCGCGGGCAAGCCCGTGGCGCTCGGCAACGTCGGAGCGGCGTTCTCCGGCAAGTACACGGCGACGGCCGTGCAGCACGTCCTCGAACCGCACGGCGGCTACCGCACGACGGTGTGGGTGAGCGCCAGCCCCGACCGCTCCCTGACCGGACTGGTCACCGGCGCCAACGCGCCCTCCCGGGGACCGCGCATGCCGGGCCTCGCGATCGGCGTGGTGACGGACGTGCGCGAGACGGGCGGCGCCGAGAACGGCTCGGTGCGGCTGAGGTTCCCCTGGCTGGACGACACCTACGTCACCGACTGGGTGCGCACGGTGCAGTGGGGCGGCAAGGGGGGCGGCGGCGTGGTGAGCCCCGAGGTCAACGACGAGGTCCTGGTCGGCTTCGAACAGGGCCTCCTCGACAGCCCGTACGTCATCGGCGGCCTCTACAACGGCGTGGACAAGCCCTCGCCGCACGACGTCCCCCTGATCGACAAGACCACCGGCAGGGTCAACCGCCGCTCCCTCGTCTCCCGTTCGGGCCACCGGGTGGAGCTGCTCGACGCACGGGCCCCGGGCCGCTCCGGAGTGCGGCTGATGTCCGCCGACGAGCGCCTCGAAGTCTTCCTCGACGACCGGCGGGACCGGATCGAGATGACGGTGTACGCGGGGAAGAGCCGGCAGGTGCTCAGCTCCTTCGTCATGGACAAGCGGGGCATCACCGTGGACGCGGGACGCGGGGACGTGAGCGTGTCGGGCCGCAACGTGGCCATCGACGGCCGGGTCGGGGTGAGGATCGGCGGCCGCACGGTGGACGTCACCGGCGCCTCGGGCGTCACCGTCGACGGCGGCCTGCTCGCCACCCTCAAGGCCAAGCTCGTCCGGATCAACTGACCCCCACCGGAAAGCTCGTGAAAGGAGCTCCGCATGCCCGCCGCCGCCCGTACCGGCGACCCCACCGACCACGGCGGGGTCGTCGCCACCCCGCCGCCCGCCGCCGCGAGGGCGGTGGCGACCGTGCTGATCGGCGGCCGGCCCGCCGCCGTCATCGGCAGCCTGCACACGTGCGTGGTGCCGCCGCACGCCGCCCTCGGACCCGCCAACGTGCTCCTGCCCAACCCGGCCGGGCTCGCCTCCGGGCAGGTCCTCATCGGCGGACTCCCGGCCGCGCGCGCCCGCGACAGGACGGCGTGCGGCGCGATGATCCTCACCGGGGCGCCCCACGTGCTGATCGGGGGCGTGTGATGAGCGAACGGTTCGTCGGCCGGGGCTGGGGATTCCCCCTGCGCGTCGGACCGACCGGGGGGATCGCCCTCGTCGAACGGGAGCGGGAGATCGAGGAGGCGATCCGCCTGGTGCTCGGCACCGCGCCCGGCGAGCGCCCCATGCGCCCCGAGTTCGGCTGCGGCATCCACGACTACGTCTTCGCCCCCGGCGACGGCGCCACCGCCGGCCGCGTCGCGCAGCAGGTGCGGGAGGCGCTGGAGCGGTGGGAGCCGCGGATCACCGTGGACGACGTGGTCGTCGCCTTCGACGCGGTCGAGGACGGCACCCTCTACATCGACGTGCACTACACCCTGCGTTCCACCAACGACCGGCGCAACCTGGTCTTTCCCTTCTACACGATCCCCTCCGAGGAGGGGGCCGAGGAAACGGTCGCCGACTGATGGCCCTGCCCTCCCCGAACCTGGACGACCGACGGTTCCAGCAGCTCGTCGACGAGGCGAAGCGGTACGTGCAGCAGCGCGCCCCGGAATGGACCGACCACAACGTCTCCGACCCGGGCGTCACCCTGATCGAGACGTTCGCCTACCTGGTCGACCAGTTGCTGTACCGGCTCAACCGGGTCCCGGACAAGAACTACCACGCCTTCCTCGACCTGCTCGGCATCCGGCTGTTCCCGCCGACCGCGGCCGGCGCCGACGTCGACTTCTGGCTGTCCGCCCCGCAGTCCGACACCGTCACGCTGCCGCCCGGCACCGAGGTCACCACCGCCGGCGGCGAGACCGACGACGCCGTGGTGTTCGCCACCACCGGCGAACTGCGCATCCTGCCGAGCGAGTTGACGCGCCTGGTGACCGCGTCGCGGACCGGCGAGCAGCACGACAGGACCGGCATGCTCGCCGACGGGCTCGACATCCCCTGCTTCCAGGCCACGCCGGAACCCGGCGACGCGCTGCTGTTCGGGCTGCCCACGGCGGTGCCGCGCTGCATCGTCGCCGTACGCCTCGACAGCCGCGTCGAGGGCGTCGGCGTCGACCCGCGCCAGCCCCCGCTCGTGTGGGAGGCGTGGAACGGCGGCGGCTGGCAGGCCTGCGAGACCGGCGACGACACCACCGGCGGCCTCAACCGGCCCGGCGAGGTCGTCGTGCACGTGCCCGCCGGGCACGTCGCGTCCGTGATCGGCGGCACCCGGGCCGGATGGCTGCGCTGCCGGGTCACCGAGGCCGAACCGGGCCAGCCGTTCTACTCGGAGTCCCCGACGGTGCGCGAGGCGGCGGTCTTCACCGTCGGCGGCACCATGTCCGCCGAGCACGCCGAGACGGTCACCGACGTACCGCTCGGCACCTCCGAGGGGGTCGCGGGACAGGCCTTCCGGCTCGGCCGGCCGCCGGTCCTGCTCGACGCCGGGCCGCCCGTGGTGGAGGTGTCCTCCGAGGAGGGCTGGCAGCGCTGGGAGGTGGTCGAGCACTTCGGCCGCTCCCTCCCCGCCGACCGGCACGTCCGGGTGGACGCCACCACCGGCGAGTTCGCCTTCCCCCCGGCACTGCGGGAACCGGACGGCACCCTGCGGCAGTGCGGCGCCGTACCGCCCAAGGGCGCGCGGATCAGGGTCGCCCGCTACCGCACCGGCGGCGGCCCCGCGGGCAACGTCGCCCGCGGCGCGATCTCCGTCCTGCTCAGCTCCGTCCCGTACGTCGCCCGGGTCGTCAACCGGGAGGCGGCGCGCGGCGGCGTCGCGGGGGAGAGCGTGCACAACGCCCGGCTGCGCGCGCCGGAGGTGCTGCGCATGCAGGACCGCGCGGTGACCGCCGAGGACTACGAGATCATCAGCCGCCAGGCCGCGCCCTCGGTGCGCCGGGTGCGCTGCCTGCCGGCCGCGGACACACCGGGCGCGGTACGGGTCCTGGTGGTGCCGGACGCCGTCGCCGACGAGGGCGACGACCGGCTCCGCTTCGAACAGCTGATCCCCGGCGAGCAGATGCTCTCGGCGATCACCGCGAGCCTCGACGAACGGCGCCTGATCGGCACCCGCCTCGTGGTGGAGCCGCCGGTCTACCAGGGCGTCACCGTGGTCGCCCGCCTCGCCGCCGCCCCCGGCGACGCCGACGCGGTCCGCAAGGCGGCCCTGGACGCCCTGTTCCGCCACTTCAACCCGCTGACCGGCGGTCCTGACGGCACCGGATGGCCGTTCGGACGGCCCGTCCAGTACGGCGAGGTCTTCGGCGTCCTGCAACGCGCCACGGGCGACGCGCTGGTCGAGGAGATCCGCCTGTTCCCGGCCGACCCGGTCACCGGCCGGCGCGGCGCCCCGGCGGACCGCATCGACGTCGGTCCCGGCGCCCTGGTCTTCTCCTACCAGCACCAGGTGGTCGTGTCCGCCGCCGGACCGGAGGGACGATGAGCCGCGCCGCGATACCCGGGCTGCCCAGCAGGCACCCCATCGGGGAGCAGCTGCCCGCGCTCTACGCCGACGACGACCTCGCGCAACGCCTCACCGCCGGTCTCGACACGGTCCTCGCCCCGGTCTTCTCCACCCTCGACAACCTGCCCGCCTACCTCGACCCCCGCCTGGCACCGCCGGACTTCCTGGTGTGGCTGGCGTCCTGGGTGGGCGCCGCCGACGATCCGCGCCGGCCCCTGGAGCTGCGCCGGGAGACGGTCGCGCGCGCGGTGGAACTGCACCGGTGGCGCGGCACGAGGCGGGGCCTCGCCGAGGCCCTGCGCCTCGCCCTGGACGTGCGCACCGAGATCGTCGGCGACGGCGCGGCGGTCTGGTCGCAGACCGCGGGCTCCGGCCTCCCGCCGGAACCCGACGGCGAGCTGCTCGTCCGGGTCGTCCCCGAAGGGGCGCGGACCGGGCGGGTGGACGCGGACCGGGTCCACGAGATCGTCCGGGCCATGTGCCCGGTGCACGTCGCGTTCCGGGTGGAGGTCGTCACCGCTCCGCCCGCCGAGGAAGGGAGCTGACGCATGCGCGCATGTCCCTCGTGCGGGGCCGCCAACGACCCCGCCGACGACTTCTGCGGCAACTGCGGCGCGTATCTGGGCTGGTCGGACCGGCCCGCGAGACCCGGGACGCCGGGCGGTACGCCGTCGTCCGGGGAAACTCCGGAGGGCACGGCCGCGCCCGCGGGCCCGGGTGAGGGCGGGGGAGCGGGCGCGACCGCCCCCGGCGACGTCCCGGCGCCCGCGGATCCCTCCGGAACGCCGGGCGGCGCACCGGCCGCCGGAGCCCCGGACGGAACGCGCACCGGGCCCGGCGACGCGGGGGAGCGCGGCACCCCGGTACCGGGCCCCCCGGCACCTGGCGCTCCGGCACCGGGCACCTCGGCACCGGACAGCCCGGTACCGAATGCCCCGACATCTGGCGCCCCGACACCTGCCGCCTCGGCACCGGACAGCCCGACACCGGACAGCCCGGCACCGGGTACCTCGGTGTCCGCCACCCCGGCACCTGCCACCCCGATACCTGGCACCCCGGCACCTGCCACCCCGGCACCAGACAGCCCGGCACCCGCCACCTCGGCACGGGACACGGCGGCGGCCCGGACCCGGGCGGCCCTGGCCCGGTTCGCCCGGGCCAGGGCCGCCGGGACCCCGGACGCCCCGCCGCCCGGCAC
>NZ_LGEG01000061.1 GCF_001280125.1 Streptomyces sp. NRRL F-6492
CGGGAACGGGGTGTCCCCGGGAACGGGGTGTCCCCGGGAACGGGGTGTCCCCGGGAACGGGGTGTCCCCGGGAACGGGGTGTCCCCGGGAACGGGGTGTGCCCGGGAACGGGGTGTGCCCGGAAACGGGAGGTCCCCGGCCGCTCGTGGCGGCCGGGGGCCTCCCGTTCCCGGGGCCCGGATCCGGCTCAAGGCCCGGGACCCGGCGGTTCTCCGCGGAGGGGCGGCAGCCCGTCAGACCACCGCGTGGGTCTTCTCGCCCTCCCCGTCCGCCCGCTGGTCCGGGACCGGGGTCGGGGCGTGGTCGTCGACGAGGGTCTTCTCGTCGAAGGGGACGCGGCCGGCGAGGACCTCGGTCACCCGCGCCTTGTCGATCTCCTTGGTCCACGTGCCGACGAGGACGGTGGCGACGGCGTTGCCCGCGAAGTTGGTGAGGGCGCGCGCCTCGCTCATGAAGCGGTCGATGCCGACGATCAGGCCCACCCCGTCGACCAGTTCGGGCCGGTGCGACTGGAGGCCGCCCGCCAGGGTGGCCAGGCCCGCGCCGGTGACGCCCGCCGCCCCCTTCGACGCGATGATCATGAAGACGAGGAGCGAGACCTGCTCGCCGATCGACAGCGGGTCGCCCATCGCCTCGGCGACGAAGAGCGAGGCCATCGTGAGGTAGATCGCGGTGCCGTCGAGGTTGAAGGAGTAGCCGGTCGGCACGGTGATGCCGACGACCGGCTTGGAGACGCCCAGGTGCTCCATCTTCGCGATCAGGCGCGGCAGCGCCGACTCGGAGGAGGAGGTGGAGAGGATCAGCAGGAACTCGCGGCCCAGGTACTTCAAGAGGGTCCAGATGTTGATCCCGGCGACCAGCCGCAGGATCGCGCCGAGCACGACGAAGACGAAGAGTCCGCAGGTCAGGTAGAAGCCGATCATGATGACGGCGAGGGACTTCAGGGCGTCCGCGCCGGTCGCGCCGACGACGGCCGCGATCGCGCCGAACGCGCCGACCGGGGCCACCCACATGATCATGGCGAGGATGCGGAAGACCAGCCGCTGGATGTGCCCGATCCCGCGCAGGACCGGCTCCCCGGCCGCGCCCATCGCCTGGAGGGCGAAGCCCGCCAGGAGGGCGACCAGGAGGGTCTGGAGAACCTCGCCCCCGGTGAAGGCGGAGACGAGGGTGGTGGGGATGATCCCGAGGAGGAAGTCCGCCGTGGACTCGCTCGCGCCCTCCGCCTGCTTGGCGCCGGCCTCGGCCAGCTCCTCGGTGAGGTGGAGGCCGGAGCCGGGCTCCAGGAGGTTGCCGACGAGCAGGCCGATCGCGAGCGCCACCGTCGACATGAGCAGGAAGTAGCCGAGGGCGAGGCCGCCGACGGCGCCGACCTTCGCGGCCTTCCGCACCGAGCCGACGCCGAGCACGATCGTGCAGAAGATGATCGGGGAGATCATCATCTTGATCAGGTTGACGAATCCGGTGCCGAGCGGCTTGAGCTCGACGGCGACGCCCGGCGCCAGGAAGCCGACCGCGATGCCGAGCAGTACGGCGCCGATGACGGCCAGGTACAGATAGTGGGTACGGTCCCGGCGTGCGGCCACGGGGTCCTCCTCGCGCTGATGGGTGTCCACGTCCCGGTGGACTCCGCGACTATCCATCAGCCTGTGACCCGGGTCACGGTTGCGTACGTTTCGTTCACGGCCGAAACGGCGGGGGCCCGGAACGGACCGGGGCGGGGGCCCGGAACGGACCGGGGCGGGGGCCCGGAACGGACCGGGGCCGGAGCGCCGCCGCGCGGCCCCGGACGTGCACACTTACCCGCATGCGTCTCCCCCTCCCCCGCCCCCGCAGCCTGGCCGGCCAGCTCTTCGCGATGCAGGTCGTGCTCGTGGCCGTCGTCGTGGCGGGGTGCGCGGTCTTCGCGTACCTCACGGACCGGGCGCAGGCCGAGGAGACCGCGCGGCGCCAGTCCACGGCCACCGCCGCGGCCGTCGCCGACTCCCCGTCCGTGGCCGCCGCCGCCCGCGCGGCCGACCCGTCGGCGGCGCTCCAGCCGTACGCCGAGTCGCTGCGCCGCCACGCGGACGTCGCCTTCGTGGTGATCATGGCTCCGGACGGCACCCGCTGGACGCACCCGGAGCCGGACCAGATCGGCCGCACGTACCTCGGCCACATCGAGGAGGCCCGGCGGGGGCGGATCCACTCCGAGACCCACCTGGGGGTCCTCGGCCCCTCCGTGCGGACGATCGCGCCCGTCTTCGACGGCGACGGGCGGGTCGTCGCGCTGGTCAGCGCGGGCATCACGATCGAGCGGATCAGCGCGCAGGTGCGGGAGCAGGTGACCGCCCTGCTCGGCATGGCGGGCGCGGCGCTCGCGCTCGGCGGGGCGGGGACGTACGTCGTGAACGCGCGCCTGCGCCGCCACACCCACGGCATGAACGCCACCGAGCTGAGCCGGATGCACGACTACCACGAGGCCGCGCTGCACGCCGTGCGGGAGGGGCTCGTGATGCTCGACGGACGGCGGCGGATCGCCCTGATCAACGACGGGGCGCGGGAGCTGCTCGGCCTGGACGAGGGGGTCGTGGGCCGCCCGGCGGCCGACCTCGGCCTGCCCGCGCCGCTGACGGGCGCGCTGCTGTCCTCGGAGCCGCGCGTGGACGAGACGCACCTGACGGAGGACCGGGTCCTCGTCGTGAGCACCCGCCCGGTGGTCGGCGGGGAGCGGCGCGGGACCGTCGTGACGCTGCGGGACCGCACGGAGCTCCAGGCCCTGTCGGGCGAGCTGGACTCCGAGCGGGGCTTCACGCAGGCGCTGCGCTCGCAGGCGCACGAGGCGGCGAACCGGCTGCACACGGTCGTCTCGCTCATCGAGCTGGGCCGGGTGGCGGAGGCGGTGGAGTTCGCGACGGCGGAACTGGAACTGGCCCAGGCGCTCACCGACCGGGTCGTGGACGCGGTCGGCGAACCCGTCCTCGCCGCGCTGCTGCTCGGCAAGGCGGCGCAGGCCAACGAGCGGGGCGTGGAGCTGGTCCTCACCGAGGACAGCCGCATCGACGACGGCCGGGTGCCGGCGGCCCTGCCCGCCCGGGACCTGGTGACGATCCTCGGCAACCTGATCGACAACGCCGTGGAGGCGGCGGGCGGGACCCCGCACGCGCGCGTGACGGTCACGGTCGCGGCCCGCGCGGGAGACGGCGAGCTGCTGCTCCGGGTCGGGGACAGCGGCCCCGGCGTCCGCCCGGCCGACCGGGACGCGGTGCTCGGGCGCGGCTGGTCCACCCGGGGCCCGGGGCGCGGCCTCGGCCTGGCCCTGGTCCACCAGGCGGTCTCCCGCGCCTCGGGCACGCTGACCCTCACGGACGGGGAGGAGGGCGGGGCGGAGTTCACGGTACGGCTGCCGCTGCGGGAGCCGGGGGCGGGTGCGGGTGCGGGTTCGGGGGTGGTGCGGGGGGCCGTGGCGGTACGGGGGGCCGTGCAGGTGCCGGTTCCGGTTCCGGTGCCGCGGAAAGTCGGAGGGCCTCCCCTTAGGGGTGATGCCCCCGGTGCGGGCGACGCCCCCGACACGAAGGGCGTCTCCGAGGCGGGCGGCGCACCCGGCGCGAAGGACGTTTCCGGCACGGAGGTGACCCCGTGAGTGCCGCTCCCCTCCGGGTCCTGGTCGTCGAGGACGACCCCGTGGCCGCCGACGCCCACGCGCTCTACGCCGGGCGCGTCGAGGGCTTCGCCGTCGTCGGGATCGCGCACTCGCGGGCCGCCGCCGTACGGGTGCTCGACCGGACGCGGGTCGACCTGATCCTGCTCGACCTGTACCTGCCCGACGGCCACGGCCTCCAGCTCCTGCGGGCGCTGCGCGCCGCCGGGCACGCCGCCGACGTCATCGCGGTGACCTCCGCCCGGGACCTGGCGGTCGTGCGGGAGGGGGTCTCCCTGGGGGTCGTCCAGTACGTGCTCAAGCCCTTCGCCTTCGCGACCCTCAGGGACCGGCTCGTCCGGTACGCCGAGTTCCGGGCGGCCGCCGGGGAGGCCTCCGGGCAGGACGAGGTGGACCGGGCGCTCGCCGCCCTGCGCGCGCCGCACCCCGCCGCGCTCCCCAAGGGGCTGAGCGCCCCGACCCTGGAGGCGGTCACCCGTACCCTCCGGGCCGCCCCGGAGGGGGTCACCGCCGCCGAGGCGGGGACGGCCCTGGGGATCTCCCGGATCACCGCGCGCCGCTACCTGGAACACCTGGTCGCCGAGGGCCGGGCCGTGCGGGCCCCGCGGTACGGGCAGATCGGACGGCCCGAGCTCCAGTACCGCTGGCGGGAGGGACCCGTACGGGGTCACTGAACGGGGAGGACGCCGTTACCAGGCGGTTCCCACGTTCCTACGAACCTCGCGCCTTGGGGGAACGCACCGTATCCAGCCGTCACCCTCCGCACCTACGGTGGCCGCGTGCACCCACCTTCCCCACCCTTCGACGCCCCGGCCGCGCGCCGCCTGCGGGAAGGACTCGGCATGGCCCACGACCACGTCGCGTACGGCCTGCGGGCGCAATACGGCATCCTCGCCACCCCCGAGACCGTCCTCGCCTGGGAGCGCGGCCGGGCGGTCCCCACCGAGCAGGAGCTGACCGCCCTCGCGGGCGTCCTGTGGTGCTCCCCCGCCGAGCTGATCGCCGCCGCCTCCACCCTGCGCGAGCACCGGGTGGCGCGCGGGACCGCCCCCGAGGAGCTGGCGCGGCGGGTGGGGCTCTCGGCCCAGGCGTACCGGCGGATGGAGGACGAGGGGCGCTGGCGCGGCACCGAACGCCAGACGGCCGCCCTCGCGGAGGCCCTCGGCCTCGGCCCGCGCGCCCTGATCACCGCGACCGGCGGCGACGAACGCCTCGCCGAACTGCTGCGCGACGCGGCCACCACCCGCTGGCAGGCGTACGTGAAACCGGCGGTGCGGATGGTGCCGCTGCCCAGGCGGACGGTGGAGGCGGCGCTCCAGCGGCTGCACACGGACTACCACGCCCGGATGGCGGCGACCAGCAGCTGGGGCGCGTCGGGGGGCTCCGGCGAGGCGGGGCGCGCGTACCTGGACGACGTCACCGGCCACTTCTGGGCGTCCGTCGGCGCATGATCCCGACGGCGTCGGCAGGCGCCGTAGATTGGCGCCGTGAGACGACACATACCTTTCGAACGACTCCACAACTTCCGTGACCTGGGCGGCTGTCGGACCGCCGGCGGCGGAACCGTGCGGTGGGGGGCCCTCTACCGCTCCGACTCCCTCGGCAAGCTCGCGGACGCCGGTCCCGCGGACCTGGAACGCTTCCGGGAGCTGGGCGTGACCACGGTGATCGACCTGCGCTACCCGTGGGAGATCGCGGCCAAGGGCCGCCTGCCGGAGACCGGCGGCGTCGCCTGGCACAACCTCTCCGTCGAGCACCGCCCGTACGACCAGGCGGAGATCGACCCGGCCGTCGACCCGTGGCGCTACCTCGCCGACCGGTTCGCCGAGGTCGCCGAGGACGGGGCCGTGGAACTCCGTACGGCCCTGGAGGTCATCGCCGCCGCCGACGGACCGCTCGTCTTCCACTGCGCCTCGGGGAAGGACCGCACGGGGCTGCTCGCGGCGGTCCTCCTCGCGCTCCTGGAGGTCCCCGACGAGGAGGTCCTCGCGGACTTCGCCCTCACCGAGCTGGCCACGGAGCGCCTGGTCGCCGACTGGCACGCGTCCCACCCGGGCCGCGAACTGCGCTGGCCGGGCTACGGCCGCGCCCCCGCCGAGGTCGTCCGCCTGTTCCTCGCGGACCTGCGGGCGCGGTACGGATCGGTGTACGCGTACGCCACCGGCCACGTCGGTCTGGACCCGGCGGTGGTGACGGCCCTGCGGACCCGTCTGGTGGAGCCGCCGGCCGCCGTCTAGTCCGGCTGGTCCCGGCTGGTCCCGGCTGGTCCCGGCTAGTCCCGGCGGTCGAAGTCGAAGAGCTGGCCCGCGGCGTCCGGTGCGCAGGGGGCCTGGGCGAGGCGGGCCCAGGCCGCCGCGCGGTCGCCGACGACGGTGACGCAGCTGCCGGGGGTCGCGGAACCGGCCGGGACGATCCGGTAGCCCTCGACGGGAGTGCCGTACGGCTCCAGGGAGAACTCCTCGATCCGGGTGGGGTCGCCGCACTCGGAGTCCTCGTACGGCGCGTCGGGCACGCGTCCGCCGGAGGGGACGCCGGAGCAGCCCGCGCCGTAGTCGGGGTGGTCGGAGGCGATCCGCCACCGGCCGCCGCCCGCCTCCGCGAGCGCGTACAGCGGGACGTCCGCGGCGGCGCACGGCACCTGGTGGATCCGGCCCGTCCGGGAGCCGCGCCGCTCGCCGAGGCAGAAGTCGGTGCCGACGACCCGGACGAGCACGTCGCCGGCGGCGGGGGCGGTGGGGGTACGGGGCGGGTGCCCGGTGTGGCCGTCCCGCAGGAAGGCGACGACGCTGACCCCGGCGAACACGAGGGCGGCGACCGCGACCGCCGGGACGAGGAGGCCCCGTATTCGGGACCGGGCCCCGCCGCCGGACCCCGGCC
>NZ_LGEG01000062.1 GCF_001280125.1 Streptomyces sp. NRRL F-6492
GCCGAACGACGCCGTCTCCGAGGTGAACCGGTCACCCGTCAACTGCATCCCGTCACCCGAATCACCCGCGAAACGGATGATCACCCGATCGAGCCGGCGGACTTCCTTCGCGGTGCCGTCGTGGGGCGTGGCCGGGGCGCCTCTCTGCTCCCCTAGCAGGGCCTCGCCGGCCTCGCTGCTGACCTGGCTGGTCACTGAACTGGACCTCCCTCGTGGCAAGGGGACTCTCCGCCGGAGGCGGGGAGGAGCTCGGGGCGCGGTCGGCCGATCACCGTCCGTCCCGTGGCCCACCCTACGACGGCGGGGTCGAGTCTCCCTGGACTTCTTGCATCATGGACCCCTTTTTGAGATCCGTTCTGTCAGGGTTCGTCATGCCGTGTCGCCGTCCGAAGTATTCCGGAAGGTCTGGTTCCGGTCATTCTGCGGTCTTGGGTCCCCGGGGCCCGGGCACGCCGGGGAGGCGGGACCTCGGGCACGTCGGGTGCGCCGGGGAGGCGGGGCCTCAGGCGCGTCGGGTGCGTCGATGGGGCGGGTCCTCGGGACGCGGGGCCTCACGACCTCAGGTACGTCAGCACGGCGAGTACCCGTCGGTGGTCGCCGTCACTCGGCGAGAGCCCCAGCTTCAGGAAGATGTTGCTGATGTGCTTCTCCACCGCGCCGTCGCTCACGACCAGCGCCTTCGCGATCGCCGAGTTCGTCCGCCCCTCCGCCATCAGGCCCAGGACCTCCCGCTCGCGCGGGGTCAGGTTCGCCAGGACGTCCTGCTGCCGGCTCCGGCCGAGCAGCTGCTGCACGACCTCCGGGTCCAGCGCCGTGCCGCCCCCGGCGACCCGGACGACCGCGTCCACGAACTCGCGGACCTCCGCGACCCGGTCCTTCAGGAGGTAGCCCACGCCCCGGCTGGACCCGGCCAGGAGCTCGGTGGCGTACTGCTCCTCCACGTACTGCGAGAGCACCAGGACCCCGAGCCCCGGGTGGTCCCCGCGCAGCCGCACCGCCGCCCGCACGCCCTCGTCCGTGTGCGTCGGCGGCATCCGCACGTCCGCCACCACCACGTCCGGCAGCGCCCCCTCGGCCGCCAGCTTCCCCACCGTCTCCACCAGCGCCTCGCCGTCGCCGACCCCGGCGACGACCTCGTGCCCCAGGTCGGTCAGGAGCCGGGTCAGCCCCTCCCGGAGCAGTACCGAATCCTCGGCGATGACCACCCGCACCCGCTCCGCCACGTCCCGCTCTCCCACGCCCCACAGCCCCCATGATCCGGTCGTCCGGTCTTCCGTCGAAGCCCAGCATCCCACCCGGAAGACCTCGAAAGGCCTACGCGCGCCAGGGCAGTTCGACCGTCACCGTCGTCGGGCCGCCCGCCGGCGAGTCCACGGCCATGACCCCGTCCACCGCCCCTATCCGCCCGGCGAGCGCCGCCAGGCTCCGCCCGGCCGCCGTCTGCGCGCCGCCGGTGCCGTCGTCCCCGACCCGGAGCATCAGCCGGTCGCCCGCGCGCCACACGTCGACCCGGGCGCGCCGCGCCCGCGCGTGCTCGGTGACGTTCCGCAGGAGCTCCGACACGGCGAAGTACGCGAGGCCCTCGATCGCCGCGACCGGCCGCGCCGGCAGGTCCACGTCCACCGACACCGGGACCGCGCAGCGCGAGGCCACCGCCGACAGGGCCGCGTCCAGGCCCCGGTCGGTGAGGACGGCCGGGTGGATGCCCCGGGCCAGGTCCCGCAGCTCCCGGAGCGCGAGCTTCACCTCGCCGTGCGCCTCCTCCACCAGGACCGCCGCCGCCTCCGGGTCCTCCGCCAGCCTCTCCTTCGCGAGCCCCAGGTCCATGGCGAGCGCCGAGAGCCGGGCCTGCGCGCCGTCGTGCAGGTCGCGCTCGATGCGCCGCAGGTCGGCGGCGGCGGTGTCCACGAGCACGCCCCGGTCCGACTCCAGCTCCGTCACGCGCGAGGCCGGCCGGGACGGGCCGAGCAGCCCGGCCACCAGGAACCGGTCGACGGCGACGAACCCCCGCAGCAGCCACGGCCCGACCAGCACGAACAGCAGCCCGGCCGCGCAGGTCACCGCGATCTCGAAGGGCGAGTCCAGGTAGAGGTCGTGCGTCCCGTCGCCGTACAGCTGGAGCCCGTCCTGCCCGACGTACGCGGGGAACACCCACCGCCACAGCGGATACGTGAAGAGGCTCCAGCCCCACGCCCAGAACGCCACCGTCACCGAGAAGGAGAACACCGACCACGGCATGTGCACGACCGCGTACAGCAGGTGCCGCCACGACGCCCCGCTCTTCAGCATGGCCCCCATCCACGAGAACGCCCCGCCGGTCCGGCCGCGCACCGGCTCCGGCGCCGTCACGTCGAGGCCGAGCAGCGCCCGCGCCCGGGCCCGCTCCACCGCCCCGAAGCCCCGGCACAGGGCGAGCGCCCCGGCCAGGACCGGCACCCCGAGGAAGGTGACGAGCAGCCCGGCGCCGGTCGAGACGAGGGAGACGGAGAGCGCGAACCAGCAGACGCTCAGCGGAAGCCCGATCAGCACGTACCCGAGGGCGCGCCAGGTGCGGCCCTCGAACGGCGCGCGGATCGCGGCGGGGAGACGGGGGGAGGGCATGGTGGAGGTCCTTCTCTGCTGGTGGGCTCTGCCGGCGGGTGCGTGGCGGGTGCGTGTTCCAGGATTCCGTTCCGGCGGGCGCCGGACCATGAGGGAGGTCGGCGTTCGCGGGCGGGGGTTTTCCCCACCCCGGGACGGCTGCCCCGGAGGGACCGGGGGGGTGACCCGGGGGTTGCCGGGTTCCCGTGGAGTGGTTGCCGGGTGACCGCCGGGTGGCCGTGGAACGGCCGCTCAGTGACTGCGGGTCGATGACCGGGCGATGACCGGGCGATGGCCGGGGCCCGGTGGGCGGTCGGTGGATGTGCGTGGGGCGTGCGGTGGGCGACCGGCGTGCGTCTCGCGACCGCCGCGCGCCTCGCGGTCGCCTCGCGTCTCGCGGTCGCCGGGTGTTCAGCGGGCGGTCGGCCGGTCCCGCCACGGGAGTTCCGCCGTCACCGCCGTCGGACCGCCCGCGGGGGAGTCCAGGACGAGGACGCCGTCGACCGCGCCGAGGCGCTCCGCGAGCCCGGCGAGCCCCGTACCGCCGTCGAGGCGCGCCCCGCCGGTGCCGTCGTCCCGGACCCGGAGCATCAGCCGGTCGGCCGCCCGCCACACCTCCACGGAGGCGGACCGGGCGCGGGAGTGCTTGGAGACGTTCTGGAGCAGCTCCGACACCGTGAAGTACGCGATGCCCTCGATCGCCTCCGCGGGCCGCTCGGCCAGGTCGACGTCGACCCGCACCGGCACCGTGCAGCGCGCGGAGACGGAGGACAGGGCGGCGCCGAGCCCCCGGTCGGTGAGGACGGCCGGGTGGATGCCCCGGGCGAGGTCCCGCAGCTCCTGGAGGGCCAGCTTCACCTCGCCGTGCGCCTCGTCGACCATCGCGGCGGCGGCCTCCGGGTCGTCCAGGAGCTTCTCCTTCGCCAGGCCGAGCCCCATCGCGAGGGCGACGAGCCGGGCCTGCGCGCCGTCGTGCAGGTCGCGCTCGATGCGCCGCAGGTCGGCGGCGGCGGTGTCCACGACCACGCCCCGGTCCGTCTCCAGCTCGGCGATCCGCCGCTCCAGCTCGTCGGAGGGCGAGAGCAGCCCCCGGACCATGCCCCGGTCGGCGCCGGCGAGGAGCCGCGAGAGGAAGGGCAGCACGGGCCAGAGGACGAAGAGCGAGACCAGGGAGACCGTGAACGTCAGGATCCCCCAGGGCAGCCGGATCAGCCCGTACAGCTGGGTCCGCCAGGCCACCGGGTCCTTCAGCGCCGACCACAGCCAGCCGAAGAAGCCGCCGCGCCGGGGCAGCGGGGACGGCTCGCGGACCTCGACGCCGAGCAGGACCCGGGCCCGCGCCCGCTCCGACCGGCCGATCCAGCGGGCGCCGCCGAGACCGAGGGCGAGCAGCGGAAGGCCGATCACGGTGACCGAGAGGCCCACGCCGAGCAGGACGCTCACCACCGCGTAGACGAAACCGGTCAGCGCCGTGAACAGGTTGGAGAGGAGGAAGACGATCTCCTTCCAGGTCTCCTTGCCGTAGGCGGTGCGGGGGCGCGCCGGGGCGGCGGCGAAACCCGTGGAGGGGGCGGCCGTGGAGCCGGCGGCGGAGTCGTGGTCGGCGCTCATGGGCCCCAGGGTGCCCGGCGCGGATCGCGCGCCGCCATGGGGGAGGTGGGTGAACGGGAGGGGGGTTAACCCCACCGGAACCGGCCACCGCTCCTGCTTACGGTCTCTTTAACAGGGCCTAGACTCGCGTGCGTACAGAACAGAAGTGACCCATGGGGCACCTGGACCGAGGGGCGGACGTGCGGGAACCGACCGTTGTCGCGGCCGACGCGGCGGACTACTTCCAGACGTACTCCGTCGTCGGCCTGCTCGCCGTCGTCGGCGTGCTCTTCGTCGCCGTGGCGTTCGGCGCCGGCCGGCTGCTCCGGCCCGTCGTGCCGACGCCCGAGAAGCTCCTCACGTACGAGTGCGGCGTCGACCCCGTGGGGGAGGGCTGGGCGCACACCCAGGTCCGCTACTACGTGTACGCCTTCCTCTACGTGATCTTCGCCGTCGACTCGATCTTCCTCTTCCCCTGGGCGACGGTCTTCGCCGCGCCCGGCTACGGCGCCACGACCCTGGTCGAGATGTTCGTCTTCCTCGGCTTCCTGGCCGTGGGGCTGCTCTACGCGTACAAGAAGGGCGTCCTGACATGGACGTAACACCCGGAACCGGAGCCGGCCCCGAGACCCGCTCCGGACCCGCTCCCGAGCCCGTGGCCCTGCCCGCTCCGAAGCTGGGGATGCTCGCCCGCCTGGCCCCGGAGCCGATGAAGGTGGTCCTGAACTGGGGCCGCCGCTACAGCCTGTGGGTCTTCAACTTCGGCCTCGCCTGCTGCGCGATCGAGTTCATCGCCGCGTCGATGGCCCGGCACGACTTCATCCGCCTCGGCGTGATCCCCTTCGCGCCCGGCCCGCGCCAGGCCGACCTGATGATCGTCTCGGGCACGGTGACGGACAAGATGGCCCCGGCCGTGAAGCGCCTGTACGAGCAGATGCCCGAGCCGAAGTACGTCATCTCCTTCGGCGCCTGCTCCAACTGCGGCGGCCCGTACTGGGACTCGTACTCCGTGACGAAGGGCGTCGACCAGATCATCCCGGTCGACGTGTACGTGCCGGGGTGCCCGCCCCGGCCCGAGGCGCTGCTCCAGGGCATCCTCAAGCTCCAGGAGAAGATCGCGCGGGAGAGCCTGGCGGAGCGCTACGGCCGGCCGGCCTCGGTGTCCGAACTGACGAGCCCGCCGACGCCCCCGCCGGGAGGCACGGCATGAGCGCGTACGACGCCCTGCCCGACGCGGTGACGGAGGTCTTCGGCGAGGAGGCGACGGCGGAGCGGGCGTACGACCTGCTGACCGTCGACGTCCCGCCGTCCTCCTGGATCACGGCCCTGACCACGGCCCGCGACGAGCTGGGCTGCACCTACTTCGACTGGCTGAGCGCGGTCGACGAGCCGGGCACGGGCTTCCGGGTCTGCGCGCACGTGGTGGCGCTCGGGGAGGGCGGCCCGCGCCGCCTCCTCGTCCGTACGACGGTCCCGCACTCCGCCCCCGTCCTCCCCACGGCGGTGGGGGTGTACGCGGGCGCGGGCTGGCACGAGCGCGAGACGCACGAGATGTTCGGCGTGGACTTCACGGGCCACCCGCACCTGGTCCCGCTCCTCCTCCCCGAGAACTTCGAGGGCCACCCGCTGCGCAAGGACTTCGTCCTCGCGGCCCGGGTCGCCAAGGCGTGGCCGGGCGCGAAGGAGCCGGGCGAGTCGCACGACGGCGGCCCCAAGCGCCGCCAGATGCTCCCCCCGGGCGTCCCGGACCCCAATGAGTGGGGCCCCCTCAAGGGCCAGCTCCCCCCGGCCCCCACCCGCC
>NZ_LGEG01000063.1 GCF_001280125.1 Streptomyces sp. NRRL F-6492
AATGTCCTCCGCCTTCGTCACCAGGAAGTTGTGCTTCGTGATCGGCATCGTGATCCCACAGATGTCCGCCTCCTGGAAGGCATCCGTACCGATCGCCTTCGACGGGACCTGGCCCGTGATCGCCACCAGTGCCACCGAGTCCATGTAGGCGTCGGCGATCGGCGTCACCAGGTTCGTCGCGCCGGGACCCGAGGTCGCCACGCAGACGCCGACCCTGCCGGTCGCCTGGGCGTAGCCGGTGGCCGCGTGGCCCGCGCCCTGCTCGTGGCGGACCAGGATGTGGCGCACCTTCTTCGAGTCCATCAGCGGGTCGTAGGCCGGCAGGATCGCCCCGCCGGGAATGCCGAAGACGGTGTCCGTGCCCACCTCTTCGAGGGAACGGATCAGGGACTGCGCGCCCGTGACGTGCTCGACGGCGGTGTCGGACCGTCCTTCCGTCCGGGGCGGAGGGACGGCGGGCAGCCGGTCGGCCTCCGCGCTGTGCTGCACGGCGTTCGTCATGTGAATCCCCACTGCCGGTCGGGTGAGTGTGCTGGCATGTCGACAAAGGCCCCTCAGCCCCGGGTCAGGAACCGTTTGGGCCGTTCGAGGAGGTCGGCCGTGTCGGCGAGGACCCGGGACCCCAGCTCGCCGTCGACCAGCCGGTGGTCGAAGGAGAGCGCGAGCGTGGTGACCTGACGGGGCCTCACCTTTCCCTTGTGCACCCAGGGCCGGAGCCCGATGGCGCCGACGGCGAGGATCGCCGCCTCCCCGGGGTTGAGGATCGGCGTGCCGGTGTCGATGCCGAAGACGCCGATGTTGGTGATGGTCACGGTGCCGTCCGCCATGGCCGAGGGCGGGGTCCTGCCCGCCTTGGCCGCCGCCACCAGTTCGCCGAGGTCGCCGGCGAGGCGGGGAAGCGTCTTGGTGTGGGCGTCCTTGATGTTCGGCACGACGAGGCCGCGCGGGGTGGCCGCGGCGATGCCCAGGTTCACGTCGTGGCGGATGACGATCTCCTGGTTCACCTCGTCCCAGGACGCGTTGATCTCGGGATTGCGCCTGATCGCGACGAGCAGGGCCTTCGCGACGAGGAGGAGCGGGGTGACGCGCAGGCCGGCCATGTCGGGGTCGGACCTCAGCTCCTCGACGAGCTTCATCGTGCGCGTCACGTCGACCGTCACGAACTCGGTGACGTGCGGGGCGGAGAAGGCGCTCGCCACCATGGCCCGGGCCGTGGCCCTCCGTACGCCCTTCACGGGGACGCGGGTCACCCGGGCACCGGCGGACGACGCCTCCGCGACCGGGGCCGGTGTCGGCTCCGGAGCGGTGGGCCGCTCCTCGGGCGCCGGGGCCGCCGCCCGGTGGACGTCCTCGCGGCTGATGATCCCGGCGGGGCCGGTCGGGGCCACCGTCGCCAGGTCGACGCCGAGGTCCTTGGCGAGCTTCCGCACCGGCGGCTTGGCCAGGGGCCGCGCCGGGACGACCGCCGGTTCCGCCACCACCATTTCCACTGCCGCCGGTTCCACGGTCGGCTCCGGTGCGGCGGTGACGGCCGCCTCCTGCCTGCGCGGGCGGCGGCGGGTCGGGCCCTCGGAGACGCCGTAGCCCACCAGGACCGGCTCCCGGACGGGGGCGGACGGAGCGGACGGAGCGGACGGGGCGGACGGGGTCCCGGGAGCCACGGCGGCCACCGGAGCCGCGGCGGCCGTCGCCACGGAGATGATCGGCCTGCCGACGTCGACCGAGGCGCCCTCCGGGTGGTGCAGCTCGTGCACCACCCCGTCGTACGGGATCGGCAGCTCGACGGCGGCCTTGGCGGTCTCGACCTCGCACACCACCTGGCCGTCGGTGACGGTGTCGCCGGGCTTGACGTACCAGGTGAGGATCTCGGCCTCGGTGAGCCCCTCGCCCACGTCGGGCATCATGAACGCGCGGACGTGCTGTTCGGTCACGGGTGCTCTCTCCTCAGTACGCCAGCGAGCGGTCGACGGCGTCGAGCACGCGGTCCAGGCCGGGCAGGTACTCGTCCTCCAGGCGCGCCGGCGGGTACGGCGCGTGGTAGCCGCCGACCCGGAGCACCGGGGCCTCCAGGTGGTGGAAGCAGCGCTCGGTGATCCGGGCGGCGATCTCCGCGCCGGAGCCGAAGAAGACCGGGGCCTCGTGGACGACGACGAGCCGGCCGGTCTTCTCCACCGACGCCTGGACGGTGTCGAAGTCGATCGGGGAGACCGACCGCAGGTCGACCACCTCCAGGCTGCGGCCCTCGCGCTCCGCCTCGGCGGCGCTGTCCAGACAGGTCTTCACGGTCGGCCCGTACGCGAGGAGCGTGACGTCCCGGCCCTCGCGGACCACGCGGGCGCGGTGCGGGTCGCCGGGGACGGCGGCCGTGTCGACCTCGCCCTTCTCGTAGTAGCGGCGCTTGGGCTCGAAGAAGACGACCGGGTCGTCGGACGCGATCGCCTGCCGCAGCATCCAGTACGCGTCGGAGGCGTTCGACGGGGACACGATCCGGAGGCCGGCGACGTGCGCGAAGAGGGCCTCGGGGGACTCCGAGTGGTGCTCGACCGCGCCGATGCCGCCGCCGTACGGGATGCGGATGACGACGGGCAGCCTGATCCGGCCCAGCGAGCGGGCGTGCATCTTCGCGAGCTGGGTGACGATCTGGTCGTACCCGGGGAAGACGAAGCCGTCGAACTGGATCTCCACCACCGGCCGGTAGCCGCGCAGGGCCAGGCCGATGGCGGTGCCGACGATGCCGGACTCGGCGAGCGGGGTGTCCATCACCCGGCCCTCGCCGAAGTCCTTCTGCAGGCCTTCGGTGATCCGGAAGACGCCGCCGAGCCTGCCGACGTCCTCGCCCATGACCAGGACCTTGGGGTCCTGCTCCATCGCGGCGCGCAGCGCCTCGTTGATGGCCCGGCCCAGGGGCAGCGTCCGCGTCGCGGGGCGCGCCCCGTCCGCCGCGCGCGCGACCGTGAGGGTCGTCATCTCAGTTCCCTCCTGTGACGGCGAAGGACGCCTCGTAGCGGCGGAACGCGGCGCGCTCCTCGTCGACCAGCGCGTGCGGGTCCGCGTAGACGTGCGCGAAGATCGCCCCGGTGTCGGGGGCGGGCATGGAGCGCACCTGCTCGCGCAGGTCCTGCGCCAGCTCGTCGGCCTCCCGGTCGACGGCGGCGAAGTACGGCGCGTCTGCGGCGCCGAGATCGAGCAGGTGGGCCTTGAGGCGGGCGATCGGGTCCCGGCCCGCCCACTCCTCCACCTCGGCGGGGTCCCGGTACTTGGTGGGGTCGTCGGAGGTGGTGTGGGCGCCCATGCGGTACGTGAACGCCTCGACGAGCATCGGGCCCTCGCCGCGGCGGGCCCGCTCCAGGGCCGCCCTGGTCACGGCGAGGCAGGCCAGCACGTCGTTGCCGTCGACGCGGACGCCGGGGAAGCCGAAGCCGTCGGCGCGCCGGTGGATCGGGACGCGGGTCTGCCGCTCGGTCGGCTCGGAGATCGCCCACTGGTTGTTCTGGCAGAAGAACACCACCGGCGCGTTGTAGACGGCGGCGAAGTTGAACGCCTCGCTGACGTCGCCCTGGCTGGTGGCGCCGTCGCCGAAGTAGGCGATCACGGCGGTCTCGCCGCCGTCCTTGGCGACGCCCATCGCGTAGCCGGTGGCGTGCAGGGTCTGCGAGCCGATGACCAGGGTGTAGAGGTGGAAGCCGCGCTCGGTGGGGTCCCAGCCGCCGTTGTTGACGCCCCGGAACATGGCGAGCAGGTTGACCGGGTCCACCTCCCGGCAGAGCGCGACGGCGTGGTCGCGGTAGCTGGGGAAGACGTGGTCGTCGGCGTCGAGGGCGCGGGCGGAGCCGACCTGGGCGGCCTCCTGGCCGAGCAGCGAGGGCCACAGGCCCAGCTCGCCCTGGCGCTGGAGGGTGACGCCCTCGCCGTCGACCCGGCGGGCGAGGACCATGTCGCGGTAGAGGCCGCGCAGTTCCTCGTGGCCGAGGTCGATGTCGTAGTCGGGGTGCCGGACGCGCCGGCCCTCGGGGGTGAGCAGTTGGACGGCCTCGGTGCTCACAGCCCCTGCCTCCCGTCGGAACCGGCGGCGGCCCGGGTGGTCGCGGCGGGCACCGGGGGCGCCTCGGCGGGGACGGGAGCGTCCACGATGACGGTGGGGGCGGGCCCGGCGGACCCGGCGGACCCGGCCGGCACCGGGGCGGGCCCGGTGGCGGTGGACGGCTCGGTGGCGGTGGACGGCTCGGTGGCGGCGGCCTTGGCGACCGCCTCTGCCTCCGCCGCCTTGGCGGCCTTGGCGGCCTTCGCCGCCTCCGCGGCCTCCCGGTCCTTGCGGGAGCGCGACCAGCGGCGGGTGAGCGGGACCTCCACCCAGGAGTACAGCGCCCAGGCGAGGAGGACGGAGACGGCGAGTTCGCCGAGGAGGATCCCCAGGGCGGCCGGGGTGGAGTAGAGCCCGTCGCCGAGGAGGTGGCGGGTGTACTCCAGGACCGTGAAGTGGACCAGGTAGAAGGCGAAGGAGATCTCGCCGAGCCAGACCATCGTCCGGTTCCGGAAGATCGTGAACCGGCCCTCGTTGTCGGCGATGGCGCCGGCGGCGATCAGCAGGGCGGCCGGGACGACGCAGATCAGGCGGATGCCCCACAGCCACGGCACGTACAGGCCGGCGACGTAGGTGGCGACGACCAGCGCGCTCGACCAGATCAGGCCGATGTCGCGCCAGCGGCCGAGGACGACGGCGCGGCCGACGAGCATGCCGAGCGCGAAGTCGAGGAGCCGGCCGGCGGGCAGGACGTAGGCGAACCAGAAGTAGTTGGCGGACTGGCCGGGCTCGTTGGGGACGACCTCGGTGCCGACGGGGATGATCGCGTAGGTGATCAGCGGGGTCGCGGCGATGGCGGCGATGACGCCGGCGATCCAGTACTTGAGGCGGTGCGCGGGGATCTTCCTGAGCACCACGAACAGGGCCGGGAAGGCGAGGTAGAAGAACGCCTCGGCCGACAGGGACCAACTGACGTTGTTGACGGCGAAGTTGGTGGGCACGTCCGGCACCCAGGACTGGAGCATGAAGAAGCTGAGGAAGCCCTGGAGCGGGGTGGTGGGGGCGCCGTCGACGCCGTTGACGAGCACCAGGGCGACGACCCACGCCACGATGTACGGCGGGACGATCTTGGCGAAGCGGCGGCGCCAGAACGCCGTGGCCGTGTCCTTCTCGCGGGCGGACCAGATCAGGATGAAGCCGCTCAGCATGAACCAGAACGGCATGGTGAGGCCCGCGACCATGCCGAGCGAGTGGTAGATGCCGCGCTCCACGCCGGAGTCGGCGAAGATCCGGATGCTGGCGAAGGGCAGGACCGCGTGGAAGAGGAACACCAGCAGGGCGACCGGGAAGCGCAGACCGGTCAGGGTGGGCAGCCGGCGCACGCGGGGGGCGGCCTCCCCCGCCGGCCGTCCGCCGTCGGCCGTGGTGCCGCCGGACGTGCCGGTTCCGGGTGACGCGGCGGTGCCCGGTCTGGTGGGGCTCTCGATGCTCACGGAACTCTCTCTCCTTGGGTGGATGCGCATGGGAGGGGGTGCTGGTGAGGGGTGCGGGAC
>NZ_LGEG01000064.1 GCF_001280125.1 Streptomyces sp. NRRL F-6492
CTCGACGAGGGTGATGAGCGCGCTCTTGGCGTCGGCGCGGTGGCGGGCGTCGGTGGTGATGATGGGGGTGTCGGGGCCGATCTGGAGGGCCTCGCGGACTTCCTCGGGCTGGTAGGGCTGGTTGCCGTCGAAGCCGTTGAGGGCGATGACGAACGGCAGGCCCGAGTTCTCGAAGTAGTCGACCGCGGGGAAGCAGTCGGCGAGACGGCGGGTGTCGACGAGGACGACGGCGCCGATGGCACCCCGCACCAGGTCGTCCCACATGAACCAGAAGCGGTCCTGTCCGGGGGTGCCGAACAGGTACAGGATCAGGTCCTGGTCGAGCGTGATGCGGCCGAAGTCCATGGCGACGGTCGTCGTCGTCTTGTCGCCGGTGTGGGTGAGGTCGTCGATGCCCGCGGAGGCGGACGTCATGACGGCTTCGGTACGCAGCGGGTTGATCTCCGAGACGGCGCCGACGAACGTGGTCTTGCCCACGCCGAAGCCACCCGCCACCACGATCTTCGCGCTGGTGGTTGAACGGGCCGCGCCGCCGCTAGAGCTTGCGAAGTCCACTGAGCACCCTTTCGAGCAGTGTCACGTCTGGCTGACCGCCGGCGGCCTCGTCGCCGCCGGGCTGGTGAATGGCGACGAGTCCGGCCTCGGCCAGGTCGGCGACGAGGATTCGGGCGACGCCGAGGGGGATGGAGAGAAGTGCCGAGATCTCGGCGACCGACTTGATCTCGAAGCAGAGCCGGCAGATCCGCTGGTGCTCGGGCAACTGTCCCTGCAGCCGGGACGGATCGGCCGTCGTACTGACCAACGCCTCGATGGCGAGCTGGTAACGCGGCCTGGTCCGGCCGCCGGTCATCGCGTACGGACGCACCAGCGGGTTGTGCCCGCCCGAACCGCCCGAGGCGGACGGGCCGCGCGAGGCGGACGGTCCGGCGGGCGCCGCCGGGGCGTGCGGCTGCCGGTAGGGCTGCGACGCGCCCTGTCCGCTCGGTGCGGAGGGAAAGTTGAACCGGTTCTGCGCGGTGTCGCCCAGCGGTGCCTGGTGCGCGTCATAACCGTTGTAAGGGCTCCCGCCCGGGGGTGTTCCCACGTTTCCTCCTCCGACTGCCTCGCGGTCCATGTCCCTTGGAGCCGCGCCACCGCACCTTACGGGGCGGTGGCGCGAAACGCACTGTCCGTCTGTTGGTTGAGAACTGTTAGTTAAGAAGACTGCCCTGGAGTTCCGCCCGGAGGTCGGGGGTCAGGACGGTGCCCGCGCGGTCCACGAGCAGGGCCATCTCGTAGCCCACGAGACCGATGTCCGCCTCGGGGTGGGCGAGCACGGCCAGCGAGGAGCCGTCCGAGATCGACATGATGAAGAGGAAGCCGCGCTCCATCTCCACCACGGTCTGGTTGACCGCACCGCCCTCGAAGATCCGGGACGCGCCCGCGGTCAGCGAGGTCAGTCCGGAGGCGACGGCCGCCAGCTGGTCGGCGCGGTCCCGGGGGAAGCCCTCGGACATCGCCAGCAGGAGTCCGTCGGCGGAGACCACCACCGTGTGCGACACCCCGGGGGTGTTGTCCACGAAGTTGGTGATCAACCAGTTCAGATTCTGCGCCGCCTGGCTCATGCTCACACTAACGCTCCTGGTTGTAGGTACTGCCGGGGCCGAGGCCCGATCCGTTCGTGTCCGTTCCCGCGTTGCGTCCCTGCTGAACGCCCCGGCGCAGGTTGCTCAACCTGCCCCGTACGTCCTCGGGTGCGCGGGAGACCTGGGGGCCGCCCTGCGGGGTCTGCTCAGCCGTGCCCTCGACCAGGTTGGCCTTCGGGACGCGTCGGGGGAGACCGGACGAGGTGACCCCGCCCGCCTTCGGGTCCTTGAGCTTTCCGGCCCGCTGCCAGCGCTCGTCGTTGGTCGAGCGCCATTCGTCGGAACCGCCGGCTTCGTTCTGCTGCTGTTCCGGCTGCGCGGGCGCGGCCGGCTGCGGCGTCCGCTGCGTCGGCGGGGCGACGCTGCCGCGGCGCGGCAGTCCGGCGTCGGTCAGCGCGTGACCGGCGTCCGGGGCGGGATTCGGAGTCGGACCCGGACGGTCGAAGCCTACGCGGTCGGCGGCCGGTTCGGGAGCGGCCGGAGCAGATTCCGGTTCCGGCCGGTACTCCTGCGCGTAACCGCCCTGGTAGGCGTTCTGATCCGGCCACTCCGCCTGGTGGGACTGGGGATCGAACGCATTGTCGTACTGCTGGTGTTCGGTTGCCGGACTCTCGTACGAGGCTTCCGCATAGCCCTGCTGCGGGTACGCCTCGTAGCCCTGCTGCGGTGCCGCGTAGCCCCCGGTGTGGGAGGCCCCGCCGGCGTAGCCGTCCTGCTGCGGGTAGCCGGCCGCGTACTCCTGGCCGTACTCCTGCTGCTGCTGCGGCTGCCCGTACTCCTGCGCGGGGGCGTACTCCGCCGCCGCGTACTCCTGGGCCCGCTGCTGCCCCTGGCCGTACTCCTGGCCCTGGGCGGGCTGCCCCTGGCCGTACTCCTGGCCCTGGGCGGGCTGCTCCTGCGCGTACTCCTGGGCCCGGCCGTACTCCTGCTGCTGCTCCGCCTCGTCGCGGAAGAGCGGCCGGTCGCCGGTCTGCGCCCGGTCGCCCAGGGCGGCACGCCGTCCTTCGCGGCGCAGCGAGCGGTCGACCGGGTCGAGGCTCTGCTGCTCCCCGTCCGGCTGCTGCTCGTAGCGCGAGTCGTCGAAGCCGAGGTCGGCCGCGGTCAGCATCGGCTGCGCGGGAGCGGCCTCGAAGGCGTTCTGCTGCGGCTGCTGCTGCTCCGGGATGATCTGGGAGACGGTGAAGTCGTCCTGGATCGGCTGCTCGCCACCGCCACCGTGCGTGATCGCGTCCGGCAGCATGACGAGCGAGGTCGTCCCGGCCTGCTCGCCCGAGGGGCGGAGCTGGACCCGGATGCCGTGCCGGTCGGCGAGCCGGCCGACCACGAAGAGGCCCATGCGCTGCGAGACGGCGGCGTCCACGGTCGGCGGGTTGGCCAGCTTGTGGTTGATGTCCGCGAAGTCCTCGGCGGTGAGGCCGATGCCCTTGTCGTGGATCTCGACCATGACGCGGCCGTCGGGGAGACGGGTCGCGGTGACGCGGACCTTGGTCTGCGGGGAGGAGAACGTGGTGGCGTTCTCCAGGAGCTCGGCGAGCAGGTGCACGAGGTCGGTCACGGCCTGGCCGTGGATCTCGGCCTCCGGGACGCCCGCCAGCTCGATGCGCTCGTACTGCTCCACCTCGGAGGAGGCGGCGCGCATGACGTCGACCAGGGGGACCGGCTGGTCCCAGCGGCGGCCCGGCTCCTCGCCGGCGAGGACGAGGAGGTTCTCGCCGTTGCGGCGCATACGGGTCGCCAGGTGGTCCAGCTTGAAGAGGTTCTCCAGCTGGTCCGGGTCGGCCTCGTTGTTCTCCAGGTCGGTGATGAGGGTCAGCTGGCCCTCGATCAGCGACTGGTTGCGGCGCGAGAGGTTGGTGAAGATCGCGTTGACGTTGCCCCGGAGCATGGCCTGCTCGGCGGCGAGCCGGACGGCCTCGCGGTGGACCTGGTCGAACGCGCGGGCGACCTCGCCGATCTCGTCCTGGGAGTCGATCGGGATCGGCTGGACGCGGGTGTCGACCCGGCCCGGCTCGGTGCGGGAGAGCTGGTCGACCAGCATCGGCAGGCGCTGCTCGGCGATGCCGAAGGCGGCGGTCCGCAGGGTGAGCATCGAGCGGCTCATCTGCCGGGCCATCATCCCGGCCAGGATGAACGCGGCGAGCAGGGCGACGACGACGATGGCGCCGTTCAGCCAGGCGTCCGTCTTGGCCTCGTCGGAGATCTTGACGGCCTCGGTCACGGCCTTGTCGACGAGGGCCTTCTCGACCTCGCTGTAGCCCTCGAACTTGGCGGTGGCGATCGCCATCCAGGTCTCGGGCGTGATGCCCTTGGCCTTCAGCGCCTCGATGCCGTCGGGGCCCTTGGCCGTGCCGATCGCGGTGGCCACGCCGGAGTAGACGGAGCCGTCCTTGCCCTTGGGCAGCTCGACGTCCGCCGACTGCATCTGCTTGGCGCCCTCGGCCGCCTTGCCGGCCATGACCTTCTTGAGGAGTTCGACGTCCTCGGGCATGCCGCCGGAGCTGAACTCGCCAAGGGCGATCTGCTCCAGGTAGTTGTACGAGTTGAACGCCACGGACTGCTGGGCGAAGACGGCCTCGGTGGTGCTGGGCCGGACGAGCAGCTGGGTGCCGATGGACCGCTGGAGGGACTCGGCGCCCTTGGAGAGCTGGATCGCGTAGACGCTGCGGCCGTACGCGGTGACGTTGCCGGTGCCCAGGCCGAGCTCGTTGGAGAACTCGGTCAGGTAGTGCTGGACGCCCGTGTAGGCGAGCTGGGTGTTCACCGGGTCGTAGGAGCGGGCGTAGGCGCTCTTGCGGAGCGCCTCCAGCTTCGGCTCCTCGTCCTTGAACAGGCGCAGCCGGCGCTCCAGGCCCTGGCCCGAGGGCAGGTTCCTGGCGGCCTCGTCGAACTTCAGGCGGGCGGCGTCGGTCGCGGCGTACGCGCGCTGGACCTCGTCGGCCTTGCGGTCCTCGGGGCCCTTGGCGACCAGCAGCGGAGCGGCGGTGAGGTCCCGCTCGTTGAGCAGCGCGGTGCTGTACTCCGAGGCGGCGCGCACGATGAGCGCCGTCTTCTCGGCGTCCTGGGCCTCCTGCCAGGTGTCGATCGCCCCCTTGACCTGGAAGCCGCCCATGACGAGGCCGACGAGCACGGGTATGAGGAGGATCGCGTTCAGCCGGGTGGGCACCCGCCAGTTGCGGGGCGACAGCTTGCTGGAGCTCCCCCCGGCCGCCTCGACGGGCGGCGGCGTGACGGGCACGTCCGCGGGCGACACCGCTGTGCGCGACGGCGGCGTGAAGTTGCCCCGCGTCTCCTGCTCCGCGGAGCTTTCCTTGCTTCGCCTCACTCGACCAACAACCTCTCGGCGTCGGCACCTACGTTGTGCCGGTGTTTCGTTCAGGGCCGTACTACTCGGGAGTTCATGAATTGCAGCACGTGAAGGGGGTCCCTTCCAAACAGTGGGACACCGCTACTTTCAGTGGTCCAGGCCGCGAATAAAACGGGCATAAAGAGCGAGCCCCGCCAAAAAGCGGGGCTCATGTGAGCGCTGTGACACCGATCGGATGCGTCGGGTGTCCGAGGCGCCCCAATTCTCTGTCGAAACGTTATGAACACGGGGGCGGTCGTGTCGAACGACACAGACCGCCCCCGGCGGCGGCGCAGGGCAACCGCCCGGACCGTCCTCCTACTTGAGCCGCGCCATGAGGGCGTGCTCGACGAGGGTGATGAGCGCGCTCTTGGCGTCGGCGCGGTGGCGGGCGTCGGTGGTGATGATGGGGGTGTCGGGGCCGATCTGG
>NZ_LGEG01000065.1 GCF_001280125.1 Streptomyces sp. NRRL F-6492
CGCACCGTCCTGGTTCACCGCCGAACCCGCCACCACCGCGAGCACCCGATGACCCTCACGCCGCGCCCTCGACAACCGCTCGACCACGAGGATTCCCGCGCCCTCCGCCCAACCGGTGCCGTCGGCGTCCGCGCCGAAGGCACGGCACCGGCCGTCGGCGGACAGGCCGCGCTGCCGGGAGAACTCCACGAAGGTGCTCGGGGTGGCCATGACGGCCACGCCTCCGGCGAGTGCGGTGGCGCACTCGCCGGACCGCACCGCCCGGACCGCGAGGTCCAGCGCCACCAGCGACGACGAGCACGCCGTGTCCACCGTCAACGCGGGCCCCCGCAAACCGAGGACGTACGCGATCCGACCCGACGCCACACTGGACTGGTTGCCCGCCAGGAGCAGGCCCTCGACGTCCTCGGGGGCCGTGCGCAGGCGGGCCGCGTAGTCGTCGTACATGGCGCCGATGAAGACGCCGGTGTCGGAGTCCTTGAGGCTGTGCGGATCGATCCCGGCCCGCTCCAGGGCCTCCCAGGTGATCTGGAGCAGCAGCCTCTGCTGCGGGTCGGTGGCCAGGGCCTCGCGCGGGCTCATCCCGAAGAAGTCGGCGTCGAACTCGGCGGCGTCGTAGAGGAATCCGCCGCGCCGGGTGTACGTGGTGCCCTTGTGGTCGGGGTCGGGGTCGTACAGCTTCTCCAGGTCCCAGCCGCGGTCCTCGGGGAAGCCGCCGGTCGCGTCGGTGCCGTCGGCGACGAGGCGCCACAGGTCCTCCGGCGAGGCAACGCCCCCCGGGAACCGGCAGCCCATCCCCACGATGACCACCGGATCCTCCACGTCCCGCTGCCGGACGACGGCGGCGGCCTCCTCCGGGGCGTCGGTGGTGAGCGAGGCGTGCAGGTGGCCGGCGAGTCCGGCGATCGTGGGGTACTCGAAGACGACGGTGGCGGGCAGGGTGAGGCCGGTGAGCCGGCCGAGCCGGTTGCGGAGTTCGACGGCGGTGAGCGAGTCGAAGCCGAGGTCCTTGAAGGGCCGGTCCGCTCCGATGCCGTCGCTCCCGTCGTGTCCGAGGACGAGCGCGGCCTGTTCGCGCAGGAGCGCGGTGACCGTGCGCAGTCGTTCGTGGGCCGGGACGGCGGCGAGCCGGTCGGCCCACGCGCCGCCGCCCGCACCGGCCGCGCGCCGGGCGGCGGACGCGGGCACGCGGACCAGGGCGCCGAACACCGGGCGGAGCCGGCCGGCCGCCGCCTCCTGGCGCAGCAGGCCCTCGTCGAGCGGGGAGACGATCGTGTGCGGCCGCTCCGCCGCGAACAGGGCGTCCAGACCGGCCTCGGTCGCGACGGGCCCCACGCCGTACCGGGCGAGCCGGGTCCGGTCGGCGGCGCCGAGGTGCCCGGTCATGGCCCCGGTCTCCTCCCACAGGCCCCACGCGAGGGAGACGCCGGGCAGGCCGAGGTCGCGGCGGTGGGCGGCGAGGGCGTCGAGGAAGGTGTTGCCCGCAGCGTAGTTCGCCTGTCCGGGCACTCCGGCGACGGCCACGGCCGAGGAGAAGAGCACGAACGCGTCGAGCGGCAGCTCCGCGGTGAGCTCGTGCAGCAGCCAGGCCGCGTCGACCTTGGGCCGCAGCGCGGCGGCCAGCTGCTCGGGGGTGAGCTCGGTGACGGTGGCGTCGGCGAGCACGCCGGCCGTGTGGACGACCGCGCGCAGCGGGCGGTCGGCGGGGACGTCGGCGAGCAGTCGCGCCAGGGCGTCGCGGTCCGTCACGTCGCAGGCGGCGACGGTCGTCCCGGCGCCGGCCGCGCGGAGCTCGGCGGTCAGGTCGGCCGCGCCGGGCGCGGCCGGTCCGGTGCGGCTGACCAGCAGCAGGTGCGGGGGATTCGGCCGCGCCGCGAGCCTACGGGCGACGAGGGCGCCGAGGGCTCCCGTACCGCCGGTGACGAGCACGGTGCCGGCCCCGTCCGGGGCGGGCGGGGAGGCGGGGGCGAGGTCGTGGGCGGCGAGGCGGGGCACGTGGACCCGGCCGTCGCGGAGCGCGGACTCGGGTTCCCCGTGGTCTCCGGCGAGCCGTGCGGCCGGGGCGGGCCCGTCGGTCTCGACGAGCGCGAAGCGGCCGGGGTGTTCGGCGGCGGCGGTGCGCAGGAGACCGCGTACGGGAGCGGCGGCCAGGTCCCCGGTCCTGATCACGACGTGCAGGGGGACCCCGTCCCAGGCCGGTGTGGCGATCCAGCGCTGCAGGAGGGCGAGGACGGCCGCGGTGAGCTCGTGGGCCCGGGCGGGGACGGCGCGGGGGTCCGGGCCGGTCCCCGTGCCTTCGGCGGTGCCGGTGCCGATGGCGGTTCCGGTGGGGGGGACGGTTCCGGTGACGGGGACGAGGACGGCCGTGGGCGGTGTGGCGCGGGCCGACAGCGCCTCGGTGTCCGGGACGGTCTCCGCGTCGGTGACGAGCCCGGTGTCGCCGAGCCCGGCGAGGACGAGGTGGGTGCCGGTGGCCGGGCCCGCGAGGGGCAGCTCGGGCCAGTCGAGGTGGTGGGCGGTGGCCCCGACCGCCGGGCGGCCGGCGAGTTCGGCGCGGCCGACCGGGCGGAACGCCAGCGAGTCGATCTCCGCGACCGGGTTCCCGTGCGCGTCGGCCAGGGTGAGGCGGAACCGGGTGTCGGCGAGCGGTTCGATCCGTACGCGCAGCCGGTCGGCGGCGGCCGCCGCGGCCGCGTCGGTGATCCGCAGTCCTTCGAACGCGAAGGGCAGCAGCGGTCGTTCCGGATCCGCGGCGTGCGTCCCGACGAGTCCGGCGACGACCGGGTGCAGGGCGGCGTCGAGCAGGGCCGGGTGGAGCGCGAAGCCCGTACCGGACGCGTCGCCGTCCCCGTCGGACAGGCCGGGGTCGAGCTCGGCGTGGAGCACACCGTCGGGGGTACGGCGGGCTGCCGCGAGGCCCTGGAAGGCGGGGCCGTAGTCGTAGCCGAGCCGGAACAGGCCGGCGTAGACGTCGTCGAGGGCGACGGGCGCGGCGTCGGCGGGCGGGAACGCGGGGAACGCCGGTGTCGCGGCCGGGGCGGCCGCGCGCAGGGTCGCCGAGGCGTGCAGGGTCCACGGGGCGGTGTCGTCGGGTCGCGCGTGCACGGTCAGCTCGCGCGCGCCGGTGGCGTCGACGGGCGCGACGCGGACCTGGAGTGCCGTGGGGCGGTCCGGATCGGGGACGAGGGGGGCGCGGACGGTCAGGTCCGCCACCGCCGGAAGGTCCACGGCGGCGCCCGCGTGGAGGGCCAGTTCGGCGAAGGCGGTGCCCGGGACGAGGACGGTGCCGAAGACGCCGTGGTCCGTGAGCCACGGCAGTGCGCGCAGGTCGATCCGGCCGGTGAACACCGCCGCCCCGTCGGCGAGTTCGACCCGGGCGCCGAGCAGCGGGTGGGGTTCGGCGGTGAGGCCCGGCAGGGCCGTGGCGGCGGGTCCGCCGGACGGGACGAGCCAGTGGCGGTCGGGAGCGAAGCGGTACGTCAGCGGGAGGTCCGGGGCGGTCGCGGGGACGTCCCAGGCGACGGGCGCGCCGCCGAGGTGCGCGGCGGCCAGGGAGCGCCGGAACGTGTCCGGGCCGCCGTGGTCGCGGCGCAGGGTGCCGCCGGTGAACGCGGCGACGCCGCGCCCGGCGAGGATCTCCTCGACGGCGAAGGTGAGCACGGGGTGCGGGCTGACCTCGACGAAGCGCCGGTGACCGGAGTCGACGAGGCTGTCGACGGCGGCCTCGAACCGCACGGTCTCGCGCAGGTTGCGGTACCAGTATCCGGCGTCGAGGGTGTCCGTGGCGACCGGGCCGCCGGTCACGGCGGAGTAGAACGCGGTCCCGGCCGTGCCCGGTGTCAGACCGGCCCCGAGCTCCAGCAGGTGCTCGCGCAGCGGCTCGACGTACCGGGTGTGCGAGGCGTAGTCGACGGGGATGCGGCGGGCGCGCACCCCGTGCTCCTCGCACCAGGCCAGGAGGGCGCCGAGGGCGGTGTCTCCACCGGCGACCACGGTGGCGCGGGGCCCGTTGCGCACGGCGATCTCCAGCTCGTCCGGGTGTTCGGCGAGCACGGGGGCGAGGGCGTCGGCGTCGAGGGCGACGGAGACCATGCCGCTGTCGCCGGCGATGCCGGTCAGGGCACGGCTGCGCAGGGCGACGAGCTTCGCCGCGTCCGCGAGGGAGAGCGCGCCCGCCACGTACGCGGCGGCGATCTCGCCCTGGGAGTGTCCGACGACGGCGTCGGGCACGACGCCGGCCGACCGCCACAGCCCGGCGAGGGAGACCATGACGGCGAAGAGCACCGGCTGGACGACGTCGACCCGGTCGAGGCCGGGGGCATCGGGCGCGCCGCGCAGCACGTCGAGCAGGGACCAGTCGGTGTGCGGGGCGAGCGCGGCGGCGCAGGCCTCGATCCCGTCCCGGAACACGGGGCTGGCGTCGAGGAGTTCGCGGGCCATGCCGCTCCATTGGGAGCCCTGGCCGGGGAAGACGAACACGGTGCGGCCGGCGGCCCGTTCGCCGGTGATCAGGGCGTCGTGGACCTCTCCGTCGGCGAGCGCGCGCAGCGCGGCGGAGAGCCGGTCCGGGTCGCCGTCGCCGTCGAACGGGACCGCCGCGCCGTGGGCGTGGCGGGCGCGCCGGGCGAGGGCGGCGGCGAGCGCGTGCGCGTCGGTGTCGGGGTGGGCGCGCAGGTGGTCGGCGAGCGCGGCGGCCTGACGGCGCAACGCGGCCGGGGTGTTGCCGGAGAGCAGGACGGGCGGGGCCGGACGCTCCGAGACGGCTCCGGGCTCGTCGGCCGTGGGTCCGGGCTGGGCGGGACCGACGTGATCGTCGTGTTCCGGGGCCTGTTCGAGGATGACGTGGCTGTTGGTGCCGCTGATCCCGAACGAGGACACCCCCGCCCGGCGCGGACGCCCGCGCTCGGGCCACGTCTCCTGCTCCCCCAGCAGCCGGACCCCAGAGCCCTCCCACTCCACGAACGGCGACGGCTCCCGCGCGTGCAGCGTCTTCGGCAGTACCCCTGCCCGCAACGCCATCACCGTCTTGATCACACCACCCACCCCGGCAGCCGCCTGAGCGTGCCCG
>NZ_LGEG01000066.1 GCF_001280125.1 Streptomyces sp. NRRL F-6492
CCCCTGGGCCGTCCCCGGCACCGGCGCCGACCCGGACGCCCCCGAGCCCTGGATGGCCACCGCCTTCGTCGCCGGGCCCTCCCTCCACGAGGCCGTCGCCGCGCACGGCGCGCCGCCCCAGCCCCCCGCAGGAAACCCCGAAGGGAACCCGTCCCAGCCCGGGGACCTTCAGCCTCTCCTCCCCTCCGATCCCTCCGTCATCGCCGGTTACCGGCTGCTCGGGCGGCTCGGGGCCGGTGGCATGGGGGTCGTCTACCTGGGCCGTACGGAGGGCGGCGAGCTCGCCGCCGTCAAGGTCACCCACGCCGACCAGGCCGACCAGCCCGACTTCCGGGCCCGGTTCCGCCGCGAGGTCGAGGCCGCCCGCCGGGTCTCCAGCCCCTGGGCCGTCCCCGTCACCGGCGCCGACCCGGACGCCCCCGAGCCCTGGATGGCCACCGCCTTCGTCGCCGGGCCCTCCCTCGGCGAGGCCGTCGCCGCGCACGGCGCGCTGCCCGAGCGGAGCGTCCGCCTCCTCGGCCGGTCCGTCGCCCGCGCCCTCGCCGCCGTGCACGCGGCCGGGCTCGTCCACCGGGACGTCAAACCGGGGAACGTCCTCCTCGCCGTCGACGGCCCCCGGCTCATCGACTTCGGCATCGCCCGCGCCACCGGCGAGACCGCCCTCACCGCCACCGACATGGTCGTCGGCACCCCCGGCTTCCTCGCCCCCGAGCAGGCGGAGGCCCGCGCCGACGCCATCGGGCCCGCCACCGACGTCTTCGCCCTCGGCTGCCTCCTCGCGTACGCGGCGACCGGGCGCCCGCCCTTCGGCACCGGCACCCCGGACGCCCTCCTGTACCGGACCGTCCACGACGAACCCGACCTCACCGGCGTCCCCGAAGGGCTGCTCGACCTCGTCCGGGCCTGCCTCGCCAAGGACCCCGCCGCCCGCCCGGCCGCCGCGGAGACGGGCGTACGGCTCGTCGAGGACGACCCCGGCGACACCGCCGAGTGGCTGCCCGCCCCCGTCGTCCGGACCATCGCCGAGCGCTCCGCCCGCATGCTCGCCCTGCCGGGGATCGACGCGACCGCGGCGGGCACCGGCCCGGCGGAGCCGCCGAAGCGCAGCAGACGCGGCTTCCTGCTCCTCGCCTCCGGCGCCGCCGCCCTCGCCGTCGGCGGCGGCTCCTTCGCCGCCTGGTCGGCCCTCGGGAACGACGGGCGCGGGGGCGACGGCAAGAACCCCCCGCCCCGCACCTCCTGGAAGATCGGCGTCCTCGCCGACCTCTCCGGCCCCGCCAAGGAGATCGGGCTGGCCCAGGAGCGCGGCGCCCGCCTCGCCGTCGAGCAGTTCAACGCCCGCCGGGACAAGCCGTTCGCCCTCGAACTCAAGGTCGCCGACGACCGGGGCGACCGGACCGCCGCCCTCGAAGCGGCCCGCGGGCTCACCACCGACCCCGGCGTCGTCGCCGTCCTCGGCCCCACCTCCGACGACACCGGACAGGCCGCGCTCCCCGCCTTCGAGGAGGCCGGCCTCCCGCTGCTCACCACCTCCGCCGGCTACAACCTCTTCACCCTGCGGGACAAGCAGAGCCCGCCCAACGCCACGGTCCTCCGGGCCATCCCCAACCACCCCATGGGCGGCGCGTACCTCGCGTTCGCCGTCACGCTCCTGCCCACGATCCGGAAGCCCGGCGTCCTCCAGGAGCGCACGGACGACCAGTACAGCTGGCTCCTCGTGCGCGGCGTCCAGTTCGGCTTCGGACAGGCCAAGATCACCCCGCACTACCGGGTCGTCCCCGCCCGCGCGCGGGACTACCGCACGATCGTCGGCGAGATGATGGACGCGGGCATGGACGCGTACGTCCACTGCGGGGTCCGCGAGACCGCCGTCCTCGCCGCCCGCGCCCTCCTCGAACTCGGCTTCACCGGGCCCCGGTTCGGCGGCCAGCACGCCTTCGGCCCCGCCTTCCTGAAGGAGGCCGGGCCGGCCGCCGAGAACTGGTTCTTCGGCGCGCCCGTCCTCGACCCCGCGACCCGCAAGGAGGCCGCCGGCTTCACCGCCGCGTACCGCAAGCGCTACGGCGCCGCTCCCGCGTACTACACGGGCGAGTCGTACGACGTGGTGAACATGGTCCTGGACCAGCTCGCCACGAACGCGAAGGCCGGCGGGACCCCGGCCCGCAAGGGCCTCTGGGCACAGCTGCGGGCGAAGAAGTACACCGGCGTCATGGGCGGTTACTCCTTCGACAAGTACGGCGACCTCACCGGCGTCGGCACGTTCGTGTACGGCGTGCAGGACGGCGCCTACAAGGCGGTCGGCACCGCGCCCGCCGTTCCCGCCGACAAGACGAAGGCCTGACCGCCCGTGCAGCCGCTCCGCAGGGCCGACCCCTCCTCGATCGCGGGCTACCGGCTCCTCGGCCGTCTCGGCGCCGGCGGCATGGGCGTGGTCTACCTCGCCCGCTCCGCCGGCGGGGCGCTCGTCGCGCTCAAGCTCATCCGCGCCGAGCACGCCGCCGACCCCGGCTTCCGGGAGCGGTTCCGCCGCGAGACCCGGATCGCCGGGCGGATCACCGGCCGCTGGGTCGTCCGCGTCCTCGGCGCCGACCCGGAGGCCCGGGAGCCCTGGCTGGCGACCGAGTTCGTCCCCGGGCCCTCGCTCGCCGAGGCCGTCGCCCTGCACGGCGCCCTGCCCGAGCCGACCGTACGGGCCCTGGGCGCCCGGCTCGCCGCCGCGCTCGCCGGCATGCACACGGCGGGGCTCGTCCACCGGGACGTCAAACCGGGGAACGTCCTCCTCGCCCTCGACGGGCCGCGCCTCATCGACTTCGGCATCGCCCGGTCCGCCGGGGCCACCGCCCTGACCGCCACGGACGCGATGATCGGCACCCCCGGCTTCCTCGCCCCCGAACAGGCCCGCGTCGGCGGGGCGGAGGAGGTCGGCCCGGCCGGCGACGTCTTCTCGCTGGGCTGCGTCCTCGCGTACGCCCTGACCGGCGAGCGCCCCTTCGGTACGGGCGCGGTGGCCGCCGTCGTCTACCGCACCGTCCACGAGGAGCCGGACCTCCGCGAGGTCCCGGACACGATCCTGCCCCTGGTCACGGCCTGTCTGGCCAAGGCCCCGGCGGCCCGGCCCACGGCCGCGGAGGTGCGGGCCGCCCTCGGGGAGGCCGAAGGACCGGCGGGGGACTGGCTGCCGCCCGGCCTGCCCGCGCTGATCGCCCGGCGCTCCTCACGCGTCCTCGACCTGCCGGTCCCCGAGGCGACCCTGCTCGTGCCCCCCGGACCGGCGGCCGGCGGGATCCCGCGCCGCCGCGTCCTGATCGCCGGGTCCGCGGCGGCCGTCGCCGGGGCGGGCGGCCTGACCGCCTGGCTCCTCGGCCGCGCCCCCGCCGGAAGGGGCACGGGGACCGGAGCGGGCAAGGGCGCCGCCCTCCCCGCGTACACGATCGGCGTCCTCACCGACCTGAGCGGCCCCACCGGGGCGGCCGGGCGGGCGCAGGAGCGCGGCGCCCGGCTGGCGGTGGAGGCCCACAACGCCCGCGAGGACCGCGCCTTCGACGTGGTCCTGCGCACCGCCGACGACGGCGGGGACGGGAAGCGCGCCACGACCGCCGCCCGCACCCTGCTCCAGGACGAGAGGCTCGTCGGCGTCGTCGGCCCGACGACCGTCCCGAGCGTCCTCGCCGCGGTGGCCGAACTCGTCGACCGCTCCGTCCCCCTGGTGAGCGTCCTCGCCGCCGTCCCCACCGGCAACACGGTGGAGGGGCAGACCACCAAACGCACCTACTTCGAACCCCGCCCCTCCCCGGACTCGATGATCGTGCCGTTCGCGCGCTACCTCTCCGAGCGCGGGATCGTCCGGACCGCCCTCGTGGAGGACCGCGACGGCGGCCGGTACACCTGGTTCGCGGTCAGGAGCGTGAAGGCCACCCCGCCCTCGCAGGCGCGGGGCGGGACGGCGACCTCCCACCCCGTCGAGGCGGACGGCGAGGACTTCGCCCCCGCCGTCCGGGCCGCCCTCGCGACGGACCCGCAGGCCGTGATGTACGTGGGGACCTCGCCGCGCCGGGCCGCCCTCTGCGCGAAGGCCCTGCGCGACCAGGGCTTCCGGGGGCCCTGCGGCAGCGTCGAACGGCCCTTCGCGCAGGAGTTCCTCGACCTCGCGGGCCCGGCGGCCGAGGGCTGGTACTTCGGCACGGCCCACGTCGACCCGGACGGCCTCCCGGCGGCGGAGGACTTCGCCGCCGCGTACCGGAAGCGCTGGGGCCTGCCCGGCACCACCCCCGTCGACCCGTACGCCACGGAGGCGTACGACGCCGTCAACTGGACGCTCCAGGCGCTGGGCACGACGGTCGGGAACCACTCCGAGGCGACGGCGTCGGGGGTCGCGAACGGCCTGCGGCAGACCCCGTACCGGGGGCTCGCCAAGATGTACTCGTCGGCGGGCCGGGAGAGCAGCGCCGCGAGCCTCGTCGGGCTCTTCCTCTGGCAGGTGAGGGACGGGAAGCCGCACTTCCTGGGGGAGTTCGCGGAGGCGGCGGTGGCGGAGGCGAAGAGGGCGGAGGAGTCGTGAGAGGGGGCGGGCCCCGGTGGACCCGCCCCCCCCGTCACGTCGTCGCGCCGTCACTCCGGCCGCGTCAGCCGGTGACGGTCCAGGTGTCGTTGCCGGTGAGGAGGTGGGCGAGGTCGCCTTTGCCGTGTTGTTCGACGGCGGTGTCGAGCTGTTCGGCCATGTTGCCGTGTTGTTCGACGGCGGTGTCGAGCTGTTCGGCCATGAGGGTGTCGTAGACCGGCCGGTCCACCGACCGGAAGACGCCGATGGGGGTGTGGTGGAGGGTGTCGGGGTCGGCGAGGCGGGAGAGGGCGAAGGCGGTGGTGGGGGTGGTGGCGTGGGCGTCGTGGACGAGGATCCGGTCCTCGTTGGCGGGCGTCACCTCCACGACCTCCAGGTCGCCGGTGGCCGGGTCGCGCACCACGCCCTTGGCCAGGCCGGTGCCGAAGCGGATCGGCTGTCCGTGTTCGAGGCGGATCACCGCTTCCTGGGCCCGGTCCCTGTCCTTGAGGACCTCGAAGGCGCCGTCGTTGAAGATGTTGCAGTTCTGGTAGATCTCCACCAGGGCGGTGCCGTTGTGGTCGGCGGCCCGGCGCAGGACCTCGGTGAGGTGTTTGCGGTCGGAGTCGACGGTGCGGGCCACGAAGGAGGCCTCCGCGCCCAGTGCGAGGGAGACCGGGTTGAACGGCGCGTCCAGGGAGCCCATCGGGGTGGATTTGGTGATCTTGCCGGTTTCGCTGGTGGGGGAGTACTGGCCCTTGGTGAGGCCGTAGATGCGGTTGTTGAAGAGCAGGATGGTGAGGTTGACGTTGCGGCGCAGGGCGTGGATGAGGTGGTTGCCGCCGATGGACAGGGCGTCGCCGTCGCCGGTGACGACCCAGACCGACAGGTCGCGGCGCGAGGTGGCCAGGCCGGTGGCGATGGCGGGGGCGCGGCCGTGGATGGAGTGCATCCCGTAGGTGTTCATGTAGTAGGGGAAGCGGGAGGAGCAGCCGATGCCGGAGACGAAGACGATGTTCTCCCTGGCCAGGCCGAGTTCGGGCATGAAGCCCTGGACGGCGGCCAGTACGGCGTAGTCGCCGCAGCCGGGGCACCAGCGCACTTCCTGGTCGGACTTGAAGTCCTTCATGGACTGGACGGCCTCGGCGCGGGGCACCAGGTTCAGGAGCGGCTCACTCATCGATGGCCTCCTTGATGGCCTCCTTGAGGACGGCGGCGAGCTGTTCGGCCTTGAACGGCATCCCGTTGACCTGGGTGTGGCTGCGGGCGTCCACCAGGTAGCGGGCCCGGATCAGGGTGGCGAGCTGGCCGAGGTTCATCTCCGGCACGACCACCGTGTCGTAGTGCCGCAGGACGTCGCCGAGGTTGCGGGGGAAGGGGTTGAGGTGGCGCAGGTGGGCCTGGGCGATCGCCCCGCCCTCCCGGCGGATACGCCGGACGGCCGCCGTGACCGGCCCGTAGGTCGACCCCCAGCCCAGCACCAGGGTGCGGGCCCGGTCCGGGTCGTCGACGTCGAGGTCGGGGACGGCGATGTTGTCGGTCTTGGCCTGGCGGGTGCGGACCATGAAGTCGTGGTTGGCCGGGTCGTAGGAGATGTTCCCCGTCCCGTCCTGCTTCTCGATTCCCCCGATCCGGTGCTCCAGGCCCGCCGTGCCGGGCACCGCCCAGGGGCGGGCCAGGGTCTCGGGGTCGCGTTTGTAGGGCCAGAACACCTCCGTCCCGTCCGGCAGTTCGTGGTTGGGGCCGGTGGCGAACGTGGTCCGCAGATCCGGCAGCTCGCCGGTCTCGGGGATGCGCCAGGGCTCGGAGCCGTTGGCGAGGTAGCCGTCGGACAGCAGGAAGACCGGGGTGCGGTAGGTCAGGGCGATCCGGGCGGCCTCCAGGGCCGCGTCGAAGCAGTCGCCCGGCGTGCGGGGCGCGACCACCGGCACCGGCGCCTCCCCGTTGCGCCCGTACATCGCCTGCAGCAGATCGGCCTGCTCGGTCTTGGTCGGCAGCCCCGTCGAGGGACCGCCGCGCTGGATGTCCACGATCAGCAGCGGCAGCTCCAGCGACACCGCCAGCCCGATCGTCTCCGACTTCAGCGCCACCCCGGGACCGGAGGTGGTGGTCACCGCCAGCGAGCCGCCGAACGCCGCGCCCAGCGCCGCGCCGATCCCGGCGATCTCGTCCTCCGCCTGGAACGTGCGCACGCCGAAGTTCTTGTGCCGGCTCAGTTCGTGCAGGATGTCGGAGGCCGGCGTGATCGGATACGAGCCCAGGTACAGCGGCAGGTCGGCCTGCCGGGCGGCCGCGATCAGCCCGTAGGACAGGGCCAGGTTCCCCGAGATGTTGCGGTAGACGCCGGCGGGGAAGGCGGCGGTGGCGGGGGCGACCTCGTAGGAGACGGCGAAGTCCTCCGTCGTCTCCCCGAAGTTCCAGCCCGCCCGGAACGCGGCCACGTTCGCCTCCGCGATCCGCGGCCTCTTCGCGAACTTCGCCCGCAAGAACGCCTCGGTGCCCTCCGTCGGCCGGTGATACATCCACGACAGCAGCCCCAGCGCGAACATGTTCTTCGACCGCTCGGCCTCCTTGCGCGGCAGCCCGAAGTCCTTCAGCGCCTCCAGCGTCAGCGTCGTCAGCGGCACCGGATGCACCCGGTAGCCCTCCAGCGAACCGTCCTCCAGCGGCGAGACCGCATAGCCGACCTTCGCCATCGCCCGCTTGGCGAACTCGTCCGTGTTGACGATGACCTCCCCGCCGTAGGGCACGTCGGCGATGTTCGCCTTCAGCGCGGCCGGGTTCATCGCCACCAGCACGTTCGGCGCGTCACCGGGAGTGAGGATGTCGTGGTCGGCGAAGTGCAGCTGGAACGAGGACACCCCCGGCAGCGTCCCGGCCGGCGCACGGATCTCCGCCGGGAAATTCGGCAGCGTCGACAGGTCGTTGCCGAACGACGCCGTCTCCGAGGTGAACCGGTCACCCGTCAACTGCATCCCGTCACCCGAATCACCCGCGAAACGGATGATCACCCGATCGAGCCGGCG
>NZ_LGEG01000067.1 GCF_001280125.1 Streptomyces sp. NRRL F-6492
TGAAGAACAGGACGGCGGCGGCTATACCGAGCATGTGCGGAGCTCCTTTCGAAAGGGTGCCGTCCGTATGCCCCCGCGCGGCCCCCGCACACCAGTACGGCTGCGGACCGGCGATCGCGGCCGCCACATACGTGCCGGTGCTGTTCACGAAGAGGCGGATCCTTGCCGTCTTCCGGCTCGGGCTTGCTTGTGCGGATCGCGGTGGGGCATCGGTGTCCTCTGGCTGGTCGAGGGTCCGGCTGCGGGTGAGGGAAGGCCGGCCCTTTGCACCGAACTCCAGGACCGTGCGGGGGAAGAGCCGGTCGGTCAGTACTGGCCGTTCGAGAACAGGAGAGGTGTGATCGTGTGAGGCGACGTGCCTACCTTGACCGGTTCACCAGGCTGGTAGCGGCCGCCATGGGGGTGTCGGCGTTCCGTCCGGGTCCAGGCCGTTGGGCCATAGCCTGTCGACCAGAATCCGTCCCTCGGCATGATTCAGTAGGTCTTCGAAGTGGCCTCGGTCGATTGCCCGGCGGGCATGGATCTCGGCGTCTTCTTTGTCCCCGGCCATCTCGCGCATGCGGGCCAAATCGATCAAGGCGCGGGGGGAGCCGTGGTCCGCGGCTTTTCGCAACAGAGCCTCGGCGCTTTCGTTGTTTCCGGCTTTCTCCCGCATGCGGGCCAGGTCGAACAGGGCACGCGTGTCACCGTGTTCGGCGGCCCGCTGCGCGAGGTCCTCGGCGTCTTCGCCGTGGCCGAGCGCTTCTTGTGACAGGGCGAGGTCGAACAGGGCGGCGGTGTCGTCTTGATCCGCGATCTGCTGGACAGGGGCTTGGGTGCCCTTGCTGTCCTCGGTGTTCTGGTGCGACGCCGTCAGGTCGAGCAGAGCGGCGGGATGGCCGTGGTCGGCGGCCTGCCGGAGCAGGATCAAGGCCTCCTGCTCATCGCCGTAGCGCTTCCTCAACTCGGCCAGTTGGTAAAGGGTGCCCGTCTCCCCCTGTTCGGCTGCCCGCCGGGCGTAGTGCTCTGCGCCTTGCCAGTCCTCCACCACTGATTGCATGCGGGCCAGTTCCCGCAGGGCATCGATGCTGCCGTGGCGGGCGGCCCGGTGGTGGAGGTGGTGGGCCCATTGCAGGCGGTGGCGGGCCTGGGCTGCGCGGGCCAGGCGGTGAAGGGTGCCGGCGTCGGTGAGGTGGACGTGGGCGGAGTGCCAGAAGGAGGCGGGCGGGCAGAGGTCGCCGCGGGTTTGGCGGCCGTGTTGTTCGAGGTAGTCGGCGAGCTGGTACAGCGGGTCGGTGGTGGGTGGGGCGGCGGAGTCGACGGCGGGGGCTGGTGGACGCCGTGAGGGCCGGTGGGCGGTGCGGCGCAGCGGGGCGTGCCGACCGTGGACGTCCCGGGCGATTTCGGCGTAGGCCTGTTCCGACCAGTCGTCGGTGAGCCGGTCGTAGTCGGTGTCGGTGAGGTAGTCGCGGGCGGCGTCGGTGAGGAAGGCCCGGGGAAGGTGGAGGCCGACGCCGAGACGGCGTGCGTCCATCGCCGCTTCGAGGAGCGCCTTGGCGGGTGGGCCGGCGTGCTGGTAGCGGTTGAGGAGCTCGGGGGCGCCGGCCAGGTCTTGCGTCACCCGCCCGTCGGCGCGGGCGCGGGTGAGGGCGTCACCGAGCAACCGGTCTCCTTCGTCGGCCAGGACGGTCGCCTGCGCCAGGGCGCGGGCGTCGAAGGTGTCGGAGACGCCGAGTGTGCGACCGGAGAGCAGTTCGCGGACGCGGCTGTGCGGATCCGGTTCTCCCGATCCGGGCAGGAGCGCGTACTGCTGGGCGTAGGGGGGCCACAGAGTGCCGAGTACGAGGACGGGGCGGCTTTCGGGGCTGAGCAACAGCTGGTGGACGGCCGCCGCGATCCGCTCGCCCAGTACGGGGTCGCCGAGGTAGTGCTGGGCCTCGTTCAGCCAGACCACGGTACGCGGGCCGACACGGCGCAGGTCCTCCAGCGCGGCGTGCGCACGGGTCGGGTCGAAGGGGTGCCAGAGCAGCCACCCCTGCTCGGCGAGGGGCTGGACCGCTTCCCAGCAAGCCCGTGTCTTGCCCGTGGAGGAGCCGCCCACCAGGACCACGATTCGGCTGCGGCCCGCGGCGGCGTCCCGGACGGCCTCGGCCAGCACCTGATCGTGCTCGCGGACCACGTACCCCGGCAGCGCCCGCCTCCCGGGCCCTTGCGCGCCAGAGGCCGGGCCACCAGGCCCGGCGGGGTGCACTTCCAGATCGTGCGGCTCCCACGCGTCGATCGGCCGGCCCGGTCCGGCCGCGGCGGCCGGGCCGACCTTCTCGATCGCGGCCTGTCGCAGGTCCAGCAGTTCCTGGACCGGCAGCCGCAGTACCTCGGCGATCGCCGCCACCGTCTGCGCGGAGGGCGCGGGTTTTCTGGGTGAGAGAGCCCCCGACACCGTGGTGCGTCCCAGCCCGGCCCGGGTGGCCAGTCGTGTCTGGTCCAGCCCGGCGCGGGCGAGGCCGTCGGCCATCCTCCGGCGCAGCTCGGTGAGGGCCTCGGCGCGGTCGTCCCGGTCGTCGTGCACGTGCTCGCTCCCGCCTCGTCGAGGTGTTCGCCGGTGTCCATCTTCGTCCCGACGAACCACGGCGAACAAGATCCTGACGACTTTGGACCACGTCAACACCTCACGGAAACAAGGAGCTTGCCGTGTCCATCGCTGTCGTCCTCCTGACCCTCGCCCTCGTGATCGTCGTCGCGCTGCTGGCCGCGGCCGGTGCGGGCAAGCTGGCCCGCATGGACGGCGCCACCTACCCCGCGGCCCTCACCCGTGCCGCGGCCGTCTTCGCCGGAGTCATCACCCTCGCCACCGCCGTCACCGCGGCCCTGCACACCCTTCTTTCCTGAAGCCGCCCACTCGGACGGCGAAGAGGACCGCGTCGACGACATCGCCCGCGGCCGGTCCCGGTCGGTCCCGCGCCCACTGCAGTACCAACAGCACCGCCAGGGCGACGAGGAGGGAGTCGATCCGGTCGAGGAGGCCGCCGGAGCCGGGCAGCCAGCGCCCGGTGTCCTTGGTGCGGGCGCCCCGCTTGACCATCGACTCCAGCAGGTCCCCGAGCGGGCCGCCGAGCGCCACGGGCACCGCCGTCTGCCACGTCAGGCAGGACAGCGCGGCCAGCGTGAGAAGCCCGGCCGCGGCCCCGGCCAGCGTGCCGCTCCACCGCTTGGCGGGCGACAGCGGGAAGAGCCGGGGTCCGCCGAGACGGCGGCCCGCCGCGTACGCGACGATGTCGGCGACCGACACGGCCACGAACAGGACGAGGCCGAGGGCGCCGGACGGCACCAGGCCGGCCAGAACGCCCGACCACACGGGCCCCCGGCGGGCCCGCTCCCCGGCCGTCTCCGGACAGGCCACCAGATACGCGGCCCGCATCCCCGACAGCGCGTACATCTTCGACAGCGAGGTGCAGACCACGACCCGGGCGTCGGCCGAAGCGAGCGAGGCGAGCGAGTCCGGCGGGTCGACATAGCCCAGATACGCCTCGTCGATGCACCACCGGGTCCGCGCGGGCGAGGCCTCGATCACCGCGCGCAGCGCGTCGGCCGGGACGTGGCGGCCGGTCGGGTTGTTCGGGTTGACCACCACCACGAGGTCGTACCGTCCTCCGCCGGTCGCGGCGGCGAGCCGGGCCGGGTCGAGCAGCCAGCCGTCCTCCCGGCGCAGCCGGAGCCGGTCGACCCGGCAGCCGATCACCCGCTCGGTGACATGGGCGTACTCCCCGTAGCCCGGATCGAGCAGCAGCACCCGACTGCCCGGCGTCAGCCACCGGCCGAACGCCCGGAAGATCAGATCGGGCGAACCCGCTTCCACCACCGGCGACTCCCCCGGCAGCCGCCGGGCGGCGGCGATCTCCGCGAGCAGCCCCTCCGCGCCCGTCGGCGGCGAGGTCCGGGCCGCCCCACCCCGGATCCTCCGCGAGGACCGCGAGGACCTCCGGGGACGGCGGGAACCAGGCGTCCAGCACGTCCGCCGCGACCACCTCGTGGCGGCGGGACAGCGACCGGAAGCCGGTACCGATCGCCGAGAAGAACGCCCCGCCGTGCTCACAGCCGTCCCCGCGCGGCGCGAAGGGCACGTCGAGCTGCCAGTCCAGGCCCGTCCGCAACCGCTCCAGGATCCGGCCGTGGCGCTCCGCGACCGCCCGTGACAGCTCGGCCACGCAGCCGCTGAGGACCTCGAAGGAGACCGCGCCCGAGCGGACCGTACGCCCCACCGGCCGCAGCCCGGCGGCGAGATAGATGCCGAGCAGCTCCGTGCGCCCCGTCGCCACCACCCGGCGGCCGCCCCCGCCGCGATCCAGCGCAGCGCCGCGTACATCAGCGGCGGCGCCGCCGCGGTGGAGCGCCGGTCCTCCTCGACGGTCAGGACACGGATCTCGGACGGCGCCTCCTCGGTCAGGACCGGCAGCTCCCGGCGCGTCAGGTACTTGTCGAGGGAATAGCGGCCGACCCACGGCGGAGTGAGGCTGACGAAGCCGATCCGCGTCTAGGCAGTTTCTTACGGATCACCGTCCAAGCTCCGGGCTGTAGGTGGTGGGATGGTGTCATGCGACCTGAGCATTGTGTGACCAGGAACCACATCGAG